>JANNAT010000075.1:0-31558 GCA_031384605.1 Cypionkella sp.
CCTGCCTGCCCCCGGGCGGGCGCGAAGACGCACCCACCCCAGACAGGCGCGGTCTGATTTCCATAGGATTGTTCTTGGCCCCATCGCCCTTGCCCGACGGCTCACGCCTCTGGGCAAGGGACCGCGCAGCTTTCCACTGGAAAGCTGCAAAATGCGGCCCCAAAGGAAAGGTGAGCGCAGAGACTAGGTGCGTATTTTGCAGCCGCTAAACCGCCAACTCCCCACCCGCATATTTACCACAGGATGTTTCTTGGCGTTCAACCGCTTGGGGCACCCACGTTTTCTTCCCTTCGGCAAAAACCTGCTGTAGGAAGGGCAAACCTTGCCGGGCTGCGTTTCCGCACGCCGGGCCTTTGTGCTAGATGCGGGACATGAAACCAGCTTTTGCCCTAGACTTTCGCGATGCGACCCTTGGCCTTCTGCACCGCACCGGTGCGGGGTGGACACAGATTGGCACCGTCGCCTTGGATGATCCCGACCTGACCCAAGGGTTGGGCTATTTGCGGTCCACAGCCCTTGGCCTGTCGCCGCGCGGGATTTCAACCAAACTGATCATCCCGAATGACCAGATATTGTATCTGACCCTTTCCGCCCCCGGCCCTGATGCGGCCAAACGGCGCGCGCAAATCGCGGTCGCGCTGGAAGGCCGCACGCCCTATGATGTGGCGGATCTGGTGTTTGATTGGTCAGGCACGGGCCCCGAGGTGCAGGTTGCGGTGATTGCCCGCGAAACGCTGGGCGAGGCGGCAAGTTTTGCAGCCGAACATCGGTTTAACCCGATTTCCTTTGTCGCCGTGCCGGATGAGGGCACCTTCAAGGGCGAGCCGTGGTTTGGCCCCACTGATCTGGCGGCTGATCTTTTGGCACCCGGCGAAAAAGTGGATCGCGACAAGGTTGCGGTGGCGATTGTCTCGCGCGCGGCGGCCCCCGAACGTCGGGTCGTCGAAGCCGAAGCAGCCCCGGTGATAACGGAGCAGCCCCCTTTGGCGGTTGACCCTCAGCCCGTTGCCGAAGCACCATTGCAAATTGTGGAACCGGAGCCGGAAACCGCACCAGACCCCAGGCTGCTCCCGGCCTACACGCCCGTGCCAGACCCATTGCCACCCTTCCGGGCCGAAGACATCCCGGCACGCGCCGTTCGAGAAGATGGGGCTGCCGATCTGTCGGCTGCATCACTGCCGACCCCTCCTTACAATATCAAAGCCGATGATCCGCCCGAACCGATGTCTTTTGCGCAGATCATGGCCGAAGCCCGCGCCGGGTTGCCTCCTGCCCAAAATGTTGAGCCCGAAGAGGCGCCGATGGCGTTGGATGTGCAGGGCGATGAGGGAGACGAGCCTCGCCCCGCGTCGGTGCTTGATGCGCGGATAAAGGATGATCTGCCGCCAGAACCATCGCCATCGGCGTTGATCGCGTTTTCAAGCCGCAGACTGCCGGGCGATGACGCCGGATTTGGCAAGGACGCAAAATTACCGGTGGCTGACGCGCCCAAAGCCGTGCCACGCCCGACGATTGCCAAACCCATCCCGTCATTTGGCGCGGGGTTTGACCGTACCCAACCTGATCGTGCGCCAGCCCCGGTGGTTGCACGTCCGGCAACGGCTGCGGCGGCGCGCCCGTTAATTACGGCCAAACCGAGTGCCGCCGGCAAAGCCCTGCGCGGATTGGGAGCACTGGTCACGGCCCCTGGCATTGCCGGCAGCAAAACCCGCAAAGCGCCGGTGCCGCAGATTGCAGGCACATCGCAAAGCCCGATCCTGCCCGCCGCCAAAGCAAACCCCACAGCCGCCCCGGCCCGCGTGCCTCCGCCCCGGGCGGGGATCGGCTTGGGCGGCAAGCAGGCCCCGGTTCGGGGCAAACCGCGCTATCTTGGGCTGGCGCTGACGTTGCTGTTGCTGTTGTGCTTGGCTGCGGTGGCAGCGTGGTCATCGTTTTCGTTGGCGGCGTGGAATACCGATGCCACACCAGCGGCAACAACAGTGGATGCTGGTGCGGATGCATCGGATATTCCTGCGCCCGAAGATGAAATGGCGGCGGACATGCAAGACCCCGCCGATTTTGCCGACCCTGCCGCTGTTGGCGATGCGACTAATGTTACCGACGCAGGTGGGCTTACCGACGAAGCGGGGCTTGGAGTTGCGGCGGATGTGGCCCCAGTTGATGCCCCCGCCGCTGACGCGCCGTTGCCGGCAACCGAAGTTGCCGCCGATCTGCCCCCCCCCGCCGCCGAGCCCGCGCCGCAAACAGGGCTGAACGCGGGCGTTGTTGCGGGCAATAGCCCCAATCCCGAACCGCAGGACGAAATTCTGCTGGCCACGATGGACGCGCCGCCGATTGCCCCTGACCCATTGGCGTTGCCGCAACCCGATGCGCGGGGCGATCCCCAGCCCGACTCGCCGCCTGCCCCACCGCCCTTTGGCACGGTTTATCAGTTTGACGCGGATGGTATGATCGTCCCAACGCCCAAGGGGATCATCACACCCGAGGGCGTTTTGCTTATTGCGGGCAAGCCGCCTTTGGTGCCTGCGGGGCGGCCAGAAACCTTGCTGTTGGCCCCGGTGGCGGGCGACGTGGTTGACCCCGCATTAGGGGCCGTTGATCCAAACGCGGTGCAAACACTGCCTGTTGATCCGGCCCTGGTTGGCAAACGGTCAAAACCACGGCCTGCCAGCCTTGTGCCCACCAGTCTTCAACCTGGCAGTCTTGGGGCTGATGGTCTTGTTCCGGCTGTATCGCCCGTCGATGACGCGGCTCTGGCCCCCGCCACGGACAGCCGCTTTGCTGGTTTGCGCCCACGCCTGCGCCCCGCCGAAGTTCTGGCCGCAGGCGAGGCCGCACGGCTGGCCTCGGCTGGTGCATCCTTGGTAGCCACCGCTGATACGGCAGCCCCGGGCGGCGATGTGCTGTTGGCATCTTCGCGCAGCCCGTTGGCCGTGGCGATCAGCCGCAAACCCGAACCCCGCCCCCGCGATCTTAGCCGTGCCGTTGAAGCCGCCGTTGCCGCCGCCGTGCGCACGCCCGATCCCGTGCCCGAAGACCAGGCCGCAGCAGCACCGGAAAAAGATGCCAGCCCCGAAGCGGATAATGAACCCGAACTTGCATCTGCCGCGCCAAATATTCCCACCAAAGCATCGGTGGCCAAGCAAGCCACCTTCAAAAACGCGATCAATCTGTCGAAGATCAACCTGATCGGGGTTTATGGCACCCAATCCAGCCGTTATGCATTGGTGCGTCAGTCCAACGGGCGCTATAAGAAGGTCAAGGTGGGTGACAAAATCGACGGTGGCCAGATCGCCGCCATCACCGCCACCGAAGTGCGTTACAAAAAGGGTAGCAAGATGCTGACCCTGGCGATGCCAAAAAGTTAAGACGTCGCCAACACACCGCGATCTATCTGATCTTGTTCAATAGAGTCGAACAGCGCCCGGAAATTTCCCTCACCAAACCCGTCATCGCCTTTGCGCTGGATGAATTCGAAAAAGATCGGGCCGATGCAGGTTTTTGAGAAGATCTGCAGCAAAATCCGCGTCTCGCCACCGTCAACCACGCCTTCGCCGTCGATCAGGATGCCGTGTTTGGCCATTTTATCCAACGGCTCATCGTGCCCTGCGACACGGGTTTTCGACAACTGGTAATAGGCCATCGGCGGTTTTGGCATGAACGTGACCCCGCGCGCCGCGATCTGATCTGTGGCCGCGTAAAGATCTGCCGACCCTACGGCGATATGCTGAATCCCCTCGCCGTTATAGCGTTTCAGATATTCCACGATCTGCCCCGCCGTGCCGCGATCTTCGTTGATCGGAATGCGGATGCGCCCGCAGGCGCTGGTCAATGCGCGGCTGAACAAGCCGCTGTGTTTGCCTTCGATGTCAAAAAACCGGATCTGTTTGAAGCCGAAAATCCGGGCGTAAAAGTCAAACCAAGTGTCCATATTGCCCTTGTGCACGTTATGGGTCAAATGGTCGAGATAGGTAAACCCCACGCCCACAGGTTTAGGCGCAGCCACCCAGTCGAAATCGGCATAGGGGTTCGCATCGCCATACTGATCGACAAAGTAGATCAGCGATCCGCCAATGCCAACGATCGCGGGCACATTCAACGTTTTTACCCCGCTAAAAGCAACCGCCCCGCGCGCGATGGCATGCGCAAAAGCGTGATCTGCGTTCACCACGCGCCACCCCATCGACGGCGCACAAGGGCCGTGAAGGCTGACAAAATCGCAGGCATGGCCGCCCGCGTCATTGTTCAGAATGTAGGTCACATCGCCCTGTTGCCATAATTCAATGTCGCGCGTCTTGTGGCGGGCGGTCAGCACATAGCCCATCCGCGCGAACACTATGCGCAGATCGTCCGGCAGCGGATGCGCGAATTCGACAAATTCAAACCCATCGGTGCCAGCCGGATTATCGGCGCTGATCACGGCGCGGGGGGCGGAATGCGGAAACGGGCCCATGGGATACTCCGGTTACTGCGGTTGCGCGATGATACCGCAGAATTCTCAGATAGTTTACGCATAATGGGGTTGTTAGACGGGAACGGATGCGCGACAATTACGCATACCACACAAATTACGCGGAAAAATCGCATGTTAGATGCCACCGATTCCCGGATTCTGGCCGAAATCCAGACCAACGCCATGCTGACGGCGCAAGAGATGGGCGACCTTTTGAACCTGTCGCCCAGTCAGGCGGCGCGACGGCGGGCGCGGTTGGAATCCGAAGGCTTTGTCACCGGCTATACCGCCCGGCTGAACCCCGCCAAAGTGGGTCTTTCGGTGCAGGCGTTTGTGCAGGTGCAAATGGCCAGCCATTCGCCCGAAGTTGCCCGCAGTTTCAGCAACCTGATCGCCACCTGCCCGCAGATCATCTCGGCATGGACATTGACCGGCGAGGCCGATTATCTGTTGCGGGTCTGGTGCGCCGACCTGCCCGATTTGAACCGCGTTATTCACCATATGCTATTGCCGCACCCTGCTGTTGCCCGCGTGCAAAGCCAGATCGTGATGGATCAATTCAAAGCCGACGCTGCCCTGCCAACCTGAAAGACACCGATGGAAAATATCCTGCTGCAAGCCTCGATCTATCTGGGGGCCGCCGTTCTGGTGGTGCCTTTGGCGGTGCGACTGGGGCTTGGGTCGGTGTTGGGGTATCTGGCGGCAGGCATTTTGATGGGGCCGGTTCTGGGGTTGGCGGGGGCGGAAACCACCGATCTGCAACATGTCGCCGAATTTGGCGTCGTGTTGATGCTGTTTTTGATCGGGCTGGAGTTGGAACCAAAAGTGCTGTGGGACATGCGGCACAAACTGATCGGAATGGGCGGCGCGCAAGTGGGTCTGACCACAGTGGCGGTAGCGGCGATTCTGATCTTGACCGGCAGTATCTGGACGGTGGCGCTGACCGCAGGAATGCTGGCATCGCTGTCTTCTACCGCCATCGTGCTGCAAACCTTGTCCGAAAAAAATCTGATGCGCAGTCAGGGTGGACGGTCAGCATTTTCCGTGCTGCTGATGCAAGATATCGCCGTCATCCCGATGCTGGCGCTGATCCCGTTGCTGGCGCTGCCGCAGTTGCCTGGCCCGACGGCGGCGCAATATGGCGTCAGCAATCCACAAGACATCGTGCAGGCGGCAGGTGCGGCAGAGCCGCTGATCAGTTTTGTGCAGACCCTTCCGGGCTGGGCGGCCACGCTGGTAACACTGGGCACTGTGGCGGTTATTGTGCTGGCAGGTCATTACCTTAGCCGCCCGATCTTTCGCTTTGTGCATGCCGCCAAACTGCCGGAAATGTCGACCTTCATCTCCCTTTTGATGGTGCTGGGCATCGCGTTTTTGATGATGCTGGTGGGTCTATCCCCGGCACTTGGCACGTTTGTGGCGGGTGTTGTTCTGGCAAACTCGGAATTTCGTCATCAACTTGAGGCCGATCTGAAACCCTTTAAGGGGCTGCTGCTGGGTCTGTTTTTCATGACGGTTGGCGTTGGTATCAACTTTGCAATGCTGGCGCGCGAACCATTGACGGTGCTGTCGCTGACCCTTGGGCTGATGGCCCTGAAAGCTGCGATTTTGTTGGGCATCGCAGTTGTGTTCCGCCTGAAGCCGCAAGATCGGTGGCTGTTTTCGCTTAGTCTGGCGCAGGGAGGCGAATTTGGCTTTCTGATCATCAGCTTTGCGCGGTCCGAAGGCGCGTTGCCGCTGGCGGCCGGGCAAATGGCGCTGCTGGTGATCAGCCTGTCGATGCTGCTGACGCCCTTGTTGTTCATTGGATATGACTACCTGACCCGCCGCTTTGCCGCCCGTCAGCCCGTGCAAGCCGCTGATGACATTGACGAAAAAGGTCAGGTGATCATTGCGGGTATCGGGCGGTTTGGTCAGGTGGTCAACCGTTTGGTGCGCACATCGGGCATCCCGACCGTGGTGTTGGACAATGACATGACCACCATTGAAACCATGCGGCGCTTTGGCGTGAAAGGGTTCTTCGGTGATCCGTCACGCCCCGAACTGTTGGAGGCAGCAGGTCTGGCGGATGCACAGGTGTTGGTTGTGGCGGTTGATAGCCGTGAAACAGTCACGAATATCGTGCGGTTCGCGCGCGGACGCCGCCCCGATATCCACATCGTTGCCCGCGCCCGCGACCGGGTGCATGTGTATGAGCTGTATCAGGCGGGGGCCAATGACATCGTGCGCGAAACCTTCGACAGCTCTATCCGGGCGGGGCGCTATGTGTTGGAAAACATGGGATTTTCGGAATATGAAGCGTCGAAAGTCAGTCAAGCCTATTTCCGCGTTGACCGCGCCGCAATGCGCGATCTGGCCCAAGTGTGGGTGCCGGGGCAGCCGGTGCATCTGAACGCCGCCTATGTTGACCGCGCCAAACAGCTGGACCGGGATCTGGAATCGGCGCTGATGGATGAATTGTATGACGTGCAGCCGATGGAAATGGACGAAGGGCAGGATGAACCGCAGTTGGCCCCGCTGACCGAGGCCTAGGGGCATCCCAATCGCAACCTCGGACCTGATCCTGGGCCGTTTGGGTGCAAACCCGAGGCCCCGGATCAGGCCCGGGGCTGTTGCACGGGCTGTGGTGCGTAGCAAATGAAAAACGGCGGCCCGAAGACCGCCGTTTTATAACTTAAAATCAGATCAGGCCGCACGGCCAATCAGCACTTCGCCGACTTTCTTTTGCGCACCCGCCTCATCCACACCAGACACAGCCGCCACTTCGCGGGTCAGCCGTTCCAAAGCAGCCTCGTAAAGCTGACGTTCAGAATAGGATTGTTCGCGCTGATCGTCGCTGCGGTGCAGATCGCGCACGACTTCGGCGATTGCCATAAGATCGCCAGAGTTGATCTTTTGTTCATATTCCTGCGCACGGCGTGACCACATCGCCCGCTTGACCCGCGCCTTGCCCTTCAGCGTATCCAGCGCGCGCGACACCACATCCGGTGACGACAGCGACCGCATGCCGATATCAGTGGCCTTGTGGGTGGGCACCCGCAGCGTCATCTTGTCTTTTTCGAACGAGATCACGAACAGTTCCAGATGGATGCCCGCGATTTCCTGTTCTTCGATCGAAATGATCCGACCCACGCCATGCGCCGGGTAGACCACGAATTCGTTGGGGCGGAAATCAGGCTTTTTCGACTTGGTCATTCAAGCACTTCCTTGGTGTAAGACCCGTTCCGACGACAAATCACCGTCCGGAAGGAAAGCCCTCCGGCGATGCCGTTGATTTATCAGCAAAAGTCGTTAGCCAAGGCGAGCAGCACAAGGCATAGGGCGGGCGTCCATGATTATTGGTCATACTTGTATATCACAAAAATGTCGTGATTCCAACAGCGACGATTTCGCAAGTCTGTCCGCTTTGCCATTGTATTCATTGCATTTTTAAGACTGCAACGGTTTCATGACCGTAACGTCACCGAATCATGTCAGATCGGATTATTGTTCATTTATGACAAAGAACGTTCAATCGACGCCATAAGCAAGATCGCGCCCTAGCCGCCCTGCCCTGGCAGTTCGGAAAAATACTTCTCCAGCTTGCCTTTTTCGCCATCCCGTTCTGTCGCATTGGGCAGCATGTCTTTTTTGGTCACGATCACCGGCCAGGCGATCGAATATTTGCGGTTGAAGGTCACCCATTTGTCCATATCCGCCTCAGTATCGGGGCGGATGGCGTCGGCGGGGCATTCGGGTTCGCACACGCCGCAGTCGATGCATTCATCAGGGTGGATCACCAGCATGTTCTCACCCTCGTAAAAGCAGTCCACAGGACAGACTTCGACGCAGTCGGTGTATTTGCAGGCGATGCAGTTGTCGATCACCACATAGGTCATGGCTTGGTCCGTTTCATAAGTTCAGCCCCATTTTGGACTAACGATGTCTTGCTAGCGAAGCCTGCCGGATCATTCAAGCGGCGATGCCGTCGCATCCAGGTCAGTTTGATCCAGATCGTGGTAAAGCTGTTGCGCATCGGTTGCGGACCCACGTTTGTCATCCAAGGCTGTCACCCGCACCACGCGGATATTTCCGGCTTGGGCAAAGGTCAACACATCCCCCACGCCCACCCCATGCCCCGGTTTGCGGCATTTGGCCGTGTTGATCCGCACATGGCCACGCTCAATCACCTCTACCGCCAGATCACGCGATTTGAAAAACCGTGCCGCCCAAAGCCATTTGTCCAGCCGCAGTTTGGGCTGGACATCGGGCGCAGGTCTGGCGCTTGGCCCCGCCAATCAGACCTTGGTCTTCAACGCCATCAGCACGGCAAACGGGTTGTCGGGGTCAATCGGCTTTTCCACCCGGGGTGGCCGCGACTCAAACGTTTTAGGCTTGTTATCGCGGTCGTCGCGTTTGGCACCGTAAGCGGGTTTGTTGCCCTTATAGCCTTCGCGCGGTTTGTCATCACGTGGTTTGTCGCCGCGCGGTTTGTCGTGCTGGCGCGGGCCTTTGTCGCCGTCAGGACGCGGGCCACGATCGGGGCGTGGAGTATCAGACCGGGGGGCACCATCAACTTTGGCTTCGCCTTCTTTGCGCGGGCCGCGATCATTTCGTTTATGGTCGGGGCGAGGTCCCCGGTCAGGTCGGGGACTGCGGTCGGGTTGTGGGGCAGCTGTTTCGCCTTCTGCAAGCGGGGCTGCAGGTGCGCGGTTATGGCGTTCAGGCCGTGCCGGGCGTTCGGGGCGGGCGCGCGGTTTGGGCGCCCAGGTGAAGGTATAAAACGCCTCCATCTCGGGTGCCGCTTCTGGATCTGGCATCACAAAGGCAGATTCGCCTTCGGGAATGGGTTGGATCGGGGCATCGGGATCAACCGCCACCGGAACCGGGGCGGCCTTTACCTTGGCACGTTCAGAACGCGCACCCGCATAGCCCAAACCACCCATCAGATCGTTGAACTGTTCCAGCGTCATGCCGGTGATCGACAGCATATCGGGCGTGGCTTCAAACCCCGCGCGGCTGTCTTTGGTGCGCAGGATATCTGCCAGCCGTTCCAGCATATCAATTCGGATCGCGCGTGCGCCTGACGGATGATAGCCCGCCAGAGTATAGTGCATTTTGGGCACATCGGCGATATTCGGGATTGTCACCAGACCGGGCGGCGGGCTTTCGGGGAATTCCTGCAAGCCGTTCCACAAAGACCACAGCACAAGGCGCAACCGGGTGGGCGCTGGTTTCAGAACTGCGGGCAGAAACACCGTGAACTGACCAAAGCGCACGCCGTGTTTGCGCAACACGCCGCGCGCCTCTTGGTCCAGCTCTTTGACTTCGGTGGCAATGGCATCACGCGAAATCACGCCCAGCGCTTCGACCAGACGAAACGCAAAACCGCGCGCAAGGCCGGTCAGCGACTCGTCCCGGCCCATCGCCAACAAGGGTTCAAACTGCGCGGCCACTTTGCGATCAATGAAATGCTGCAAGCGGCGGCGGACCTTTTCGATCACATCGGGGCCTGCCTCTTCATCTACGAACGGCTCAATGGCGGGGCGCGCAGTTTCGGTGCCCTTGATCAGCTTGCCGATGGCATTGCTGCCCCACATCAGACCCCCCTGTTCGGTGAAATCCAACTCCGTATCGGGGGCGTTGTAAAACCGGTCTGCCCGCAGATGCAGTTCCGGCTTTAACGCCTGAAACGAGGCTTGCCGCAGCGTGCGCGCCTCATCCGGTGATCCGGTTGCATCCATGCGGAACCGAAACCCATCCAAACGGCCGGCAAATTCGCCTTCAACCGTCACTTCGCCTTTGTCATTCACCTCGGCCACGAGGGTCTCCTTCTGCTTCAACCGGCGCAGCAACAAAGCGGTGCGCCGATCAACAAATCGTTGCGTCAGGGCTGCGTGCAGCGCGTCTGACAATCGGTCTTCTACAGCGCGAGTCGCATCACGCCAATGGCTTTCGTCATCAACCCAGCCTTTGCGTTGCGCAACATAGGTCCAGGTGCGGATATAGGCCAGCCGTTTTGACAAAATGTCGATGTCACCCACCGGATTATCAATGCGGTCAACGGCTTTTTTCAGCCAATCCGATGGGATTCGGGTTTGCGCAAGGCCCCGGCCTGTCAGGAAATCGAAAATCCGCTGCAACAGCCCTGCATGTTCGGTTTCGGTGGATGAGCGGAAATCCGGCACCCGGCACACATCCCACAGCAGTTTCACGCGGGCCGGGCTGGTCAGTTTGTCGATCACATCGGGCATCGCGGTCAGCAGTTTCAGCGCAACCATGTCGTCGGAATCGCGGGCGCGGCTTAGCCAATCGCTTGAAGTGGGATATTCCAAACTGCGCAACAGCCGGTCCACGGTGCCAAATTCCAAGGCATGATTGCGCCATTGCAGTTTGCGGATCGGATCAAAGCGGTGGCTTTCAATCGCCTCAACCACCTCTTCATCCAAAGGGCGCGCCTCGCCGGTCACGCCAAAGGTGCCGTTTTCCAGATGCCGCCCGGCGCGGCCCGCGATCTGCGCCAGTTCTTGCGGGTAAAGCCCGCGCATCCGGCGGCCATCGAATTTCGCGGTAGCTGAAAACGCGATATGCTTGATATCAAGGTTAAGCCCCATGCCAATCGCATCGGTGGCCACCAGATAATCAACCTCGCCGTTTTGGTATAGCGCCACTTGCGCATTTCGGGTTCGGGGCGACAGCGCCCCCATCACCACGGCACATCCGCCCTTTTGGCGGCGGATCAACTCGGCAATCGCATAGACGTTTTCAACCGAAAACCCCACGATGGCAGAACGCGGCGGCATGCGGCTGATCTTTTTTGATCCGGTATGCGTCAGGGTAGAAAACCGTTCGCGGTGCAGAAATTGCACGCCCGGAACAAGGCCCGCGATGGCGCTGCGCATGGTTTCTGCGCCCATGAACATGGTTTCCAGCAAACCCCGTGCGCGCAATAGACGGTCGGTGAAAATATGGCCACGGTCCAGATCGGCGCACAGCTGTATCTCATCAATCGCCACAAAATCCGCGCCTATTTCCTGCGGCATCGCCTCAACGGTGCAAACCCAATAGGCGGCACGGTCGGGCACAATCCTTTCTTCGCCGGTCACCAGTGCCACCACCGACGGGCCGCGCAGGGCGACAATACGGTCATAAACCTCGCGCGCCAGCAGGCGCAGCGGCAGGCCGATGACGCCGGTGCGATGCGACAGCATGCGTTCAATCGCATAATGGGTTTTGCCGGTGTTCGTCGGCCCAAGCACCGCCGTCACCCTTGGGGGCAGATTCATCGAGTTTTGCCCTTAAAGGTCTTGGCCCTGAAGCTGGATCTCCAGCCGCTTTACGGCTTCCAATACCCCCACCTGATTGGGATGTATAGCTAAGGCCGCCTTGTAAACCTCAAGCGCCTGTTTGGGGCGTTCCAACTCTTCAAAGATTGAACCCAAGCCGGAAAGTGCCCCGAAATGGCGCGGGTTCAGCGACAGCACATGGCCGATATCGGCAATTGATGGACCAAAATCGCCGGTTTGATAATAGGCGGTGGCCCGTGCATTCCAGCCTTCGGCGAAATCCGGCGCATGATCTATCAACGCCGTCAGATGTTCGATGGCCACATCGGGCGCGCCTTCGGCCATGGCGTTGCGGCCACGCTCCAGTAACAAATCCATCGCGGGCGAGCCGGATTTCGACCATTCGATCCAGATTTCCTGTTCAATCGTTGATGCAGCCTCGGCATCGGCGGTCAACAGCTTGGCAAACAGCTCATCCAGTTTGACTGTTTGCGCGCCTGCTGGCAGGCATGCAAAAAATATCACCAGAAGTGCCGCAAGGATACGATTGTGTAACGCAGCGATGGCTTTCATAACGCATAGGTAACGCATCGGGTGCAAAAAGAAAGATGCCTCCGATCACGATGGAGATAGAAATGAGCAAAGTTATTGAGGCTGCAGTCGCGGCGCTAAGTGTAAAGATGCCCAATGGCTTTGACGGTGTCGCCAAGTTCGTGATCCCCGGCGAAGGCGCGATCATGATTGATGGTTCGGGCGTGCGCGCGGGCGATGATCCGGCGGATGTCACGATGACTGCCACCACTGAGGTGTTTGAGGCGATTCTGGCAGGCGAGATGAATCCCACGATGGCGTTCATGTCGGGCAAGCTGGCCGTCGATGGCAGCATGGGTCTGGCGATGCAATTGGGCGCGGCACTGGCGTGAGCGAGGCCCCGTTTTATTCCGATGTGGATGAAGGCCCCGCCGGGGGCCGCGCCACCTGGCTGACGACATCGGACGGTGTGCGCATTCGCGTGGCAGTATGGAATGCTGCCGCAACACAAGGCACGGTGGTTTTGTTGCCGGGACGGACGGAATATATTGAGAAATACGGGCGTGCTGCAACCGATCTGGCGCAGCGCGGCTTTGCAACCGTTACGGTGGACTGGCGCGGCCAAGGCCTTGCAGACCGCGCACTGCCGGACAGCATGACCGGGCATGTTGCGGACTTTATCGACTTTCAGACCGATCTTGATGCGGTCTTTGCGCATGCCCGCACGCAAGGCCTGCCCCAGCCGTATTATCTGATGGCGCATTCAATGGGCGGCTGCATTGGCCTGCGCGCCCTGATGCGCGGGCTGCCGGTGAAAGCGGCCGCGTTTTCGGCCCCGATGTGGGGGATTTTGATGGCCGCCTGGATGCGGCCTGTTGCAACTGCGATTTCCTCTGCCGCGCGCTGGCTAAAGGTTGATAACCGCTATGCGCCCGGCACCGGGCCATCAACATATGTGATCGACAGCCCGTTTGTCGGCAACACCCTGACCACCGATGCCGAGATGTGGGACTATATGCGCCGTCAGGCGATTGCGCACCCCGAGTTGTCTTTGGGCGGCCCCAGTCTGCGATGGCTGAACACCGCATTGGCCGAATGCCATGCACTGTCTTTGCTGCCGTCGCCGGATTATCCGACGATTTGTGCGCTGGGGACGGCAGAAAAGATCGTTGATGTTGCCCCGGTGCATGCGCGGATGGGTATCTGGCCGCGCGGGCGGCTGGATCTGTATCCAGGGTCTGAACATGAGGTGATGATGGAACGCCCAGATACGCGCGGGCGGTTTTTCGATGAGGCAGCGGCGTTGTTTGGGCAGAACAGATAGGGGGTCTGGGGAGCAGCTTTGCGCCCCGGGCGGTGGGTGGGGGACTTCACGTCCCCCACGCGGTAATCGCAAGACGATTACCGCCCCTGTGGAGTAGTTACACCAAAATGAAACGCAAATTTTAGATAAATTGTAGTATCTTGCGCGCTACAGCGTGATTTGCGTGAACCCATCGCGCAGCGCACGTGACCACGCTTCGGACATGATGCGAAAACTTTCATCGCCCGCCTCTATCCGGCGGGTGCGCGACACGCGGCAGGCGTCACGTTCGATGATACACAAATCCAGCGGCATGCCGACCGACAGGTTGGACCGCAGCGTCGAATCCATCGACAGCAGCACCGCCTTTTCCGCATCGGCCAGCGAAGTGGCGGGTTTTACCACCCGGTCAAGGATGGGCTTGCCGTATTTATGCTCGCCGATTTGCAGAAACGGCGTGTCTTCGGTGGCCTCAATGAAATTGCCTTCAGGGTAGATCAAAAACAGCCGCATCGCACCACCACGGCGCTGGGCTGCAACCAACATGCTGGCGGATGCCGCTTGTTTCATTGCGACCATCCGATCATCAATTTCGATCAGCACTTTGCACAGCATGTTGCCGATGATCGAGGCCACCTTCAGCATGGTCGGCGCCTTCATGATCGAGGTTTCCTCGGTCGCCTCGGGATCTTCGATGGCTTCGCGCAGCCGGGCGATGGTGGTTTGGGTGACAGACAGGCTGCCTGCAGTGGTGATGGAAATCACCCGCTCGCCCGCGTTTTCAAAATGGAACATTTTGCGGTAGGTGGCGATGTTATCAAGCCCCGCATTGGTGCGGGTGTCTGACAGCAATACCATGCCGTCGTTTAACAACAGTCCCACGCAATACGTCATTTCGCCCCCGGCCTATGCGAGAGCGACGTTATTGCTCTTGGCGTTGAACCGCAACCGTTACATCCAGACTTTCCGCGCCCTGCCCGCGCGAAACCCCACGAATGGGCGCAGCATCTTGCGCGTCAAGACCCGATCCAAGCCGGATATAGCGTGCATCGGGGCAACAGCGGTTGGCCGGATCAAAACCGATCCAGCCGTAGCCTGCGACGTATAATTCGGCCCAGGCATGGGCGGCCTCATGCGCCGAACCATCGGCCCCCGAATGCAAATACCCCGAGACATAGCGCGCCGGAATGTCGGCCGCGCGCGCGATGGCGATCATCGCATGGGCGTGGTCCTGGCACACGCCTTCGCCTTGGGCCAATGCCGTTGCCGCCGTGGTATGCGCATGGGTGGTGCCGGGGCGGTAAGCGATGGCGTCGGCAACAGCCCCGGCCAGCGTGTGGGCGGCGTCGAAAGTGGTTTTCGCGTTGCGCACCACGCCCGCCATTTGCGAAACCCGCGCATCTGGCATCGTGGGATCGGTGGGCCGCAGATAGGCCTCGGGGGCGATCAGCTCTTTATGGCCGCGCAAGATGCCCGACAAATCGGTGGTATCGACCGTGCCCGTTACATGCACTTCGATGGCCGTAACTGGCCCCGCCACTGACCAGCCTTGCACCCAATCGCCCGCGCCATCGCGAAAACCGCCCCCCGCCAAACCGCCCGTTACAGTGACATGCCAATCGAGTGTCGTTTGGCCATCGAACCGCGACGGCTGCAAGCGGTGGCTTTGCACCACGCCGCGCACGGGTTGGTCATAGGAATAGCGGGTGACGTGATCAACGGTCAGGCGCATCACTGCATATCCCCGGATAGGTAACTGTTGTGGATGATCACGCCCAGATTTGCGGCCTCACGGATGAAACGCGACAGAAATTCGTGCAGGCCTTCGTCGAAAATCTTTTCCGGCGATTGCGATTCCAGATCTGACAGCAGGCGCGCGGCGGCGGTTTGTGCCTCGGTCTCGCGGCCATATAACTTGGCCAGCCGTGACATATGATTGTTCATCCCCGCCACGCACGTGATCAAAGACCGTGGGCACTGCGGGTTCAAAATCAGGAAATGCGCGATCTTGGCGGATGTCACCTCGCCACCATATGCCCAGTGAAACGCCCGGTGCGCCGACATCGCGCGCAGCAACATTGACCATTGATCATTGTCCAACCCGGAACCCACATAGTCGGCGCGCGGCAAAAGGACGTAGTATTTCACATCCATCAGGCGCGCCGTGCTGTCGCCGCGTTCCAGATAATAGCCGATGTTCAGAAAGTTATAGCCGTCATTGCGCAACAGCGTCGCATCAATCGCCCCGCGCACCATCGCCGAATGACGGGTGACCCAATCGGTCAGATGCGACAGGTCTTGCCCCGCACGCGGGCGCTGGTCGATCAGGCGCAACTCTTGAAACGCGGTGTTCAGCGCATCCCATACCTGACTGGTCAGCGCGGTGCGCACGATCCGGCCACCTTCGCGGGCGGATGTGATGCAGGATGCTACGGAATTGGGGTTATCGCGGTCAAAGAACAGATAGCTTTCGATATCGCCTTGCGCGAATTCACCGTATTTTGCGCCGTAGCCATCGGCGTTGCCCGAGGCGCGCAGCAAACTGTCCCAATCATTGCGATAGCCGTGGGCGGTGGGCAGCAAGGCAATCCGCGCGCCCACTTGCAACAGGCGGGCGGCGGTTTCGGCCCGTTCCATATAGCGGGCGATCCAATAAAGGTTATCGGCGGTGCGGCTTAGCATAGTGTCACTCCACCAATACCCAAGTGTCCTTGACGCCGCCGCCTTGGCTGGAATTCACCACCAAAGACCCCTCGCGCAGGGCTACACGGGTCAGCCCACCGGGGACCAACTCAATCCGTTCACCCACCAAGCAATAGGGCCGCAGATCAACATGGCGGGGTGCGATGCCTTCGTCCACGAAGGTGGGGGTGGTCGACAGGGCCAGCGTGGGCTGGGCGATGTAATTGCTGGGGTTTGCCAGAATTCGGGCGCGAAAAGACTCCACTTCGGCCACGGTGGATTTGGGGCCGACCAACATGCCATAACCGCCCGATCCGTGGACTTCCTTCACCACCAGATCAGCCAGATTATCGCAGACATAGGACAAATCTGACGTCTCGCCGCATTTCCATGTTGGCACATTCTTCAAAATCGGCTCTTCGCCCAGATAAAACCTTATCATTTCGGGCACATAGGTATAAACGGCCTTGTCGTCGGCCACGCCTGCCCCCGGTGCCGAACAGATCGACACGCCACCAGACCGATACACGTCCATCAGCCCGGGTATGCCCAGCATGGAATCGCTGCGAAAGCACAAAGGATCAATGTAGGCATCATCAATCCGGCGGTAGATCACGTCCACGCGTTTGGGGCCTTCGGTGGTGCGCATATAGCAAAACGCGCCGTCGACGAACAAATCCTGGCCCTCAACCAGTTCCACACCCATCAGATCGGCCAGAAAGCTGTGTTCGTAATAGGCGGAATTGAAATGCCCCGGCGTCAGGATCACCACAACCGGGTCACGATCACATTTGCTGGGGGCCACCGAGGCGAGCGTGCGGCGCAGTTTATCGGGGTAATTGTCCACCGGCTCAATGCGGTTTTCGCGAAACAGGTCCGGGAACATCCGCATCATCATCTCGCGGGACTCAAGCATATAGGAAACGCCGGACGGTGTGCGGCAGTTATCCTCAAGCACATAGAAATCGGTGGGCCCCGTGCGCACGATATCGACGCCGACGATATGCGAATACACCCCCTTGGATGGCACAAACCCCGACACCGATTTCTCATAAGCCGCGTTTTGATAGACCAGCCGCGCCGGAATGCGTCCCGCGCGCACAATCTCACCACGCCCATACACATCGACCAGAAACGCGTTCAACGTACGGGCGCGTTGTTTGATGCCGCGTTCCAGTTTGCCCCATTCCTGCCCGGTAAACACGCGCGGAAACATATCGAATGGGATAAGCCGGTCAGGATCACCGCCTTCGCCATACACCGCAAAGGTGATGCCGATGCGGCGAAACAGCGCCTCGGCCTCGGCCTGTTTGGCCAATCGTTGATCGGCAGGCATCGCGGCGGTCCAGCCTTGCAGCTGCGCATAGGGCGCGCGCACGGTGCCATCGTGGAACATTTCGTTGAAACAGCTCGTCATTGCGCGCCCTTTTCGACTGATTTGCCCAGTTAATCAGCGGTTTTCGGGAAAGGCAAAGGAAAGACTTACGAAATCGTGCAATCAGGCGGGCAGAAAGTTTTACTGCCTAATCTTGCGGCACCCCCCGCGCAGGCCCTAGATAGGGACAAGCCACAGAAAGGTTTCCCATGTCCTTGCCCCTGCCCCACCCCGTTTTCAACGCGCATTCCGGTTCCAACAGCTTTGGCGATTTGCCCGAATGGGATTTGCGCGATTTGTACGCAGCCCCTGATGCCCCCGAATTTAGCCGCGATATGGCATGGCTGAACAAAACCTGTGCAGGATTTGCCGCCAGTTATCAGGGCAAATTGGCCGAACTGGACGCTGCAGGCCTGTTGGATTGCGTGCAAGCCTATGAGCAGATCGACGTCGTTGCAGGCCGTATCATGTCTTATGCGGGCTTGCGCTATTATCAAAACACCATGGACAGCGAAATCGCCAAATTTATGGCCGACGCGCAGGACCAGATCACCAATTTCACCACGCCTTTGGTGTTTTTCAGTCTTGAATTCAACCGCTTGGATGAAGACCACTTGACAGGATTGTTGGCCCAGAACGCCGGACTTGCCCGCTATAAACCCGTATTCGACCGCATGCGCGCGATGCGTCCGCATCAATTGTCAGATGAGATGGAGCAGTTTTTGCATGATCAATCGGTGGTCGGTGCCGCCGCGTGGAACCGCTTGTTCGATGAAACCATGGCGGGGTTGATGTTCAAAGTCGCAGGCCAAGAAGATGATCTTAGCCTTGAGGCCACGTTGAACCTGCTGACCGACACCGATCGCACCACACGTGAAGCCGCCGCCCGCGCGCTGGCCGTGGTGTTTCGCCGCGATATCAAACTTTATGCCCGTGTTCACAATACTTTGGCCAAGGAAAAGGAAATTGAGGACCGCTGGCGCAAGATGCCCACGCCGCAACATGGCCGCCATCTGGCAAACCATGTCGAACCCGAAGTGGTAGAGGCGCTGCGCAACGCGGTTGTCGCCGCCTATCCGAAACTGTCGCACCGCTATTACCGGCTAAAGGCGAAATGGATGGGGCTGGACCGGCTGCAGGTTTGGGATCGCAACGCGCCTTTGCCGTTTGATACGCCCCGGCTGGTGAACTGGGCTGAAGCAACCACGATGGTGCAAGAGGCCTACGCCGCGTTTGATCCGCGGATGGCGGCGCTGTCAGAGCCGTTCTTCACCAAAGGCTGGATTGATGCAGGCGTGAAACCCGGCAAGGCACCGGGGGCCTTTGCGCACCCCACCGTCAGCACCGTGCATCCCTATGTGATGCTGAACTACTTGGGCAAACCGCGCGATGTGATGACGCTGGCGCATGAATTGGGCCACGGCGTGCATCAGGTTCTGGCGGCGGGACAGGGCGAATTGCTGTCGTCTACGCCGCTGACATTGGCCGAAACCGCAAGCGTTTTCGGTGAAATGCTGACCTTCCGCAATCTGCTGGACGGCGCGAAAACCAAGGCTGAGAAAAAGACCCTGCTGGCGGGCAAGGTGGAGGACATGATCAACACCGTGGTGCGCCAGATCGCATTTTACGATTTCGAATGCAAACTGCATGCAGCACGCGCGCAAGGCGAACAGACACCGGACGACATCAACGCCCTATGGATGAGCGTGCAGGCCCAGTCCCTGGGCGATGTGTTTGATTTCATGGACGGATACGAAACATTCTGGGCCTATATCCCGCATTTCGTGCATTCGCCGTTCTACGTCTATGCCTATGCGTTCGGCGATGGCTTGGTGAACGCGCTTTATGCCGCCTATGCCGACGGGATGCCGGGGTTTGAAGAGAAATATTTTGATATGCTGAAGGCAGGTGGTTCCAAACACCACAAGGAATTGCTGGCCCCTTTCGGGCTGGATGCGTCAGACCCCAAGTTCTGGGATAAGGGCCTGAACATGATTTCCGGGTTTATTGATGAGCTGGAGGCGATGGAGGATTAAGCCCCAAACGGCTGATATCAAAACAGGTTTCGGCAATTCGTGTTACCACATCGTCCACCAGTTCGGGCGATGTGGCGGACAGCGCGTTGATCTTGAAATACCAATACAAAAACGCGTCATAGGGCCAATTGGTGGCCAGTGCTGTTTGAATGGCCTTGTCCATTTCCGCGCGGCTGCGCAACGTTGTGGCGCAGTGGTGAAAATCGGCGTGGCCACACAGCACGACGGGCTTGCGGTGGATCATCGCCTCGACCCCCACCGCAGAATTGATCGTCACCACCACGTCGCACACCGCCAGAATGTCGTGGATATTGGCTGGAATGATCTGCAGGCGCGGGTCTTTGCGCGCCTTTTGCATCAGCCATTCCAGCGTTGCCAGATCGGTGTCGCGCGGGTGCAATTTAACTACAATGGCGCGGGGATCATCGCGGGCCAGCAGGGATTTCATCATATGGCGCATCGTCATATGGCAGGTCTCGGCGACATCGCGGTGCGCCTCGGTCTGCAAGAAAACCGCGATACAATGAGGGGGCACGGGCAGAATTTGCACAGGCTGTTCGTAGCGCGACCGCCGCCCCGAAACCAGCGACGCAAACAGCCCGTTCCGATACGCGGTTGCCGCCGCATTGTCGATCAGATCGGCGCTGAACTGCTTTTCGGACAGCGAAGAAAACGCCCTGATCCCCCAAGGATCAAGATAATAATAAGGCCGCACGAACCCCAATCCTGCATTCAGCACCCTAGGGTGGCGGATGCGGCCATGATCAACAATGTGAAACCCGGCCCTGCGGTCTATCTGCGCCAGCGTATGGTCACGCTGATGTTCGATATAGTCCACAACCGCCCCGCGGGCGCGCAGCCCATCGCCGATCTTGCCGTAAAAGCTGGCCAGTTTTGTTGCATCCCGCAGCACCGATCCGGGAACATGCAAAACAACCGGTTCAAGGCCCGAGATCAAAGCGTGATTTCAACCCCCACTGCAAACACCCGGTCGATCATCGCCTGAGTGCCGCGCACGAATTCCAGCGGGCACGGATAGGCCACACCTTCACGGACAGACCGTCCGAACGCCTCAACCTGCAACACGTAATGGTTGGCTGTGGGGAAACGGTCGGTCAGCACGGCGTTGCCATGGCGGTGCAGTTCCACCTCGGCCAGATCGTTGACATTGGCATTGAACGGGCCGCCCTCCAGCCGGATCATGCCTTCGTCGCCCTGAAACGTTACGACCTGACGATTATAAAGCCGCATGGACGTCATCGAGCCGTAAGTGAAGCGCCCGTGCGGGCCGTCCATGATGCCCGCCACTTGGGCAAACACATCAACCCCGTTTTCCCGGATCAGCCGGGCCGAAATATCAATCGGTTCCGACCCCGTCACAAAGCGCGTCGAGCCGAATGTATAAACCCCGATGTCGCGCAATCCACCGCCGCCGGTTTCGGGGCGATTGCGGATATTGCCGCCTTCCGTTAAATTAAACGAAAACGCGGCATCAACGTGGCGCAGCTGGCCAATTTCACCCGCCTCAAGCCAGGCTTTGGCGCGTTGCCATTGCGGGTGGTGCACGATCATATAAGCCTCGGCGGCCAGCAACCCCGATGCATCACGCGCGGCGATGATCTGGTCAATCTGATCGGCCTGCATCGCAATCGGCTTTTCTGTCAGCACATGCTTGCCCGCCGCCAGCGCCTTCAGCGTCCATTCCACATGCAGATGGTTGGGCAAAGGGATATACACCGCCTCGATCTGCGGATCTGCCAGCAGGGCATCATAGCTGGAATGCACACGAAGTCCGGGGCAGAACGATTTGAACCCATTGGCCTTTTCGGCATCGGATGTGGCCAGCGCATAAAGCTCGGCACCGTGGGCCGCATGAATGGCGGGGCCCATATGCTGGCGTGCGAAATTGGCCGCGCCCAGAATACCCCAACGAACTGCTGACATGGTGCCCCCTGATAAATCCACCGCCAGCCTAGCGCGACAGGCCCGCGCCTGCAACGGGGGTCGATCAGACCAAAGGCGGCAGCTTTGGCGGGGCTTTCGCCTTAAAGCGCGTAGACCAGACACCGAAGGCCAGCATCCCCAGATAGGCCAGATCGGCAAGGGCCAGCGTCAACCACGGATATGTCAGCAAAGCTGCCACCAATACCGCGAACCCCAGCAAGACAAAGCTGACATTTTCGGCATAAACCGTCACCCGCTTGAACGACGGCGTGCGAAAGCGGCCCACCATTAAAGATCCGACAAAGGCGATCCATAGGGCGATAAAAATCGGCGCATAAAGCAGATCAACGGCAAAAGTATTGTCCAGAAAGATCGGCAACAAGCACAGCATCGCGCCCGCAGGCGACGGGACGCCCTGAAAGGTTGACCCGTCATTGTCTGGCGCGCGGTTGCCGATGTTGAACCGCGCCAACCGCAACAGGCAGGCGACCACATAGATCAGCGCGGCAATCCAGCCTTCGGATTGCATGTCTTGCAACGCCCAAAGATACATCACAATCGCGGGGGCCACGCCGAAATTGACCAGATCGCACAGGCTGTCCAATTCGGCACCGATTTCGGACGTGCTTTTCAGCAGGCGCGCGATGCGACCGTCAAGCCCGTCCATCACGGCCGCCGCGATAATCAGGGTCACTGCGATGCCAAAGCTGCCTTCGGTGGCAAAACGTATCGCTGTCAGCCCGGCGCACAGCGCCCCCACAGTCACAAAATTCGGCAGCAGTTGCACCAGTGCCAGTTTTTTGCGCGGGTTGCGGGGCTGATCCATCCCGCGCTATTCCGTCACAGCCGTGCGGCGCAAAAGATCACGGTCCATTTCCGCCATCACAGTCTCACCCGCCACCATGTTCTGGCCCAGACAAACCAACGGCTCTACCCCGTCGGGCAGATACGTATCAACGCGCGATCCAAAGCGGATCAGACCAAAGCGTTGGCCGGTGCGCAAACCGTCCGCCTCTTGCACAAACGGCACGATCCGGCGCGCGACGAGCCCCGCGATCTGCACAACCACAATCGTGCGCCCGTCGGGCAGTTCCAGCAAAAGGCTGTTGCGTTCGTTATCCTCTGACGCCTTATCCATCGACGCATTCAGAAACGTGCCGGGGCGGTAGACCATTTTGGCCACGCGCGACGCAATCGGCGCGCGGTTCACGTGGCAATTGAACACGTTCATGAACACCGACACGCGCAGTAACGGATCAGAGCCGATACCCAGTTCCGGCGGCGGGCTGGCGCGTTCGATCAGCGATACCACACCATCGGCGGGCGATACGATCAACCCGCGCCCTTGGGGCACGGCCCGTTTGGGATCGCGGAAAAAGTAATAGCACCAGACGGTCAGACCGACACCGATCCAGCCCAACGGATCCCATATCCAGAACAAAACCAGCGTGATCGCCGCAAAGATCGCGACAAAGCGATACCCTTCGCGGTGCATTGGTTTTACAAAGGTATCAAGCATGTTCATAGCCAAGCCCCGCAGGTTGATCGCACTGCCTTAGCTGGTTGTAAGACGTGGCGCAACGCAGGGTGTGTCATAAGGCGCACCAATTGTTGGCCCTGTAGGGCGCGCGCGTAAAGGCACACCCTACAATCCGTCACGCAGGCACCACCATGCCCTTGCCGCGCGCCAATTCCCGCATCCGCACTTGCAGCTTTTCAAAAGCGCGCACTTCGATCTGCCGGATGCGTTCGCGGCTGACGCCGTAGTTTTCCGACAGCTCTTCGAGGGTGATCGGGGTTTCAGACAACCGCCGCTTCATCAGCACGTCACGTTCGCGGTCGTTCAGCGCGTCCATCGCCTGTTTCAACAGCGCATAGCGGGTGTCGAATTCATCGCGCGCCTCGTAATCGCCGGCCTGATCGCTGTCTTCGTCTTCCAGCCAGTCCTGCCATTGCGTGGTGCCTTCGCCGTCAGACCCGACCGTGGCGTTCAGTGATGCATCGCCGCCAGAAAGCCTGCGGTTCATGTCGATCACTTCGGATTCCGACACGTTCAGATCGGTGGCAATGCGCGCCACGTTTTCGGGCCGCAAATCGCCTTCTTCCAAAGCACCGACCTTGGCTTTGGCCTTGCGCAAGTTGAAGAACAGCTTTTTCTGGGCGCTAGTGGTGCCAAGTTTGACCAAAGACCACGACCGCAGAATGTATTCCTGAATGGATGCCCGGATCCACCACATCGCGTAAGTGGCCAGACGGAAACCCTTTTCCGGATCAAAGCGTTTCACCGCCTGCATCAGGCCCACGTTCGCCTCGGATATCACTTCGGCCTGTGGCAACCCGTAACCGCGATAGCCCATGGCGATTTTGGCGGCCAATCGCAGATGCGAGGTTACCATTTGATGGGCGGCTTTGGTGTCTTGATGATCGACCCAGCTTTTGGCCAGCATGTATTCTTGTTCCGGCTCCAGCATCGGGAACTTGCGGATTTCCTGCATATAACGGTTTAACCCCTGTTCCGGGCTGGGTGCGGGTAGGTTTGTATAGGTGCTCATTATGACGCTCCTGTTGGTCCAGTGCAGTTTCGCCCCCGGAGTCGAATATTTATGATCGCAGGTGTGGCTGATCAAGGGGGTGGGCTACCACAAAACGACTAACCGAAAATGAACCCAATTGGTTCCAATGTAAATGAATGTTACATATGGTCACGCAATCGTTAGTCAAAAAAATACGATTGGAAAAACATAATGTTTGATTGTAACTGTTGGCAGGGTTCTTGGCAGATTTGGCCTACGACAAATCTGCCCGCGCCTGCCTGCCCCCGGCAGGCGCGAAAACGCGCCAGTCAGACAGGCGCGGGCAGATTACAACAGTCAGATTTAGTGCCCCACGGCCCTTGCCCAACGGCCCTTGGCCTTTTGGGCAATGAAACCGATAAACGTTGCACTGCCACGTTTATCACATGGTTTCAGAGCAGTGCATAGCCAACTGCGCGGTTTCGACACTATTTTGGATCATCCTGCGTTAGCCACCCCGCACGCGCAATGCTGCCAGCAACCCTGCTAGATCATCCGGCAAAGGCGAGGTGAATTCCAGCATCTGTCCCGTCACCGGATGTTCAAACCCCAGACTGGCGGCGTGCAGGGCCTGGCGGGGGAAATCATTGCCCAAATCCGCCGCAACCTCGCCAAACAGCTTTGGCGACAGCCGCCGTTTGCCGCCATAGGTTTGATCGCCCAGCAATCCGTGCCCCGCATAAGACATATGCACCCTGATCTGATGCGTGCGCCCGGTTTCCAGCCAGCATTCCACCAATGATGCCGCCCCTGCGAAATCTTCAACAACCCGCGCACGGGTAACGGCGTGACGGCCCGCCTCCCACAATACCGCCTGACGTTGCCGGTCAGTTTTGTGCCGCGCAAGGCCGGTGGCGATTTTCAGGATGCCGCCGGGCTCGAAACTGATCCCGCGCAGGCCGCGCAGGCGGGGATCATTGCCCGATGGCACGCCGTGCACCACGGCCAGATAGTGGCGGTTGACGGTATGCGCCTCAAACTGCGCGGCCAATCCATGATGGGCGCGATCGGATTTCGCCACCACCAAAAGGCCCGTGGTATCTTTATCAATCCGGTGAACAATGCCGGGGCGGCGTTCCCCGCCGATGCCCGACAACGTGTCCCCGCAATGGGCCAGCAAAGCATTCACCAAGGTGCCCGATGGCGTGCCGGGCGCGGGATGCACCACCATGCCCGCCGGCTTGTCGATAACGATCAGATCGCCATCTTCCCAGATCACAGATAGCGGAATATCCTCGGGCAAGGTATCAACCGACACCGCAGGCTCCAGCCGCACGGTATAAACCTCGCCCTCAACCACTTTGGTTTTGGGGTCTGTCACCGCCATACCGCCGCGCCAAACATCGCCTTCGTCGATCATCTTCATCAACCTTGTGCGCGAAAGTGCCGCTGCCTCTGGCACCAAAGCCGCAAGCGCCTTATCAAGGCGCACAGGACCATCCGCGCCGATTGTCAAGATCAGCTGCGCGTCATCCGCATCAAAAGGGCCAACAGACATGAGCGACACTCCACCCGAGCAAGGCTTGCCGCCGTCGCTTCGGTTTCTGAAAGGGCTGGTAATCACTTTGATGATCACCATGATTGTCGGTGTCATAACCGTGGTGGCGCTGCTTGTCACCCGCATGCCGAACGGCAATGCGGCGGTGCCAAGGGTGCCCGCCGATTTGGCACTGCCTGCGGGGGTAAAGGCTGTGGCTGTAACCTTTGGGGCGGGTTGGACGGTTGTGGTCACAACCGATGACCGGATTTTGGTGTTTGATGCCAAGGGCGGCTTGATCCAGGATGTCGCGATTGCCTCCACACCTTAACGCCAAAGGACCAACCGCGTGCTGGCAGCCCTGACCCGATTTATCGACGCGCAAAACCCCGAAGAGGTGGCGCGTCAGTATGATTTTCTGCTGGAATTGGCCCGAACCCGGCTGATCATGACGGCCGTTGCCTATGGGTTGGCCGCGATGTTCTTGCCGTTGTCATTTTGCCTGATACTTTTGGCGATTGATACCGCCGCAGAGATCGTTTGCCTTGCGTCGATGCGCGGGCTAAATCCGGCGCAACGGCGTTGGCGCTATGCAGGCTCGCATTTGTGCATGGCGATCGCCGAAGTTGCCTATATGCTGGCGGCGATCAGCATCTGGCAGCTGGAAACGCCGTTTGCGCGGCCCTTTGCGATTGCATTGATCGCGATGTCGATGGTGCAGTTGCTGACGGTGCGCAGCATTCATCTGCCTTATGGTCTGAATGGCTGGATCACCACCATAAGCGCCAGCGTTGTGGGCGTGTTTGTGTTGATGGCCCAGGATGGTGCAGTGCACGTCTTGGTGCTGTCGCTGGTCAGCATTGCGGCGGCGGCGGTCTTTGTGTTGTCGGCGATGCTGTCAAACCACGCGTTGCATGTTGGCATGGCGCAGGGACGGTCTGCGGCGCTGGCGGCGGATCAGGCCAAGGGCAGGTTTTTGGCACAGATGAGCCATGAATTGCGCACCCCCCTGAACGCAATTATCGGCATGGGCGAGGCGGAACTGGCCGGGGCCGTCACCGACGCCGCCCGTGTCCGGCTGGGGGTTCTGCTCGCATCTGCGCGTGGATTGGCAACAATTCTGGACGATGTTCTGGATATGTCTGCCATCGGGCAGGATCGGCTGACCATCCGCCCGATCTGCGCCGACCCCGCCGCCGAGATCAGGGCTGTTACTGCGTTGTTTGAACAGGTTTATCGCACAGCCGGTTTAACCCTTAGCGTTGAGATTGGCGCTGACATTCCGGCAACCGCCACATTCGACGCCCAGCGCCTGCGTCAGTGCCTGTCGAACCTGTTATCGAACGCGTTGAAATTCACGCCCCAAGGCGGCGCGGAGGTGCGCGCCGACATTGACCCGGCCGGTTGCCTGCGGGTGGCGGTATCCGATACCGGACCGGGCGTTGCGGCCGACATTCGGGCAATGATCTTTCAACCCTTCCAGCGGGGTTTAACCGCGCAGTCGGGGTCCGGGCTGGGCCTGGCGATCAGCCGGGCTTTGGCGCGCAGCATGGGGGGCGATTTGGTGTTGGTGCCCGGCACCATCGGCGCAGAGTTTTGCCTGACCATCAAAATCGTGCCGGTTTGCGCAGCATCTGCCCCGGAACCCATCCCAATAGCCGCTGATTTTTCGCGGTTCACCGTTTTGGTCGTTGATGACATCCCCACAAACCGCATGGTCGCCGCCACCTATCTGGGGCTGTGGCGCGCGCAGGTTACCCAAGCCAGTGGCGGCGCCGAAGCGATTGCGATGATCACAGCGCAACCGCCCGATCTGGTGTTGCTTGACATGAATATGCCGGGGCTGGACGGGCCCCAGACATTGGCGCTGATCCGGGCGTTGCCTGCGCCGTTGGCCCGGCTGCCTGTCGTGGCGATGACCGCTGATGCAACTGACGCGCACCGCACCCAATATCTTCGCGCCGGATTTGATGGCTATGTTGCCAAGCCCTTGACGCCGCAAACTTTGATGATCGCCATCGCCCCTTATTTGATCCAGACTGTCCGGTGATCTATCCATCCCAATCATGTCGCGGTCAGGCTGGACGCGCCCGCGCCCTGCCCGCAAACTGCAGATAGATTCGGAGCAGGAGCGGGCGATGATTGGTGATTTGGGTGCGCAGGATGCAACCGAACTGGCGGGGCTGGTGGCCAAGGGCGAGGTATCGCCAACCGAACTGCTGGACGCGGCCCTGGCGGCGGTGATGATCCGCAATCCGGCCCTAAATGCGGTAGTGCTGGTGCAAGACCACATCGCGCGGCGCGATATTGCGGCAGGCCTGCCGCATGGGCCGTTCCGGGGGGTGCCGTTTTTGCTGAAAGATCTGGGTTGCGAGGCGGTGGATTTTCCGTCGCATAACGGATCACGCCTGTTGGCCAATACCCGCTATGGCCGGGATTCGATGATTTACCAACGCATTCAGGCCACGGGCGTGGTGACATTCGGGCGCACCACCAGCCCCGAGGGTGGCATAGGGGCTGTGACCGAAGCCGTGGTTTACGGCGGCCCCACCCGCAACCCGTGGAACCTTGATCACACGCCGGGCGGATCATCGGGGGGTGCTGGCGCTGCGGTGGCCGCCGGAATTGTGGCGATGACGCATGGATCGGATGGCGGCGGATCGGTGCGGATCCCTGCGTCATCATGCGGCTTGTTCGGCTTCAAACCCACCCGCGCCCGGCTGCCCGATGGGCCCTATGCCGGCGAGGGCTGGGCGGGCATGTCAATCGACGGGTTTCTTTCGCGGTCGGTGCGCGACACTGCGGTGATGCTGGAGGCCTGTTCGGGCGACGATCCGGGCGCGCCCTATGTCGCCCCGCCCTTGATCCACGGCTATGCCGCTGCCATCAGCCGCCCGCCACGGCGGTTACGGGTGGCGGTTTGCGATACCACGCTGACGGGCGATCCGATTGACCCGCAGGTTGCCGACGTCGTGCTGAACACTGCCAAGCTGCTGGAAAGCCTTGGGCATCACGTCTCGCCCGGTTATCCCGCCGCCGCAGATACCGCGATGATGATGCGCGCCTGGACCGATATTGTGGCCGTTGGCACCGCGCTGTCGATCACGACCGCGCTGCATGGCCGCGATTTGACCGATGCCGACGTCGAAGGCATCGGGCGCGGCGCTGTTGCCCATGCGGCGACGCTGTCGCCCATGCGATATCTTCAGGCTGTGGGGGAAATCCACGCTTACGGTCGCCAGATGGCGGATTACTTCGCCAGTGGCCCAGATATCTTGCTGACCGCCACTTTGGCCGAACCGCCGGCAAAAATCGGACGATTTACGCATGATCGGACCGACTATGTGACCTACCGCATCGGCCCCGGCGGCATTTTTGACTATTCCCCGTTTTGTGCCGCCTTTAACGCCTCGGGGCAACCTGCCGCGTCGTTGCCGATGGGCATGTCATGTGCTGGCCTGCCCATCGGCATTCATTTGGCTGCGGCTTACGGCTGTGATGAAGATTTGATCGCTTTATGTGCAGAACTTGAAGCCGCGCAACCTTGGGCAGCACGGCGCGCGCCGATGGCGTCCTAACGTCAGATTTCAGTTGCGCCACAGCCCAACGCCCGCACAATATGATCAAAATTACCCGGAGCGAGTCACTTTGAGCCAAGTTTACGCCGTCGAGGCCCGCAATACCGTCAAAGCCTTTGGGCAGGGCGACGCCGCGGTGCGCGCGCTCGATGATGTATCGGTCGATATTCGCAAGGGAGAGTTTTTTACCCTGTTGGGCCCATCGGGATGCGGCAAAACCACCCTGCTGCGGCTGATCGCGGGGTTTGAGATGCCAACTTCGGGCACGATCCTGCTGGAAGGGCAGGACATCACCACCCTGCCCCCCAATAAACGCGCGGTGAATACGGTGTTTCAAAGCTATGCCTTGTTCCCGCATTTGACCGTGGCGCAGAACATCGGTTTTGGCTTGCAGATGCAGGGCCGCCCCCGCGCCGAGATTAACTCAACGGTTGACCGGATGCTGGCGATGGTCAAGCTGGAGGCAATGGCCGGGCGCAAGACGTCGCAGCTGTCGGGTGGTCAGCAACAACGCGTGGCGCTGGCGCGTGCTTTGGCCCCGCAACCCAAGGTGCTGTTGCTGGACGAGCCTTTGTCGGCGCTGGACGCCAAGTTGCGCAAGGATATGCAGATCGAATTGAAACGGCTGCAATCTGAGACGGGCATCACCTTTGTGTTCGTCACCCATGATCAGGAAGAGGCGTTGACGATGTCAGACCGCATCGGCGTGATGTCGGCGGGTAAGTTGCAACAGGTTGGCCGCCCTCGGGAAATTTATACGCGCCCCGTCAACCGCTTTGTTGCCAGTTTTATCGGCGAGACGAATTTTCTGCAAGCGGCGCGCGATGGCGACAGCTTGCGCCTGACGGGGGGATACAAAGTTGATCTGCCCGCAGGCTGCACGGTGGCGCAAGGTGCTGCCGTCACCGTTACGATCCGCCCCGAACAGGTGCGGGTGGGCGACGCGCTGGACAGCGGGGCCATCGCGGCCACCATCACGGCGCTGGTATACATCGGCACCGACACCCATTGCCATCTGATCACCGATAACAGCACCGAGATCGTCGCGCGCCTGCAAAGTGCGGCATCGGGCGAGGCGGATTATGCCGCTGGTCAGCGCGTTGGCCTGCGCTTTGCGCCGGGGTCCGCGCAAGTGTTGGCGGATTGATCATGGCCCGCAGCCCTGCCGAGCACCAGCAAGCCGCCGCATCCGCCCGTAACGGCTGGTTGCTGTCTGCACCTGCGTTGGTAATTCTGGCCTTCGCCGCCATCGGCCCGCTGATCATCATGCTGGTCTATTCGTTCTTAACGCCCGGCCCATCTGGCAATGTTGAATGGCAGTTTTCCATCAAAGGCTGGACGGGGATCGTCTATGCCAAGGACATCTTTGACGACACCTATAAACTGGTCGACGCACACATGACGATCTTTTGGCGGTCGATCAAATTGTCGGTGATCACCACAGTGCTGACGTTTCTGGTGGGGTTCCCGACCGCGTGGTTCATCGCCACCCAACCGCCCAAAGCGCGCGCGTTCTGGCTGTTCCTGATCACCATTCCGTTCTGGACCAACCTGTTGATCCGCACCTTTGCGGTGAACCAGATCATCCGGAATGAAGGGCTTTTGAACACAATCTTGCTGAAAATCGGGGCCATCGTGGAACCGCTGCGGATGACCTACACCGACACCGCCGTTTTGATCGGGATGGTTTATGTCTATCTGCCGCTGATGGTGTTGCCACTGTTTGCGGCGCTGGACCGGTTTGATCGCCGGCTGTTGGAAGCGGGCTATGATCTATACGCCAGCCGCTGGCAGGTATTGACACGGGTGATCTTGCCCATCGTCAAACCGGGTGTCGTGGCGGGGTCTATTCTGGTGTTTGTGCCGTCATTGGGGGCTTACGTCATTCCGCGTGTGTTGGGCGGCGGCAAGCAGATGATGGTGGGCAATTTCATTGAATTGCAGTTTGGGCAGGGCAAAAACTGGCCCTTGGGGGCTGCAATCTCGATGCTGCTGCTGATCGTGGTGTCGGTGGCACTGGTGTATTATACCCGCGCTGTCGCTGGGGAAAAACGCGATGTTTAAGGCACGCGCATTTTCCGTCACCGCCCTGCCCGGCTTTGCTGCCGTGGCGATGTTAACGTTTATCCTGCTGTATCTGCCGATCATCACGTTGGTGATATTCTCGTTCAACGCAGGCGAGTCTGTTTCGCAGTGGCAGGGATTTTCGCTGCATTGGTATGGCGTCGCGTGGGAAAACGAACAGGTGCGCAAGGCCGCGATGAACACCCTGCTGATCGCCGGGCTGGCCGCGTTGTTTTCCACCATTGTGGCCACGATGGCCGCTCTTGGCACCACGCGG
>JANNAT010000086.1:0-3310 GCA_031384605.1 Cypionkella sp.
GGCATCTTCGATCTGCGCAAGCCCGAACCGGTGGGTGACCATGCTGGCAACTTCGATCCGGCGGTCGGCGATCATGTGCAGGGCATCAGCGTAGTCACGACGTTGCAGGCCAAAAGCTCCAACAAGGGTCAGCTCACCATAGTGCAGCGCGTTGATATCCAGACTGCCGAGATCGCCTTTGCTGAAACCGGCAAACAGGCTGATCCGCCCGCCCGGACCGGCCAACCCGATGGCCTGAGCGGCCAGCGCCGGAATGCCAATGGCGCAAATGACGACATCCGCACCCAGACCCCGTGTTTCGGCAAAGACAGCCGCTCGCAAATCGCTTGCGGTTGGATCAATGACGGCATCAGCACCCGCCTGAATGGCCGCAAGTCGACGGGCCGCGTTCGGTTCGCTGACGATGACGCGCCCTGCCCCCCGCAAACGGGCCAGCTTTATGTGCAGCGTGCCGATAGGTCCGGACCCAAGGATGACAACACTGTCGCCCTGGCGCAAGGCCACTTTGTTCTGACCATTCAACACACAGGCCAAAGGCTCGATCAGGGCCGCTTCTTCATGGCTGATCGCGTAGGGCAACAGGTGGGCATTGCCCAAGGCAACGGCCTGTGCCGGAACCCGGATGTATTGCGCAAAGGCACCGTCGATTTCATAGCCGATGGCCTGAAGGTCGGGGCACAGGTTCTCATTGCCACGCACACATTGAGGGCAATGGCCGCAGGGGATAGCCGGGCAAACGCCGACGCGCTGGCCGATGGAAAAGGGAGAATTCTGGCCCGCCTGCACCACCTCGCCCGAGAATTCATGCCCGTTGATCGACGGATAGCGGATGCCCGCAGTTTTGCGCCCCCGAAAGATACGGATGTCTGTGCCACAGATTGTTGCTGCCTTGATCTTCAGGATAAGATCGCCCGAACCCGCAACAGGATCTGCGGCGTCTGTAAATGCCAGTTCGTTTGGCGCATTCAGAATCGCTGCCTTCATGGCCACCTCTGCACAAAAGTATAAAACAAATCTACTATGATCATTTGACTTCGCGCAACTGAAATATTTTACCCGGCCTTTTATGTAATGATTTCGTGAAACTAGCCAAATTTTGCCCTATTTTTCACTCTTCAAAAAAACATTTGTATTGACTGCATTAATTTTGTGCGTTCCAAATGTTAATATAAGGTGGGGGAGAGCGCAGATGCGTCACGATTATGTATCCGTGGGCTTTTACACGTTTGACTGTCTGGGCTGGCCGTTCGACGCTGTGCCCGCAGGCGGCGGCACCAATTTGATCAGCGAGATCACCCTCGCGGTATCGGGTGCGGCAGGCACGGCGGCGATTGTCGCAGCGAAACTTGGGCTGAAAACGCTGGCCGTGGGCGGCTATGGCCGTGACATGATGGGTGACTGGGCGGTTAACCGGTTGCAATTCTTCGGCGTCGACATATCAGCCCTGCAGCGCTTTGATGATGTACCGACCTCCAGTTCAATCGTGCTGACCCGTGCGGATGGATCCCGCCCTGCGCTGCATGTCAAAGGGGCAACGGGGCATTTCACCGTTACGCCGGATAATTTTGATGCGGTCACGGATACCCGGGTTTTTCACTTGGGCGGTGTCGGACTGATGGACGCCATGGATGGTGCACAAAACGCCGCCCTGATGCGGCACGCCAAGGCGCGGGGCTGCGTGACAACTGTCGATGTTTTTGCAGGCTCTGCCGACGATCTGCCAGACGTGGCCGCAGTGCTGCCCTGGACGGATTATTTCATCCCCTCGGTCGAGGAAGCGCGCGCACTGACCGGGTTGCACGGCTTGGATGATATGGCTGCGGTCTTCATCAAGATGGGTGCCTTCGCCTGTATCTTCACGCTTGGTGCGGATGGGGCATACTACCGCGACCGGGCCGGTCTTTGCTTCACCATTCCGGCCTATGCGATTGATGTTGTCTGCACCTGTGGCTGCGGCGACGTCTTTAATGCGGGGTTCGCGGCTGGGCTTCTGGCCGGAATGAGCCCGCAGGATTCCGTAAGGCTTGCACAGGCTGCGTCGGCGCTTAATGCCACCGGGCTGGGCAGTCAGGCGGGGATTGTTTCTATGGAAGCCACATTGGCCTTCATGAAAAGCTGCTCGGTCAAGGCCGCATAAGGCGGGCCGATAAAGTTACCACTACAAACGTCAACAGGAGGAAAACCTATGAAGACCTTAATGAAGGGGCTTGCAGCCCTTGCGGTTTCTACCTGCATGTCCGTCGCGGCAATTCCGGCCTTTGCAGAAGGTCAGGGCGATCTGATTGTGCCGGTAACCAAAGAGCTTACTTTTGTCTTTGTGCCAAAGGTCATCCACCCGTGGTATGATGTGGTCGCCGAAGGTGGGCAGTTCGCCGTTGAAGAATTTGCCAAGCAGGGCATTAAGGTCAACGTGATCTGGGATCAGCCGCCGCAAGCCGATGTTGTCGATCAGAATGCGCGGATCGAGGCCAATATCGGTCGCCACCCAGATGGCCTTGCCGTTGCCTGTCTGGATCAGGCAACCAACGTGCAACTGCTGAAAGAAGCGGTCGAGGCGGGTCTGAACGTGATCACCTTTAATTCGTTCTGCGATGATGCCTTCCCGTTCATCGGCCCGAAGTCGAGCGAACAGGATGGCTTTGATCTGGGTGAATTTCTTGCCAAAAAGCTGGGCGGCAAAGGCAAGATTGCCATCCTTTCGGGCAGCCTGACCGCGTCGGACCACGTGCAGCGCATCACCGGTTTCAAAAAGGCGCTGGAAGCCTATCCTGACATGCAGATCGTGTTCGAACAGCCTGATGACGACATCCTTGAAAATGCCGTCGCCCTGACCGAATCCGCCCTGTCGGCCAATCCGGATCTTGCAGGGATCTTCGCGTCAAACGCGTCGAACCCGATTGGAGCTGCACGCGCGGTTGATAATGCTGGCCTGAAGGGAAAAGTGGCCATCGTCGGTATGGATGATTTGCCCGAGGCGGTGGACTTTGTCTGTTCGGGCGTGATCGACGCGCTGAAAGCCCAGCGTCAATGGGACATGGGCTACTGGGCTGTGAAGTACATGGTCGCAATGAACGAAAACCATACGATTCCGATGTTCCACAACACCGGTTCGCGGTTCTTCACCAAGGCCGACTGCAGCTAAGCACTGACTACGGCCGGGCGCACCCTCGGGTGCGCCCGGTCCCGTCTGACGGACATCGAACCACCCGGAGCCAGCGTCATGTCCACTCCCGTTCCCGTTTTTGAGGCCCGCGCTATCTCGAAGTCCTTCGGCCCGGTGCAGGCGCTTAGCAACGTCACCGTCACCCTG
>JANNAT010000098.1:0-5806 GCA_031384605.1 Cypionkella sp.
CGAACTCAATGAGGAAAACTTGCTCGATGCCGTCGTCTACGGCGCCGACGATCAAAAAATCGGGACGGTGTCACATGTTCACGGTATGGGAGCCGCCACCCAAGTGATCGTTGATGTTGGCGGTTTTCTTGGTATCGGCGCTAAACCGGTTGCACTTACCACCAGCCAGTTGACGTTTATGCGTGACGAGGACGGCGACGTACACGCGGCCACTACTTGGACCATGGAACAAGTCAAGGCGTTGCCTGAACACCACCACTAAACCTTACAGCCGCAGCGTGCGAGCATTTGGAAACATTCGGGGCGGCGAGTGCTGCTGTCGGCCCGTTCGATTGATAAGGGGTGAAGTGTGTTGAAAATCTTGCTTGGCAGCGGCGTGGTCGTTGTTCTGGTTTCGACGGGCGTGTTGTTGACCTCCTGCGAACGCGCGACCGTATCAGTAGCCGAAGGCTATGGAGCGCGTCCTGTTTTGCCCGCCGCAAACCCCGGCCTGATACCGACAGTCAACATAGCCCCGGCGGTCGGCTGGCCGGATGGAACGACCCCGATTGCCGCTGACGATTTCTCGGTCAACGAATTTGCGGGCGGGTTTGATCACCCGCGTTGGCTGCATGTTCTTCCGAACGGCGACGTGCTTGTGGCGGAAAGCAACGCTCCGGCGAAACCTGATGCCAAGTTCAGCCTGAAAGGCTGGGTGATGGGTCTGGTCATGGCGCGTGCAGGGGCGGGCGTGCCCAGCGCGGACCGTATCTCCCTAGTCCGCGATGCAGACAACGATGGGGAAGCCGAAATACGAACGGTCTTTCTGGACAACCTCCGCTCGCCGTTTGGTATGGCTCTGATCGGAGGCACACTTTATGTGGCGAACACAGATGCAATCGTTGCATTTCCCTATGTGACCGGGGCAACAAGCATCGAGGCAGCCGGCACGAGGGTCGTCCCCTTGCCTGCAGGCCCGATCAACCATCATTGGACCAAGGACCTGATCGCAAGCCGTGATGGGGCACGGTTGTATGCAACGGTTGGGTCGAACAGCAATGTGGCCGAGAATGGAATGCCCGCCGAAGAAAACCGTGCGGCTGTGCTGGAGATCACCCTTGCAACCGGGGCTACACGCGTTTTCGCATCTGGTCTGCGCAACCCCAACGGTTTGGCGTGGCAACCTGACAGCGGCGCATTGTGGGTCGCGGTGAACGAGCGGGACGAGATCGGCAGTGATCTGGTGCCGGACTATATGACCTCGGTACGCGATGGGGGGTTCTATGGCTGGCCCTACAGTTACTACGGTCAGACAGTTGACGACCGCGCGCAGCCGCCACGCCCCGATTTAGTGGCGAGTGCAATCGCGCCAGACTATGCCCTTGGCGCACACACTGGCTCGTTGGGTCTGGCGTTCAACACCGGCAGCCTGTTTCCGGCCAAATACTCGGACGGGGCTTTTGTCGGTCAGCACGGCTCGTGGAATCGCGAACCGCCATCAGGCTATAAGGTGATCTTCGTGCCGTTCAACGACGGTGTGCCGACCGGAGCGCCGCAGGATATTCTTTCGGGATTCCTGAGCAGCGACGGCAATGCGATGGGTCGGCCTGTAGGTGTTGTATTCGACCGCACCGGGGCGCTGCTGGTTGCAGACGATGTGGGGAACAAGGTTTGGCGGGTGGTGCCCGAGACGCGACAACCGTAACGGCTGCGGCTTTGGATGTTTACGGGGCCAGCAGCGGTTGCGGCCCCGTATTTTTTGACAACGTTAGTTTGCAAATGCTGCCTTCAAGTTGGTGGTTGCAAAGTCCATTGCCTCAACCGCCTGTGGGACAACGGCCCCCATGCCGAAGAATTCATGGGTCACAGCGTCAAAATTCCGTGCATCAACAGCGATCCCCGCCGCGATCAGCGCCTCGCCATACGCCATGCTTTCGGAACGGAGCGGGTCAATTTGCGCCGTAATCAGCGTCGCAGGCGGCAGACCCTGCAGATCATCGCGATCCACCAGATTGAGGCGCGGATCAGCGGTGTCGTCCATTTTTGCGAAAGCATGTTCGACGAACCAGGCCATGTCCGCCTTGCCAAGCGGAGCGGCTTCAGCATTTTCAAGATAAGACGGCGTTGTCATGTCATTGCCAGCAACAGGATAGACGAGCAGCTGGTGCAATGGCAGCGTGATCTTGGCATCACGCGCCATGATCGCCACGTTGGCCGCCAGATTGGCCCCGGCGCTTTCGCCCGCAACCGCCATGCGCCCCGCATCGCCGTTCAATTCGCCCGCGTTTTCAACCGCCCAGACATAGGCCGCATAGGCATCGTCATGCGCCGCGGGAAACACATTCTCCGGCCCCTGGCGATAGTGCGATGACACCACGACCGCCCCCGCGCCAAGCGACAACGACCGCGCCGATGCGTCATAGGTGTCGATGTCGGCAATCACCCAACCGCCACCGTGATAATAGACGATGACCGGGAATGGCCCCTCGCCCGCCGGGGTATAGACGCGCGCCATAATATCACCTGCAGTCCCCAGAATAACGATATCACGGGTGGCAATCGCCGCAGCTGGTCCTGCCTCGATGCCTTTGTCTGCCATAACTGCGGCGACAGCATCAGCCGGGGTAGGCTGCGCCCGCGCCTGATCTGGCGTCAGCGTATGCAGCGGCTTGGCGCCAAGAGCCGCAAGTTTATCGAGAACGGCTTGCATTTCCGGGGCGGGTGTCGCCATTTTCTGCGCGGTTTCGGAATTGGTGCCCGCCTCGGTCGTCGCGGCGACGGTTCCTGAGGCTGCATCGGTCTGAGCCACCGCTGCAAGCGGCGGCGCGAAAGCGACTGTTGATGCCAGCACAACGGCTGGAAGTGGTTTCGTTTTCATTGCGACATCCTTGGATCACCAGGCGCGACGGAATGCCTGCGTGGCCAAAGGGCAACGTGGTTGCGTCGCTGTCGTTCCCAAAGATTTGCGCCTGCTTTGGTTTTGGCGGGTTATGGCCGACCACAACGCGTTGCCCGCTTCAGGCGCAACTGGCGTCATCCAGTCCGGAACTGTCTGCAGCGAACGGCGTTGGTATTTTGCAAATTTCGCAAGCCCAACCGCAGGAGGCCCCAATGCAAAAACCCACCTCTGAAAAGCCTGCTCTGCACGGCACTGCCACAAAGTCGGAGCCAGAGGCAAAGGCCACCAACACTGCGCCAAAACCAGCAACGGCCAAACCCGTGGAACCCAAGCCGACCGTTCCAAGCAGCGAAGCGGAAAGTCACACCAGATCGTGTTGATCTGGGCCGTCACAGGGCCGGGCCAAGGTTCCGTCCTTTGAAATTCAGAAAAGGAACGTCCATGAAAACGCCATCCCAATCGTCAGATCTCAATGACCTGATTTCAGCCCGCGGAACCGGTGGCGAGATCCATCAGCACGCTGCCAATGGCACTGAAAGGCTGACCACCGCACAGGGCGTTGTTATTTCGGACAACCAGAATTCGCTGCGGATCGGCACACTCGGCCCGACGCTGCTGGAAGATTTCGCCTTGCGTGAAAAGATTTTCCACTTTGACCATGAACGCATACCCGAACGCGTAGTTCATGCGCGCGGCTATGGTGCGCACGGCACATTCACCTGCACCCGCGCCATGGCTGATGTCACGCGCGCCGCTCCCTTTGCCACGGTTGGCAAACAAACTGAGGTTTTCGTACGATTTTCCACCGTGGCGGGCAGCAAGGGTTCACCCGATCTCGCCCGCGACATTCGGGGTTTTGCCGTCAAGTTCTATACCGATGAAGGTAACTGGGATCTGGTGGGCAATAACGCGCCAGTGTTCTTCATTCAGGACGCCATAAAGTTTCCAGACCTGATCCATTCCGTTAAACCAACCCCTGACCGGGATTTCCCGCAAGCCGCCAGCGCGCATGACAACTTCTGGGATTTCATATCGCTAACGCCCGAGGCAATGCACACGATCATGTGGGCCATGTCTGACCGTGCGATCCCGCGATCCTTCACAACGATGGAGGGGTTTGGCGTTCACACTTTCCGGTTCGTGACGGTTGATGGCACATCCACCTTTGTCAAATTCCACTGGAAGCCGCGCATGGGCCTGCAATCGGTGGTCTGGGACGAGGCGGTGAAAAGTAACGGGGCCGATTCCGACCGCCACCGCCGTGATTTGTGGGATGCCATCGACCGGGGCGATTACCCGGAATGGGATCTCGGCGTACAACTGTTCGATCAGGCGTTTGCCGATGGCTTTGCGTTCGACGTGCTGGATCCCACAAAACTGATCCCCGAAGAAGATTGCCCGGTGCAAATCATCGGTACGATGAAACTTGACCGGGCGGTGGAAAACTTCTTTGCCGAAACCGAACAGGTCGCCTTCTGCACCCAGAATGTTGTGCCGGGGATTGATTTCACCGATGATCCACTGCTGCAGGGGCGGAACTTTTCTTACCTTGATACGCAATTGAAACGCCTTGGTGGCCGAATTTCACCAAAATTCCGGTCAACACGCCCAAAGGCTGCCCGGTTAGCAATTACCAGCAGGATGGCCATATGCAGACCGCCCACCGCAAGGGTCGGGTCAACTACGAACCTAACGGCTGGGGCGAAGGCCCCCGCGCGCATCCATTGGAAGGCTACGTCAGCTACCGCGCGCCTGTTTCCGGTGACAAGGCACGCCTGCGGCCTGAAAGTTTTGCCGATCATTACAGTCAGGCCCGGCAGTTCTATATCAGTCAGACCCCCAGCGAACAGGGCCACATCGCGGCGTCGCTGGTGTTCGAGCTGTCGAAATGCGCCGAGTCCGGCATCCGCGCGCGGATCGTGTCGCATCTGCGCAATATCGACGAGGATTTGGCAGCACTTGTCGGCGACGGGTTGGGCCTTGAAGCGATGCCAGCCCCCGCCCCTGCCGCCCGTCCGACCCGCACCGACCTGAAACCCTCACCTGCCCTCAGCATCCAGTCAAACCCGCCGAAAAGCTTCAAAGGCCGGGTGATGGGCGTCATGCTCAGTGACGGCTTTGACGGGTCGCTGCTGGCAGGATTGGAAAAGGCCGTAGCTGAAACGGGTGGCCTGATCAAGATTATCGCCCCCCGGATCGGCGGCGTGACCTGCAGCAAGAACAACCTGCACGCTGTCGATGAAAAGATCGGCGGCGCGCCGTCGGTCTTGTTCGACGCGGTGGCGATACTGCCGGGCAAAGACAGTCTGGCCACGACTGCGGCAGCAAGGGCATTCCTGACGGATGCCCATCAGCACTGCAAATATGTGGGGTGGTCCGAAGATGCGAGCGCGCTTGTAGCGGTTTGCGGTTTGGCCGGGGCAGAGGACGATGCCTTTTGTGCATTGACTGATGCTATTTCGGTTCAGGCGTTTGTGAACGGCTGTAAAAACCTTCGATATTGGGCACGAGAGGCCCAGTTGCAGGCCTGATGGTTCTCAGCATTTCCTGGCACCCTGCCCCTTGATGGAAAGGACGACCACCATGCCTTCGACGCCAAAACCGGGCAAAGCCATCACACCGCGCAAGGGCATGCCCAGCCCGCAACTGGCCGAAGCCGAATTCAAACGGCGCTACAATGATCAGTTTTTCGATCCTGCCTTTCGTGCTGTGCAGGCCGAACTGGACAAGGTTGTCGATATTGCATGGGATGCCTATGACAAGTCGCGCAAAAGCCCGGTGACCCAGAAAGCCGGGCCGGGCTTTTCCAATGCCAAATACGATCTGTCCGTCAATTGGATTGCCGCCCATGAGGCTATAAAGGCGGCACAACTGCGCCACGATGACAAAAAGCAGACCCCCCGTATTCTGCTGATCAACGGGTCTTCC
>JANNAT010000034.1:0-5665 GCA_031384605.1 Cypionkella sp.
GCGGGTTGTAGATCCAGCCCCAGATGATCCCGGCGACCACCAGCGGAATGGTGCGCGGGATGAAGTAGATGGCGCTCATCACCTGGATGGTGCGCGGGCTGCGCTCGGCCAGGATCGCAGCGAGCAGAAGGCCCGCCAGCAGCGGGAAGGCCAGCGTCAGCACGACCCAGATGGCGTTGTGGCTGAGCGCCGCCCAGAACACAGAGTCCGATCCGAGACGCGCATAGTTGGCCAGGCCGACGAAATCCTGCGCGATGCCGTTGTCCCAGGAGAAGAAAGAGTAGGCTACCACCTGCAGGATCGGCACGAGTACGAAGGCTGCGTAGAGCAGCAGCGCCGGCAACAGGAAGAGGTAAGCGGGGCGCGAAGACATCGCGGGGCAACCTTTCAGGATTGCGAGGCTTGACAGACGGGCGGGGCGGGCCGCGTGTGGCGGCCCGCCGGATGCAGTTCAGGGGATCCAGCGCTCACCTTTGGCACCGGCGGCCTCCCAGGCGGTCTGCATCGAGGCCAGGAACGCCTCGGGCGTGACATCGCCACCGGCCAGGCGTTGCAACTCGGGGTAGAGGACCTGGGTAACGCTCTCGGGGAGAGTCGTGTGGAGATCGTAGAAGTTGGCCTCGGGGGTGGCGAGGCCTTCGGTATAGAACTCCTGCACCACCGGGTTGGCACCCCACGTCTTGAGTTCGTCGGGCGTGGTGCCGATGGGGACCGAATATCCCTTCTGCACCCAGACCTGACGGCTCTCGGGCGAGACCAGGCAATCGAGGTAGGCGGCGGCGGCGTCGCGAACCGCGGGCGTGGCGGCGGCCGAGAGCTGCCACTGCGAACCCTCACCCCACATCGTCCCAGGTGCGACGCCCTCGGTGATCGGGGGCAGCATGAACACGCCCATGTCGAACTTGGCACCCCGGATCATGTCCTGCAGGACCCAGGTGCCAGTGATTGTCATTGCCGCCCGGCCAGACAAGAACAGGGCGTTGGCCTCATCGTAGCCGACCCCGTTGAAGCCGCGCGGGAAATAGTCGGCCTTGGCCCAGTCCTGGAAGGTCTGCGCGGCCTTGAGGAAGGCCGGGTTGGTCCAGGGCTCGTCGCCGAAGAATACCTTCTCCTCCTCGGCGCGCCCCGCCGTCAGGCCGAGGATCAGGCTGAGACTGTTGGTCGCCGGCCAGCGGTCGCGGTTGCCGAAGGCGACGGGGATGATCCCGTCCGCCTTCAGCTTCTCCACCAGCGCCTGGAACTCGGCATACGTGGCGGGGACTGCCAGGCCTTCCTTCGCGAAGAGGTCCTTGTTGTAGTAGACCCCCATCAGGTCCTGCTCCATCGGCAGGCCATAGACGTGCCCCTGGTAGGAGTTGCGGCCCTTGTAGAACTCGTTGACCTGATCCCAGCCGTATTTCGCATAATAGTCGTCGAGCGGCGCCAGCGCGCCGACCCGGGCGTAGCCCGCAAGCACCGAGGCGGCGGGCCAGGTGTAGGCCAGATCCGGCGTCTTGCCTGCCGATACGGCGAGGCGGTAGCTGTCGCGGATGCCGATTGAGGGGGCGATGGTGCGCAGCACCTCGGCACCGTTCAGCGCAGGCTTGCAGGTGGCGATCAGCTCGTCCATCGCAGGGCCGGCGGCGGTGATGCCGCTTTGCGCGAACTGATCCCACTGTGTCACCACGACGGTGTCCTGGGCTGTAGCATGTGTGGCGATAAAGAGCACGAGCGGCGCGCTCCAAGCGGTACGTTTCATTGTCGTTCCTCCCGGTTAGACGTGACCCGCTGCCCCGTTCCAGGGGCTGGCGGAAGATAATTCAGAGAATGGATTTCACGTAGGCGTGGGCGCGCCGGGCCATGTCATCGGGCTCGACGTTGCGGCGGTTGAAGCCGATCTCCATCGCCAGATAGCCGCCGTAGCCAACGTCACGCAGCGCCTGGATCAGCGACACATAGTCCACCACGCCGCTGCCTGGTGCGTCGCGGTTCTGGTCGGCAAGGTGGACGTGCTTGAGCCGCTTGCCAAGCCGGTAGACATAGTCGGTCGGCACTTCATTGCGATAGAGCGTGTGGTAGGTGTCGAACATCGCGCCCACGTTCGGGCGGTCAACAGCGTCCATCAGGGCGATGACGTCGTCGCAGGAGTCGATCAGGTTGCTGTCGGCCGAAGTTGGCTCCACCGCGACGGTGACACCAGACGCGGCGGCGTAGTCGGCGACCTCGGCCAGCGCGGCTGTCGTCCACTCCAGCGCCTGCGGCCGCGCTGTCCCGAACACCTGCCAACCGGCGACGTAGAGCAGCGTCGGCGAGCCCCACGCGGCGCACAGGTCGGTGACCTTCTTGTACATGTCGATGGCGGCAGCGCGCTCGGGCGCGTCGGGGGACGCAACGTTATAGCCAGCGCCGCCACCGGGCGCGGGCAGCATGCTCGACACCTTGACCCCTTCGCCGTCAAGCACACGGCGAATTTCGCGGCGGCGATCAGTGCTGAGATAATCAGGGAAGGCATGCGGAGCCGCGGCCCCGATCTCGATCCCGTCGTAGCCGATGCGGGCGAGGCGTTTGATGACCTCTTCCAGCGGATAGGATGGCACCCAGACCGGGAAGCCCGAGTAGACCCAGGTGTTGAATGCAAGTTTCATCATGCCCTCCCAAGACATCGTTCGCGTTCGATGAACCACCCGACGTGGCGCGCAGACCGCACCCTTCCCTGGTGGGCCCCGGAGAATCACCCTCGGGCACAAATGGACGATAGGGCGCGCAGCAATGGTCGGAACCAGCCAAGTTGTCCAATTTGGACATTGTATGGGTCGGCGTCCAAAACGGACATGTGGACTGGGTCCTCTGCGTTCGGGTAGGACAAAAGCACCAAGCCGGTCGGAAAGCCCGGGGCCAATCGCCAAAGATGTAAAGGGTGCCACGATGATCGAACCGAACGGAGGCAGCCGACGTCGCACAGCGGATGAACGTCCGGAGGGTCCGTACGAGCTCGGCGACGGGCAATCGGCCGACCAGAAGGCGATCCGCGACGAACAGGTTCGCTTTGTCGATTTCGTCGCCCAGATCTACGACGAGGCCGAAACACTGCTAGGCCCGACCGGCAGCCAGCGCGAGATGCGCATGATCCTGCACCTGATTGCCAGCCATTTTGACGGCCAACTGGTGACAAGCTCTTCGCTCGCCGCTGCGTCGGGTCTGACTTACGGGACGGCGCTTCGGACCATTGAAGACCTGCGCGAGCGCGGCTTGATTGTGCAGCGTGCACGGACGGCCTCGGGGCGGTCGCAGTCGTTGCACCCGTCGGCCGGACTGCTTGCACGCTGGCGCCAGTTTGCCTATCGCGGCGACGTGCTCATGCGCGAAACCCTGATCAAGCAGGCTCCGCCACGACCGCGCCGCACGGTGCCGCCGGCGGTCCTGCCGCCGCCAGCCGTTCTCGATACCAGGCTGAACCTTGGGCGCGGCCTGCGGGTCCTGGTCCATGCTGATCCCACCTTCATGGCGATGCTGAACCTCAAGCGTCAGTTCGAGATGATCCTGGGGACAGGCATCGAAAGCCGGGCTCACTCCATCGACCGGCTGCGGGCTGAATTGATTGTCAACGCGCAAAGGGCAGTGTCGCTTTATGACATTGTCGCCGTCGACCTGCCGTGGTTCGGCGAGATGGCCGAAGCGGGCCGCCTTCTGCCGCTTGATGCCCGTATCGCCGAATCTGACTTCGATCAGTCCGACATCTATCCGGACGCGCTGGCCAGTTCGGCGTGGCAGGGCGTGCAATACGGCGTCCCTATCATGGTGTCCGGCGAGATCCTGGTTTACCGCACCGACCTGTTGGCCGCCGCCGGGCTGGAGCCACCCCGAACGGTGGAACAGACGCTGGCTGTCGCCCGCGCGTTGCACAACCCCAGGGCGGGTCTTGCCGGCATCGGCTGGAACGGCGGTCGCGGAACCCCTCTCGGCCACACGTTCATGATGATAATGAGCGCCTTCGGGCAGCCCATCATCAATTTGAGACAGACGACTGACGGATTCGACGCCGAGCACATCGCGCCCGAGAACATGCGTCCGATGTTCCAATCCGACGCGGCACGACGAACGGCAGAATACTTGCTGGACCTGTTGGCCGTCTCGCCGCCCGGACTTCTAAAGATGACCTGGTATGACCGGGCGCGCAGCTACGCGCAGGGGCGGGCGGCGATGGCTTATTCGCACTCGATCCTGGCGCCGATCCACGAGACTGACCATACCTCGCCTGCGCACCGCACCACCGGTTACGCACCGCATCCGACGGGCCCCGGGGCACGGCCAATCGTGCCGATGGGAGGCTATTCGCTGGCGATCCCGGCCAACATCGCGGCCAACCGCATTGGTGAGGTCTGGCGCGCGTTGCAGACCTTCACCACCGCCTCGGCGGCGAAACTCTACCTCGCCAACGGCAGCCTCGCGAGTCCCAGGACCAGCGTCAGCCGCGATCCCGAAGTGGCTGCATTATCGCCGCTGATCTCGGCCGTGGACGACATGGCGCGGCGGGGGTACCTGCGGATGTGGCCACGGCCTCCGGTTCCCGGCATCGCCGACCTCATAACCATCGCAGGCGAAGAGATCCACGACATGCTGGCCGGCGCCAAGACCAGCCGCGAAGCCTTGACGACAGCGCAGAACCGCGCCGAGTCGCTGCTGCAATTTCGGTGCACAGGGTAGCGGACACGCATCTTGTAGTGTGGGAGCCGCCCGCCTCGTCTGCTTCAGCAAGATCGAAACCGATCAGAAGGGCAAAGTGCAGATCGAAACAGCCGAAAATCTGTCCAAGGATCTGGGATCAAATCATCTCGGACCAGCCCTGAGACCATCCGCCGGTGATGTTGCATGGCCGCTGCCCGTTTTCGGTGAGGAATGCGGGGGATCTGCTCTACGAACGCGGCATCGAGATCAGGCAGGAAGGAGGGCGGCTACGGTGAAACAGGTTTGGCCCATTACTAGCCGCCGCTATTTTCGTAAAAATTGCACTCACACTCAATGAGTTACAGCGCCACTTTGTGGAAACCCATACCGTTTCGCTTACCTATTTCGTATAATCTTTGGTCGTGCCAGGTGCGAAAGCACTCGAATGCCGTGGATCTACCCACTTCAAGTTGGACCAGCTTGATAGTTTCACATCAAAGTTTGCGTGAGATCGGGCAAACTGCAAGATCGTGTCCCGGCGTGGTGTAGGTTCTGGCTGAGGTGGTCACCGGCATTTTCCGGTTAGGGTCTGGTTGCTTACGCCAACTCAGAACCGGAGGGACCACCGATGACCGACGATATGATGAACCTGCGGGCGCTTGTTGAGAAGACGCCCGATGCTGACCTTTTGCGTGAGATGATCAAGGAACATCGGGCGAAGCTGCTCTCGACCAACCCCATCGAGCGCCTTACCGGCGAAATCAAGCGCTGCACAGTGGCCGTCGGCATCTCCCCAAACGACGAAGCTATTGTCCGTCTGGTCGGAGCGTTGATGCTCGAGACTAACGATGAATGGGTCGTCCAGCACGCCCGTTGCATGACACGGAAAACCACCGCGCCAGTGGGCGATGATCCCGTTATCAGCTTGCCCGCAGTGGCGCGTTAATCAGGCAGACCCTCGACGAATTGTCGGCGATCTTCATAGCTAGCTACACTACCCCGTGGGGCATGATCGAATGCG
>JANNAT010000059.1:0-4570 GCA_031384605.1 Cypionkella sp.
CTTTGCCCGGTTTTGGCGTCGAAGGCATGGTGGTCGTCCTTTCCATCAAGGGGCAGGGTGCCAGGAAATGCTGAGAACCATCAGGCCTGCAACTGGGCCTCTCGTGCCCAATATCGAAGGTTTTTACAGCCGTTAACAAACGCCTGAACCGAAATAGCATCATTCAATGCACAAAAGGCATCGTCCACTGCCCCGGCCAAACCGCAAACCGCTACAAGCGCACTCGCCTCTTCGGACCATCCCACATATTTGCAGTGCTGATGGGCATCCGACAGGAATGCCTTTGCAGCCGCGGTCGTGGCCAAACTGTCTTTTCCGGGCAGTATTGCGACCGAGTCGAACAAGACCGATGGCGCGCCGCCGATCTTTTCATCCACCGCGTGCAGGTTGTTCTTGCTGCAGGTCACGCCGCCGATCCGGGGTGCGATGATCTTGATCAGGCCACCGGCGTCAGCCACAGCTTTTTCCAGCGCCGCCAAGACCGACCCGTCAAAACCATCACTCAGCATGACGCCCATCACCCGCCCTTTGAAGCTTTGCGGCGGGTTTGCTTGGATGCTGAGCGCAGGCGAGGGTTTCAGGTCGGTGCGGGTCGGACGGGCAGAGGGGGCCGCAGCAGGCAGATCGCCCAGCCCCAGCCGGTCGGCGACCAGAGCGGCCATATCCTCGTCGATGTTACGCAAATGCGCCACGATCCGGGCGCGGATGCCGGGTTCGGCGCATTTCGACAGCTCGAATACCAGCGCCGCCGCGATGTGGCCTTGTTCGCTGGGTGTCTGACTTATGTAGAACTGCCGGGCCTGGCTGTAATGGTCGGCAAAACTTTCGGGCCGCAGGCGTGCCTTGTCGCCCGATACCGGCGCGCGGTAGCTGACATACCCTTCCAGCGGATGCGCGCGCGGGCCTTCCCCCCAGCCATTGGGTTCATAGTTGACCCGGCCCTTGCGGTGGGCTGTCTGCATGTGGCCGTCCTGTTGGTAATTGCTGACGGGGCAGCCCTTGGGCGCGTTCACTGGGATCTTGGTGAAATTTGGCCCGCCCAGCCGTTTTAACTGAGTATCGAGGTAAGAGAAGTTTCGCCCTTGCAGTAGCGGGTCGTCGGTAAAATCAATCCCCGCCACAACGTTCTGCGTGCAGAACGCGACCTGTTCGGTTTCGGCAAAGAAGTTTTCTACAGCGCGGTCCAGCCGCATGGTGCCGATGATCTGTACCGGGCAATCCTCTTCCGGGATCAGTTTGGTCGGGTCCAGCACGTCAAAGGCAAAGCCATCAGCAAAGGTCTGGTCGAACAGTTGAACGCCCAGATCCCATTCAGGGTAATCACCCCGGTCAATCGCATCCCACAGATCGCGGCGGTGGCGGTCGGCGTCCGCGCCGTTGCTTTTCACCGCCTCGTCCCAGACCACGGATTGAAGTCCCATCTTGGGCTTCCAGTGGAATTTCACAAACGTGGACACGCCGTCGGACGTCACAAACCGGAAGGTGTGAACGCCAAACCCCTCCATCGTGGTGAAGGATCTGGGGATCGTACGGTCAGACATGGCCCACATGATCGTGTGCATCGCCTCGGGCGTCAGCGAGATGAAATCCCAGAAATTGTCATGCGCGCTGGCGGCTTGCGGGAAATCCCGGTCCGGCTCCGGTTTGACGGAATGGATCAGATCGGGGAATTTGATCGCATCCTGAATAAAGAACACAGGCGCGTTGTTGCCCACAAGATCCCAGTTACCCTGATCGGTGTAAAACTTGACGGCAAAGCCCCGGATGTCGCGCGCAAGGTCAGGCGAGCCTTTGCTGCCCGCAACTGTGGAAAAGCGGACGAACACCTCGGTTTGTTTGCCCACTGCGGCAAAGGGCGCGGCACGCGTGACATCAGCCATGGCGCGAGTGCAGGTGAAAGTGCCATGCGCACCATACCCACGCGCGTGAACGACCCGTTCGGGGATACGTTCATGGTCAAAGTGGAAAATCTTCTCGCGCAACGCGAAATCTTCCAACAATGTAGGGCCCGGTGCGCCAGCCCGCAATGAATTCTGGTTGTCGGAAATCACCACGCCTTGCGCCGTGGTCAGGCTCTCGGTTCCCTCGACTGCGTGTTGATGGATCTCGCCGCCCGTTCCACGGGCTGAAATCAGGTCATTGAGGTCTGACGATTGGGATGGCGTTTTCATGGACGTTCCTTTCTGAATTTCAAAGGACAGAACCTTGGCCCGGCCCTGTAACGGCCCAGATCAACACGATCTGGTGTGACTTTCCGCTTCGCTGCTTGGAACGGTCGGCTTGGGTTCCACGGGTTTGACCGCTGCTGGTTTTGGCGCAGTTCTGGCGGCCTTTGCCTCTGGGTCCGACTCTGTGGAAGCGCCGTGCCGAGCAGGTTTTTCAGGGGCGGGTTTTTGCATTGGGGCCTTCTGAGATTGGGCTTGCAAAGTTTGCAAAATACCAACGCCGTTCGCCACCGACCGTTCCACAACGGATGACACCAGTTGCGCATGAAGCGGGCAACGCGTTGTGGTCGGCCATAACCCGCCAAAACCAAAGCAGGCGCAAATCTTTCGGAACGACAGCGACGCAACAACGTTGCTCTTTCGCCATGCAGGCATTCCGTCGCGCCTGGTGATCCAAGGATGTCGCAATGAAAACGAAACCACTTCCAGCCCTTGCGCTGGCATCAACAGTCGCTTTCGCGCCGCCGCTTGCCGCGGTGGCTCAGACCGATGCAGCCTCAGGAACCGTCACCGCGACGACCGAGGCGGGCACCAATGCTGAAACCGCGCAGAAAATGGCGACACCCGCCCCGGAAATGCAAGCCGTTCTCGACAAACTGGCAGAACTCGGTGCCAAGCCACTGCATACGCTGACCCCAGTTGAGGCGCGATCACAGCCAACCCCGGCTGATGCCGTCGCCGCAGTGATGGCAGACAAAGGCATCGAAGCCGGACCAGCCGCAGCGATTGCCACCCGCGATATCGTTATTCCGGGGCCTGCCGGTGATATTATGGCGCGCGCCTATACCCCGTCGGGCGAGGGGCCATTCCCGGTGATCGTCTATTATCACGGTGGCGGCTGGGTGATTGCCGACATCGACACCTATGACGCATCGGCCCGGGCGCTGTCGCTTGGCGCGGGGGCGGTCGTGGTGTCATCGCACTATCGCCAGGGCCCGGAGAATGTGTTTCCGGCGGCGCATGACGATGCCTATGCGGCCTATGTCTGGGCGGTTGAGAATTCAGGCGAATTGAACGGTGATGCGGCGCGCATGGTGGTGGCGGGTGAAAGTGCCGGGGCCAATCTGGCGGCCAACGTGGCGATCATGGCACGCGATGCCAAGATCACGCAGCCTTTGCACCAACTGTTGGTCTATCCTGTGGCTGGCAATGACATGACCACGCCGTCTTATCTTGAGAATGCCGAAGCCGCTCCGCTTGGCAAGGCAGACATGGCCTGGTTCGTTGAACATGCTTTCGCGAAAATGGACGATACCGCCGATCCGCGCCTCAATCTGGTGGATCGCGATGATTTGCAGGGTCTGCCGCCTGCGACGCTGATCACAGCGCAAATTGACCCGCTCCGTTCCGAAAGCATGGCGTATGGCGATGCGCTGATCGCGGCGGGGGTCACTGTCGAGACGCGGAGCTTTGAGGCTGTGACCCATGAATTCTTCGGCATGGGGGCCGTTGTCCCACAGGCGGTTGAGGCAATGGACTTTGCAACCGCCAACTTGAAAGCCGCTTTCGCAAACTAACGTTGTGAAAAAATTGCGGGGCCGCAACCTCTGCTGGCCCCGTAAACATCTCAAGCCGCAGCCGTTATGGTTGCGGCGTCTCGGGCACCACCCGCCAAACCTTGTTCCCCACATCGTCTGCAACCAGCAGCGCCCCGGTGCGGTCGAACACAACACCCACAGGCCGACCCATCGCATCGCCGTCAGCGTCCAGGAATCCCGAAAGAATATCCTGCGGCGCTCCGGTCGGCGCACCGTCGGTGAACGGTACGAAGATCACCTTGTAGCCTGATGGCGGCTCACGATTCCACGAGCCGTGCTGACCGACGAAAGCCCCGCCCGAGTATTTGGCCGGAAACAGGCCGCCGGTGTTGAACGCAAGACCCAACGAGCCAGTGTGTGCACCAAGGGCATAGTCCGGCGCGATTGCACTCGCCACCAGATCGGGGCGCGGCGGCTGCGCGCAGGCGTCAACGGTTTGACCGTAGTAACTGTAGGGCCAGCCATAGAACCCTCCATCGCGTACCGAGGTCATGTAATCCGGCACCAGATCACTGCCAATCTCGTCGCGCTCGTTCACCGCGACCCACAATGCCCCGCTGTCAGGTTGCCACGCCAAACCGTTGGGGTTGCGCAGGCCCGACGCGAAAACGCGTGTAGCCCCGGTTGCAAGGGTGATTTCCAGCACGGCGGCGCGGTTTTCCTCGGCAGGCATCCCGTTCTCGGCCACATTGCTGTTTGATCCGACCGTCGCATATAACCGTGTCCCATCCCGGCTTGCGATCAGGTCCTTGGTCCAGTGATAGTTGATCGGGCCTGCGGGCAAGGGGGCGATCGTCGTGCCGGGTG
>JANNAT010000099.1:0-1733 GCA_031384605.1 Cypionkella sp.
CATCGACCGGACCGAAACCGACGGCCTCTATTTCAATGGCGGTTGGTGTTACGGCGGGTTCAAGGCCACGCCTGCAAGCGGTTGGGTCTTCGCGCATTTGCTGGCCACCGACACGCCCCACCCAACCGCCACGGCGTATCGGTTCGACCGTTTCCGCAAGGGCCTGATGATCGACGAAAAGGGCCAAGGCGCCCAACCGAATTTGCATTGAGGCACGTCATGACACGCAATCCCGCCGCAACACCGGACCTGATCCGGGGCCTCCCCCGCACCAAACAGACCCCGGATCAAGTCCGGGGCTGCGCTGTAGTGACTGGCAAATAGATGATCATCAATCACCCCCTTCTTGGCCCCCGCGATGCGCAGGAATTCGTCTACTTGGGCGATGCCCACCTGATCAACCGACCTGACGGCATGGCCCCGGATGCCGCCGACACCTTCCACGATTACCTATATCTGCGCGATAACCCCGCAGGCCTGCACCGGGAACTTTGGTATCACGAACAGGGGGATCGGTCTTGGCTGGTTGTTACCCGCAACACGTTGACGCATGAGATCACTACAGTTGAGTTCGCCCGCGACGTGGCCCGTGCACAGGGGCGCAGCAAATGACCCAAAGCAACCGCTTAAACGGCGGCCAGATCGACCGCGACAAGACCCTAAACTTCACCTTTGATGGCAAAACCTACCAAGGCCACGCCGGCGATACCCTCGCTTCCGCCTTACTTGCCAACAACGTCCGGCTGATGGGCCGCAGCTTTAAATACCACCGCCCGCGCGGGGCGATTGCGGCGGGATCGGAAGAGCCGAACGCGATAGTCGAGTTGCGCACAGGCGCGCGGCTAGAGCCAAACACACGCGCCACGACAGCGGAATTGTTCGACGGCCTAAGCGCACGCAGCCAAAACCGTTGGCCGTCGCTCAATTTCGACGCGATGGCGATCAACGACCGCCTGTCGCCGTTCTTTGCCGCCGGATTTTACTACAAAACGTTTATGTGGCCAAAATCGTTCTGGGAAAAGATCTACGAACCGATCATCCGTCGTGCCGCTGGTTTAGGGTCGCTTTCACGGCAAGATGACCCTGATGCCTACGACAAAGGCTATCTGCACTGTGACCTGTTGATTATCGGCGCTGGCCCCGCTGGTCTTGCCGCCGCCATCACCGCAGCAAGGTCTGGCGCACGGGTGATCTTGGCAGATGAAGATTTCCGCAAGGGCGGGCGGCTGAACGCCGAAACCTATGCGCTGGGCGACGGGTCTGGTGCGGATTGGGCGGCAAAAATAGTGTCTGAATTGGCGCAAATGCCCAATGTGCGATTGCTGCCGCGCACCACAATCCTTGGCGCGCTGGATCACGGTATTTATTCGGCGGTGGAACGGGTGTCAGATCATCTTGCCCAACCACAGCCGGGTAAACCCCGCCAAATCCTCTGGCGGATCTATTCGAAACGCGCGATCCTGACCGCAGGTGCAATCGAACGCCCGATCGCGTTTGAAAATAACGACCGCCCCGGTATTATGCTGGCAGGCGCGATGCGTGCCTATGCTAACCGCTGGGCCGTCACCGCCGGACAACGCATCGCGATCTTTACCAACAACGATGATGGCTTGCGCACCGCCACCGACTTGGCTGCCAAAGGCGTTGATATTGTCGCCGTCATTGACCCGCGCGAAGGGCTGCCCCTGCTGCCCGGTATCCGCCACCTGCAGGGTGCGCAGGTCATCGACTCC
>JANNAT010000019.1:0-2562 GCA_031384605.1 Cypionkella sp.
AGGCGTGTTCGGACGTGCTGAGCGTCCAGCACTCGGTAGGCCCAGCCATACCCGAGTTCGCCCAGACCCCCGAGGAAGGCACCAAAATCCCGTCCTTTTCCCGATGACAGGACACCGGGCACATTCTCCCAAACCACCCAACGGGGCCGGTATCGGTCAGCCACGCCCAGATAGACGAGGGCCAGGTTGCCGCGCGGATCGTCCAGTCCCGCTCGCAGGCCTGCGACCGAGAAGGATTGGCAGGGGGTTCCACCAACGAGAAGATCGACAGTTGCATCGGGCCAGTTCCTGAATTGAGTGAGGTCGCCGAAATTGGGCAGAGCGGCGGCCTCAGAGAGAGGGGCCACCGCCTTGATCGCGGCGGCCCGGGCGCGCCGATCTCGCCCCTGCACCGCATCAGGATCGGGCATGAACACGGGGCGCGAGACGCGGTGCCGGTGGGCGAGGACGTGGCAGGCGAAGGGGTCGATTTCTGCAACCGCGCTTGCCTGCCAGCCGAGCGGGGCCCAGGCGACGGATGCAGCCTCGATCCCGCTGCAAACACTCAGGAACTTCACCGGCCGCGCTTGTCGGCGATGGACCAGATCACTGAACCGATGGTCAGCAGCGCGCCGATCACCGGTTCCACATCGGACGCGTGGACAAGACCCTTTGCGACCAGCGCAGTGCCAGCGATGGTCAAGATTTGGCGGATCAGCGCCAGAATTGCGGGTTTCAGCATGGTTTTCTCCTGTTCAGATTTCATTGGTGGTGATGAGGAATACGCCCGGCTTCATCGTGGGCAGGCGTTGCAGGCGGGGCGGATAGGTCGCGGGCCAGCGCGCACCGAGCAGGCGGGACTTGGCGATGCGTGCGACGGTGACGGCATCGGATTGGTTGCCGCCGAGAACGAAGAAGTGCGTGTCGTCCTGGCCCACGGCAAAGCCGACATGGCCGCCGGAGCGACGTTCAAAGATCAGCACGGCTCCGGTCACGGGCTTGGTGTCACGCCCGAACAGCAGCCAGTTGCGCGCCCAGTAGGGATTGGCGCCCAGCGCGCCGAGCAGGGGCTCGTCAGGCAGGCCGATGCGGATGCAAGTCTCGACGAAATCACCGCACCAAGGGGTTCTGGACGGATCGCCAAGACTGCGGCCATCGCGCTTCAGCCAATCCATCAGCCATATGCGGTCGCGGGCCTCATTGCGGCCCAGCGCAGTCTTGGCTTCGGTGATCCACGGCAACGGGCCTTGCGGTGCCAGGGATGCCGGGCGACCGTTTGCCGCGATCAACTGCCGGAGCGCGCGCGCGGTTCGCACACCCCAGTGGCCGTCAATCACGCCTGGGGAATGGCCAAGTTTGTCCAACCCGCTCTGGATCAGGCGGATGGCGTCGTCAGGGTCTGTGGTCATGGGATTGCTCTTTCTGCCCGTTGGCGGGCAACAAAAAACCCGCCGTGAGGGCGGGTCGGGGTGGTCGGAGGGTGGTGTGGGTTGGTGCTAAGGCCGCTGGGCCAGTTCGCGCAGCAGCGTGTTGGTTTCCCGAGCCTGCTGTTTCAACTCGTTGATCGACAGGGACAGTGCATCAAAGCGCACGTCCTGCCGGGTCGCGCTGTTTTCCAGAACCCGAACGCGGGCCTCCAACTGCGCCGAACTGGCGCGCTCAGCCATGATCATTTCGCGCGTTTCGGTCAGCGCCACGGTCAGACGGTCGGCGGCACTCTGCAGCGAGGCCAGCGTCCCACCGCCCCACCAGATCAGGCCTGCGACCGAGACCAGCATCGTCCAGGCCAGTGCCTTGTTTATGGTGATGCCGCGTTCTGTGTTCTCGATCATGGTTCGGCTCATTTTGGGTGGGGTTCCTTTAGTGGCGGATGCGCTGACATCAGGTCGAACGCAGCCAGATGGCGGTGGCGATGGCGGCCGCAACTGCCGTCACCTCGGTGGAAACGTAGGTCCAGGGCGACGGCGCGCCGGTGGCAAAAGTGACGGTGCGGCGCAGCAGTTTGCGGGGCTGCACGCTGATGCTGTTGGCGGTCAGATCGGGCGTTGCAGTGGCGGGCCACGCGGAAAGTGTGGCGGTCGAGCTGTGCCGGATGCCGAACCAATAGGTGACGCCTTTGCGCAGGGTGAGCGAAACCGTGGCGGCCGGAGCCGCTACGACCGCGAAATCCAGCGTGGCAGTTTCCAACAAAAGCGTGGTCGGGCGACCGGCTTCGTCGGCGGCATAGACCACGATCTTGCCCAAGGCTGCGGCCACCGCGGCGGTGACGTTGACCGACAGCCGGTCAATAGTCAGATCACCGCGCGGGATGAAGGGGAACAGATCGACCCGGTCGGCGGCACCCGCGAGCGTGCCCGTGGCGCTGCCCGAGCCCATGGTGGTCGGCACGAAATCACCCGTCAAAGGCGCGTTGAACGGGATGTTCCCGGCATCGATAATGCGGGTCAGGCCGTTCAACCGAGCCTTCAACTGCCCAGTTGTGGAATTATGCCAGAGCCAGCCATCGGCCGGGCTGCCGGGATCGGCTCCCAAGCCCGCTAGAGCAACTCCAACCGGAAACCGCACCCGACCGGTGGCGCGATC
>JANNAT010000024.1:0-8858 GCA_031384605.1 Cypionkella sp.
ATAGCGTTCCATGAACCGCTCACCTTCCGAATTGGTCAGATAGCCGCCCTCGCCGCGCGCACCTTCGGTGATCAGGCAACCCGATCCATAAATCCCGGTGGGGTGGAACTGCACGAATTCCATATCCTGCAACGGCAACCCTGCGCGCGCCACCATGCCGCCACCATCGCCGGTGCAGGTATGCGCCGAGGTGGCACTGAAAGAGGCGCGCCCATAACCACCTGTCGCCAAAACTACCATCTTGGCGTTGAACACATGGATTGATCCATCGTCCAGTTTCCAAGCCACAATACCGGTGCAGCGGCCATCGGTGATGATCAGATCAAGCGCGAAGTATTCAATGAAAAATTCTGCGTTATTCTTCAGGCTCTGCCCATAAAGCGTGTGCAAAATCGCGTGGCCCGTGCGATCGGCTGCGGCACAAGTGCGCTGCACCGGGGGGCCTTCACCAAATTCGGTTGTGTGCCCGCCAAACGGGCGCTGGTAAATCTTGCCCTCTTCGGTGCGCGAAAACGGAACACCATAATGCTCCAGCTCATACACCGCTTTGGGGGCTTCGCGCGCCAGATATTCCATCGCGTCCATATCGCCCAGCCAGTCAGACCCCTTCACGGTGTCATACATATGCCACTGCCAGTTATCGGGGCCCATATTGGCCAATGATGCCGCGATGCCGCCTTGCGCCGCCACGGTATGGCTGCGCGTTGGGAACACTTTGGTCACACAAGCGGTGCGCAACCCCTGTTCGGCCATGCCCAGCGTGGCGCGCAGACCGGCCCCGCCAGCCCCCACAACCACCACATCATAATCATGCACTTCGTATGGATAGGCCGTCATGTCAGTTCCTTACAGTGTTTTGTGGGTGTGTGGCTGGCCACACAGACGCAAAACGCAACATTCCAGATGTCAGTTTGGCTTGCAGTCGATCTGTTACGGATCGGCTGCAAGCCCGGTTAAAGCGCGATGCGGATCAGGGCGAACAATCCTGTCGCCGCAATCACGGTTGAAAGTGAGATTGCAAAGATCACCAGCAATTTCCGGGTGGTGCCTTTTGCATAGTCTTCGATCATCATCGTAGCCCCCATCGCAAAATGGCGCATGCCGACGATCAAAACCAAAGCCGTCAATATCGCCGGAAAAGGCCGTGAGAAACTGGCAATAACGCCTGCCCGGTCCATCCCCAGCGTATGGCCAAAGATGTAAATCCACGTCGGCACCATGAACGCAAGGGCGACCGATGACAGGGTCATCGACCAATGATGCGCGGTTCCGGTGTGCGACGCGCCGCGTCCGATCGCGCGCTTGCGGTCTGTCAGATAACGCATGGCGGCCCCCTTAAACGATCAAAATGGTCAAGACGGTCAGCACGACCGATCCTGCGATACAGCCCCAGCCCAGCCGTTCGGCGGTTTTGATATCAAGCCCGTGGCCCGCATCGAAATACAAATGCCGCAGACCCGCCAGATAGTGATACCAAACCGCCCAGGCCGACCCGGTAAACACCAGATCGCCAAACCACGACGTGGCAACCGCATTGGCCGTCGCGAAATAGGTGTCCGATGTGGCCGCAGCCAACAACCACCACACCGCCAGCATCACGCCCATGATCAGCGCATTGCCAGTGATCCGCGTCAAGATTGAGCTGATCGAGGTCAGTTGTGGCCGATAGATTTGCAAATGCGGCGAAAGTGGGCGTTCGACCTGCTTTGTCTGTGCCATGTGTGGTCCCCTTGTCGCTGATCAAAAGGCCTGCGCCCAATGATTTGCTGGTTCTTGCAATCGTATTTAGCGGTTTTATCGCCAGTGTCACGCGCAACGGTGCCGCAGATGGGTTAACAAATGGCTTGTTGTGGCAGTATTTCTAGTTTGTGATCACGCGAAATTTTTACATGATCACAAATTTTCACCCTACTCTGCCGCCGCCCAAAGCCGGGCAAGGTCTTGGGCGTATTCAGTGCAAATGGTGATGGATGTGTCGTCGGGATAGTAAAACGCATTCGCTTCACCGCAGTCAGCCACCGTAACTGTGATCTCTTGGGGCAAGCCGTAGGTTTTGTTCAGATCGGCGATTTCTTCTGCCAGGATCGCCGCAATCGGATCATCGGTTTTAACGCCAACCAGTTTCAAACCTTTGGTCGCCGTCGTGGGCGCTAACCCTTCCAGCAAACTGCCCCATGACCCATACGCCAAATCAAATTCATCCGCACACCCTTCGGCGCGGTCGGCTGGCAGTTCCAACTCTTTGGCCACGTCTTCGCGCACGTCGGGGTCAGCCCCGTAAAACAAACACACAAGATTGTAATAGCGTTGCAGATCAAGGCCATGGGTGTCCGCATAGGCGGTTTCATAGCCTTCGGCCTCGGCGTCATACATCGCAAAGGCCGCGCTGGTGTCGTAGACAATCGCGGTGGCTGCATCCTCATCCCAGATCGAATGAATCAGCAGCGCAGACAGCGTATCAGCGGCGTCTTCTTCGCGGCCCAACACGGGCAATTGCAGCACATCAATCAGCGCATGGCCCAATTCGTGATAAAATGTCGCAATGACGTTTGATCTGACGAAGGCGGCAGCGGCTTCATCTTTGGGCATTTTGAACGCCTGCTGGGCTTGGGCGGGCAGTCCAATGAAGCCTAGCAGGGCGATGGCCAGAAAACGCATGGTTAATCCTTTGGTGGCTCTTCGATTGCGGGTTTTACACATCTGACGACGGCAAGGGCGTCACAGATCGCCCAGTTTCATGTCGGGGTGATAATCGCCCGGCACGTCTTTCACCACGGCCTGCCCACAGCGCATAATGCCTTGTGCTGCGTCAAACGCATAGGTCGGCCCACCATACAGCGCCCACCCTTTGTTCAACGCCGCCGTAACGCGATGGCAAAACACCGAAGTGTCGTCATCGGATAAAAACCGATAAAGTTGCATCAGTAATTCCCTGCAAAAATCGGGTGACCCAGCCAGGCGTGGATCCACGCTGCAACGCCGATCAGCACAACAGATCCCACCAGCGCCATCGCATCCCCCTTGATGCCGCGCCCGTTGGCGGGCGGCGTCCAGGATTGCGCGCGGTTGATCAGCGGGATCGTGATCAACGCCCAAAGTCCAATACCGCCGAACAGGATGATCGACGCAAGGTCGCCGTTCACCAGCAAATGCGCACCAGCCCAGATCACTGTGCCCCACAACATCGGATGGCGCATGACGGGATAAAGCAGGCCCTTGGTGCCACCCACAGCATAAAGATAGATCGAGATCAGCATCAACGCGTTGTTGGCATGCCCCATACCCGGCATCGGATCATAGACCGGGATCACATCGGCGCCGCGGTAGCCGATCACCATCAAAACCACCGACGCCACCAAAGCAAGGGCCACCAGCCCCTTGCCTTTATCCCCCAATTGCCCACGCAGGCCGGGGGCCATCCGTTTGAACCAATGCGCCACGATCCACAGTGCCAGCCCCAAAATCAACAACGTCATCGCAATCCCCCGGCGAAACCCCGGATGCCGCCAATCGGCCCAAGGCTTTACCTATTCCCCGATGGTTATGCAGGTTTTGGGCCGCCTTTCCATCCCCGGGCCGCCGGTTTGGCACAGAAATTTGGGGCTTTTGCCGCAATGCCCTGTGCGCGCACGCGGCGTTAAGGAAATCGTGGCATTCCGGGTGCAGCTTTGGGGCATGCGTATTTGCCCGGAAGGTAGATCATGGAAAAGCTGATGTTCGCGCTGTCGCTTGGTTTTGCAGGGCTGATCCTTGCCACGCAGGCGGGTTGGGCCGCAGGGCAATGTGCGCCGCGTGACGGGGTTCTGGCGGCTTTGACACAGAAGTATGGTGAAACCCGGCGCGGCATTGGCATCGCGGGCGATGCCCAAATGATGGAGCTGTTTGCCAGCGCCGACACCGGCAGTTGGACCATCACTGTGACTTTGCCCGATGGGATAACCTGCCTTGTGGCGACGGGTCAGGCGTTTGAATCCTTGAGCGAAGCCTTACCTGTGCCCGGCGATCCGGCTTAGGCCCGCGCGCCTTGAAAGCCATCCCAGATCAGCTTGATCGAAATGGCCAGCAGCGCCCAGGTGATGATCTGAAAGAACAGCTTTTCGGGGATAACCTTGACCAGCTTTGCGCCGCCAAACACCGCCACTGCCGCCGCAGGCATCAGCATCACAGCCACCTTAAGGTTTTCGGTCGAAAACTGGTCCAGCGCGTAATAGGGGATCAGTTTGATTGCGTTCAGATAGGCAAATAGGATCGTATTTGTGCCCGCAAACACCAGTTTCGGCAGTTGTAACGGCAACACATACACCTGATACGGCGGCCCACCGGCGTGGCTGACAAAGCTGGTAAATCCGGTGATGATGCCCCAGAAAATACCGGGGGCCACTTCGGCAGTTTTGGGTTTGCCCAAGTGCCCGCGCTTGCGCAACAAGTTCAGCGCAAAGACCAGACCAATCACCCCCACCAGCATCGTCACCAGCCATTCCGGCGTGATGCTGGCCGTGGCCCAGCCGATCCCAACGCCAATCGTCACCCCCACCGCCATGATGCCCAAAACGCGGCGATCAAAGGCGGCGCGGTAGGCATAAAGCCCAAACATGTCAGATATAACATACACAGGCAGCAGCAATCCGGCGGCCGTGACCGGTGATATCGCCAGCGCCAGCACAGGCACGCCCAGCATACCCACCACCGGCAAGCCGCCTTTGCCCATGCCGACAAGAATCGCCGCCAGCACGGCCACCGTCCAGAAAAACCCGCCGTCCATGCCCCGCCCCCGATAACGTTGGCCCCGCTTTAGCGCAAACATGTGCCGCAAGCCACCCTATCCGCCCGTGCTGCAGTGCAGCAGGCTTGCGCGCGGGGGGCGTTTGGGCTTACCAACCCCGCATCATTGCAACCGCGCAGCCCACTTGTGCAAACCTCGGGAGAGTTTCCTATGGCCAGACCAAAGATCGCATTAATCGGCGCAGGTCAGATCGGGGGCACGCTTGCCCACCTTGCAGCCCTGAAAGAGTTGGGCGACGTCGTTTTGTTCGATATCTCGGAAGGCACACCGCAGGGTAAGGCGCTGGATATCTCGCAATCAGGCCCGTCCGAAGGGTTTGATGCCTCTGTCACCGGCACCAATGATTATGCCTTTCTGCGCCGCGCCGATGTGTGCATCGTTACCGCAGGGGTGCCCCGCAAACCGGGGATGAGCCGGGATGACCTGCTGGGTATCAACCTGAAAGTGATGAAATCGGTTGGTGAAGGCATCAAAAAACATTGCCCGCAGGCGTTTGTGATCTGCATCACCAACCCGCTGGATGCGATGGTCTGGGCGCTGCGCGAATATTCCGGCCTGCCGCATAACAAAGTGGTCGGCATGGCGGGCGTGTTGGATAGCGCCCGTTTCCGGCATTTCCTGTCTGTAGAATTCGAAGTGTCGATGCGCGATGTGACTGCCTTTGTGCTGGGCGGGCACGGCGATACCATGGTGCCGCTGACGCGCTATTCCACCGTGGGCGGCGTGCCGTTGCCCGATCTGGTGGCAATGGGCTGGACCACACAAGACAAGCTGGACGCCATCGTGCAACGCACCCGCGATGGCGGCGCGGAAATCGTTGGCCTGTTGAAAACCGGGTCGGCGTTTTATGCGCCTGCCACCGCCGCAATTGAAATGGCCGAAGCCTATCTTAAGGATCAAAAGCGCGTGCTGCCTTGTGCCGCCTATGTTGACGGTGCGTTTGGGTTGAAGGGCATGTATGTTGGCGTTCCAGCGATTTTGGGTGCGGGCGGCGTGGAACGCGTGGTCAATATCAAGATGACATCGGAAGAACAGGCGATGTTTGATAAATCCGTTGAAGCCGTCAAAGGACTGGTCGCGGCGTGCAAGGCGATTGATCCGTCGCTGGCGTAAAAAGTAAGACGGCGGCGCGTCAATCACCCCGGCGCGCCACCGGCCAAAACAAAAATTTCAGCCTAAAAATTTTTGCCCCAACCGGCTGTTCCTTTTGTATAGACGCCCGATGTCGAACCACATCTCGCCCTACCACGCCCCCAACTTCTATAAGGATGCCCTGTCAAAGGGGCGTCACCGCGACATTGTTGGTGGGCGGTGGGACGAAACGGGCCGCGCGCAAATGGCGATTTTGCTGGCGCATGGATTGCAGCCGACCGATCACTTGTTGGATATCGGCGCAGGGTCGCTGCGGCTGGGATGCAAGGCCGTGCCCTATCTGAACCCCGGTCATTATTGGGCGACCGATCTGTCGGGTGATCTGATGCGGCGCGGCCATGCAACGGAACTCGCCGATCCCCGCCGCCTGCCATCAGATCAGCTGATCGAAGACGCCAATTTCGATTTTCCCGGTGTGCCCGCCACCATCACCCATGCCATTGCCTTCGCTGTGTTCACCCACCTGCCCGGCCTGTATCTTGACCGCGCTCTGAACCAAATCCATGGCAAATTTCCCAAACTGCAAAAGCTGTTGTTCACCGTTTTCCTGGCCCCTGATGCCACGACCAACCTGCACGCCTACCGCCAGCTTGATGGCGTGGTCACCCACAAAGCCCGCGCGCCGTATCACCTGCTGGCCCCCGATGTGGCGACCATGGCCAAAGATGCAGGGTTTGCGATTACACTTCACAATACCCGCCTGCCGCGCGGACAGACGCTGTTTGATGCGACGCCGATCTGACCGACCGCAGTGGTTTTCCGCGGCAATACCGGCCCGGACCATCTTCCGCCGCAGCCACAACCATTCGATCAGCGTCGAATTCTTAAGCATTTCTTATTTGTGATCACGCGAAAATTTTATGTGATCACAAATGTCGCTTTTCGAAAAACCTGATCCATTTGCCGTTTTGCCTGCACCTTTTTCTGTGTCATTACAGGCAAAATCACAGCGGTCAGGATCATCTTATGAACATCCACGAATACCAAGCCAAGTCACTGCTGCGCAGCTATGGCATTCCGGTTTCCGATGGCCGCGCTGTGACCAAGGCCGAAGAGGCGAAAACAGCGGCGGGCGAATTGGATGGCCCTTTGTGGGTGGTAAAGGCGCAAATCCACGCCGGCGGGCGCGGCAAGGGTAAGTTCAAAGAGGCCGAGGCCGGCGAAAAAGGCGGCGTGCGGCTGGCAAGATCTGTAGGTGAGGCTGCCGAATTCGCCCGCCAGATGCTGGGCCGCACCTTGGTGACCGTGCAAACCGGGCCTGCGGGCAAACAAGTCAACCGGATCTACATCGAAGACGGGTCCGACATCGCGCGCGAATTGTATCTGGCGATGCTGATAGATCGCGGCACGTCGCGGATTTCTTTCGTGGTGTCCACCGAAGGCGGCATGTCAATCGAAGATGTGGCGCATGACACCCCCGAAAAGATCATCTCGTTTGACGTTGATCCCGCAACGGGTTTGTCCGATTTCCACGGCCGCCGTGTGGCCTTTGCGCTGGGGCTGGAAGGCAATCAGGTTAAACAATGCGTGGGTATCGTGAAGAATCTTTACCGGCTGTTCGTTGAAAAAGACATGGAAATGCTGGAGATCAACCCGCTGGTGGTGATGACCGATGGCAACCTGAAACTGCTGGATGCGAAGATGAGCTTTGACGGCAACGCCATCTACCGCCACCCCGATATCGCCGCCCTGCGCGATGAAACTGAAGAAGACCCCAAGGAACTGGCGGCATCGAAATTCGATCTGAACTACATCGCACTGGACGGTGAAATCGGCTGTATGGTCAACGGCGCAGGGTTGGCGATGGCCACCATGGACATCATCAAACTTTATGGGGCAGAGCCTGCGAATTTCCTTGATGTCGGTGGCGGGGCCACGCGCGAAAAGGTGACCGAGGCGTTCAAGATCATCACCTCTGACCCGCAGGTGAAAGGCATTCTGGTGAATATCTTCGGCGGTATCATGCGCTGTGACGTCATCGCGGAAGGCGTGATTGCCGCGGTGAAAGAGGTGGGCCTGAAGGTGCCACTGGTGGTGCGGCTGGAAGGCACGAATGTTGATCTGGGCAAAGACATCATCCGCAATTCGGGGCTGAACGTGATCGCGGCGGATAATTTAAGCGATGCGGCGCAGAAGATTGTGAAGGCGGTGCGAGGATGACGAAGTTGTCCCGGCTGGGGCAATTTGCTTTGGGCTTTGCGATCGTTGGAGCACCTGCTTTGGCTGAACCCACCGCGAATGAAGCCTGCCTCTATTTTGCCAATTTTGAAACCGAGGCACCCATAGCTCAAGGTGCTCGTACTCTGTTTGGCGGAGATAACATTGTATCCGAGCAATCCAGTGTCGTTCAGCTTGATCGCTATCAGACTATTGAAATTCAAACTCTCCGCGAAATTGGAATTCGGACGCAGGACAACCCATTTGCGCAATTTGGCAATGTATCGGCGGCTCTTACTTGCATTGTTGACATTAAAGAACGGCGCGTCCTGACAATTTTCGTTAGTGAAGGTCCGCGAGTAGGCGAGGATGTTAAAATCGCCAGCGGTTCACTTCGAAAAGTTGAAGCTGCAAAAAGTGCGGTACTCCAGATTGGACTTGAATCGAGCCAAGGAAAATATTGATGTCCGTTCATGAGAACTCGCACACTGTCATGCTATGTTTACTTCTGACCCTAGCCCTTTTCGCTGCACCCGCTTTTGCCGACGAATCCCCCTGGTATGACGAAGTCGCAGACGCTGATCCCGGCACACGGGTGGCGGCCCTATTAACGGGATGCACAGCTGCCCTAACCGATCCCACCGCCGTCACCGCCGCCCTGACCGCCGCCAACTGGACCCGCGCGGACGAATACGAAGGCACCATCGCGTTTCAGACCACCTCAACCGACATGATGTTCTGGCAAGACCCCGGCTTTTGCATGGTA
>JANNAT010000028.1:0-41083 GCA_031384605.1 Cypionkella sp.
GTCGGTGAATTCCTTCCCGTTATCGGTCAAGACCGTCCTGATCCGGATTGGGCAGGCCCGTTCCAGATCGCGCAGAAATCGGCGGGCATTGGCGGCAGTCTTGGATTTGAAGACCCGGATGAACACCCAGCGGGTTGCCCGATCAATCGCCACGAAGAGGTAGCGTCGGGACGTTTCATCAGCCATTTGAGGCAGATACTTCACATCGACATGCAGGTAGCCGGGCTCGTAGGCCTTGTGCTTCGGCGTGGGTCGTTCGCGGTCAGGTCGCGCAGATTGCCAACCCCATGCCGCCGCAGGCAGCGGTCGAGGCCAGAGCGCGACACCTCCGGGTTCAGGAACTCGCGAACCACGGCGAGCAGGTCGTCGATCTACACCAGCAGCGTCTTGCGCAGAACCACCGCAACCGCCGCCTGCGCCGGGGTCAAGGTCGTTTGAAGCCGGTGCGGTGTGTGGCTGCGGTCATGCACACTGTCACGGTGCTTCCACTTGTAGACCGTCTGCTCCGTCGTGCCGAACCGCTCCGCCAGCACCGATGCAGGCGCGTCGCTTGCCTGGATCGCTGCCCGCACCTTCAGCGTCTCGTCGCCTGCTTGTGAAGATGGATCAGCATACCCGCACCCCGCTTCGAATGTCCCTCAGAACCGATCTTGCCATGAAAAACGAAGAACGCCGAGGGTCTATGTGATCATCCGGGATGGAACACCTAGATAGCAAGTCTTTTTTGCAAAAGGATTATGTCGGAAATTTCAGGCGCAACATGCATTCTGAAAGCCAAATTCCACCAGCATTACGCCAATCTTTTGGCTGCCTTCCTCAAACAATTCATATGCGATCAAGGCTTTACGATGCCATCCGCCGGAAGGTCTCGTTGCCCGCGACCAGTTCGTCGAAGCTGCCTTCGGCCACCAGCCGGCCGTGATCCATCAGGAAAATCGTGTCGCAGGCGCGCACCGTGGTCAGGCGGTGCGCGATCATGATGATGGTCTTGGCATGGGCCAGGTTGCGCACCGCGTCCATCACCGCCCGCTCGGTCAGATTGTCCAGCGCGCTTGTCGCCTCATCCAGGATCAGCACCGCCGGATCGTGATAAAGCGCGCGCGCGATGCCGATGCGCTGACGTTGGCCACCCGACAGGCGCACGCCGCGCTCACCCACCTCGGTGTCATAGCCTTGCGGCAACTCGCGGGTGACGAAATCATGCAACTCTGCCAGCCGTGCCGCACGTTCGACCGCGGCCCTGTCGCGCGCCTCTGGCGGCAGGCCAAAGGCGATGTTGGCGGCCACGGTGTCATCGGTCAGGAATATCTGTTGCGGCACATAGCCGATGGTGTTTTGCCAGGCGCGCAGGGTGTCGGGGCCCAGCGGGATACCATCCACAGTGATGCGCCCGGCCTCGGGGGTGAGCAGCCCCAGAATGATATCCACCGCCGTGGTTTTGCCCGCCCCGGTGCCACCGACGATGCCCACCGTGGTGTTGGCCTTGATGGACAGCGACAGCCCCTCCAGCGCGGCGCGGCCAGCGGCGGGATAGCCAAAGCGCAGGTCTTCCAGTGCCAAAACCCGGGCGAAGGGCAGCCGGGCCACGCCGGGGCGCGCAGCGGCTTCGGGGACGGTGGCTTTGGGATCGGCGGCTTTGGGGGCCGGTGCGCGCAATTCATCATGCAGCTTGGCCAGCACCGGGGCTGCAAAGCGCATCTGCGTCAGCGCGTGATAGATCTGCTGGATCGCGGGAAATATCTTCAGCACCGCAAAGCCGAACACCCCCAGCGTCGGCAACACATCGCCAAGACGCGCCTCCTGCACGATCAACAAGCCCAGGATGATCAGCACCAGGCCGCCAAAAGCGATGGCCTCCAGTAAAAAGCGCGGCAACTCGCCGATGGTCTGGCTCATCGTTGCGGTTTCAACAAAGACGCGTGAGGGGGCTTCATAGCTGCTGCCATAGCGGGCCTCCAACCCCATCAGCTTGATATCCTTGATACCACCGAAGGCTTCCTGCGCCACCCGGTAACGATCGGCATTGGCCAGCGCCTGGCGCTGGCCCAGCCGGGTCAATCGGTGACGGACAAAAACAAAGATCAACCCATAGGTGCCACCGATGCCAAGCGCCGCCGACAGCGCCACCCCCGGACTGACCACGATCAAAAACCCGATCAGAAACAAAAGCATTACCGACTGGGCAAGGAGTTTCAGGGTCGGCAGCAGGGCATAAACCACCACCCGGTCGCATTCCGACAAGATGGCCGCCCCAAGACCGGCGCTGTTACGGCCAAGATGCCAAGCATAGGGCTGGCCAAGATAATGCGCCAGCAAACGGCGGCTGAAGCTGTAGTTTCGGCCATGACCAAAGCGGATGATCTGGTACTGCCCCACCAGCTTTACCGCCAGCCCGGTCAAAATGAACGCCAGCACCAGCACGCCCAACAGCAGCAGAAAACCGCGGTCGGTGGTGACCCCGCTTGCGGCATAAAGCGCCGCCAGCATCGCGTTCTGGCGCACCACGTCCGGATCAGTTGCCACGGCCAGAAAGGGCAGCACTGCCGCCACGCCGACCAGGTCAATCAGGGCCATCAGAGTAACAAGGCCAAAGAGCATGTAAAACTGCCGCCGCTCGGCGCGGTCAAGCAGGGCAAAAAGCTGGCGATACGTGGTAAACATTGCGACGGTTTGTCCTGCCATTGCCTTTTAGGGTGGCATAGCCGAAACCACCGCCGGGATAAAGCAACCCCTGCGGTGGTGGGCTGTCAGCGGAAGGTTCTGATCTTGATCCGCTTGGGGCCGCCGCCGCCGGTGGTCGTCGTCGTGGTGGTGCCCGTCGTGGTCGTTCCCGTTGTTGTGGTTCCGGTCGTGGTAGTGCCAGTAGTCGTAGTGCCAGTGGTGGTCGTTCCCGTCGCCGTGGTCCCGATCGCCTCGGCGCTTTGGGTCAGCAGCGTGGCGGTGTTCAGCGTAGTGCCATCGACCTGCGTTTCATAGGCACCACGATCCGGCAGCGCCCCGCCGGGGCGTTTTTGACCCATCACATCCTTCAGCGGTGCCACCGTGGCATCCGCAGTGTCGATATAGCCGCTTGATGCCTTGGGCCGGTAATCAAAGGCTGCGGGATTCTGGAACTTCAGCGACGGCGTGCCGATGACGGAATTGTTGCGAAATTCGACCCGGTTCTCCGCACTCGCCCCGCCCTCCATGCTCATGGCAAGGTTGTTGGCGATCAGCACGTCGGTTGGAGGTGTGCCATCCTTTCTTGAGTAGACGGCTATAAATGGGCGAAGGTCGGTTGAGCCGCGGTTATTTACAACCGTGTTGTTGATAATCTGTGCGCCCCGCGCCCCATAAACGGAGATGCCATGCGAATGCGTGGTGGAGACCAGATTGTTTACAATTGTCAGATTGTCATAGGGGCCGTCAAAAAGACCAATCCCTTGAAGCGTGCAGCGCAAGGGATGATCCGCTGCTCCCGTCCATTCGACAATCACATTGCTGTCCAACACAAGACCTGTAACAGTCCATGTCGCTCCAGAGAAGGATTGAAAGCCATCGTCATGGTTGTCATCAGTGACGACGCAGTTGGAAACCCGGTTGCCGCGCACGGTGCTTCGAATGAAAGCGCGCATTCCATCGCCATTAAAGCCATTGATGACATTATTGATGATTTGAGAATCATCACCGACCATGATGCCATGATAGATGCCCGTCAGCCGACTGCGGGTGACAAGACTGCGCGTGCCCTGCAGCATGACACCGCTGAACTTGCGCGCATTCCATTTCGCGGCGTCCCATTGCATGAACTCATTTGCGCCCACTTCACTGCGAATATCGAGGCCGTCAACCGTGATATCCGAGACTGTGGTGTAAGCACGAACCAGATAAGCCGAACTGATCGCCGGATCGCGTGGCCAAACCGAAAGGTTCTTCAGGATCAGTTTGCGCGTGGTCTGCGCCAGCAGGATGCTGTCAAACTGTGCTGCCTTGGCGTTCTGTGACATGATTGTTAGCGGAACATCGAAAGCAGCATTGGCGCTGATTGTCACAGCGCCATAAGCGCCGTCCTTCAAAAGCAGCGTGTCACCGCCCTTGACCTTGCCCGAGGCAAAGGCCGCCTCGACCGAGGCGAACGGCAGGGCGTCGGTGCCCACGGGCGTGCCTGCAATCGTGGTTCCGAGCGGGGCGACGTAATAGGTTTCACTTTGGGCGGATACGCTGGACATGGCGAACAGCCCCAGAAGCACAGTGACTACTTTCAGCATGGTGAACCCCGTATTTTCCCAGCATTAAAACACTTTGATTGTCAGTTAGCGCCCAAATGTGGCGAGGGTACGATCAAAGCGGGGCAATCCTGCGGCCCCTATACCACCCGCGGGCGCAGCTTCACCAGGCGTATTGCCACTAAAAACACCGTCAGCGCCAGCGGCCACATAGTGCAGGCAAGGATTCCAATCGCGTTCATCAGCGGACTGCGCCGACCGGTGCGCACCTGCTCGCGCCAGGTCATGGTAAGCGCCACGGCTGTGATAAGACTGTAGACGACCACGACCAGTTGCCAAACGTCCATTGCACAATGCCTCCACCTAATTGATGTTTTTGTACTATCCCTTGCCACGCCCTGCACTGACACACATTAAACTGGCACTCACAAAACTGGCACAAACTTATCGGGTTTTCGCAGCAGCACTGTTCTCAATACGCGTGCAGCTTGGCACAAACCGCCAAAAACACAATCGTTAGCTGCACCTTGCCGCCACAAGATGTACTGGATTGCGCCGCACAGCTTATAAAACAGGCACTTTGACGCCCCCGTGCGGTTGCCTTGCACGCGGATCACGGGGTTGCCGTCAAGGATCGCCCTGCTCTGGGGATGAGCGGTCCAACAGCGCCTGGCCCGCTGCCTTTAACGCGCCGCCCGCGTGCAGATAATGATAAAGCGTTGACGGCCGGACGCCGCCAAGTTCTGCACAGATATCGGGGATCGAGCGCGCGCTGTCGGCCATCAGATGCCGGGCATAGCGCAATTTGTCTGCGGTCATGATGCGCGGGCGGCCCCCTTTGCGGCCTCTGGCGCGGGCGGCAGCCAGGCCTTCGTGCACGCGCTGGCGGATGATGTTGCGCTCCATCTCGGCAAAGGCCGCCTGAATTTGCAAGAACGCCCGGCCCGCAGGGGTTGTGCTGTCCATCGGGGCGTTCAGGGCGCGGAACCCGATGTCGCGACCGGCCAGCTGGTCGATCAGCGCGATCAGTTCGGCCGCAAGCCGCCCCAGACGGTCAAGATCCAGCACCACCAGCACATCGCCCCGGCGCAGAAAATCAAGGCAGGCCACCAGCCCCGGCCGATCGGCACGCGCCCCCGAGGCGCGATCCTCGAAGATGCGTTCGCACCCGATCTGGTTCAGCGCATCCAGCTGCCGGTCCAGCACCTGCGCGCCCTCGGCGGTAGATATCCGTGCATAGCCAATCAACGCCATGATGCCCTGCCCCCCTTTGACGCGCGGCCTTACCTTACAGGCGTTGCCGGAACCTGCGATAAACCTACCTTGCCAGAAGGTTGTCGGCAATTGATTACTATGGGGTTGTCGTGATCGCTGCCAAAAAGAAACCGCCCTGCCGACCGCAAGACGGCCCCTTCACGACAACCATGTGTTTGTCGTAAGGGCGGCGGTGCCTGTCTATGTCGGGCATGCGCGCCAGCCTGACATTGGCGCGCAGACCGTGAGGCACGTACGGCCCACAAATGTTGTTTTGTGGGCTGCGCTGTGCTACGTCTCGGGCATGCCCAGACTCTCAATCGACATCACAGCCGAAGACCACCAAAAGCTGAAGGCCATCGCGGCACTGAAAGGCGAGAGCATCAAGGAGTATGTGCTGAAGCGCACCCTTGGCGATGCCCCTGCCCTTGACGGCATGCGTGAGGACGAGGCTGTCGCCGCTTTGGCCGATTTCTTGAAGCCCAGGATCGAGCAAGCACGGCTTGGCGCGTTTTCCACGAAGTCGATGACGGACATTCGGCGTGAAGCCCACAAACAGGCCGGGCTATAGCCGTTCCCATGCGGTCCTATGACCTTACGCGCGCGGCTGAAACGGATTTGCGCGACATCTGGCACTACACTTACAAAACCTGGGGCATTGAGCAGGCGGATACGTATTTCGACCAGATCGCAGCCTGTTGCGACGCTGTAGGTGACAGGCGGGCAAGATCGAAGGCGCTGGAGGGATTGCAGGACGGTGTCCACATCCACCGCTGCGAACACCACTTCATCGTTTGGCTGGCTGGAGCCCGCCCCATCATCATAGCCATCCTGCATGAGCGGATGGACTTCATGCGGCGGCTGACAGGCCGGTTGTAGCCTTAACTGCGCCGCAGCAGACCCCACGACCTGGCTGTCTTGGACCGCATCCGATCTGAATGAGAGGGAATGCGCGCGCGCCTAACCGCGCTTTTTCAGCCAGCCCAGAAACGCCGCGTCCGGGCTGCGCAGGGGGGGGCAGCCCGACTGGTGCCAGACCGCGCGCCAATCGCTTTCCAGCGCATAGATGTCCCAGCCGGGCATGCGCACGCGTGCCGTCTCCAGCGTGATGGCTTTCAGCACCGGGCCGCGCGCCGCAAAACCCGCCGCGGCTACCACCACATCGCGGCGACTGACGCGCAGGATATCGCCCGGCTCTTCGGCAAGGCTGTAATCGGGCAGATGATCTTCGGCCACCATGTCGCGGATCATCCGGCGGAACACCCGCAGCGGGCTGGCCGAGCCGGACTTGTGCGCCAGCACCGGGATCGAGATGTGCCAGTCGGGTTGGCGGCCACAATGTTTGCGCGCCAACTCGTACACCCGCCGCTCCAGCGGTTTGCGCAAGCGAAAGTAATCGCGGCTGAGCGTGAGGACCGATTTCGCCAGCACCGCGCGATAAAGCCAGTCCGACAGCGTCACCGACACCTGCACCATGCGCCCGCCGCCCTTCGTCCCGGCCCCCTTACTCCCGCCCCGGCCGCCCGGTGTGGTGGCCCGCAGGATCTGCCAGCCCTCGATCAGCCCGAACCCCGTCGTCACCTCATGCCCGCCTGTGACAAGATTGGTGGTGATCCGGGTGCCGGCCAGCCGCTCAAACGCCTCGCGCAGACGGGCATAGCCGCCGCCGCTGGTTTCGCGGTTGGTGGCCAGCATCAGATCATGCGCGGTCAGCCGCAACTCACGCCCGACGGGACGGCCTGCATTGACCGCCGCCATCAACTGACTGATGCAATAGATCAGGATGTCTTTGTCAAACAACGTGGCCAGCCCGCGCACCGACGGCACCACAGTGATCTGCACCCCGTTGTGGGCATAGTCCAGAATGCGCCGGTCGGGGCGCGTGGCCAGCGAGAACAACGGATGCTCCATCGAGGCCATGTCATCCTTGGGCAGCGCATCAAGAATATCGCAGATGAAAAAATCACCGCCATGCCGGTCAGGGGCCAACCCGCCCTGCCGCGCAACACCTTGGCCTTTGCGCGGCTGATCCAGCTGAGTCTTGTCGATCTGATCTTGGCCAAAGGGCCCGCGCGGGCCTGCTGCCAAACGCTGTCGTGCTGTCACTGCCCCCGTCACTGCCCCCGTCACTGCCATTGTTTTGTGTCATCCCGTCTTGCTGCGGTTCTTCGTGGTATCAGTATCACTTGCCAGCCTAAAAGCCCGCCCGGACCCTGTCGAGCATAAGCCCCGCGTGATCGGAGGTTCAGAGTCGGGGCTTCGGGGAAGCAGAGTCACCTGATCGGAGGTTCGGAATCAGCAATGCAAAAAAAATATCGTATTTTACAAATGAATCAATTGGTTATCAAAATGACTTGCGAGCGTAACTATATTTATAACATCATCTTAACAATACGTTCTGAAATTGCCAAAACACACCCTCTGCGTAACCCAACACCACGCATAGGCCAAGCAATTGAATTTGCTTTGAAATATGAATTCGCACACGCGGTGCAATACTTTTTCTGTCATGTGCGACGTTTCGTGATACCTTAAGAGAAACATAGCACATGAGGCGACATGTCCCGCGAATCAACCCCTGATCTGCCGCCCTATTTCAACATACCACTGGACGCCGCCCTTGCAGAACTGACGCCGCCCTTGGGCACCGATGATCTGGCGGCAATTGCGGCGGCCTGCAATCAGGGCCGGGCAGATCTGGCGTCGCGCGGGCTGGATGCCGAGGGGCGCAAATCCCTGCGCCTGTTCTCGACATGGGAGATCACCCGCTATCTGATCCCGGTGGCGCCCGCACATTTCCGCCGGGTGCTGAAACAGAACCCTGCCCTGCCACAGGGCCGCTCCGAAACCGAAGGGGGGGCCAAATGGTTCACCCTGGACGAGGTGTTGCGGTTGCGCGCGCATTTCGGCAGTGAAGGCGCGCGCCACCGCGACTACCTGCCCTACCGCCCCAAGGGGCTGCCCGCCAAGATCATTGCGGTGGCGAATTTCAAGGGCGGTGTTGGCAAAACCTCAACCTGTGCGCACCTTGCAATGTCGGCGGCATTGGATGGCTACCGGGTGCTGGTGATTGATCTGGATGCCCAAGGCTCGTTGACCTCTATTTTTGGCGGGCGGGTGGCAGATGAATGGCAAACCGCCTTTCCGCTGATCGCGCGCCATTATGCCACCCATCTACGGGCCGAAAACCGCGCGCGTGCAGATCGGGGCGACGCCCCACAGGCGCTGGATGACACCCTGTCTGAGGCGCTGAAGATCACCCCGCGCGATCTGGTGCAGCCGACGCATTGGCCCAACATCGACCTGATCGGCAGTCAGCTGAACCTCTATTGGGCCGAATTTCAGATCCCGGTCTGGCGGATGCAGGGGCGCGGCTGGAAACTTTGGGACGCGCTTGGTGATGCTTTGGCCGAGGGCGGATTGCTGGACGCCTATGATCTGGTGTTTCTCGACACACCGCCCGCCCTTGGCTATCTTACCATCAACGGGCTGGCGGCGGCGGATGTGGTGCTGGTGCCGACGGGGGCGTCGTTTCTGGAGTTTGACAGCACGGGCCGGTTTTTCGACATGCTGCATTCGACCTTCCAGTCGATTGAAGAGGGTGAAAACATCGCCGCCCGCGCGCTTGGCCGTCCCGAACTGGCCTTCGAATGGGATGCGGTGCGTATTCTGGTAACGCGCTTTGATGCCAGCCAGCAGGCTGAGTTGGCAGGCCTGATGCAGGCCTATCTGGGCCGCACTCTGACCCCGCAAAAGCAGGATTTCACCGCGCTGATCGGTCAGGCCGGAGAGCAGGTGAACGGTATCTATGAGGCCGATTACCGCGATTTCAACCGCGACACCTATATGCGCGGACGGGAAACCTTTGATGCCACCTGGGCGGGGGTCAAGCGGTTGCTCTATGGTATCTGGCGACGCGATGCGGCGGCAGCCGAGGCCAGCCGCGACAGCACGGCGGCCTGAGAAATGTTTCGCAAGCGAAACAGCGCCGCTGCCGTGGCAGGGCCGGGGCTGCCGGAATTGCGCAGGGCAGACCCCAGCGGGCGCGGTCTTGGCAAAATCGCAAGCTCTGCGCTGCAGACTTGGCGCGACAAAAGGATTTGACATGGCCAGACGCAGACGCCTGAACCCCGCCCAACCCACCTATCTGTCATCCGCCCCGGCCCCGGTCGCATCCGGTCAGCCTGCCCTGCGCGCGGGGCTCAGCGTGGCCCCGCCGATTGCCCAAGTCGCAGGTGAGGCCAGCGCTGTGGCTGCCCTGCGTGAGGTCAGCGCCGCACTTGAGGCCGCAAGAACCGAAGGGCGGCTTTTGCTGCGGCTGCCATTGGTGTCGGTTGAGGCGGATTATCTGGTGCGTGACCGGCTGGTGGCGGACGCGGACGATATGGCGCAGCTGGTGGCCTCGATCGCTGAACACGGGCAACGCCAGCCGATCGAGGTGGCCGAACTTGGCCCCGGTCGCTATGGCCTGATTTCGGGCTGGCGGCGGCTGCAGGCACTGGCCCGGCTGGCGGAGAAGGATGGCCTGCGTTTTGGCACTGTTCTGGCGCAAGTGCGCCATCCCGACACCGCCGCCAGCGCCTATGTGGCGATGATCGAAGAGAATGAGATCCGCGTCGGTCTCAGTTATTACGAACGTGCCCGCGTTACAGCCAAAGCGGTAGAGGCCGGGGTGTTCCCAACCGAAAAAGCGGCTCTGCAACGGCTGTTTTCGGCTGCCAGCCGGGCGCGGCGTTCAAAAATAGGCTCGTTTCTTGCGATCCACCGCCACCTTGATGCCGTGCTGCGCTTTCCCGCCGCCCTGCCCGAGCGGCTGGGCCTGTCACTCGCCCGCTTGCTGGAGGCCGAACCTGCCGTGGCCCGGCCCCTGGCTGCAGATCTGGTCGCAAAACCGGCCCAAACCGCCGCCGAAGAACAGTCCCGCCTCGCGCGCTTTGTGGCCAAGCAGTTTCAGCCCGACGCCACAGACCCGGTTTTGGCCAGTGCAGAGCCGCTTTTGCCCGTAAATACCCCCCTCCCTGATCCCAACTCCGGCGCGGCACCCATGACCGCCCTGCCCCCTGCCCCTGAGAGCCGTGAAATCCGCACAGGCCTGTTCCTGCGCGTTCGCGGCGGTTGGAGCAACCCCACCCTTGAGCTGTCCGGCCCCGCCCTTGACCCCGTGCTGCGCGACCGGCTGGAAGTCTGGTTGACAACCGGCCACTGACACCAATTGTTTCGCGCGCGAAACAATTCTTTGGGCGTGCCCCTCGCCCCCAGTGATCCGATCCTTTAGACTGTCAATTATGACGATCAGCCAAAGCCCCGCCCCGTTTGTCAAAACCGCCCCGGCGAGCGAAAAACCTGTCCGTCTTGAATCCGTCCGCCTGCCGCTTGCCGTGGTGCTCTATTTCCTGATGATCGCCCTGCCGATCCAGTTCAATCTGGGTCCGGTTTTCATGACCGGCGTGCGGGCGGTGCTGCTAGTCACCACTATTCCCCTTGCCCTGCGGCTGTTCAGCGGCCAGCTTGGGCGCGTACTTGCGGCGGACGTTCTGCTTCTGGCCTATTCGGTCTGGAGTGTAGCGACGCTGTTCGTGACCACGCCTTCTGAGGCTATAAGCTATGGTGGCTCCTATGTCCTAGAGGTCTTTGGCAGCTATCTTCTGGCCCGCAACTTCATCCGCACCCCCGAACAGTTTCGGGCCATGTGTTGGGGTTTGTTCACGGTGTTGATTTTTTCGCTGCCCTTCGCCATTTACGAGACGCAGACCGGGCTGGCGCCAATTCCGATCCTCATTGCGAAGATGCCTGGTTTTTTCAGTCACGGTAATTATTACAGCGCCCTGGCTGGTCGTCGACTTGGGCTGGAGCGGGCGCAGGTCATCTTTGCACATCCGATTCATTACGGGTTCTTTTGTGCCAGCCTCATTTCTCTGGCTTTCGTCGGCTTTAAGGGGCTCATGGGGACGTTCCGCCGTCTTCTGCTCAGCGCTCTGGTTTGCGTCGGCGTGATCTGTTCGGTGTCGAGCGGCGCAATTTTACCCATGATCTTACAGTTCGGCCTGATCTTCTGGGCTTGGGTATTTAATCCGGTCCGGGCTCGGTGGATCATCCTTAGCAGTCTTATTGTATTTTTTTATGTGGTGGTGGACATAGTTTCGAACCGTACAGCGATCGAGGTGTTTCTTGAATATGGTACCCTTTCGTCGGAGACTGCATATGCGCGCAAGCTCATCTTTGGATGGGGTATGGAGAATGTTTGGAAACATCCATTCCTGGGCATTGGTCTTAACGAATGGGAGCGTCCTTCTTGGTGGCCGCCTGCCAGCATGGACAATTTTTGGCTGATCGCCGCCGTCCGCTACGGCCTCCCCGGCTTTTTTCTGCTGATCATCCCCTATCTCATGATGGTCGGGGGGGTAATACGGCGGGATTTCGGGAATGATGGCGTTATTTGGCAATTCCGCCGGGCTTGGGTTTTTACGCAGGTTGGAATAATTCTGACCCTTTGCACCGTAGATGTTTGGGTCACTCCGCTGTCCTTTGTCTTTTTCATGCTTGGGACCGGGGTATGGATGGCGTCGGTGCCTGCCGATGTCGGCGCGGATGGCGACAGGGAAACCTCGACCGAAAGCCATGCGACAAGCCCCCGCTCACCCTACACCCGCTTTTCTTGGCACCCCGGACGGCAGGAGTCCGCGCCGTCCTCCGTCCTCGTCCGGAGGGTCTAAAGTGACAATTGCTTTGATGGTTCTTGGGTTGATTTTGATAGCGCTCTGGTTTGGCGTTCCGCTGGTCCTGCGACGGTGGCAGGTACGCCGTTTGGGTTCCTATTGTGCAACTCATCGGGTCATTGTGCTGACCTATGATGACGGGCCGAGCCCCGAGACGACAACGGCTCTTGCTGATCTTTTGGCACGCCGCGAGGCGGCGGCCAGCTTCTTCATGATCGGTGAACGCGCCGTGGCCCATCCCGGCCTTGTCGCGCGGTTGCTGGTCGAAGGGCACGAGATTGGCAATCACACCCAGTCGCATCTGAATGCCTGGAAAACGCCGCCGCTGGCCCCGGTGCGGGATCTGCGGGCTGGTGCACAAACGTTGAGGCATCTGGGTGTGCCTGCAGGGCCGTTTCGCCCGCCCTATGGCAAGACCACTCTGGCCACGCTGTTGGCCCTTTGGGTTGGAGGCTGCCGGATGGCCTTCTGGACCATTGACACGCGCGACAGCTGGGAACACCCGCGCAGCGTTGCCAGGGTACTGGACATGATCGAACATCAGGGCGGCGGCGTTGTTTTGATGCATGATTTCGCCTTTCCGCCCCGCGGGGCAGCAGACCACCATCACCCCGAACATGTCCTAAAGATGACCGAGGCCATTCTCGACTTTGCCGAGGCGCAGAATTTCAGGTTGCTGCGCTTTGGTGATTTATCTGCGTCTGGGGGCAAAGGCGGAACGGCGAACATGTGCCGCAAAAGATAAGTTTGTCTAAACCATCTTCACACAGCCCAAATTTAATGGTCTGAAGAAAGACGCCGCCCATGTGCAGAGGAACCTTTCTTGACTAGGCCCATCCGCATCGTTGCTGTCGCCTCGGCCGGGGGGCACTGGGTGCAGTTGATGCGACTGCGTGCCGCTTGGGAGGGCTGCGACGTTACCTATGTGACCACCGATCCCGGCCTTGAAGCGGTGCTGCGGCAAGAGGCTGCGTCGCAGGGCCTGCCGGCGCCAACGTTCCACATCATTGTCGAGGGCAACCGCTGGCAAAAGATACGCCTGCTGCGCCAGCTGCTTCAACTGCTGAAGCTGATGCTGTGGATCCGGCCGGATGCCGTCATCTCGACGGGGGCGGCTCCTGGTTATTTCGCGCTGCGCTTTGGCAAACTGGTGGGTGCGCGGACGGTCTGGATTGACAGCGTCGCCAATGCGGACGAGTTGTCGCTTTCGGGCCGCAAGGTGCGCAAATATGCCGACCGCTGGCTGACGCAGTGGCCGCATCTGGCCGGGACGGACGGGCCAGAGTTTCTGGGGTCTGTTCTGTGATTTTTCTGACCATCGGCACGCACGAACCTTTCGACCGGCTGATTCGTGCGGTGGATGACTGGTGTGCTGCAGGCAGCACCGGCGCGCAGGTCTTTGGCCAGATTACTGATCCCAAACCGGGGGCTTACCGCCCGCAACATTTCGAATGGGTCGCCCGGCTATCTCCGCAAGAGTACGGCCAGCGCTTTGCGGCTGCAGGCCTGATTGTGTCTCATGCCGGAATGGGGTCGATCCTGACGGCGCTGCACCATGCCACGCCAATCGTCGTCATGCCCCGGCGCGGTCATCTGCGTGAAACCCGTAACGATCACCAGTTCACCACCGTACGTATGCTGGGCGGCCGCCCTGGCATCTATGTGGCTGAAGATGAAACACATCTGGGGCCGGTGATGGCGCGTGCCCTTGCCGATGCGCAGGCGTCGCATGCCGAGCCGATCCCGGCTTTTGCCAATGTCGATTTTACCGATGCGTTGCGCGCTTTTCTGACCGGACAGCCTGACGACTGAAAATAGCCTTACAAGAAACCGATTTTCCCCGTATTCAACGGGTTACCGGTTAACTTTATTCGTATTTTCTGAGGAAGTATTCATGAATATGACACCGTTTGAGACGCTCTTGTCCCGGGTTGAGGGCAAGACTGCCCGCGTTGGCATCATCGGGCTTGGCTATGTCGGGCTGCCTTTGGCCGTAACCGTGGCCCGGCGCGGCTTTCATGTGACCGGTTTTGACATCGACCCCGGCAAGATGGTGCGGCTTGCGGCGGGCAAAAGCTATATCGAGGCGGTGGCTGACAGCGATCTTGCAGCGCTTGCCGGAGTTACGCGTTGGACCGATGATTTTGCGCTTTTGGCCGAGATGGATGTTATCGTCATCTGTGTGCCGACGCCGTTGACGGCCCAACGTGATCCCGACCTGTCCTATATCGTCACCACGACTGAAGGGATTGCCCGGCATCTGACAACCGCCACACTGGTGGTGCTGGAATCAACGACCTATCCCGGCACTACGGTCGAGGTGGTTGCACCAATCCTTGAAAGCTCGGGTCTGCGGCTGGGGTCTGAAATTTTCATCGGTTTTTCTCCTGAGCGCGAAGACCCCGGCAACGCCTCGTTTCATACAGCCATAATCCCGAAAATCGTTGCCGGTGATGGGCCAGAGGCAGGACAGTTGGCTGCGGCCTTCTACAGCCGGGTGGTGGACCGGATCGTTCCGGTCTCGTCAACCGGCACCGCGGAGGCTGTGAAAATCACTGAAAATATTTTCCGGGCGGTCAACATCGCGCTCGTGAACGAGTTGAAGATGATTTACGACGCCATGGGTATCGACATCTGGGAGGTGATCGATGCCGCCGCCACGAAACCGTTCGGCTTCATGCCTTTCTACCCCGGCCCTGGTCTTGGCGGTCACTGCATCCCGATTGATCCGTTCTACCTGACCTGGAAAGCACGTGAGTTCGAATTACCAACGCGCTTTATCGAACTGGCTGGCGAGATCAATCTGAACATGCCTAATTATGTGCTGACACGCCTGCGCGAGGTTCTTGACCGGCAACTTGGCATCGGGCTCAGCCGCGCGCGAATTTTGATCCTTGGGGTGGCTTACAAAAAGAACGTCAGCGACATGCGCGAAAGCCCCGCCATGCAGTTGATGGCAATGTTGCAAAAAGCGGGCACGGGCGTTGCCTTCCATGATCCGCATGTTCCGGAAATTCCACGGATGCGGGAATATCAGCAGTTCCTTGGCAAGCAATCGCTGCCGATGGACGCGGTCCGGCCTGAGGATTTCGATGCCGTCCTGATAGCAACCGACCATGATGCGGTGGATTACGCGATGATTTCCGGGCTGGGATTGCCGATCATCGACACGCGGAATGTGATGGCCCGGCGCGGCTTGCCGATGGGGAATGTCACGAAGGCCTAAACCCTTTCTCCCCCCCGCCACAGCCCCCCAAACACCATCCCTGCCGCCAAGCCGCCCAGATGAGTCTCCCAAGCCAGGTGGCCGCCCTGCAGGGCCCAGGCGGTGGCGTTCAGCGCAAGGATGCCAGCCAGCAGGCCGCACCCCCGCCACGCCCGTGTGCGCGGGTCTGGCAGGCGGCGGGTCTCTGCCACCAGCCAGGCCCCTGCCAGCCCGAACAGTGCCCCTGAGGCCCCCACCATCGGGGCGGGGCTGTAGGTCAGCACGGCGAATGCCAGCCCCCCGCCCAGCAGCGATGCGGCCCACAAGATCATAAAGCCCCGCGCGCCGGTGCGCACCAGCACTTGCGGGCCAAGCCAGACCAGCGCCGCCAGATTGCCCGCCAGATGCACAGGCCCCGCGTGCAGCCAGCCATAGCTTGCAAACATCACCACCGGCTGGGCCGCATAATTCGGCCGCCAACCCTGCAGCAACCCGGCCCAAAACGCGCCGTTCTGATAGGTCAGGGGTCGCCAGCGCGCCGACCCCCACAGCCCCAGATCTGCGCCAGACAGCAGCCCCTCGGGCACAAGGCACAAGATCAGCAGCATCCAGATCACGGGATGCAGCCGGGGTATTAAAAAAGGCGGGGGCACCCAAAAAGGTTGGGGCAGTCCAGAGGGGCGGGGCAGGCCAGAGGGGGGAATGGGGGCTGCGGTCATTGCCGGCCAGACTGTCGCACCGGCGCCGGGCTGACAAGAGGGCGGCTGGGGGTGTTGCCGCGGCGTCGCAAGGGTTCTGCGACGATCTGAACGGGCCTTGCAGACCCAGACGGGCAGGGGGCCATAAGGCCTCTTTTGCTTTTGCGGGGGCGCAACGGGGCGACGGGTGATTCGGTTTGCGCCAGCCTGTCGCGGCACATTGTTTCGGCTGTGGAAACGAGCGGGGCCGATTGTTGGTGGTGCGGGGCCAGATAAGACGGCTGACGGCTGATCGCCCCCGCAGGTATGCAACCCAAAGGTGCAAAATGCAGCGTTATCTATGGCAGCCTTTGCGATTAAGGCAGAAATAGGGCATAAATACAGCTTCAGCAGGCCTGAGATTGGTTTGCCGTATTGGCGGAGATTAAAATTATGTTTGGAAGAAATCTATTGAAAAGCGTGGCGACTGCGGCGGTTCTGGCCGTGATGGCAGGCGGGGTGCAGGCGGCGACGGTGACAACATACTGCCCCGGTGCGAAATCGACGGCGGTGCGCGATTTCTCGGTGACTATCGAGGGGCCTACGGCGGCAGGATGCGTGGCCTCGGGTATCGGAAATACGGACACGCCTGCGAATTCGGCCATCATCTTGGCGGCGGTCAGTCCCGCGACGTTGCTCGACAAGTCTGACGGCCTGTCCATTGTCCCCGGCGTGGTGATCACCGTGACCGGTGTGAATACCCTGTCCGGCCTGTGGAGCATAGTAGTGCCAAACGGATTTAGTCTGATCAACAGCTTCCTCGCGCTGAAGAGCGGTGAAGGCAACGGTGATCCCGACTGGGCTTTGTTCTCAATTCCGGCGGGTGTTCTGTCGGGGGCGTGGTCAATCACTGACCCGACGACCTGCACGCCGAATTGCAATGGAAAGCAAAGCCTCTCGCATATCAGCCTTTACGGAACACTTGTTCCCACCGCCGTTCCCGTCCCTGCCGCAGGTCTGCTGCTGCTCGGTGCGCTTGGTGGTCTGGCGGCGCTGCGGCGGCGACGCACCGCCTGACGGCTTTTTACAGGGCATTTCAGCAAGGGGGCCTCGCGGCCCCCTTTTGCATGGCTTTGGCCGCTGGGGTGATTCGCGGCCGCCTTGCCATGGGGCCGTTCAATCCCGTGTTAACCATCTGAACTTACAGTAAAAATTCTGATTTTTGGTTGTGCGCCGGTTCAAAATACACGGTATGGTTGAAAAAGCGGGCAAAAGCGGCGGCGAATGCGTGCTTTCTTTGCAAAGCATCTGAAATTGCGGCATAATTATGATGGGGGTAAAGGTGTCGTGCCGCAAGGCAAGGTGCCTGTTTGTTCTGGTTGGCCAAGGTATGGCTTGTTATCCGACGCCTGTGACGGTGCAACAGCATCGCGGCAGGCTGGCTTGTACATAAGGACGCTGCCCCATCATGCAGACCCAAATTTCGTTGCGGCGCTTTGGCGCGCTGGTTTTGGCCCTCAGCCTGGCTTTGACCGGCGGTCTGGCTTTGCCGCTGACGGCGGCCACATTGGATCTTCCGGCCGCTGATCAGGCACCGGCGGGGCGGGGGGCGGCGCTGCAGCAGCGGTTTCTTGACAGTGGTGCCTCGGTCGTTACCACGGCCACCCGGCGCTATTGCGCGGTCAGCCAACGCATTGATATCGCTGCGTCAGACTACCGCGCCGCGGGTGGCACCGTTGTGCCTTATGATCAAGTGATCCGCAGCCCTGCCGCCTCGACCCAGGTTATGGCCGGGGCCGATGGGCTGATCGGCCTGCGGGTGCAGATGAAATATTCCCCCGCCCCGGGGGCCGGGATCCTGCTGACCATCGGCACGGGAACTGAAGGCTCGGGGACCGAAGATGTGGCGGGCCTGCTGGAACCCTCGACCGACAGTTTGCGTCTGAACGGTGCTGTGGCCGCCCGGTTGGTGGCCGCGTTTCGCGCAGGGTTGCCGGTGCGTCTGGCCGCCACCAGCCGGGCCACCGGGCGGCGGGTGAGCGATGTGCTGGCCGCCCCCGACATGGTGGCGCTGGACGCCTGCCAGACCGACCTTGCAACAGCGCCCGCCGCGCCATTGCCGCCGCTGGCCAATCAGGTCAGCCTTGATTTCGATGTCTCGCCATCGCCTGAAACCCGCGCCACCGTTGACGATTACCGCGCCTGCGGCATGAAGCCTACCGATGCCCCGCTGCATCTGGGGCGCATCAAGGCCACAACCGGGTTTTTCAGCCATACCAACAAGGTTTTTGTCAGCTTTGATGCCAACGGTAAACTGGACCGGGTCTATGTGCCGGGACTGTTGGACGCAGGCTTTGGCGGCACGTCGTCGGGCGCGGCTCAGGTCAGCCTCGCGGCCGATGGCAATGCGCCCGATGCCGAAAACGCCGTGACCGGCTGCATCGGATCTGCGGCGCTTGATCTGTGCGATATCCCGCAGATTGGCGGCAACGGGCACCGGTTGCAGGCCTGCGATGTCCTGCCCGCGGGTGATGCGTTGGGCGAAGAGCTTGCCTATCTTGCCCCAACGTCAGGCGGCGGCAGTTTCCCCGGTGGTGATTTTGGTAGCCCCGGCGGCAATGGTGGCGACATCGGCGGTGGCGGCGTTGGCGGTGGTGGTGAAGGCGGCGAGGAAGGTGGCGGCGACGGCGGTGGTGAAGAGGGCGGTGGTGAAGGTGGCGGCGAAGAACCGCCACCACCGTCGCCGGTCCCGCTGCCGCCGGCCGGACTTTTGCTGCTCGCGGCCCTGACCGCCACAGCCGCCCTGCGCCGCCGTCAAGGCTGATCCGGGGTCAGACTGCCCACCAAAACCAGCGGTTGGCAACGCGGCCCTGCGCCCCGATCTGGCCAAGCCCGGGCGCATCAGATGTTTCGCGCGCGAAACTTCCCCCCTATTCCGGCACAAACCGGGGCAGCAGCTTCAGCGCCTCGGCCATAAAGCGTTGTATCCGGGCGTCGGCGTCGGCTTCGGTCTCACCCGGGTTGATCGGGGTGACAAAGCGGATCAGCGCGCCGTCGCTGCGCCCGCGGGTCAGGCTGTCCCAGACCACGCTGAACTTGGCGCGGTAGTCACTGGTCATCCGCTGGCCGCGTTGTTCGAACCAGTAATAGACCAGCTGTTTTGACATGCCCTTTTGGATCACCGCCCGGTTGACGCTGAAATCGCCGTAGACGGTACCCGGTATTGAAACCGGTGTCGGGTCGATCGAGAACACCTCCCAGCCGCCGACCGGCAGGCACACCTCGGGCGAGTGCAGCCCTTCGCCTTCGGTCTGGCTGACATACCAGGCGGCAAAGAGGTTCACGCTGCCTTCACCCGGTGCCTGATAGGTGGCGTTGATATAGTCGCTTGCCCCCAGAACTGCCTCGGTCTCAGCGTCCAGCCTTTCGGGCGTGCCCGACCAGGCGGCGATGTCGCGGGGAAACAGCACAAAGGTGTCACGCTCAACCGTTTGGCGCGCCGGCGTGGGGGCCAGCACAAAAGCCGCCCCGATTGCGACCGACAGCAGCGCCGCGCCCACCAAGCCGCGGGCCGGCGCGATGGTCAGGCCCCGGCGCAGTTGGGTGGCAAAACCCTCGGTGTCGAGGTCGATGGTTTCCGACAGTCGCAGCGGGTTCGGCGTCAGCCGCTGCAGGGCAATGGCCATCATGAACAGCACAGCGATACAGGCCCCAAAAATCACCCAGCCTTCGAAAAAGTGCAAAAATCCCTCGGCCTGACCAATGCCATAGCTGTTGACCAGCACCGCAATCATCCCGATGCGGAATGAGTTCATCAGCACGGTCAGCGGGGCCGCCATCAAAAACAGCACTGCCTTGTGCCAGAACGGCCCACGGTAAAGGATGCCGAACAGGTATGAAAACGACAGGATCGGGAACAGATAGCGCAAGCCTGAACAGGCCTCGGCCACCTGCAACTTGTAGACGCCCAGATCAATCACATTGCCTTCCAGAAACACCGGCACGCCCATCAACTCGACAAACCAGACGCCGACCTGCGATGAGATCAGCTGCAAAAAGATCGTCAGCTTCCAGAACAGGAACTGTGGCAGCGGCAGCATGAACACCAGATGCAGCACCGGCAGCTGATGCTGGCGCCCGCGTTGCCAGCCCATCACCACCAGCACCACGCCGCCCACCCACAGGATAAAGGCATAGGTCACCAGATCGGGGATTTGCACCAGATTGCCGAACAGCCCGAACAGCAGTGCTGCGGCAATCAGCGCGATGCCTGGCCTGCGATCAATGGCGGCGGCGGGGTCAATCGCGGGGGCCTGGCGCAATTCGCGCAAAAACAGATAAAGCGAGATCAGCGGGATCAGCGGCCCGTGACTGTATTCCGCCGTCATCCAGGCGCTGCCCAGCGACACAAAGCCCAGCCAGAACACCGGCACGGCCGCCGCCACCAGCAGGACCAGCCAGCCAAGGCCCAAAGGGCGCGCCATGGTGGATTGGGGCAGGGCGGCGCCAAGGTCCGGCGAAGAGATCAATGTCATAGGGTGGGCATCTCGCAAATACGGGCAGGATATGGGAAATCTTCACAACTATAGCCGAATTCCAACGTGGATGCGACTCGGAAACCGACCGGAAACGCAGTGTTGACAAGGATGTGCGGGCGCTTGGCAGTTCGGCCGCCATAAGGCGATGCTGGCCCCGGACAGGGGCGCTGGCAGGGTGTGTGCGGGGTTGGCTGCGTTGCGCCTCCCCTCCTACGGGCCAAAATTGAAACTGCCGGGGTTGGGCCGTCAGGGGGCTTCAAGATTGCATCGTTTGTGTTGTCGGATGAATCTAATTTATGCTGATCCTTGTTGTCAGTGCAGTATCCCTGCGCCGTGACCAAGGATCAGAAGGGTTGGAAAATCTGATGCGCAAAATCTGGCGACGGATCTGCGGCGCGCTGTCGGGGCTGGCGCTGCTGGCCACAACCGCCGCTGCCCAAGATATGCCATCGGCGGTGGGCCGCATTATCTATTCGGGTGTGCTGCAGCCGGGGGCGGTGATCTGCAGCGGCGTGTTGGTGGCCCCGGATCTGGTGCTGACGGCGGCGCATTGCGTGCGGGCGGCGGCCGAGGATCCGGCAACCCTGCGGTTTGACGCGGGCTGGACGGACGGGCACCCCACCGCCCGCCGCCTTGGGCGCGCGGTTATTCTGGCCGCTGATACGCTGCCGCCCGGTCTGGCGGGGCTGGCGCAGGATATGGCGCTGGTCCGCCTTGATACCGCTTTTGGGCCTGATGAGGCCACACCGTTGCCGATTGCCGCCCCATCGGCCGGGGTGTTTGTGCTGCACGCCTTTGCGCGCGCAGCGCCTGCGCATCCCGCGCCGGCAATCCCCTGTGATCTGCTGGCCACAAGACCCGGCCTGCTGGGGCTGGATTGCCCGGTGGTCTCGGGAAATTCCGGCGCGCCGCTGCTGCAAGGCGATGGCGAGGGTCTGCACATCACAGCCGTCATGGTCGCCGCCGCACGCATAGGCCCGGTGCGCGCCTGGGCCGTGCTGCCCGCCGGTGCCCTGTTGGCGCAGATTTCGCCCCAGGCGGAGTGATTTGCGGCGGGTGGGCATTTACACCTATTTATAAACGGGAGATATCTGCAATCTTTGAAGACCCAAGGCCAGAAAAGTTGTTCCCGCTATCGCAGCAACCGCCATTTCCGCGCTTTCATCGGGGATTGCGGTTGCCCGCAGCAGGATGGAAATCACCATCGGATGCGCCACATAAAGCGTCAGGGAAAGGTCTGCCATTCTGCGCGCCACGGGATGATCGTGCAAGGGGAGTCCCAGACACAGAGCGAAGGCAACGCCAGCCATGACGAGTTGCTCTGCACCATTTGGCCTGCCCCCCCCGGAAACGCCTTACATTAATGTAAAGCCAGTCCAACTCTGAAGGGGTTAGAAAATGGAGAAAAAACGGTGCCACTACTGCTCAGAATAACCGCGATAAACAATCAGTGACTTGGGCAGCATTGCAAAACGTTCTGTTTCATGAATGCCATCAGGAAAGAGATTGGTCAAAAGCCGCCGCGAGACTATTCTTGTGTGATCAACCCGGCTCATCGCTCCGTCCCACGATGTTCGTTTTGCATACCCGACGTTGACGTTGGAGTGCAAGAACAGGCGGGTTGGCTCTGGCAGCCAATGTATGAACGGCAACCCATAGTGAGGCTCAAGCGGAAACCAGAAGTTAGGCGTCTGATGATAGTATGCGCGTCCGACACGCCGCGTTTCCCGGGCAAAGTTGGCCATATTGCGATAAAGGCCTACATGCTCGATCACACTATTAGAGTGAACTAAGTCGAAGGCATTATCAGCATACTCTGGCATGCTGGTTGCATCGCCTACAACCGTTTCAATGGCTATGCCGATGTCATCGTTCTGCTGTTCGTTGCCAACATCCTCTTCGGTGTTAAGAATGATAAGACGGATACGGCTTTTGTATGCGGGATCAAGAAGTTTCCAATAATCACGCCTGCCACCTACGTCCAAGATCGTGGCAACATCCTTTTTGGCAAGTATGTCATCAAGCAAGTTTTCGACCCACTTGAAGCGGGCTTTGCGCATCCGATAGCGAATGGAGCTCGGGTCGTTTGAATCTGGTCTCTTCAATTGGGGCCTCTGTGATTAATATACTCGTCCTAACCCCCCCCTCAGGGCCGAAACTCAAACGTCCTGCCGACCGACAAAAACACCGAGTTGGAATTGGCGCGGCCGATGCCGTCTTGGTCTTTGATGCGGCGGTTGGCACCGGCGCTCAGGGTCCAGTCTTCGGAGAGGGTGTAGTTCAGGGCGGCGTTCAGGCTGGCGTTGTCGGTCGCAATCCCGCTGGCGGTGTCTTCGCTGCGGCTCCAGTCAGCGCCGAGGTTCAGGCCCATGCGCGGGGTCAATTCCTGCGTCAGGCCCAGCGACAGCGCGGTCACCAGCGTCTCATCATTGCCCGCGTCCGTCGTCACCGCACGGCTGAGCCGCGCCGAAAGGCCGCCGCGGGGCAGCTCTTGCTGGTAGGCCACAGCACCAGTGACATCGACACCGCCACCCTCGGACTGTGTCAGGCCAAGATCCAGCGACAGCCCGCCGTTGGGCAGGTCAATGCTGCGCCCGAAACTCAGGCCGCTGCGGCTGCCATCTGCGTCGAAGGTGGTTGAAAGCCCGGCACGCAGACTGCCGCGGGGCAGGGTGCGCACAAGGTTCGCCGCGACAGTGGTCGAGCTTTCTGTAGGGGCGGCTCCGGTCTCGTCATAAAGGCGGTGATCTATGTCAAGCGTCGCATCGGTCACGCCGTTCAGGGCAAAGCGCAGCCCGACCCCGGCGGTGATGGTGCGGTTGTCGACCAGATCGGGGTCGGTGGTGTCGCGGTAATTGGTGGTGGTCAGGCCCGCGCGCAAGGTGCCGCCAAAGGGGCCGCCCTCACCAAAGCTGTAGGCCAGCCGCGCGCCGGTGCTGCGCGCCGTACCATCTTCCAGCAGCAGAACCGGGGTATCATCCTCTTCGGACAGCGCTAGACTTTCGGAAAGATCACTGTCGCGCAAAAAGACACTGGCGGTGAACGAAGAGGTGGCACCGCTGCGGGTATAGCGCAGCTCTGCCGCAGGGTTTTGCAGGCCAAAGTCAAAGCCGGAGCCGCTGTCTTCGCCGCGCAGCACCACGGACGCATCAAAGGCCAGCAGATCGCGCGGTCCCTCGAACACCGCCCCGAAGGTCAGCCGGGTGTCTGCGCGCAGGCGGGTGCCTTCGGAGGGGATCGCAAGGCCGGGGTTGTCGGCCCAGCTGATGCTTTGCTCGATGCCAAAGGTCAGCAGCCTGCCGTTGCCCTCTTGCGCCGGGGCTGCGGTGGACGCAAGCACCACCATGCCGGCCAGTGGCGGCAGGTACCAGAAACGAACGGCCCCCAACGCGCGCGCCTTACTCGAAAAGTTTGCGCTGTGGAACGACAATCACATCGCCCTTGCGCAGCACGGTTGTGCCCATCCGGCTGGTGCCGGCTTCGATGGCGTCATAGTTGATAAGATAGTTGGTGTCCTTGTTGGTTCGCGGATCGGTGCGACGCAACTGAATGCGCTTGGTTGCGGCGAATTTGGAAAACCCCCCCATTTCGGCAAAAAACTGCAACACCGTGGTGCCCGGTGCCACCGATAATTTACCCGATTTTGCGCCCTCACCGATCACGTAGATATCCACAGTGGCCGCAGCACGGGCATCACCGCCTCCGGTGCCCCCCGGTGCGCGCACGGCGACGCTTTCGATCGAGGCATAGACATTGGGCGGGGCGGCAAAATTGGCCGAAAGCCGGGCGGACAGTTCGCTTTGCACCGTCTCGATGGTTTTGCCCGAGACCTTGACCGTTCCCGTCAAGGGCAGGTTTATGCGCCCATCGGGCGAGACAAGCACCGCCCGGTTAAGGCCGGGATCTTCCAGAACTTCGATCTTGAGTGTATCGCCCGGCCGGATCAGATAGCCGCCATCCTGGGCGGCCACCGGGGTTGCCAGCGCTGCCAGAAAAAAAGGCAGGGCCAAAACCCGCGCCATCGCCGCAAAGATCGATTTCATTCGGTGTTCTCCTCGGTTGGCCCGTTCCGAAAGGAAAAGGACCGCACTTATACCCGCAGTCTTAGCGTTAATATTACCGGGTAACCCTGTAGTCCGAAAGGTAAAACCGCAATATCTGGCCAGAAACGCCTATTTTTGTCGCCCAGCCGGGGCAAGATGGCCACAGACGGCACCGGGCAGCGCTTTGCGGCGTTGCTCGTCCGCGCAATGTCGACTAGCTTGGCGCAGTATTTAACCGATATTTTGACCTGGAATGCGCGATGAAAGCCTATTGCATCAACCTTGATCGCCGCCCTGACCGGCTGGCCCATATGGGGGCCGAATTTGCAAAGGTCGGTATCCCTTTTGAACGCATTGCTGCGGTAGATGGACAGAAGCCTGAAGTTGCGATGTTGGCTGCGCAATTGCCGCTAAGTTCCTTTAACAAGCGGATAAGTGTTGGGGCATATGGTGCATTGCAAAGTCACCGCACCGCCTGGCAGCGCCTTGTTGAAAGTGGTGACAATTGGGCTTTGGTCTTTGAAGACGATCTACTTCTGGCGCCCGGTATGGGTGCGCTGCTTTTGAAGGGATGGATTCCGGCAGACGCTGATATTGTCAAGTTAGAGACGTTTCGGGTGCGGCTTCACATCTCTGACAAGCAGCATGCGATTGGCGGCGGGCGCAGTCTGGCCCGGCTGTGCTCTACGCATGTCGGTGCCGGTTCTTATGCGATCAGCGCCGACACGGCGCGGCGGCTTCTCTTGGAAACCGAAAGCTGCAGAGATCCAGTTGATGAAACGCTGTTCAACGTGGACTTGCCGTTCTTCCCCTCGGCCCGGATATATCAAATGTTTCCCGCCCCGGTGATACAGGGTGACCGGGTGGATGTAGCAAAGCAGAAGCGTCATTCGGGGTGGCAGGCCACGTCAATTCCCGACCGGCTTATCGGTGGACCTGATGAGACGGGTGTTGCCCCGGAAACCACATTGCACCGCTTGTGGCGGCGGGGGCGCGAGGAGATCCGGGCGCGGGTGCGGGGCACCCGGTATGTTGTGGTGCAACACGGCTGAGGGGCCATCACGCCGCCCCAAGCCATCACGGCGCGGGGGGCAGTCCCGCCAGTGTGTCGCGGGCGGTTTTGAATTGCGCAAGCTTGCTGTCGCCGGCCAGTTCAAGGGCGCGGGTCAACTGGCGGCGGGCGTCTTCGGGGCGGTTCAAGGCCAGATAGGTCATCCCAAGGTGAAACTGGGTCAAGCCGTCATTGGGCAGGCCGGCGGCGGCGGGTTCCAGATAAGTCAGCGCTTCGTCGTGGTTGCCGTTGCGATGCGCGATCCAGCCATAGGTATCCTGAAACGCCGGCACATCACTGTCTTTCAGCCGCCGGGCGATGGCGGTGGCGCGCGCAAGGCCTTCGGCGTCATCGCGGTGGGTGGTGATCAGGCTGGCAAGGTTGTTGGCAATGACCACATTGCTTGAATTGCGGGCATACATCGCCTCGTAGACCGCAATCGCGCCGTCGATGTCGCCTGCTTGTTCCATCTCTCCGGCCTGGATCAACTGCAATGTGCCGGACGCGGGTTGTGCCGCAAGCGCCGCTTGCAACACGACCGCTGCCTCGGCCGCGCGGTCCGTGCTGCGCAACAGACCGTACAGCAGGCGCGCGGGCAACTCGGCGCTGGCATCCTCGGCCAAAAGCGCGCGGAACAGCGCCTCGGCTTCTGCCGTCTCGCCCATCAGCGCGTGCAGCCCGCCACTGAGCAGGCGCAGGTCCGGATCGGTGGGGCGCTTGGCCAGTTCGCCGTCCAGATAGCTGCGCGCCTCATCGGGCTTGCCGGCACGGATTCGGGTTTGCAAGATCATCCGGATTGCGTCCAGATCCGTGTCACCCCCGCCTGCGCCTGCCTTGCCGACCTGTTCTTCCAGAAAGGCCAGCCCATCTTCGGTGCGGTTCTGGCCCAAAAGCAGGGCGGCCTGCAGCCTGCGGGCGGCGGCTTCGGCCTCGGGCGTGTTGATCTGGCCCAGGGTGTCGGCGATGTCCTGCACCCGCGGCCAGTCGGGAACCCCCAGTGCCAGATCGGCCAGCAGCGTCAGCACGCCGACATGGCCGGGGCTGACGCGGCGGGCCTCGGTCAACACCGTATCGGCCACCGTGGCGCGGCCTTGCCGGATCAGAAAGCCTGCATAGCGCAGCGATTCCTCGGGACCGGATCCTGATACCTCGACCGCCAAAGCCAATCGCTCGCCGGCCAGATCCAGCGCGCCGTCGCGTTCGTGCGCGGCGGCCATCAGCGTCAGGATCGCGGCATCGCGCGGGGCCTGATCCAAGGCGGCCCGCAGATCGACGATGGCATCACCGGGGCGGTCTTCGTCAATCAACCAGGCCGCGCGCAGCTTCAGCGCCTCGACATTGGTGGCATCTTCGGCCAGCACCTCTTCGATCCGGGCGCGGGCGCCGACGCGGTTGTCAGTTGCCGCCAGCATCCGGGCCAGCATGGTCTTGATGCGCCGGGTCTGATCGCCGGGTTCCGCGGTGGTCAGCACGGTCTCCATCGCGGCCACGGCCTCGGCCTGACGGCCGGCCTCGAAATCCAGCGCCGCATCCAGCGCGCGGTAAAGATCGGCGTTGGGCTTGCCCGCATTCGCCGCGATCAGCTTGGCCAGCTCAGTCTGGGCTGCATCCGCACCGCGGGCGGTCTGCAAAAGCTGAACCACCGTGATATGGCCTTCCACCGGTCCGGTCAGATCGCCTGCCAGTTGGCGCAAGAAGGCTTCTGCGCCGTCAATGTCGCCTTGTGACATGTACCAGGTGATCAGGGCTGCGCGCACCTCGGGATTGTCGGGGAAGCGTTCGACCATGATCAAAAGCTGCGCGCCGGTGCCTGCGGTGTCGCCCGCCTGCGCCAGAATGCGCAGCTTGGCACCGTGCAGATCCAGCGCCGCCGGGTCCAGCGCCAGGGCGCGGTCAATCTCGGGCAGGGCGGCCTTCGGGTCGGGGCCCGTGGCCAGATGATCAATCAGCACGCGCAGGGCGATGCGGCTGTCGGGGGTGGCGGTCAGGAGGACGCGGGCCTCTTCGGCCGCCTTGGCACGGGCGGCCGCATCGCTGTTCAACACGGCCTGACGGTAGTTCAGCGCCAAGGCGACGGCGCGCACGCCGGGGGCATCGGGGGCCAGCCGGATTGCCTCGCGGCCATGACGTTCGGCTTCGGCCCAATCCCCACGGGTGATGGCCAGTTCCGCCAGGGTCCGGCGCACGTCGGGGGTGTCGGGATATTGCTCGATCAGGCGCAGATACTGGCCGTAGGCTTCTTGCACATTGCCCTGTTTCAGGACGGTATCGGCATAGGCCTTGCGGGCTTCTTTATGAAAGCCGTTGTATTTGAAAACATTGCGGAATTCCACCAGGGCGCGGTCGGTGTCTCCGGCTTCCAGCAGGGCCAGCCCTGACGCATAATAGCCTTCGGCCTTTTCGTCGGCACTTTGGCACCCCGTCAGCGCCAGGACGGTGATCAGGGCAAGTGCTGCTGGGGTCAGAAGCCGGGTCAGGCGCATGGGTATCCCTTATTTTTGTTGGGGCCATTGCGGTTGAACATGGCAATTCTCAGATTATGATAAAGCGGGATGGCCGCCAAGAGGCTATCCCCTGCGCCCGGATCAGTAGCCGGTGCCGCGCACCACCACCCGGATGGTTGCAACCAGCACGCGCAGATCGGTGACCAGCGACAGCGTCCGGTCATAGCGGGTGTCATACTGCGCCCGGTCGGCGAAACTGGAGTCGTTGCGCTCGGATACCTGCCACAACCCGGTGATGCCGGGGCGCAAGGCGTGATAGGACTTGCCGGGGTAGAGTGGGGCCTGTTCGGGCAACATCGGGCGCGGGCCGACAAGGCTCATGTCGCCACACAGCACGTTCCACAGTTGCGGCAACTCATCAAGCGAGCTTTTGCGCAAAAACCGCCCGATACGGGTGATGCGGGGATCAGCTTTCAGCTTTTGGGTGGTGTCCCATTCGCTGCGCGCAGTGGGGTCGGACGTCAGATGGGCTTCAAGCTTGGTCTCGGCATCAACCACCATCGTGCGCAGCTTCCACATCGTGTAAAGCCGCCCGCCGCGTCCAACCCGCAACTGGCGATAGAAGGGGGGGCCGGCATCCAGCATCGCCACCACCGCCAGCACCAGGATAACTGGCACGATGACGGGCAGCGACAGCAAGATGGCCAGCGTGTCGAAGATCCGTTTGAAGCCATTGCGGTAAAAAGCAGGTGTGGCGGGGCGGGCCTGGGATTCTGCACCAGCGGTAGCGGTTACAGGCAACGCATGCGAGGGCAAATTGTAATGCACAGTCATCAAACACACTCCAGACAAAGAAAACAGGGCTGATAAATCAACGCGGGTGACGAAATTCAGGGTCAGATATGGTCCGGTGGCAGGCGGACCTGAAATGGCGCAAAGCAGACGATTCTCAATAAGATAGTTACACTTTAATAAGGGTTTTCTCAATACTTTAAGTAGGCAACAAAAATCTACCTAGGGTTGTAAATGGTTATTAACAAACAGAAAATCGGCAACATTCAGCCTATTTCCAGCTTTCGAAAGGACGGAAGAAGCAGAACCGGGACGGGCGGAATGACAATTGCCTGCAGGTGCCACACTGGTCAAATTCTTGCCCTTATCATAAGATACAACCTGATTTCGGGGTGGGTTTTTGAAAAGTGAAAATGAACGGCGCGCTAGATATTTACACGGCGCACTTCGGTCTGAAGGAGCGTCCCTTCTCCCTGGTGCCCGATCCGGATTTCCTGTTCTGGTCGCCAGAGCATCGGCGTGCCTACACGATGCTGGAATACGGCCTGCTGACGCATGCGCCGATCACGCTGATCACCGGCGATGTCGGGGCGGGCAAGACCACGCTGCTGCATCATCTGTTGCGGTCGGTGGACGAGGATATGCGCGTGGGTCTTATTGCCAATGCCCAGGGCGCGCGCGGCGAGCTGTTGCAGTGGGTGCTGCTGGCGCTGGGTCAGGTGGCCCCCACCGGCGCGGGCTATGTCACACTTTTTGGCCAGTTCCAGGCCTTTTTGATCAACGAATATGCCTTGGGCAACCGGGTTATCCTGATCTTTGACGAGGCGCAGAACCTTAGCCGCGAAAGTCTGGAAGAGTTGCGGATGTTCACCAACATCAACACCAACAAGGACGAGCTGTTGCAGCTGGTGCTGGTGGGTCAGCCAGAGCTGCGCGACACCATCCGCCGCCCCGACATGACGCAATTCGCGCAACGCGTCTCGGCCAGTTTTCATCTGACCACGATGGATGCGCTGACCGTGCGGGCCTATATTGCGCATCGGCTGTGGGTAGCGGGCGCCCAAACCAATATCTTCAGCCGCACGGCTGCGCACCTGGTGCACGAGGCGACGTGCGGGGTGCCACGACTGGTCAATCAGCTGTGCGATCTTGCCTTGCTCTATGCCTATACCGAGAATAAGCACTCGGTGCCACGTCTGACCGTGCAGCGCGTGCTGGATGACGGGGTGTTTTTTGCTGGCGGCCTGCCGCGCAGCAGCCCGGTTCCTGTGCCCGGCATTGCATCTGGATCGGAGGCCGGGCTGTGATCGACTTGAAATTCTACCTGTCGCTTTTTCTGCGCCGGCTGCATTATTTACTGATCGTGCTGACACTTGGCTCTGTCGTCGGTGTGACGCTGGCCTTGATGCTGCCACCGGTTTACGTGGCCGAGGCCCGGCTGGTTGTCGAAAGCGAACAGATCCCCGACGAGTTGGCCGCGTCAACGGTGCGGGTGGCCGCAAGCGAGCAGTTGCAGATCATTCAGCAGCGCATTCTGACCCGCGACATCCTGATCGAGATGGCAAACCGGTTGCAGATCTATCCCCCTGCCGAACCTGCCCGCCGGCTGGCCGCCGACCAGATCGTCGAAGATCTGCGTGACCGGATCACCATCGCGACCACGGGCGGCGCGGCGCAGGCCACCATCGTGCGGGTTGGCTTTGAGGCCCCCACCGCCGCCTTGGCCGCCAACGTCGCCAATGAGGTGGTGACCCTGATTTTGCGCGAAAACATCGCCATGCGCACCACGGTTGCCGGTCAGACGCTGGAGTATTTCGTGCAAGAGGTTGCCCGGCTTGACCGCGAACTGGCCAGCCGGGGGGCCGCGATCCTGACCTTCAAAGAGGCCAACAAAGAGGCGCTGCCCGATAGTCTGGAGTTTCGTCGCACCCAGCAGGCCGCGGCCCAGGAACGGCTGTTGCAGATCAACCGCGACGAGGCTGCCCTGGCAGATCGCCGTCAGGGTCTGGTGGCGATCTATGAAACAACGGGCCGCATTGCTGCCCCGAATGCAGAAGAAACCACCGCCGAGGCGCGCCAGTTGCAGGCGTTGCGCGACCAGTTGGGCACGATGCTGGCGGTGCTGTCGCAGCAAAATCCCAAAGTGAAACTGCTGGAAAGCCAGATTGCAGCCCTGGAAAAGATCGTGGCCGCGCAGACACTAACCAACGCGCCGCTGGCCCCTGCGGGTAAAGTGCTGTCGCCGCTTGATCTGCAACTGGCCGACATCGACCGGCAGGCAGACTTTCTGGGCGACCTGAAGGCGCAGATCACCACCGAACTGGCGGCGCTGCGGGTGTCGATCGAGGCCACCCCCGGCAATTCCATAGCACTTGACACGCTGGAGCGCGATTACGCCAACGGCCGGCTGCAATATGATCAGGCCGTGGCCAACAAGGCGCGGGCGGAAACCGGCGACACCATCGAGGCGCTGTCCAAGGGCCAACGCATCAGCGTGATCGAACAGGCCATCGCCCCGCGCGAACCCAGCAGCCCGAACCGGCCGCTGATTGCCGGGGCCGGGGGCGTGCTGGGTCTGGTGGGCGGGATCGGTCTGATCGTGCTGATCGAGCTTTTGAAAGGGGCGATCCGCCGCCCCGCCGATATCACCGCCAAGCTGGGCATCACGCCCTTTGCCACGCTGCCCTATATGCGCACCGCCGCCCAGATCCGCCGCCGCCGCAGCATCATCGGCTTTGGCTTTGCGCTGGTGGTGCTGGCCATTCCTGCCGGGCTTTGGCTGGTGCATACACAGATCATGCCGCTGGATCTGTTATTGAACCGGGTGATGCAAAGCAGTGGTCTGGTCCCCTCTGATCTGGCCGTTATACCCGTCTGATCCGGACGCCCCGCAGAAAGCCCCGCAGAAAGCCCCATGGAAAAGATCCAGTCCGCCATCGCCAAGGCCCGCGCCGCCCGCGCTATCGCCCAGTCCGGGACCCAATCCGGCGCTCAATCCGGGGCCGCCCAGTCCGGGCTTGCCCCGTCAGACCTGCTTCAACCCCAACGGGCTGCAGCCCCGCCGGGCAGCCCCGCCGTGGCTTTGCCCGAGACCGCCCGCCCAGAGTCTGATGTTGATGCCGCTGCCAAGGCGGCCCGCTGGGCGGCCCTGCCCGGCTTTGCCCCCGCCCCGGGTCTGCTGGCGCGCGGCCATATCGTAACGGCTGCAGGCGGGGCCGATGCCGTGCCCTTTGATCAGATGCGCACCCGCCTTTTGCAGCAGATGCGCGCCAATAACTGGCACCGCGTTGCCATCACCTCGCCGACCCCCGGCTGCGGCAAAAGCACCATCGCGCTGAACCTCGCACTCAGCCTTGGCCGCCAGCCCGACTTGCGCACCCTGCTGGCCGAGATTGATCTGCGCCGCCCGTCGCTGGCGCGGATGCTGGGTTTGCGCAGCCCCCAAAGTTTTGCCCGCGTGCTGGAAGGGATTGATCCTTTGGCCGCACAGGCCGTGCGGATCGGCGATAATCTGGCGGTCAGCACCTGTCATGCGCCGCACCGTCACCCGGCCGAGTTGATGCACAGCCCCAGTCTGGCCGCAGCGCTTGACCAGATCGAGGCCGAATATGACCCGTCTATCCTGATTTTCGACATGCCGCCGATGTTCGTGTCAGACGACGCGATGGCGGTGATGGGCCGGATGGACTGCGTGCTGATCATCGCCGCCGCCGAGGCCACGTCGATCAAGGACATCGACCGCTGCGAACGCGAACTGGCGGGGCAGACCAATGTGCTGGGCGTGGTGCTGAACAAATGCCGCTATATGGAAAATGAAGGCTATGGCTATGACTATCACGCCTGAGGGATAGCCGCCGGAACCAGTCAAAGGGCTGGCGCAATGGAAAAGGCCGGGAGATGATCCCGGCCTTTGGTATTTGAAAGACTGTAAGCGGATCAGACCGATTTGCGGCGGCGCAGGGCTGTCAGGCCACCAAGGGCTGCCAGCAGAAGCAGGCCAGCTGCGGGAACCGGGACGGGTGCAACAACCTCGAAATCAAAACCTGCTCCCTTTGTTGAATTATCCCAAGAGAACTGCAACCACTGTTTGGTGTCGTCTCCACAGAGCACTCCACAAAAAGCAAAATTGGTGCCAAGGCTAACATTGGGTGGCGTTACAGCAGTGGAGGCGAGAACAAAACTGTCAGACACGGCAATCCAGCTCATCGTCAGTCCTGAAAAGAACCCAAGTTGAACGGGTCCAATGGTTGCCAAGGCACCAGCCAGAAGCGGATCAACAATGGCGTCAAATTGTACTGTCCAACTGCCAGCACCACCGGAAGCAACAACCAAGCCAGCAAACTCGTCACCGTAGCCGATGTTGTATATACCATCTTTAACTACGAGAGTGGCGGCTTGGGTTACCTGACCAGACAATCCCAAGGTAAGGGCGGCGGCAAGGCCAAGAAAGGTCTTACGCATAAAATCCATCATTACATATACTCCTAATGTTATGGCCCGGGGGAATAGGGCAAAAATATGGCGTTGTTAAGACCCTGCCTGTTGTTGCTGCCTCATTCAAGAAAAACCTGCGCTTCACCGACCCCACCCGCAAAGATACATCTTTCGGTTGTGTCCGCCTTTCACCACGGCCCCCCCTTTTACACAGTCAGCGTGATCAATCCGCCCGGATTGTAGCCATTCTGGAAACGATGCCCGCAGATGGCCTGCTGAGGGTGCGCATTCCAGCCAAAACACCCCCCATGATTCGCAGCCCCTCGCGGCGGTATAATCAGATCTTATTCAAAAGGTTGGCACAGGGCGGCGTGGCAAAAGGCACGGGCTTTGAATTCTTGTATACATCCCGCATTTCCTGCCACCCACAGCCATCCACCGTAAGGTCCCAAACCTGAACCACACATCACCGTTCCAGCCATGGGAACCATCACCGTCTTGCGCTGCGCGTCCAGAACCAGACCGCTTTTGCCTAAGCAATCCGTGCTAACGCGCAGATAGGGGACATGCTGTGCATAGTCGTTCTTCAATGTCAGGTTTTATCAGGGGGATAATCCCTTTACGTCCGTGGTGTCTGCGCCACTTTCCGACTTTTGGACAGTTTTTCGGCTGAGATATCTATAAATTCAGGGGCCAATCGCTATGCTTTGCAGCCAAGGCAGCCAGAGGGTCGGATGACAGACAAAACGGAGACGTCCCTTGTCGAAGTGATGGGCGGGGCCAACCGCTTTTCGGTTGTCATTCCCCATCTGAACCAAGCGGATTTTCTGGCGCGCTGCTTGTCCTCACTGGCAGCAGGGTCACGCCGCCCTGACGAGGTGATCGTGGTCGACAACGGCTCGGACGTCGTGCCGCAAGCCATCTGTGATGTCTGGGGCGCCCGGTTGCTGACCGAAGCCACCCCCGGTCCGGGCCCCGCCCGCAACTGCGGTGTCAGGGCCGCTTCGGGCGATATTCTGGCCTTTATCGACGCCGATTGTCTGGCCGATCCGGGCTGGCTGGACGCCGCCGCCGCCGCAATGGCAGATCCGGCAGCGACCATCCTTGGCGGTGATGTGCGGATTGCACTGACAGATCCCGCACGGATGACGATGATCGAGGCCTATGAAAGCGTCTATGCCTACCGGATGGACCGCTACATCACGCGCGAGGGTTTTACCGGCACCGGCAATCTGGTGGTGCGCCGTGCCGTGCTGCAGGACGTCGGCCCTTTTGCCGGCATTGGCGTGGCGGAAGATCGCGACTGGGGACAGCGTGCGACGGCAAAGGGCTATCATATCCGTTTCGTGTCACAGATGCGGGCCTATCACCCGGCGCGGGGAAGTCTGGCCGAACTTTATACCAAATGGGATCGTCAAACCGCGCATGACTATGTGAAGGCCTGCGCGCGCCGCGGGGGATTGCTGCGCTTTGCCGTGAAGGCGCTGGCGATGGCACCCTCTGCGCTGGCGGAACTGCCGGGCCTGCTGATGACCGACCGGCTGACAGGTCTGCGCACAAGATGGCTGGCGTTTGTCTGCCTTGTGCGGGTGCGGGTGCATCGCGCCAAAGTCATGGGGCACCTGCTGATCACCCGCGACCCGGCCCGGCTGTCAGGTGCCTGGAACAGACGATAGGGGCATCAATACCCCGCAAGCCAGACGCTCCGCTGTGCCCAAACCTTTCGCCAATAGGCCAGCCGATCCTGATCGCGCGGTCGGCCGGACACCGCCAACAGTCCCGCGGCCGCGATGCGGGCGGCCCCCCAAAGCCACATCATCGCCACCCCCAACGGCACCTGCCAGCCGGGCCAGTGATCACGGATCAGCGTCACGCGGGCCTGTGTCACCAGACTGCGGGTGCCTGCCTTCGAGGCACTGGCCGCCCCCACCAGATGCATGATCTGTGCCTCCGGCGTGATCATCGGGTGAAACCCGAGGTGGCGCGCGCGCAGGCACAAATCAGCCTCTTCGCCATACATGAAATAGCGCAGATCAAAGCCGCCCAACCGGTCCCACAACTCGCGCCGGATCAGGAAAAAACAGCCCACCACGATATCGACCTCACGCACGGTGTCGCGCTGCCAGCCGCCCATGGCCTCGGTGTCGAACACAGCGCTGCGCGGGAAGGCGGCGGTCAGACCAACCGTCAGGCAAAACACGCTCCAGGGTGTGATGCGGCTCCAGCACGAGGCGATGTTCAGCCGCCCATCGGGGAACACCGTGCGCCCGCCCCAGATGCCCGCCTGCGGGTTGGCGCGGGCGAAGGCCATCAGGTTGTCAACGGCGCCGGCGTGGCATTCGGTGTCGGGGTTCAAAAGCAGCAGCCAATCGGTGCGGGCGGCCTTTGCCACCACATTGTTGGCGCGCGCAAAGCCCAGATTTTCCGCCGACCGGATCAGCTCTACCTGCGGGAAAGCCTGCGCCACCGCATCGGCCGAGCCATCCTGCGAGGCATTGTCAAACACGACCGTGTGAAACGCGGTTGCCGTGGTTGTGGCGTGCAGCGTGCGCAACGCCGCCAGCGTCAGATCGCGGGTGTTGTAGCTGACGATGATAACGGTAAGGTCGAGGGGGGTAGCGGCGATGACACATCCATGCTTCCGGCCATGTACTGATTGATTCATCTTTGTTCCCGGAAGACCATTTCGTTAATTCTGTTTGCGCTGGAAAGCCCCAACCGGGTGGGTAATTAGCGGGGCTGTCACGCTTGGCAGATACTGAAAGAGTTTTGCGCATCGGAATGGAAGGGACAACCTTAATATATGGCCAACTTTGCTGTTGCAAGCACCACTGTGGCCAAAACTATACCGAGGCAGCGTCAAAGTCAGAAACAGCTACAAAATCCCTAAATTGGAGCCTCTATCCAACACGGCGTAATCTGGCGTGCAGACTAGGCGTGAAGCTGAAAAGGTAATGTATCCAGACTCGGGATTTCCCGGGATCTAAAGCCATGGATGCCCATAGAAACCGCCTCGCGAATTTCGGGCGACCAACGCGCAGAAGATATAACCCGGCGCTGGTGTAATGTGGTGCCAGACACTGCCCCTTGGCTCCCTGTCTTCGTAGCTTTCCAGTGATCCGCACAAAGGAGCGTGCTCCGTGCAATGTCGACCGAGACACCTTTACAGCCGCGATCAAAGGGTCAATCGGGTTCGGGGACAGGATCAGGAATTCGGGGATAAAGCCGAACTTGCCTTGCCGGGTCAGGCGCAGGCACAGATCCCAGTCCTCATTTTGCCGCAGCTTTTCATCAAACAGCCCAGCAGATTGTAAGGCCTGCTTGCGAACCAGAAACGTCGGCAGGTTCATCATGTTGCCTTGCTGGGTCCGGGCAGAAAGGTCACCTGACAGCTGAGGCTCTGACGGGCTGGGAAGAAAGAACGTCTCCTTCAGTCCGTAGTTTGCCTCCGAGCCTTCCTTATAGAAAAGCGCCATTCCATAGACCCCGATATAGTCTTGCGGCAAGTCCATCAGTTTGCGCGCCGACAACTCGATCCGGTCGGAGGTGCAATAATCGTCACTGTCGTGAAAGGCGATCCAGTCGGCCTGGGCCGCGGCCACGCCAGTGTTGCGGGCGGCGGCGGCGCCCCCGTTTTGCGCGCGCCGGATCAGCCGCAGGCGGGGGTCGTTCAGAGCGGCAATGGCCCCTGCGATGTCATCGGTCGAACAGTCATCCACGATCACGACGTCCAGATTGCGATAGGTCTGGGCCAGAATGCTTCCAACCACGCGGGGAACAAGATGCGCGCGGTTGAAAATCGGCATCACGACACTGACCAGCGCCCCATATTCCAAAAGGCTTCTCCCACATTTCGCTGTGATCTTGTTTGCCCGTCACTTGGCCGCGAAGCAAGCCCCCCCGCATTCGCGCCGCAATTTCCCCACAATACTGCCCCCTTCTGCCATCACAATGGAAAATGCGCACAAAGAGGCCGCTCTTTGCGTTCAAGGCCGGGGGGCCATGCCATGATACCGTCGATACTGCGAAAGCGTTTGTCGTCCTTTCTGCGCGCCGAGGCGGGCAGTGCCACCGTAGAGTTTGCGCTTTGGGTGCCGGTGTTCGTTGGCATCATGCTGCTGGGGGTGGATGCTTCGGCCGCTTTCACCCGGCAGTCGAATTTCTGGAGCGTGTCTTACGAAACAGCGCGCATTGTGTCGCGGCACGCGCTGGATGCCAAAGCCGGAGCTGATTTTGCGCGCAACAACATGCGGATCGGCAGCTATACTCCCGAGGTTGCGGTGACGATCGACACGGTGACGCAGACGGTTACCGTGCTGGTGACTGCGGATTTAGCAAAGATGGCGCCCTTTGGCATTCTTGCCTTGGGGCTTGACGATCGTCTCTCTTTTGCGGTGACACAGACGCTTGAGCCGATCTGATGACGGCGTGGCGGCGGCTATGGCTGTGGCGGCGGCCAGTGCGCTTTTGCGCGCGCCAAGACGGCGGCGCCACTGCCTTCGGGCTGATCGTGATTTGCATGCTGTTGCTGATTGCAGGCGTGGCCATCGATGTCGCCAACCTTTACCGCTATAAAACCTTGCTGCAACTGACAGCCGATTCCGCGGCCCAGGCGGGCGTGGTAACCTTGGCCCGGGGCGGCGTGGCGACCGACGCCCACAGCGCCGCGGGGGCAATGGTTGAAACAAATATGCCAGAGGGTCAGTTTGGGCAGGTGATCACCAATTCCGCCCGCGAGGTGCAGGTGCTGCATTACGATGCGGCCACCGGCACGCTTGGCCAGGTGGGCGACGCGGCCCCGGCCAATGCCGTGCTGGTGCAGTTGCAGCGCAGCGAGGCCACTGGCAATCCGGTGCCCACCTTCCTGATGGGCATGGCCGGGATTGATGCCTGGTCGCTGGTGGCGTCTTCGGTGGCCACACTGATGCCGACGCAACGCTGCGGCAATGCCGAAGGGATCGTGGCGCGCGGGGCCGTCAACCTTGGGCTGTCACCGGTGTTTGGCAGCGATTTCTGTCTGCACAGCCAAAGCAGCATCACCCTGCCGATTGGCACCCGCATGGCTGACCAGCTGCGGGTCAGCCTGCCCGATCCGTCCGATTGCGCCGGAGTGTGCAAACCGGGCAACTCTGCGACCAAGACCGAGCCTATGATTGGGCAGATGGCCGAGCCTATGACCGGGCCCACGATCAGACCAGTGGCGTTGAACCTTGTGATGCCGGGCGCACAAGACCATGTGGCCCGTCTGGTGGCAGGCTTTCTTGATCCGCAGACCACCCTGCCCGAAGAGACGGCGTTCTTTGCCACCCGCCCCCTTGCGGGCGATCCCGAGGCCTTGCGCGAGGTTGGGATGGCGGCGGATGACCTGCGCCCCGGCGATGTGCTGCAGGTGACACCGTTGCAGTTCAGCCAAATGCGCGAACGCCCTGCCGGCCTTGTCTATGCCGTGCGCTGCGACACGGCAAAAAACGACCGGCGCGCGCTTTGGGAACGCACGCTGACCCTGACGGGCGTTGAGCAAGGCCCAACCCTGCGCGATCTGGTGCTGATCACCGATTGCGCCATCGAGATGGATGACCGCGTCCGCATCGAAGGGGCGCTGATCTTGCTGACCGGACCGCAGGGCGCACAGATCTCGGCGCTGCCGGGGGCGACGCTGGGGGGAACATCTGCGATCGGCGACACCGACGCGGCCTGTGATGCCGCGCGCCGGGTGCGGCTGATGACGTTTGGCAACCTTGTGCTGCCTGCGGGTCTGGCGGGGGCGAATGTCTCGGCGGTGGCCGGGGGCGACATCACGCTGGCGGCAGACCCCGACCAAGAGCGCACCCAGCACAGGGGCCTGATCCTGCATGCCGGGGGCCGCGTGACGGCGATGGGCAGCCACAGCTTTGCCCGCTGCCCCGCCGAGACCACATCCGACCCGCTGATGCCTGCGATGCAGGTAATCGCCCATGTGATGCCGCCGCTGGGCCCCGTGCTGGCCCCGCCTTTGCAAAAAGCCCCTGCCCCGCAGACAGACCTGCCTGGACAGGCGATTGAACGCCTGCCCGGCGACACAGCCGAGCCCCGTGCGATGAACGGCACACTGCGGCCAGGCAGCTGAGCAGTGCACCGCCATCACGCTGGGCCTTCCGGACACAAACGCGAAGGCTGTCCGGCGAACACCCCAATTTGCCTACGATCACCGTCAGCGCAAGCCGGTTCGCTAACCCCGATCCTCGACCTGAGCGACCGCATCGTGCTTGAACTCGTCCGTAAACTGATCTTGCTTACCCATCGTGCGCCTCTCCTTGCTTCCAAAATTACCAAGTAAGGCATCTACAAATCTGGGGCTATTCAGCTACACTAAGCCCGCCCTGAAAAAAATCAGATTTTTCCGTAAAACGGAGGGGGCGCCTCCAAATGATTTTAGGAACGATGCGATGAAGAGTTTTACCCGACCTGGTTTCTGCAAAAGGGGTCACACAGCGTTCATATCCCAAAGACTGCCATCCTTCTGAAAGGAGAATATATATGGCATAAACCGTGAAATACGATCCCGCGTACAATTATCTAACATCAAGCGTATGATACCTTAAAGCAAAGTATCCGCTGCGCTTCTAGGCCATCATGGTTCTGACATTGCCACAGATAACACCATATAATATCTATCGCCGTCTTGAAATTCTTCAAGTATTTGGCCAAACTCTCTTATTCTGACAATCACAGCAGAAAATTTTTTTACAGAATGGAAAGCTATTATTACACAGCCACTATTTCTAATTCTAGTAGCAACCCTATGTATGAGGGCGCGCTGAGCTGCATGATCAAGATAATAGATTGCTTCCTCTATTATCAAAACGTCCAAGTACAGATTTGGGCTCCAACTTTCCATATCAGCGACTGCGAACCGGTATCTGTTGTCTTCCATTCGCTGTGCAATATTAACAGCCGCTTTAGAAATATCGAATCCATGATACGAACGGAAATTCACTTTAGCCAGTTCTTTGGCTAAGGATCCGTCACCACATGCAAGCTCTACTACATCTTTACCTTCGCAATATTTACCAATTATTTGAACAAGTATTGGAGATCTTTTTCCGGAAAAATAAGCACCCTTTCTAAACTCTAAATCCCACGCCAGGCGCCGGCCATAAGGGCCAAGACGGCGCAATATGCCCGTTAAAGTGACCATACTTTTCTCCAGCTGTCGGGTGCTTTAGCCATAATAAAATAATCCTAGATGTCACATCCCGGAAGGTGATATGGCTGTTTCCTGAACAACTCCGGGTTCAGTTTGTGCCAATCCTTCATCGCCTGCAAGGGGGTCCTGCTGCCCAAGGCTGATTGAGGAAGCTGCTGATTGTAGAGCAGCACGTAGCGGTGCAGCGTGGTTTCAAGTGCCTCGCCGGAACGGAAGCGGTGGGATTGAAGCACTTCCTCGATCCGGCCGTTGAAGCGCTCGACCCGTTGCCCGGCAGGCGATTGCAGGCAATCGCCGAGAGGGATGCCGTTGGTTTGCGGATGCTGCGGCGGGGCCAGACGGTGTTCGATGCCGAGGTCGGCGCAGAGTTGATCGAACTCGTGCTTGCCTGTGGCGACGCGTTTGCGCAGACCGAACAGGCGGTCGGTGAATTCCTTCCCGTTATCGGTCAAGACCGTCCTGATCCGGATTGGGCAGGCCCGTTCCAGATCGCGCAGAAATCGGCGGGCATTGGCGGCAGTCTTGGATTTGAAGACCC
>JANNAT010000032.1:0-2772 GCA_031384605.1 Cypionkella sp.
TGGTCTGGCGGCGACGCTGTTCATCGACGAAGGCTTCGGGTCTTTGGATGCCGAAAGCCTTGATCTGGCAATCGACGCGTTGGAGGCGCTGCAGAGCCAAGGGCGCACCGTCGGTGTCATCAGCCATGTCGATGCGATGAAAGAACGCATACCCGTTCAGATCCGCGTAAAGCGTCAAGGCGGAGGGCGCAGCAGCATCGCTGTCGAGGGGCCTGTGGCAGTGTCAATGCTTCTATAAACTTCGGGCGATTCTCGAGGAAATTGGCTTTCTTTAGTCTGCAATACTAGAGCTCGAATGCAATCTGCATCGCGTCCTCCGCGAGAAAGTTCGCTTTCAGTTCATCTTCGACAAGTTCAGCCCAAGACGGGCTGAGAACCGCTCATCCAGTTTCGCATGGAGTTGTACAAAGTATTGTCTATCCTCAGCAACATCGCCGAGGATCAGCAAAACTTGCGACTGCAGTGTTATTGCCAGGCGTTCAAGTGGAACGCGTAGTTCCATCGCCTTAGGGTTCGCCTTGACGGCCTGCACTGCTGCCCGCGCGGCCCAGTCTGCCAATGCCAGATATTCCATCACCCGCTTCTGCTCAGATTCATCTTGTTCGACCTGCAACTGCTGCAGGGCGCGCGATGTGCCAAAATGCTGTTTCAGAAGGCGGCCGATAAGGCGCGGCCAGTCGTGGCCATCCTTTGTGTATACCGGCAGAATCTGGGCGGTAGCAGACTTGCCATGAATAGCCTGAGAGTGCGTCAGGATGATCTGAAGCAGAGCGCGAAGCCTGACCAGTTCAGCGGTCCCGATGGATTTTCCCTTAAGTGATTTGCAGCGACCCTCAAACGCTGTCACGGCTTCCTGCATCTTTTTTGCTGTGGCCAGTGACTGGGCATTGGTTGCGCGCACTCTGGGTAAATCGTCGTCGGGCGCGTTGCGCCGTTCAACGTCAGCGGGCGCCACCGGTTCGGTCGTTCGGAAATCGATAGCAGCAAGGGCGTGAATGTCTTTGTCCTCCGCCTCGCCGAGATCGGCGCTGACGAGTCCGATCAATCGGTTTAGACAGGCACTCAGCGTGTTGGCGGCGCTGTCCTGACGCCCGTTCAGAAAGGTGCCCGCAAGACCTCCCCTTGCATGGGAAAGGGTTCGCGCCCGAACGAATTCTTCATAAGAAAGGACTTGGTAACTCTGAGGCGCTGCAATTGTCGGTGCGAGTGCGGCAGTCTTGGCAAGCGCTCCTTCTCCAGCCGCTTCTTCTTCGATTTCAAGCGCCTCCAGCTGGTTCAGCGTTTCAATCAGGATCAAATCCTCGTTCATGAGCTCCGCAAGGATGTCGCTGAGCGGCTTCTTTTTTCCACGCAGGGGCGGAAGTGTCGCAACGGCCAGAATGTCCAAATCTGTGACTTGCACGGGCGCCGAGGTGGTCGCATCCGAGAAGAAAATTAGAGCTGACTTCGGACGCACGTCGTCGAGTTCCAGGGCCCAGTTTCGCTTGTCAGAATCGGCCAGTTCAATTTCGCGTCCAAGCGGTACCTCGTCACGATCACGAAGCATCATCGAGACAGGAAGGCGGAGTGGATTGTGGGCGGGCGGTGACCACGAAAGCCGACCTGCCTGAATCGTCAGTGCCCCACCATCCACGAACTTGCCCTCATCATGTGTGGTCGTCGCCGTCAGGGTCATGTCTGCGACCGAGCTTGGCTGAATTGGCGTGTCGCGATATGCCGCGAGGCCGAGGGCTTCGAGAGCCGTGCCGCGGTCGACCCGCTTGTAAATGCCTGCCTCAGCATTTCCGCGAGGGGCCGACGGCCCCATAAGCGCTGGGAAAGTACAGTTCATGCTACCGGAAATCACATGGTCCCAGGACTGGCCCTGAGCGACCAGCAGCTTCGCGTGCACAAAGCGATTGCTTGCCGATGGATCGACATTGAAGAGACCAATGTCGGAAAAGCGATCCAGTTCAGATTTCGGGAAGCCGGTCGTCGTGCTTTCGATGAGCAAGTCGGTCGGCGGGGCACCGAGGGCGCTCCGCAGCCTTGCCAGACCCTCCAGCTTCACGTCCCAATACGGCGAGACCACGACTAGGCGTTCAATCGGATCAGAGCCGATTTGGCGCACAATCTGATCTAGGATCGTAATTTCGGGGCGGTCCAGAAGAATAGCGATGTCGTTGTCGGCATCGATTTCGGTCGTCGGAGCCTCAATTGCATTTCGCAGCCAAGGCGCACGGCGCATCGCCCGCTGCAGTGCCGTAACAAACCAAGTGTCATCAGCCGGGACATACCGCCGGATGTAGTTGATGACTGCGGCAAAGAGGCGAGCATGATCGGGCATCTCGGGGTTGTAGATGATGTTGGCAACCAGCTCCTTGTTGCCGCCAAGCCCCAACGCGGTGAGGTTGGCGGACCCAATCATGAGCCGCCCCTTCTTTGGCCCAACCAGCATCGTGATCTTGGGGTGAAATGCGCCGGGCGCGTCGACCTTGATCAGGTGGTAACTGCTGCCTGCGAACCTCGGCGGCCCGTATTCTGCAAAGCTCTGGTTGGTCATTTGCCGATCCGCCAGAACGACTATGTTCCGGCATCCTGCCGCGCGCAGTTTCGGAAACGGCACATCTTCAAACGCCTGAGCACCAAAAGCATATGTGGTCATGAAAGCCGAGTAGAAGCCGCTTTCGGCAAATGCTTCAAAATATCTCATGGAGCGACCAGCTCGTTCCGGCCGAGTTCGGTCAAACCTTCACTATCAAGAAACTTGATGTCCCGAAGAAAGCGCAGAGC
>JANNAT010000093.1:0-7052 GCA_031384605.1 Cypionkella sp.
GGCAGTCTTCGATCACCAGACACCGCGCAGGGGCCACGCCCATCCGGGCGGCGGTGAACAAGAACAAATCCGGCGCAGGCTTGCCCGTGGCCACCATGCTGGCGGTGAAGACGTCCTAGCCGAAGGTCGCAGCCAACCCCACCAGTTGCAACGACTTTGCCACGCGCTCGGGGCTCGACGATGTCGCCACGCAGGCCCGCACCGCCAGTCGGGACAGCGTGGCCACGATCCCCGGCATGATTTTCATATCCCTCTCGAACGCCGCCAACAGCCGCGCGCGATAGTCGGCTTCAAAATGATCGGGCAACGTAATGCCAAAGGTGTCGCGCACCTCTTTCATCACCACCGGATAGCTGCGGCCCAGAAACTGGCGGCTGACAAATTCCAGATCAATCTGCACGCCATACAGGGCCAGTTCGGAAATCAACATCGACGCACTGATGACTTCGCTGTCGATCAGCACCCCATCGCAATCAAAGATCACCAAATCCGTCTGCATCATCGCCGGACCATAGAAGGGCCGCTTGGCCCGCGTCCACCAGATTTTAGGTCGGGGTTGCCGATGTTTGACTGCGGAACTATTCAAACACGCGGGAAATCCGTCCGATTTTGCGGTAACGCCCCAAGCAGCCATGCCTTGAACAGATCCGCGTCCGGATGCGCAGCACCGCCCATCGGCTGCAACAAATAGAATGCCTCTGATATCGGCACTTCCAACGCGAAAGGGGCCACAAGCTGCCCGCTTGCCTGCACGATCGCCGCCAAAGACGTGCGGCCCAGCGCCACGCCGCCGCCATGCGTTGCTATGGCAACCGCAGCCAAAGTTGTATCCAGCTGCATGCCCTGCCCCGGATCAACCCCGCGCGCGCCTGCTGCGTTCAACCAGATGCCCCAGCCTTCCTGATACCCCAGCACGTGCAACAATGTGTGGTGGCGCAGAATTTCTGGCGAAGGGTATGCTGGCATCTGTGCCAGCATCGAAGGCGCGCAAAGCGGCGTGATGCTTTCCCATGTCAACCGGTTGCTGGCGTAACCCGGCCAAACGCCGGTGCCATATTGAATATCCAGATCGAACAGGTCTTTGTCAAAGGCATCATTCCAAACGCTTGAAATCAGGCGGATATTTTTACCCTGGTGCCGCGCCATAAAGTCGGGCAGACGCGGGGCTAACCAATTGACGGCAAAAGAAACCGCGCACCGCAGCGTCAAGGCAGCATCACGACGGCGGCCGAATACTTCGCGCGTGCCGGCAGCCAGCCGGTCAAAGGCGTCGGTCACTTTGGGCAGATACGCCGCACCCGTCTTGGTCAGCGTCAGGCTGCGCGGGCCGCGAATAAACAGCGGCTGGCGCAAATACAGTTCCAGCGATTTCACCTGCTTGGAAATCGCGGCCTGTGTCAGGTTCAATTCGGCAGCGGCTTGGGTGAAACTAAGGTGCCGGGCGGCGGCGGCAAAGGCGCGCAGCCATGGCAAAGGCGGCAATTGCGGATCCGGGACCATTGGCTAACCAACCTATAACTAAAATGGGGTCATAGCCCCTCAATAGGTTGTTTGACGCGGGCGCGCCACCGCGATCATCTGCGGCGAAACCGAAATGGGGCCAGCATGTTTTCAATCTTTCCAACCTCACGCCTGCGCCCATCGCCGTTCTATGCCTCTGCCGTCGCCGAAGGCATGACGGCGGGCTTCGTTTATAACCGGATGATCATGCCAACCAGTTATGGCGACCCTGCCGCCGAATACTGGCGGCTGATCAATGGCGTGTCGCAATGGGATGTGGGCGTGGAACGCCAAGTGCAATTGCGCGGCCCCGATGCCGGGCGTTTGGCGCAAATCCTGTCGCCGCGCGATCTGTCGGCGTGCAAAGGGGGGCAAGGCAAATACGTGCCGCTGTGCAACCATCGCGGCACCATCATCAATGATCCGATCATTCTGAAACTGGCCGATGATCTTTACTGGTTGTCGATTGCCGACAGCGATATCTGGCTGTGGGCCGGTGCCATTGCGGCAGAGCGCGGCTTGGATGTCGAGGTCAGCGAACCCGACGTGTCGCCGATGGCCATTCAGGGGCCGATGGCCGAAAACGTGGTGGCGGCGGTTTGTGGCGACTGGGTGCGCAGATTGAAATACTTCTGGTTCCGCGAAACCGAAATTGATGGCATCCCAGTGGCGGTGCAACGATCTGGCTGGTCAAAACAGGGCGGTTTTGAGATTTATCTGCGCGACGGCACGCGCGGCACACAGTTGTGGAACATCTTCCGCGAGGCTGGTCAGCCTTGGGGCATCGGCCCCGGCGCGCCTGCCACTGCCGAACGCACCGAAAGCGGCCTTGTGTCGGTTGGGGGTGATACCGATGATATGACAAACCCGTTCGAAGTGCGGCTTGGCAAATACATTGATCTGGATGTGGCCGATGATGTGGTTGGCATCCGCGCCCTGCGCAAGATCAAGGCCGACGGCGTGCACCGCCATCAACTGGGCCTGATCCTGCAAGGCGACGCCCCCGCCCCCCTGGGCTTCCGGCGCGAGGATATTCATCACAACGGCAAAAAGATCGGCATGATGACCAACTGCGTCTGGTCGCCGCGCATGACAGCCAACATCGGCTATGCGTTGATTTCGGTTGATACGGGTATCGGCCAAACGGTGCAGGTGCTGCGGGATGCAGGCCCGGTTGACGCGCGGCTTGTTGACCTGCCCTTCCTTTAAGTCATCATGGCGCAAACACCCTGCACCGGGCTGAAAGGCACTGGCCAAATCCGTAACAATTTTACTAAAACTTGCGCTTCATCTGTTCATAAATATCCCACGGGGGGGACTGATTGGCGGCCAGCCAATCAGGCGGGGGTGTGAAACCCCCAACCCTTTTTTCGGGAACGCACACCGATCTGAACCGCGCGATGCTGCATCTTCTTCTTATTCAATCCGGGGCCCGACCATGCAAGAGCACTTCGACGCGCCCCTTCGCCACGCCGCCAACTTTGTCGCCCTGTCACCGATATCCTTTCTGAAACGCGCAAGCACGGTTTACGGCCCGCAGATTGCCCAGCGCTATGGCGACATCACCCGCACTTGGGCGCAGACCGCCCAGCGGTGCCACGCCATCGCCGCCGGGTTGCAGGCGCGCGGGCTGGGTTTGGGCGATACCGTCACGATTTTGTCGCCCAACACGCCGGCGCTTTATGAATTGCAATTCGCAGTGCCTTTGGCGGGCGCTGTACTGAACACGGTCAACACCCGGCTGGAAGCCAGCACGATCGCCTATATCTTGCACCATTCCGACAGCAAGCTGGTGATCTGCGACACTCAATTTGCGCCATTGTTGCGCCCGGCCTTCGCGCTGAACGAAAGCAGCTTACCTGTGATCGACATCATAGATCGCCAATCGGCCATTGCCCACGGTTTTGGCCAAACCGATCTGGAAAGCCTTGCCGCATCGCCCGATCTGGCCGAATGGTGCCTGCCCGCCGACGAATGGCAAGCGCTGGCGCTGAATTACACCTCTGACACATCCGGGCGGCCCAAGGGCGTGATTTACCATCATCGCGGCGCGTATCTGATGGCGATGGGCACGATTGCCGCGTGGCAGATGCCGCAGAACCCGGTTGATCTGTCGGTGGTGCCGATGTTTCACTGCAACGCCTGGAACCACCCTTGGGCAATGGCCATCGTCGGGGGCTGCACGCTTTTTACCCGTGATCTTGACCCCAAACGCATGTTGGACGCCATAACGCGGCACCATGTCACGCATTTTGGCGCAGCCCCCATTGTGCTGCAAATGCTGCTTGATTGCCCCGATACCCCCGCCCAACCCTTTGATCCGGCAATCAAAGTGCTAACGGCCGGTGCGCCACCCCCACCTGCCGTTTTGCAACGCGCCACCCGCATGGGGCTGGACGTGATGCAGGTTTATGGGCTGACCGAAACCTATGGCCATATCGCACAATCCCTGTGGCAAGATGATTGGGCGGGCCTTGCGCCTGCCGATCAGGCGCGCAAACAGGCGATGCAGGGTGTGGCCTTTCCGATGGTCGAAGACATCCGCGTGGTAGACCGCGAAACGGGGCTGGATGTGCCAATGGATGGCCTGACCACCGGCGAAATCGCCATTCGCGCCAATACGGTGATGAAGGGCTATTACAAAGACCCTGTCGCCACGGATGCCGCCTTTGCGGACGGTTGGTTCTGGTCGGGCGACGCGGCGGTGATGCACCCGGACGGCTATATCGAGATCAAGGACCGGCTAAAGGACGTGATCATTTCGGGCGGCGAAAACATCTCATCAGTCGAGGTGGAGGCGATTTTATACAACCACCCCCATATTCGCGCCGCAGCCGTCGTCGCCCGCCCACACGCCCGCTGGGGCGAGGCCCCTTGCGCCTTTGTTGAATTGCGCGACGGCGTCAGCACAACCGAAGCCGAGGTTATCGCCTTTTGCCGCACCCATCTGGCCGGGTTCAAAACCCCAAAATCGGTGGTGTTCTGCGATTTGCCCAAAACCGCCACTGGCAAAATCCAGAAATTCCTGCTTCGTGATCAAGCGCGCCAGATGGGGCCGCAAGAATGATATCGGGATGGAAAACACCATGACCTTTAACGCACTGGTTGTCGAAAAAGACGCAAATGGCACGACGCTGGCCACGATCAAATCGCTGACTGTCGATGATCTGCCCGCGGGCGAGGTTTTGGTGGCGGTGGATTATTCCACCATCAACTACAAAGACGGGCTGTGTCTGGGGTCGGGCGGCGGCATGGTGCGCGCCTATCCGCATGTGCCGGGGATTGATTTTGCTGGCCGGGTGCAGGACTCAACCGATGCGCGCTATAAACCCGGTGACGCGGTGGTGCTGACCGGCTGGCGGGTGGGTGAGGCGCATTGGGGCGGTTTTGCGCAAATGGCACGGGTGCGGGCCGATTGGCTGGTGCCACTGCCCGCAGGCCTTACTGCGCGGCAGGCGATGGGGGTGGGCACGGCGGGGCTGACGGCGATGCTGGCGGTGATGGCGCTGGAACAGCATGGATTGATGCCCGGCAATGGCCCGGTTCTGGTGACGGGAGGCGCGGGCGGTGTCGGATCCATCGCAATCGCGATCCTGGCCCATCTGGGCTACGATGTGACCGCCGTAACAGGTCGTCCCGAGGCCGAAGCCTATCTGCGGTCCTTGGGCGCGTCCGAAATCATCCCGCGTGACCAGATCAACACCGCCGTCAAACGCCCGCTTGAGGCGGAAACCTGGGCGGGTTGCATTGATGCGGTGGGGGGCGAGATGTTGGCGCGCATCTTGGGCCAGATGCGGCTGCGCGCATCGGTGGCGGCGGTGGGCCTTGCGGGAGGGGCGGGTTTTCCCGGATCGGTCATTCCCTTCCTTTTGCGTGGGGTGAACCTGCTGGGTATAGATTCCGTGTTGCAACCCTATGCCAACCGGGTGGCGGCGTGGCGGCGCATCGTGACCGACCTGCCCCAACACCTGCTGGACCAGATGATCACCATGGCCCCTTTGGCCGATGTGCCACGTTTGGGGCGCGAAATTCTTGCAGGACAGGTTCGGGGCCGGATTGTGGTGGATGTAAATGCCTAAGACGATGAAGGAACGCTTCGAATGACCATTGATATCATGGGCCTGACCCTGACCAACATCACGCTTGATCTGCACCCGGATGGCGTGTTGGTGGCCACCTTGAACCGCGCCGACAAACGCAACGCGCTGGATGCAGCGTCGGTTGAAGACCTGATCACCCTGTTTTCCACAGCCCCCCGGGCGGGCGTGCGGGCGGTGGTTCTTGCGGCGATGGGGGATCATTTCTGCGCAGGACTTGATCTGGTTGAACACCACAAGGCCAACCGCAGCCCCGCCGATTTCATGCATCTGTGTCTGCGCTGGCATGAGGCGTTCAACAAGATGGAATATGGCGGCGTGCCAATCATCGCGGCCCTGAAGGGCGCAGTTGTGGGCGGCGGGCTGGAACTGGCGGCGGCGGCGCATATCCGGGTGGCGGATACATCGACCTATTTCGCCCTGCCCGAAGGCCAGCGCGGGCTGTTCACCGGCGGCGGCGCCACCATCCGGGTGACCAATCTGGTGGGCCGGGCGCGGATGATCGACATGATGCTGACGGGCCGGGTTTATAAGGGGCAAGAGGCGGTTGATCTGGGTCTGGCGCAATATCTGGTGACCGGGTCCAGTCTGGACCGCGCGATGGAACTGGCGCGGGCGGCGGCGCAAAACCTGCCGCTGTCGAACTTTGCGATTTGTTCGGCGATCAGCCATCTAGGCAATATGTCGGCGCTGGATGCATCCTTTGCCGAAGCGGTGATGGCGGGCGTGGTCAACACCCAACCCGACGCCCGCGCCCGGCTGGAGGCCTTCGCCAACAAAACTGCGGCCCGTGTGCGGCCCGAGGGCTATGTGCCTTAACCCCTTGATATCGCTTTCATCGCGTCGGTCACAGCCATGGTTTCCACCGATACGCGGGTAACGCGGGTTAGCAGGTCGATCACCACCTCTTTGTAATCGGCAAAGCGGTAGGTGTTGAATTTGGCGCGGATGGTGGGGTCTTTGGGGGTTTTTTCCTTGTATTGGTCCAATATCCATTCAAGACCGGACCGGTTGCCGAGTTTGTAGTCCCAACATTCTGGCGGGATGCCGGAGAGGGTGGTTTCCGAATCCAGCGTGATGGTGCCTGCGGATTTGTCGGCTTTGAGCGCGGCTTTGGGGGCCATGCCAGCGGCGGCGGCGCGGGTGTCGGGCACGTCGCTGCGGGTTAGCGGCCAAGGGGTGACGGATTCGTAGCCGATGTGCAGCTTTAGCAACGCCTGCCCCCAATCGCGCCATTGGGGGAAGTTGGGGTAGAACGGAATCCGCGGAAATTCGCGTTTCAGGTTTAGGGCATAGGTTTCGCGGTAGATCGGATCATGCAGCACAGCGTAGACATAGGCGAAAATATCATCTTTGGAGATTTTCGCAGGCTTGCCGTAATGGGCGGTGAATTGGGTGAGCGCCCAGTCGGTGATGTTGTCGATGCGCTCGCCTAAGGGGGTGTAGCGGTTGCGG
>JANNAT010000130.1:0-40918 GCA_031384605.1 Cypionkella sp.
AAGGCGACTAAACAGGGACAGCGCGCGCCTCCTGCACCCAATGCCAGATCCGCTGCGGGCTAAACGGCATGTCAACCGACGTTACCCCAACAGGGGCAAGCGCGTCGCGCACCGCGTTTGATATGGCCCCCAGTGCGCCCACGGTTCCGGCCTCACCGCAGCCCTTCATTCCCAAAGGGTTGGTTTGGGTGGGCACAGCCTGATCATGGATGGCGAAAAACGGCAGATCGGCGGCGCGGGGCATGGCGTAATCCATAAAACTGCCTGACAACAATTGACCATGCCTATCATAGACCGCGTTTTCTGTCACCGCCTGCCCAAACCCTTGGGCAATACCGCCTTGCACTTGCCCCGCCACCAGTTCCGGGGCCATTTGCAGCCCAAAATCATCGACCACGGTATAGCGTTGCAAGGCCAACGCGCCGGTTTCGGGATCAATTTCCACTTCCGCCACATGGCAGCCATTGGGATAGGCCCCCGCGCGCAACGTGATGGTCTGGGTGACATCCAGCAGGTCATTGCGGTTTTGTTGACGCGCCATCACCGCCGCCTCCGTCAGTGTCAGGCGCATATTGCTGCCGGGCGCGCCAAAGGTCAGATCGGTAAAGCTGACGTCCCGCACGCCCATTTGTTCTGCAAGAAACGGACAGAACCGCGCGACAGTTTCCGCCACGGCTGCCCGCGTGGCCGTGCCCTGCACAGTGACAGACCGCGACCCGCCGGTGCCACCGCCGTGCCGGATCAGATCAGAATCGCCTTGCACGATTTTGATCATTTCTGGCGCAATCCCTGTGGCTTGCGATAGCATACGGGCATAAACCGTCTCGTGCCCCTGCCCGTTCGATTGGGTGCCCACATACAAGGTTGCGCCCCCGTCATCATCCAGCACGATCCGTGCTGTTTCTTGCGGGCTGCCCAAAATCGCTTCAAGATAGCTGGCAACGCCAATGCCGCGCAACATGCCGCGGGCCGCGCTGGCCTCGCGGCGCGCGGCAAACCCGGCAAGATCGGCAAGGGATTGCGCTGCGTCCAGCAGCCCCGCGAAATCACCACAATCCACCTCTTCACCAGAAATCAGGGCATGCGGAAACCGGGTGATCGCATTGCGGCGGCGCAGATCAAACGGATCAACACCAAAGTGCCGCGCCGCGTGATCCATCACCCGTTCAATCGTCATGTTCGCCTCGGGGCGACCCGCACCGCGGTAAGCATCCACCGGCGTGGTGTTGGTATAGACCCCCACCGCGCCCAGATAGGCCTTTGGAATATCGTAGATGCCTGTCAGCACTTTGCTAAACAACTCTGACTGGATCGCTTGCCCGAACTGCGAGTTATAGGCCCCAAGATTGGACACAAGTTTAACGCGGTAGGCGGTGATGCGCAGGTTTGCATCGAACCCCATCTGCGCCTCCGCCACCAGATCGCGGCCGGCATTGTCGGTTAACATCGCCTCGGACCGATCCGCAGCCCAGCGCACGGCACGACCCAGCGCGCGGGCGGCTGCGGCAATGCAGATGTATTCAGGGTATGTCATCCCCTTCATGCCAAAACCACCACCCACATCGGGGTTGGTCACCCGCACCGCATCCGGGGCCAGCCGCAGCATCCGCGCCAGTTCGGTCTTTTGCGTCCAGACCCCCTGCCCGTTCACGCACAGATGCAACCTGTTGTCCGACCATTCCGCAAAAGCCGCGCGCGGCTCTATCGACGCCACGATGATACGGTTGTGGACCACCGGCAGCGTCAGGCGGTGGGTTGAAGCGGCCAAAGCCGCCTCAACACCCGGCGCGTCGCCGATGCCATAGTCAAACGCCAGATTTCCGGGGGCCTGCGGGTGAATGCTTGGCCCGCCGACGGATAAATCCAACGCCACTGGTAAATCGGCGATCTCAAGTTCAATCGCCTCGGCGGCATCGCGGGCCTGCGCCATGCTGTCTGCCACGATAAGCGCCACAGGCTCGCCCACAAAGCGCACTGCCCCTTGCGCCAGAACGGGGCGTTCCGGGCCCGCGCCAAGGCCCCCATCAAGGGTTTCGATCTGTTCGCCCTGCATGCCAAGGATCACATCCATCGCCAACAATGCGCCCGCATCCAACACCAGATGCACGCCGGACATTTCGCGCGCGGCTGTCAGATCAAGCGAGGCAATCCGGCCATGGGCCACAGTTGCGCGCAGGAAATACGCCACCAGCGCGTCTTTGGGGACGATATCATCGACATAAGATCCGGCCCCCTTCAGAAACCGCGTATCTTCCAGACGCCCTTTGCCTTGCGCTGCACCGAATTTTGTCATGCCTGCCCCCGGGACCATTTGCTTTGTCCCGAAATACCTACGCCCCCGGCAGGATTTGTCCAGCGGGGGCGTGGCAATGCAAAGCCGTCAGATCAGATCAAAGCGCCAGCGACAGCACTGTTACAAGACCAAGTTCACCAAAGCCGTTAAAGCGGCTGTTGGTGACGGTCGAATAGGCCCCCATACCATGCACGATGACATAATCACCTTCGGTAATGTCGGCAGGGAACGGAATATCTCCGGGCAACCGATCAACCGAATCGCAGGTCGGGCCAAAGCAAATGCGCGGCAACGTGGCCCCTTTGCGGGGGCTGCCATCTGCTGTCATCACTTCGATGCGGTCGATAATGCCGATCTGACCCAGTTCGAACAGCGATCCGTAAACCCCGTCGTTCAAAAACACATGCGTGTCATCGCGCACGGCTTTCACACGGGCCGCCAGCGAAAACCCATCGCCGCAAAGGGCGCGGCCCGGCTCGCACACCAAGGCGGGGCGATCGGCACCAAAGGCTTCGGTCGCAACACGGTCGATCAGGGCAAAGATCGCCTCAAGCTGCGGCAGAACCCCCATCGCGCGGTGCGACGGAAAGCCACCGCCCACATTCAGCCGCGCGATTTTGACGCCCGCCTTGCGCGCGATATTCGCCGCCTCAAGAATATACGACCCCCAGGCATTCGGATCGGTGCATTGGGTGCCAGCGTGGAAGGTGATCGACGGGATAAACCCGGCTTCGGCCACCATTTTCAGCAATTCTACCGCCACATCTTCGGTCGCGCCAAATTTGGCCCCAAAGTTATAGGCGGCACCTGATACCGGCAGCTTGAAGCGCACCGAAATCTCGGTGCCAGCGGCGGGCACCATTTCGATCAGCTTGGCCAATTCAGATTTTGAATCAACGCTGTAGGATTTCACACCCAAAGCCACCGCGCGGGCAATTTCGTGGCGCGCGCGCACCGGGTTGTTATAATGGGTGGCGGCATCCGGCGCCAGACGGCGGATCAGTTCAATTTCAAATATCGAGGCCACGTCAAAGCCTTTGACGCCTGCGGCGATCAGGTTTTCGATCACCTCTTCACCGGGGTTGGACTTCACCGCATAGGTGACCAAACCGGGAAAGCCGTCCAGAAAACGGCGGGCCACGGCCTGCACGGCGGCGGGCGCGAAAAACAGCACCGGGTTTTCAGGTTGCTGATTGCGCAGGTATTCGGTTGGATTGGTCCAGATTGTTTTGGACAGTCCCATGGGCGTGATCCTTTCGGCCAAAAAGATGCAAGTCCGCTGCCCGGAACGAAAATTTCGGGCAGACACCTGCGAGGTTTTTTCAACCAGGCCAGGTGCGTATGAGCCGCCCTTACCCTGAACTTCAGACTGCCGCATATGCGTGACATCTTCACCGAACAAAACTATATAATCGACTGAATTCTTCGTTATAATGACGAAAAGACAAGGCATATTGCATGGATGATCTGGATCGGAACGTTTTGACGCTGCTGGGGGCGGATGCCCGGATGTCAGTGGCCACGCTGGCGCGCAGGCTGAAGGTGGCGCGGTCAACCATACAGGCGCGGCTGGAACGGCTGGAGACTGGCGGCATCATCGCGGGCTACACGTTAAAGCTGGGGGAAGCTGCCCGGCAGGGCCGGTTGCGGGCATCGGTTTTGCTGACAATAGAGCCCCGATCTCAGGCCGCGATCCTGACCCGGCTGAAATCCATCCCCGAAGTGGAACGCGTTTTCACCACATCGGGCCGCTTTGATCTGCTGCTGCAAATCGCGGCCAGCAACACCCAAGTGCTGGATCAGGTGCTGGACCAGATCGGCGCGCTTACGGGGGTGAAAAGTTCCGAAAGTTTGATTCATCTAAGCACGCGGTTGGACCGCGCGGTTTAAGCGCAAGCACGGGCGGGCTTGCCCCCCATCGAGGGGGGACGCGGCCGCGGCTGACACGGAATGGCTTTCAGGGGTGTCTTTGCACCACGACAGGGCCTCCGGCGGGGATATTTTAGAACAGATGAAATCGGCGGAGCTTGGCCTTGGCGTGCCGATTGAGTAGAGAACCCCAAAGGTTTAAGGATGACGTCGATGCCTATGGAAAAGAATTTTAACGCAGCCGAGGCCGAGGCGCGGATCTCTGCCCTTTGGATTGATCGCAAGGTCGGCGCGGCGGGGGCAAATGCGAAGCCTGCGGCGGAAGCTTTCAGTGTGATGATCCCGCCGCCGAATGTGACCGGCAGCTTGCACATCGGGCATGCGTTCAACAACACCTTGCAGGATATTCTGGTGCGCTGGCACCGGATGCGCGGCCACGATGTGCTGTGGCAGATGGGCACCGATCACGCCGGGATTGCCACGCAGATGGTGACGGAACGCGAGATGGCGTTAGGACAAGAACCGAACCGCCGCACCATGGGGCGAGAGGCGTTTGTGGCCCGCGTCTGGCAGCAAAAGGTGAAATCGCGCGGCACGATTGTGGATCAGTTGGTGCGGTTGGGGGCGACCTGCGATTGGGACCGTGAGGCGTTTACCATGTCGGGCGCGCCCGGTGCGCCTGCGGGGGAAGAGGGCAATTTCCACGACGCCGTGATCAAGGTGTTCGTGGATATGTATGGGAAGGGCCTGATCTATCGCGGCAAGCGGTTGGTCAATTGGGACCCACATTTTGAAACCGCGATTTCCGATCTGGAAGTCGAGAATATCGAAGTTGACGGCCATATGTGGCATTTCAAGTATCGGTTGGCGGGTGGGGAAACCTATGAATACATTGAGAAAGACGCGAACGGCGCGGTGATCTTGCGAGAGATGCGCGACTATATCGCCATCGCCACCACCCGGCCCGAAACCATGCTGGGCGATGGCGCGGTGGCGGTGCATCCGTCAGATACGCGCTATGCGGGCATTGTGGGCAAGATGGTACATTTGCCGCTGTGTGACCGCCTGATCCCGATCATCACCGATGAATATCCCGATCCTTTGTTCGGATCAGGGGCGGTGAAAATCACCGGGGCGCATGATTTTAATGACTATCAGGTGGCGAAACGGGCGGGTTTGCCGTGTTACCGGTTGATGGACACCCGCGCGCAGATGCGGGCCGATGGCGCGCCCTATGCCGACGCGGTTTTGCGCGCGCGCGAGATTGCGGCGGGGGCTGCGACGACCGAGGCGGAAGTTGACGCGCTGAATTTGGTGCCAGAGAAATACCGCGGGCTTGATCGGTTTGAGGCGCGCAAATTGGTGGTAGCCGATATCAACGCGCTGGGGTTGTGTGTGTCCACCTTGGTTAAGGTGATTGATCCCGAAACCGGGTCGGAACACCTGACCCGAGAGCCTTTGGTTGACGCCAAAAAGATCATGCAGCCGTTTGGGGATCGATCCAAAGTGGTGATCGAGCCGATGTTCACGGATCAGTGGTTTGTGGATACAGCGCAGATCGTGGGCCCGGCGATTGAGGCCGTGCGGTCGGGGGCGACGAAGATTATCCCCGAGTCTGGCGAGAAGACCTATTTCCATTGGCTGGAGAATATCGAGCCTTGGTGTATCTCGCGCCAGTTGTGGTGGGGGCATCAGATACCGGTTTGGTATGGGCCAGCAGCAGAGATCGATGGAACGCTAAACTACGAAATCGGCAATGGCGGACAAGGCGTTTCAATCCATTGGGAAAAATGCGTAGCGTTAGAAGATGAAGCCGTTGAGGCGGCAAAGATAGCTTTCTCGCCGCTGGTGGCAGGCCAAATACCAGTTGAGCGGGCGGTCGTTGTAGTTTCCGATAGAAATGAAGCCATTAAGCGTGCGGGGTCCACTTTAGACGATGCAACAGCGCCAGTCTTCATTTGGCGCGACCCTGACGTCCTAGACACATGGTTCTCCTCCGGCCTCTGGCCCATCGGCACGCTGGGCTGGCCCGAACAAACCCCTGAACTGGCCAAATACTTCCCCACATCAACCCTGATCACCGGGGCGGATATCATCTTTTTCTGGGTCGCCCGGATGATGATGATGCAGCTGGCCGTCGTCAAAGAAGTCCCCTTCAAAACCGTCTACCTGCACGGCCTTGTGCGCGATGCCAAGGGCAAGAAGATGTCGAAAAGCCTTGGCAATGTGATCGACCCACTGGACGTGATCAACGAATTCGGCGCCGATGCCTTGCGGTTTTCCAATGCGGCGATGGCGTCTTTGGGGGGCACCCTTAAACTGGATACCGCGCGCATCGCGGGTTATCGCAATTTTGGCACCAAACTGTGGAACGCCACCCGCTTTGCCGAAATGAATGGGGTGTGGGAGGGGCATGTGACCCAAGCCGCCGCGCCCAGCACACAAGCCACGGCGAACACATGGATCATTGGTGAGTGCGCCAAGACGCTGGCCGAGGTGAACGCGGCGTTGACAGATTACCGGTTCGATAACGCCGCCGATGCGCTTTACAAATTCGTCTGGGGCAAGGTCTGCGATTGGTATGTCGAATTCGCCAAGCCGCTTTTTGATGGGGAACACGCCGGGGAAACACGCCAGACCATGGCGTGGGTGCTGGATCAGTGCATGATCCTGCTGCACCCGATCATGCCGTTTATCACCGAGGAACTTTGGGCGCTGACCGGCACTCGTGCGAAACTGTTGGTGCATACGGATTGGCCAACCTATGGCGCGGATTTGATCGACGCGGCGGCGGATGCGGAAATGACCTGGGTCACCACCCTGATTGACGAGATCCGTTCCGCCCGGGCCGAGATGCGCGTGCCGGTGGGGTTGAAACTGGATATGGTTGCCACGTCACTGACCGCCCCCGCCCGCACGGCTTGGGCCCGGAATGAGGCGCTGATCAAACGCCTTGCCCGCATCGAAACCCTTACCGAAGACCCCGCACCAAAAGGGGCCATCGCGGTCAACGTCGATGGTGCGGCGTTTGCCATCCCCTTGGCAGGGATCATCGACACCGCAGAAGAAAAATCCCGCCTGACCAAAGCCTGCGACAAGCTGGCGAAGGAAATCGCAGGGTTAAACGGGCGGCTGAACAACCCCAACTTCGTCGCCTCAGCCCCCGAAGATGTAGTCATTGAGGCCCGCGCAAACCTTGAAGCCCGCCAGGACGAGGTTGCCAAACTGCAAGCCGCCCTGACCCGGCTTGCCGAAATCGGCTGATTTCATCTGTTTCCAAATATCCTGCAGGGGGGCCCTTGATTGCCATTAGGCAATCAAGGGTGGGGGCGGCACACGCCCCCTACTGCCATTCAACCCCTAAAATCAGCGTGTAATCCTGCAACGTAATCAGCCGGCTTAGCGGGTCAAGCACCGCGCGCCCCGGCTCCAGCCCGTGCAAAGTCAGCGTGTAACCGCCATATGCGGCGCTGCGCGTGGCGTCTTCGCACATGTTGCACAGCACCAGCGTTTCCGGCGGATCGCCGGGCACCGCCAGTTCCAACTCCACCCGGATCAGCCCTTCCCAAATGCAGTTCGCCGCAGATGGGCAGCGCATATCCTGCACCGCCGCAAACCGCACCATCGTTTCAGATTGCGGTAAATACACCGCCTGCCCGCAAGGGACATGTCAGCGCCCTGTGCCAGTGCCGTGGCGGCCCAGCCGATCGCCGCGGTCGTCAGTAATATCCGTCGCATCTGTTCATCCTTTACCAACTTCATCCTTAGTTTCCAGTCAGACGCAGGCCACCAGCCTATCCTTCGGTTACCCAGCGCTAAACCCATTCGCCCGCAATCCCAAACCCCTCTTGCACCCTGCGTAACCTTACGCCTAACTTACTGTGATGACCGCAAACCTTACCCCTTTGGCTGCCAGCCTGCCCGCAACCGTGCCGTTCATCGGCCCGGAAACCCAGGAACGTGGGCTTGGCACCGTTTTTCGTGCAAGGTTGGGGGCGAACGAGTCGATGTTTGGCCCCTCACCCCGGGCCATCGCGGCACTGCAAGCGGCCGCGAGCGACGTCTGGATGTACGGCGATCCTGAAAACCATGCCCTGAAAGCGGCCCTTGCCGTGCATCATGGGGTCGGTGCCGACACTATCGTTGTGGGCGAAGGCATTGATGGGCTGCTGGGCACTTTGGTCCGGCTGCTGGTGGCGCCGGGGGATCACGTTGTCACGTCGTTGGGTGCCTACCCGACGTTCAACTTTCACGTCACAGGCTGTGGCGGCAATCTGATCCGTGTGCCCTATCTGGGCAACCATGAAAACCCCGAAGCCCTGCTGGCCGCAGCACGCGCGCACAAGGCCAAGATGATTTATCTGTCCAATCCTGACAATCCGATGGGCAGCCATCACCCTGGCGCGGTCATCACGGACATGATCAACGCAATGCCCGATGGATGTCTTTTGGTGCTGGACGAAGCCTATATTGATCTGGCCCCTGACGGCACCGCCGCAAATGTGGCACGCGATGATCCTCGGGTGATCCGCATGCGCACGTTTTCCAAGGCTTATGGGCTGGCAGGGTTGCGCGTGGGCTATGCGATCGCGGCCCCCGCACTGGCACAGGCGTTTGATAAGCTGCGCAATCATTTCGGGGTAGGCAGGGTGGCGCAGGCAGGCGCATTGGCGGCGTTGCACGACCCGCACCATATCAGCCATGTGCGCGGGCAGATTGCCACAGCGCGATTGCAGTTGATCCAGATCGCCACTGACAATGGCATAACCGCCCTGCCCTCGGCCACCAATTTCACTTGCCTTGATCTGGGCCGCGACGGCGATTATGCGCGCGCCATTCTGCGGGCGTTAACCGATCTTGGGGTGTTCGTGCGGATGCCCGGTGTGGCCCCGCTGGATCGTTGCATCCGGGTCACCCACGGCACCCCTGCGGCGATGGACGTGTTCGCCGACGCCCTGCCACAGGCGGTGAAATCGGTTGGATAGTCAGTTGCGCCAGTTACTCTGCCGCCATTGCAGGCCCGATCTGCGGGGCCGTGCCAACCGGAGTTTCCGCTGGCCCAAGGCGCGGGCCAACGGGGGCTACAGGATCGGCGGTGATCAGGCGGGGCGGGGTGGCAGCAGGTTGGGCTGCGTCCGCCTCCATAATCCGGCGAAACACCAGCATGTTGTGAAAACTGGTCTTGGTGCCGGTAAAGCCCACGCGTTCATCAACCGGCAGAGTGTCGGCACGCACGTAATCCCAACCGTCGCGGCCCTGTTCGTTCATCACATTGGTCAGCGCCAACGCGAAACGGTCTTCGGTGGTCTTCAGCCCGCGCAGCTTTTCCCCACGCCGCGGGGCCGGGATGACTTTGAATTCATAGCGCAGCATCGGGTCACTCCTGCAAGGTTATCGCGTTGTAAGGGGATTCGATGCGGGCGTCCAATCAAGCAAATCCCCTTTGGGCACGAAATCGCCGGGGTGTGGCACCGTCCGCACGATATTGATCAAGTTTATGTTTGCGATATCAACAGGTTGCGGCAGACTATTCAAGTGCCGCAAGATTTAGGGACTGTGGTGTTGGGAAAGATGGGCAGATTGCCGATCTTACATGCCCAACGCGTCAGATGGGCAGATTGCCGATCCTACATGCCTAACGCGTAGGATGGGCAGATTGCCCATCCCGCTCAAGCCAAGTTCAATCAAACATAATCCTGCCGCTGCAGCCCGTACTTCGCCATCTTTTCGTTCAGCGTCCGGCGGGGCAGACACAGCTCGTCCATCACTGACGTGATGCTGCCTTTGTGGCGGCGCATGGTGTTGTCGATCAGCATGCGTTCAAACGCCTCGACGTAATCCTTCAACGGCTTGCCTTCGGTGGTTAACGCCGGGCCAGACGCCTCATTATCCGCCATCAGCAGCGACGCGATAGAGCCTGATCCCCGCCTGTTTTGCAGCACCGCTCGTTCGGCGATATTCACCATCTGGCGCACATTGCCCGGCCAGGGGGCCTGCAACAATTGTGCGGCCTCTTGTGCTGTGACCTGCGGGGCGTCGCAGCCGTATTCTTCGGCGAACTGCTCACTCGCGCGGGTGAACAGCGTCAGGATATCCTCGCCCCGCGTGCGCAAGGGCGGGCAAATGATGGTCATCGCCCCCAGCCGATAGAATAGATCGGGCCGCAGCACGTCTTCCAGCGTTTTATCGGGTGCGTGTTCATTGCAAATCGCAATAATCCGGGTTTCAGGCGGCACGCCCTGTTCATTGATCACCGTCAACAGCCGCGATTGCAGCGCATGAGACAGCGCCTCGATATCCTCAAGGCAAAGCGTGCCACCGCGCGCCTCTTCAACCAACGGGATATTGCCATCATCTGATGGACCAAACAGCTTGGCCCCCAACTGATCTTCCCCCCATGCGGCACAAGACACGGTGACAAACTTGCGCCCGGCGCGGGGCCCCACTGCGTGTAGCGCATGGGCGACAAGGGTTTTGCCCGTGCCGGTTTCGCCGTCGATCAGCACATGGCTGTCGGCTTGGCCCAGATCGAGGATATCTTCACGCAACCGGTCCATCGCGGGGCTGGCGCCCACCAGTTTTTTCATCAAAATCGATCCGTCCGACAATTCGCGCCGCAATGCCCGGTTATCCAGCGTCAACTTGCGCGCCATCGTGGCCCGTTTGGCCAGTTCAGTCATCCGATCAGGATTGAACGGCTTTTCCAGAAAATCATAGGCCCCGACGCGCATCGCCTCAACCGCCATCGGCACATCGCCATGCCCGGTGATCAAGATTACCGGCAGGCCAGAATCCATGCCCATCAGACGTTTCAGAAAGCTCATCCCATCCATGCCCGGCATTTTGATGTCCGACACCACGACGCCCGGAAAATCCGGCCCCAATGCCTTTAGCGCCTCTTCAGCGCTGGCATAGGTTTCCGTATCAAAGCCCGACAGGGCCAGCCATTGGCTGATGGATTGGCGCATATCTGCCTCGTCATCCACAATCGCCACTTTCATTGCACGTGCCATGGGGCCCTCTTCATTCTGCTGCTTTTGCATCGACGCCCAAAAGGGGCAGTTGCACTTCAAATATAGCCCCGCCGCTATCACTGTTGCGCGCGGTCAATCGCCCGCCCAGATCAGTGACGATGCCGGACGAGATTGCCAGACCAAGGCCAACGCCCTCGCCCGGTTTCTTGGTGGTGTAAAACGGCTCAAACACCGAGCCGATCTCGGTAATGCCATGGCCGTTGTCGCGCACCGCCAAAGTGGCGGTCTCGCCCACAGTCAACAGCAGATCAATCTGCGGTTCCGACAATTCCTTAGTGGCATCCAACGCGTTGCGCAGCAGGTTGATGATCACCTGCTCCAGCCGCAACCGGTCTGCCATCACCATCACCGGCACCCGCGGCAAAGTGCGGGTGATGCGCACCACACGCTGTTTCAACTGCGGCTCCATCATCGACAGCGCGGATGACAGGCAGGCCCGCAGATCAACCGGTTCAAACGCCTCACCGCCCTTGCGGGCATAGGATTTCAACTGCCGGGTGATCGCCCCCATCCGTTCGATCAGATCGTCGATACGCTGAAACGAGGACAGCGCCTCATCGGGGCGCTTGCGCTGCAACAACAGGCGCGCGCCCGCCAGATAGGTTTTCATCGCGGCCAAGGGCTGGTTCAGCTCATGGCTGACGGCCGCCGACATCTCGCCCAAGGCCGCCAGTTTCGACGATTGTGCCAGCGTCAGTTCGGCCACTTCCAGCGTCTTTTGCACTTTTTCGCGTTCGGCAATTTCGCGCGACAGCCGCGTGTTCAGCAGCCGCAATTCTGCGGATTCACGTTGAAACGACATGGATTGCGACCAGGCCCTGCGCGACAGCACGTAAAACGTCAGCGCCGCCAGAATGGCGAAGGCCATGATTTCAATGGCAATAACGCCATTCACCCGTTCACGCACAGAATCGTAGGCAGTAAAGGTCAACATCCGCCAGCCCTGAAACGGCACGCGGGCATCGGTTCGCAACACCGCCTCGCCTGATACATAGGCGTCGGGCGGGTTTTGCGCCCAATCTGCCGCCCCCTTGATAGCGCGGTCAAACGCCGACGCCTCTGTCGCTGATGACAGGGCCTCTTCCAACGGCTTGCCGCGCCACGACGGTTCTGTCGCCAAAATCACCGAGCCTTCGGAATCGGTAACCAGCACCGCGTCTTGCAGCCCCGCCCAAGCCCGTTCGTGTTTCATCATATCGACGACGACGACAATGACCCCCAAGGCGCGGCCCTCGGATTCCACAACGCGGGAATAGGTGAAATCATATCCCCCCGACGCGCGCGGGGCCGCCGAAAACACTGTGTCTTTTGACCGCAACGCATCAACGAAATACGCCTGCTGCCGTTGCACCGATCCCAGCAGATTGCGGTTAGTGGCCCCAACCGTGCGCGCCGCTTTGTCCAACAGGAATATTGAGGCGACACCAATTTCTTCCTGCACCTGGATCAAGCGCAAAGTTGTTCCCGAAAAGCTGCCCTTCAGCAGCGCATCGCGGATAGCGGGATCATCCGACAACAGCAACGGCACCACTGAGGTGCGCTGTAATTCCGACAGCATATTGCCTGAATACAGCGCCAACCGCAGCTCTGCCCGGTTGCGGGTGGTTTCGGTAAAGCGTTCAGACAGCCAGCGGTTGGTGACCAGAACAACCGCCACCGCCACCAGCACCAGCAGCGCCACGATCAGGCGCAGACGCCACGATGCGGGCGCTGTTTCGGAAACCAAAGGGGGAAAGCCGCTGTCTTGCATCACCCGACTTTAGGCCGCGCGATACGCTGCCTCAAGGGACGCCCCCCTATGCCAGCGCCATCCCGCCCATCAGCGATGCAAAGACCGCCGCCCCATCCGTGCCGCCATGAACAGGGTCAACGCTGCGTTCAGGATGCGGCATCAACCCCAACACGCGGCGATTTTGCGAAAGAACCCCGGCAATGCCTGCCTTCGACCCGTTTGGATTGTGCGCATAGGTAAACGCGATACGATCTTCGCCCTGCAGCCGCGCCAACCCGTCGTCGTTAATGGTGTAATTGCCATCATGGTGCGCAATCGGCAGTTGAATGGTTTGGTTTGCCGCATAGCTGGCGGTGAAAGCACTGTCGCGGGTGGCAACAGTCAAGCCAACAGATTTGCACAAAAACTTCAGCCCCGCGTTGCGCATCAGCGCGCCCGGCAACAGCCCCATTTCTGTCAGCACCTGAAAGCCGTTGCAGACGCCGAGAACATACCCCCCGCGGGCCGCATGCGCACGCATCGCCATGCCGATCGGCGATTGCGCGGCAATGGCCCCACAGCGCAGATAATCGCCAAAGGAAAACCCGCCCGGCACGCCGACAACATCGACGCCCTGCGGCAGCGCGCTGTCTTTATGCCACACCCGGATCACGTCAAATCCCGCACGCGCGAACGCGACGGCCAGATCGCGGTCACAGTTTGATCCCGGAAAGGTAACGACAGCGGCTTTCATGGGCAGGCCCCTTGAAGTGGATTGATTGAAAATGCCTTATCGCAGTCAGCGCACGCGTTCCAGCCCCTAAGCCATTCACTTTGGCCCAAATACTCAATCCGCGCGTGCCAAGAGTAATTCTGCATCCGGCACACAGGCCAAAAAAATTCGAATTCTTTTGTCAAAATTCTTCGAAGAATTTTGGGGCCCATTGCTGGGGATCACACGATCTCGACGCCGTAGCTTTCGATCACGGCATTGGCCAGCAATTTTTCGCACATCGCCCGCACAGCAGTCTCAGCCGCAGCGCGGTTCGTTTCGGCCAGATCCAACTCGATCACTTTGCCTTGGCGCACGCCATTCACGCCGCCAAAGCCCAAAGTTCCCAGCGCGTGGCGCACCGCTTCGCCCTGCACATCCAGAACGCCCGTTTTCAACATCACCGTGACACGCGCTTTCATGGCAGTCTCCGCAATTATCAGATGGCGTCGAAATACCCGCACGGGCCACAGCCCGCAAGGGACATCAGTTGATCAGCGTCGGCTTGGGCGTATGCGTGACATTTGATGGCATCACGCCCAGACGGCGCGCAAGTTCCGAATAGACATCCGCCACTGGCCCGGGTTCAGGGATCGGCGCACCATCGCCCTTGTCGACAAGGCCGCGCATATCCCACAACCGGCAACTGTCGGGGCTGATTTCATCGGCCAAAATCAGGCGCATGTAATCGCCTTCCCAGACCCGGCCCACTTCGATACGAAAATCGGCCAGCCGGATGCCGACGGCCATCATCACGCCTGACAGAAAATCGTTCACCCGCAGCGACAGGGCAATCACATCGTCCAGATCCTGCTGGGTGGCCCAGCCAAAAGCGACGATATGTTCTTCGGCCACCATCGGCAGGTTCAGCCGATCATCTTTGTAGTAATATTCCACAATCGGGCGCGGCAGCGCCGTGCCTTCGGGAATGCCCAGGCGCGTCGTCATCTCACCTGCGGCAAAGTTGCGCACCACCACTTCGAGCGGAATGATCTCGGCCATGCGCACCAGTTGTTCGCGCATGTTGATGCGGCGGATAAAATGCGTGGGCACCCCGATAGAATTCAACCCCGACATAAAAAATTCCGATAGCCGGTTGTTCAAAACACCTTTGCCTTCAATCGCCGCAGGGGCGGCTTCGGTGGCAGTCGGCGCTGAATCGTCTTTGAAATATTGAATCAACGTGCCCGGTTCTGGCCCCTCATAAAGGATCTTGGCCTTGCCTTCGTAAACCTTTTTCCTGCGTGCCATGCCTGCTCCGATTGCGATCAGACATAGGGGCGGCAACCGCCACCCCTGCCCGTTGCTTCTGCCTATACGGCAAGCCGCGGGGCTGGGCAAGGCAGCGGCATTCGGTGAATGACGCAGCTTGATAAATCGGCTAGGATGAAGCGCATAGTCGCTGCAAAAAGCAACAAACCCATGGGCCGCGAAGTCATCACAGAGCTGACGTTTCAGGGACACCGCGCAACGGGCAAATTGCTGCTTGAGGCACAGGACGTTATTGTGCGCGGTGCGCTGCGCGCAACGATCCCCCGCAACACGATCACGCGATTTGGTGTCGAAGGCGACGATCTGGTTATTTCAACGCCAAATGGCGATCTGCGGGCGTTCCTAGGGGCGGCCACTGCCGCAGTTTGGGCTAAGGCATTGGCCAAACCTGCCCCAAGTCTGGCGCAAAAACTGGAGGTTGCCGAAGGTTTGCAGACCTTGGTTATTGGCACATTATCAGACGCCGCCCTGATCAAGGCGATGGGGTCATCGGTTGAAAAAACGCGTAACGCCGACACGCCGGTTCAATTTTTGGCGGAAATTTTCGACATGGCCGGTTGGGAAAATGCCATTGCAGCGATTGCACCTTATCCCTTGGCCGCGATCTGGTGCGTCACCATCAAGGGGCCAACCGCGCCCCTGCCAGAGGCGTATCTGCGCCAGTCAATGCGCGCTTTGGGCTATATCGACACAAAATCCTGTGCCGTATCGCCCCGCATGACCGCAACGCGCTGTATCAAGCGTCGTAGCTGACGCATGGTTTGCTCTTGAACGGCTGCGTTTGGATGGGCATATATTAATCCAGTTCAATGACCCAGAGGGCCAGACCATGACAACTTTTGACAACCGCGAAACCGCTTTCGAAAACAAATACGCCCATGACGCCGATATGCAGTTCCGGGCCGAAGCGCGGCGCAACAAATTGGTGGGCCTTTGGGCCGCCGGGCTGCTTGGCCACAGCGGTGATGATGCCGCCGCCTACGCGATGACGGTGGTTCATGCCGATTTCGAAGAGGCCGGCATCGAAGATGTCGTGCGTAAACTGGTTGCCGATCTGGCAGGCAAAACCGGTGATGAAGTGATCCGCGCAAAAATGGCCGAAATGCTGCCGGTGGCCAAAGCACAACTGATGTCTGAGCTGTAAGTTCGCCCGCGCAGAAATAGGCCGCGCCCCAAAACAGGCGCGGCTTTTTAGATGACTTTTATCGCCAATTTGATCTGTTAATGCCCTCTGAACACTGCCTGATTTAGACATGCCGTTCAGACAGTCACAGGCAGATCATGATCAGAATACGTCGGTTGCCCCGCATCGATTCGCAAACTGCCCCATGGCCGATTGCACAAACTCTTGTCCGGGCCGTGGTTTCGTGTGCTTTGGCTGCCCTTCTGGTCGCGGTGTTGTTTTCGCGGCTGGGCGATATCCATTGGGCAGATGTGCGCGCGGGTTTTGTTGGTGTGCCTTTTCTTCATTGGGCCGCGGCAGGGCTTGCCACCGCGATCAGCTTTTTGGCGGTCGGCCAATATGATGTCGTCTTGCACCGCCATTTTGCAACGTGCCTGCCCGATCAGCACACCCGACGCGCGGGGATCTGCGCAATCGCGGTCAGCCAGACCACAGGCTTTGGTGTGATCGCCGGGGCAATTGTGCGGTGGCGCATGCTGCCCGCACAGCCCCTGTCGCAGGCGGTGCGCCTGACGATTGCGGTTGCTTTGTCTTTTCTTGTCGGCTGGTTAGTGGTCACGGCGGTGATTTTGGTGGCGCTGCCAGCGGCCCCTTTCAAATCTGGCGCCTCTCTGGTTTTGGCAATCGCGCTTGCGTTTTGCGCGCTGTGCCTGTTTGCGCGACCCGCCTTTGTCCGCCTGCCCAATGGCTTTACCTTGTTTCCGCTATTGGGCCTGTGCGCTGTTGATAGCATTGCCGCAGCCATTGCATTTTATATGCTGTTCCCGCAAGGCGCGGATCTGACTTTTGGCCAGGTTTTACCAGCCTTTTTATTGGCTTTGGGGGCGGGTCTGATGTCTGGCGCGCCAGGCGGGGTTGGCGCGTTTGAGCTGACCATTTTGGCCCTGCTGCCAGCCGTTTCCGAACCTGACCTTTTGGCAGCGGTTCTGGCGTGGCGCGCGATTTATTACGCTCTTCCCGCACTGATCGGGGCGGGGCTGGCAATTCGGGGGCCAGAACCCGTGCGGCCGGGTGCAGTTGCGCGGGTTTGCGCCGCGACGCCACCTCATCTTGGCGCGGCAGCCGGGCTGCATCACCAAGGGCAACACCAGATCCTGGCGATGGGCGCGGCTGGGTGGCTGTGTGCCCGCACCCCGCATGTCTTGGTTGGGCTTTTTGACCCAAGCAACACCATCGGCATTGCTGATCTTGTAAATGCTGCGAAATCCGAAAACCGTCTGCCTGCGCTGTATCACGCCACGGCGCGCGTCGCAGTTATCGCGCGGCGCTTGGGGTTCCACTGCCTGCGCATCGCCCAAGAGGCATGGGTTGCCCCCGCCACATTCGATCTTGCCGCACCGCCCTGTGCGGGTTTGCGCCGCAAACTGCGCAGGGCTGGCATGGCGGGCGTCAGTGTTACCGCCGCCGACCCAAAGTGCGCGATCCCATGGCAACAGTTAGACCAGATTGCTGTTGACTGGGCGAAATCGCATGGCGGTGAACGTGGCTTTTCGATGGGCCGCTACAGCCGTGATTATGTGCGGGCGCAGGGCCTTTACATCGCTTGGGTGCAGGCGCGGCCTGTGGCCTTTGTTACCTTTCACGAGGCGCAAGACAACTGGGCGCTGGACCTGATGCGCCATAGTGAAAATATACCCGACGGGACAATGCATCTGCTGATCCACGCGGCAATAACCGATGCCGCCCGTCGCAGTGTGGCGCGGCTTTCTTTGGCGGCGGTCCCTGATATTGTCATCGGTCCGCGCAACGCAATTTTGCACCGCTTTATCACCCGGCTGACGCGCGGTAAAACCGCCGGGCTGGTGCAATTCAAATCCAGCTTTGCACCCAAATGGACTCCGGTCTATCTGGCCGTAACGCGGCGCAGTGCGCTGCCTTTGATCTGCGCGGAAATCGCGCGCGAGGTGTTTTGGCCAAAACGCCTGCCAAACCTGCCCTTGCAACGCACCGGCATTTGCGTCGATCCGCATCATAACGATTATGAATTTGCCTCTGCCCGCAGCGCATGGCAAAGACAGGCAGATTGATCGCAGACCCCGAGGATGCCATGGCCACTGATGCACTGTCCCAATTGTTGTCGACCCGTGATTGGCTGATGGCCGATGGCGCAACGGGAACCAACCTGTTCAATATGGGATTGGAATCAGGTGAGCCGCCGGAATTTTGGAATACCGACCGGCCCGACAATATCCGCACGCTGTATCGCAACGCGGTGGATGCGGGATCAGATATTTTCTTGACCAATACCTTTGGTGGCAACGCCAGCCGGTTGAAATTGCATGGCGCCCAAGGCCGGGTGCATGAACTGAACCGCGTTGGGGCCGCCTTGGGGCGTGAAATTGCCGATGCGTCGGGCCGCCAAGTGGTGGTTGCCGGATCGGTCGGCCCTACGGGTGAGATTTTCGTGCCCATGGGCACCCTGACCCACACGGCCGCGGTTGAGATGTTTCACGAACAGGCCGAAGGGCTTAAGGCGGGCGGTGCCGATGTTTTGTGGGTGGAAACCCTGTCTGCCCCCGAAGAATACCGCGCCGCCGCAGAAGCCGCCGCTTTGGCAAGCATGCCGTGGTGCGGCACCATGAGTTTCGATACCGCAGGGCGCACCATGATGGGCATGACGTCGGTGGCGATGGCCGCAATGGTGGAAAGCCTGCCAAACCCACCGATCGCGTTTGGTGCGAATTGCGGCGTCGGTGCATCGGATCTGATGCGCACCGTGCTGGGCTTTACCGCCATTGGTGGCACACGGCCCCTGATCGCCAAGGGCAACGCCGGCATTCCGAAATACCATGATGGGCATATCCATTATGATGGCACGCCCGAATTGATGGCCGAATACGCCGTGCTGGCGCGCGATGCAGGGGTTCGCATTATCGGGGGGTGCTGTGGCACGATGCCGGATCATCTGCGTGCGATGCGCGCGGCGCTGGAAAACACGCCCAAAGGCGACAGCCCATCTTTGGAAACCATTGCCGCAAAACTCGGCGGGTTCTCCTCGAATTCCGATGGCACCGGCGATACCTCGGGCGATCCCAAACGCGAACGGCGCGGCAAACGCGGATAAGTTTGGGGGGAACCGGTAAAGCTTTGCCGCCAACTCACTTCAAACTTGTCTAAAATTTGCTTCATCTTGGTAAAAATACCGCACGAGAGAAGCGGCAATCGGCTTTCTATTGCGGCTTGGGGGTGTGAAACCCCCCAGTTATGACCAAGTGGCCCAAAAATCCTAAAACAACGCCATCTGATCGCCCACCCGCGCGGGTGGCGCAAACTGGTTGCAATCCAACCCCGGCATCCGCACCGCCAACCCCAGCCGCGCCACGGCCATATCAAACCGTTGTCGCATCAGATCGGCCCAAATCCCGGTTCCGCGCATGCGTTTGCCAAATTCGGGGTCATAGTCGCGCCCGCCGTGCATGTCGCGCACTCTGCCCATCACTTTGGCGGCACGGTCGGGGAAATGTGCCGCCAACCAGTCTTGAAACATCGCCGACACTTCGCGCGGCAGGCGCAACGCGATGTAACTTGCGGCCACTGCCCCCGCACCTTGCGCTGCCGCCAAAATCGGTTCCACCTCATGATCCGTCAGGCCGGGCACTACCGGGGCCACCATCACCCGCACCGGAATGCCCGCCTCGCTTAGCCGCCGGATCATCGCCAACCGGCGCGCGGGGGCAGGCGCACGCGGTTCCATCAACCGCGACAGCCGTGCATCCAAGGTCGTCATCGAAATACCCACCCGCAGCAGCCCTGCCGCCGCCATCGGGGCCAGAATATCCAGATCGCGTTCGATCAGACTGCCTTTGGTGGTGATCGCCACCGGGTGGCGATGTGCCCACAACACCTGCAAAACCTCACGCATCACCCGGTATTCGGCATCACAAGGCTGATAGGGGTCGGTGTTGGTGCCAATCGCGATCACTGCCACCCGGTAGGATTTCGCCCGCAATTCGCCGTCCAGCACCGCCCCAATGCCGGGCCGCGCGATCAGGCGTGACTCGAAATCCAACCCCGGTGACAGGTTCAAAAACGCATGGCTGGGCCGCGCATAGCAATAAATGCAGCCGTGTTCACAGCCGCGGTAAGGGTTGATCGCGCGGTCAAACGGCAGGTCGGGCGATGCGTTGTAACTGATGGCCGAACGCGGCACTTCCAGCCGCACTTCGGTGCGCAAAACCCGCGCCTCAGGCGCATCCCAACCATCTTCAAACGCAACGGTTTGGCTACCCTCAAATCGCCCCGCGGCGTTTTCCAACGCACCGCGTCCGCGCAACCGCAGTCCGGGCAATACAGTGGTTTCTTTGGGTTCCATTCCATAAATATAGAACATAGAGGGAACATATGAAACCGTTTTTTCACCTAATCCCTCTTGAAGTCGGCTTTCATCCGGCGCATGTCGCTATTCGAAAAGTGCTGACGCGGCTTTAGGCCCACACCCACAATATTGATTGAAGGAATGCCGCGATGTCTGATGACGAAATCATTCTTGAAGACCTGTCCGATGAAGAACTTGTGCTGCAAATGCACGACGATCTTTATGACGGCATGAAGGAAGAGATTGAAACCGCGGTGCATATCCTGATCGCGCGCGGCTGGACGCCCTATGACACGCTGACCAAGGCGCTTGTGGCGGGGATGACCATCGTTGGCGCAGATTTCCGCGACGGAATTTTGTTTGTGCCCGAGGTGTTGCTTGCCGCCAATGCAATGAAGGGTGGCATGTTCATCCTGAAACCTTTGTTGGCCGAAACCGGTGCGCCGCGCATGGGCAAAATGGTGATCGGCACGGTCAAAGGTGATATCCATGACATCGGCAAAAACCTTGTAGGCATGATGATGGAAGGGGCTGGGTTCGAAGTGCTGGATCTGGGCATCAACAATTCGGTTGAAAAATACTTGGATGCGCTGGAGCGCGAACAACCCGATATCCTTGGCATGTCGGCGCTGCTGACCACCACGATGCCCTATATGAAAGTGGTTATCGACACGCTGAAAGAAAAAGGCATGCGCGATGATTACATCGTGCTGGTGGGGGGGGCGCCCTTGAACGAAGAGTTCAGCCGCGCCATCGGGGCCGACGCCTATTGCCGCGATGCCGCCGTTGCCGTGGAAACCGCCAAGCAGTTCGTGGCGCGCAAGCATAACCAACTGAACGCGTAATGCCGCCGATTGCGTGATTTATTATGGCTCCGGACTTGTTCCGGGGCCATTTTCAATCATTTATGAATAATACCACTTTGGAATGGGGATAGCCTGATGCCGCTGCCAACCTTTCTGATGCTGATCGCAGGCGTGATTGTTGCAGCCGGGGCTTCGATTGCGTTGTTTCAGTTTGCTGGCGTGCCGCTGGTATGGCTTTCGCTTGGGGCTATGGCACTGGCGCTGGCTGTTCGGGGACTGCGGTGGCGGTAACGCTTGACGACACTGCTTTGACGGAAACGGGTCTGGAACCTACGGCCATGGGCCGTGTTTTGTTGATTGCCTGTGGGGCGCTGGCACATGAAGTTGTCGCGCTAAAGCGTTTGAATTCATGGGAACATCTGGATTTGCAGTGCTTACCTGCCAACCTGCATTTATACCCGGATCAGATCACGGCTGCCGTCGAGAAGGCGGTGATTGACCATCGCGCCAACTATGACAGCATCCATGTGCTGTATGCGGATTGCGGCACAGGCGGGTTATTGTTGGAAAAGTGCAAGGAACTGGGTGTTTTGATGATTGAAGGCCCGCATTGTTATTCGTTTTTTGAAGGCAATGACACGTTCGCGCAGCATTTGGATACCGAATTCACCGCGTTTTACCTGACGGATTTTCTGGTGCGCCAGTTTGATGCTTTTGTCTGGCGGCCGATGGGGTTGGACCGGCACCCGCAGTTGCGCGATATGTATTTCGGCAATTACACCAAGCTGATCTATCAGGCGCAGACCAATGATCCGGTGTTGGATGCCAAGGCGCAGGATTGTGCGGCGCGGCTGGGATTGGCGTATGAGCGGCGTTTTACCGGCTATGGGGATTTGGCGACGTTCATGGCAGCGGCTGTTTAACGGGGTGATGGGCATATTGCCCATCCTACCCGCCGGGCGTTTTGTAGGATGGGCAATCTGCCCATCACCCGCCTAACAAAGCCCGCGCCGCATCGCGTGCTGCCGGTGTAATCGTATCCCCCGCCAGCATCCGCGCGATTTCTTCAACCCGCTCATCCGGGTTCAGCGCAGTTACGGTTGACAGCGTCTGCGCGCCTTCAACCCGCTTTTCCACCCGCCAATGATGCCCACCCAACGCCGCCACTTGCGGGCTGTGGGTGACGACCAACACCTGCGCTCCCGTTGCCAGCGCCTTCAGGCGCCGCCCCACCGCATCGGCAGTAGCGCCGCCAACACCACGATCAATTTCATCGAATATCATCGTCAGGCCGGGGGTGTTTCCGGTTAAGCACACTTTCAACGCCAGCAAAAACCGCGATAATTCCCCACCTGACGCAATTTTATTCAACGCCCCCGCAGGCGCGCCGGGGTTGGTGGCCACGGTGAATTGCACAGAATCCACACCGTCCGGCCCCGGATCGGCGGGGTCGACATCTGTGGTGAAAATCGCGCGCTCCATCTTAAGCGGGGCCAATTCGGCGGCCATCGCCGCATCCAGCCGCCGTGCGGACGCGCGACGAATATCGCTCAACAGCGCTGCCTCGCGCACATAGGCCCGCTCTGCCTCGGCCACCTCACGTTGCAACTTTGCCAATCCTGCAGCACCACCGTCAATCGCCGCCAGCCGTGCGCGCAACTGATCGGCAAAGCCGTCCAGATCATCGGGCTGCACGCCATGTTTACGGGCCAGCGCCCGAATGGCGAACAGGCGTTCTTCCAGTTGTTCCAGTTCGGACGGGTTGAAATCCAACTGCCGCAGGCAATCTTCGACGCCTGACTGCGCATCGCCCAGTTCGATCAACGCGCGGTTCAACGCCGCCAAGGCACCATCCAGCCGCCCCTCGGCCCGGTCAGACGCGCCTTCCAGCCAACGCAAAGCATCCCGCAACGTGCCCTCGGCCCCCTGCCCCGAAATGGCGGCATCCGCCTTGGCGATATCGGCGCGAATCCGTTCCGCCCCCTGCATTGCGCGGCGACGGGTGTCCAGCGCTGCCTCTTCGCCGGGTTTTGGTGCGAATCTATTCAATTCTGCTACTGCATGGCGCAAAAACTGTTCTTCAACCTGCGCGCGCGCTAACGTTGCCTGCGCCGATGCCAAAGCGTCGCGTGATGCCGCCCGCGCCCGCCACGCGGCCCGCACCGGGCCCAGATCAATCCCTGCAAACGTGTCCAAAAGGGCCCGATGTCCGCGTGGGTTAAGCAAACCGCGATCATCATGCTGGCCGTGCAATTCGACCAATGTATCGGACAGATCGCGCAGCACCTCGCCCGAGACACGACGATCATTGATCCAGGCGGTTTTGCGGCCATCGGCGGCGTTCACCCGGCGCAAGATCAGGCTGTCTTCGGCCGCAATGCCGGCGTCGCGCAGCACCGCATGGGCCGCGTGATCAGGGGTCAGGTGAAATTCGGCAACCACTTCGCCTTGATCGGCCCCGGCGCGCACCAATTCGGCGCGACCCCGCCAGCCCAGCACGAACCCCAACGCATCCAGCAAAATCGACTTGCCCGCCCCGGTTTCACCCGTCAGCACGTTCAACCCTGTGCTGAATTCCAACGACAGCCGATCAATGATCAGCACATCGCGGATATCAAGACTGCGCAGCATCGCCGTTACCGACCAACGCCCGGATCACAACCACTCGCCCCGGATCATCTGCCGGTAGGCCGACGCCAGCCACGAATTGCCCTTAGCCTCTGGCGACAGCCCGCGATTTTTCAGCAATCGGAAGCTGTCTTCGTAAAATGGGCTGGATTTATAGTTATAGCCCAGAATAGCCCCGGCTGTCTGCGCCTCATCCGTCAGGCCAAGTGCCAGATACCCTTCGACCAAGCGGTGCAGCGCCTCGGCGGTATGGGTGGTGGTCTGGAAATCCTGCACCACAACGCGGAAACGGTTGATCGCAGCCGTATAATTGCCCCGCTTCAGATAATAGCGGCCAATTTCCATTTCCTTGCCGGCCAGATGATCAAAGGCCAGATCGAATTTCAGGATCGCTGACTTGGCATATTCGCTGTCTGGATATTGTTCGATCACGACGCGCAACGCCTGCAATGCCTGAAAGGTCAGGCCCTGATCGCGGCCCACTTCGTCGATCTGGTCGTAATACGACAGCGCCAGCAGATAACTGGCATAGGCTGCGTCTTCATCGCCGGGATAGAAATCAAGGAACCGCTGGGCCGCCGCGCGCGCCTCTTCATAGTTTTTGGATTTGTGCAGCGTGTAGGCCTGCATGATCAGCGCGCGTTTGGCCCATTCGGAATAGGGGTAAAGGCGTTCGACTTCCTGAAAATAGTTCAGCGCCTCTTCGGGCTTGCCATCACTTTCCAGAATCACTTCGCCGCGCTTGTAAATCTCTTCGGCGGTATAATTTTCCAAAGGAATTGTTGTGGCCTTTTGCGGCCCACAAGCGGCCAATGTAGCGACAAGAAGCATAAGGCACAGGGTTTTACTCGCCCGAAGCTGCTTAACCGACTGTCCGCCTGCCATCTTCCGTCTACCTCATCTGCCGCGCGAAAGGCCCGGTTGCCCGGACCATGTTCGCCGCCTTTGGCATGTCGTAGCACAGAAAAATCCGGGGCGCAAAATGGCTTTCACCATTTAAAGTGTTTCGGGTTTTCATTGAAAACTTAAGCATGAGAATTCAAACAATTTTGGTTTGAATTCTGATTCAAGACCAACCCGAAACGCTCTGGCATATGGTTTCAGGCCCGTGCCGGAAGATCACCGCGATGAACCCCGACGCCGGGCAGCTTTTTGCCCGCCAGGCCGTCACAGTCTTGAATAGCCCAAGCGCCCGGCGTGGCGAAAAGTTTACGCAGCAGCCGGTTGGTCATCGCATGCCCCGCCCGCACCCCGGTATAGCGGCCAAGCAGCGGCGCACCTGCCAATGCCAGATCACCCAAAGCATCCAACATCTTGTGGCGCACCGGTTCATCGGCGTGGCGCAAACCGCCGGGGGAAAGCACCCGGTCGCCTTCAAACACCACGGCATTGTCCAAAGTGCCACCCAAAGCCAGCCCGCGTTCGCGCATCAGCGTCACATCGGCATTGCGGCAAAACGTGCGGCTATCAGACAATTCGCGCACGAACGCGCCGTTCGACATGTTCAGTGATTTTTTCTGCCGCCCGATCGCCGCTTCGGGAAAGTCGATCGAGAAGTCGATCTCCAGCATATCGGCGGGTTCCAGCCGGGCAAACGCCGCACCATCGCGCACCTCGACCGCGCGCAGCACCCGGATGGCGCGCACGGGAACGTCTTGGGCGACGATACCGGCTGTCAAAAACCCATCAACAAAAGGTGCGGCGGATCCATCAAGGATCGGCACTTCGGGGCCGTCAATTTCAATAATCGCGTTGTGAATAGCGCAGCCCGCAAGCGCCGCCATCACATGTTCAATGGTCGAGACAGACGTGCCCGCCGCATTGGCGACCAGAGTGCAAAGTTTGGACGGCACAACCGCATCCCAACGCGCAGGCACATCGGCATTCGTCGCCACATCCCTGCGGTAAAACCAGATGCCGTGATCGGCGGGGGCCGAACGCACCGTCATGACAACAGCCGCGCCAGAGTGCAAACCCCGGCCCGTAAACACAGCAGCTGTTTTCAGTGTATTCTGCAACGTACTCTCCGACCAATTCAGAACGGCAGGATTTTGGCCTGCAAGGGGATAGGTAGAACTCTATTCAGATTATCTCAACTCACTCTTTGTAACCAAGTGTAACAGAATTAAGTCAGGATAACCGGCTGATTATAAAAGAAAAAGCCCGGCATTGCCGGGCTCGTTCAAATGCTATGAAACAAAGCTTCAGTTGGCCTGACGGCGCAGGAAGGCGGGAATCTCGATCCGTTCCTGATCTGCCGACAGTTCCGGCTCATCGTCATAAGACGTCACGGGCGGCTGGGCGCGGCCCATTTGCGGGCGCTCGGACGCGGGTTCGGAATTGCCGCCTGCCATACGGTTGATCAGGCTGCCGATGCCGAAACGCGGGCGCGGTGCTTCGGCTGGTTTCGGCGCGGGGGGGGCGGCGCGCTGTGGTTGGGGCTGGGCTGCGGGGCGGCTGGCGGGCATTGGCGCGCGGCTGACGGCGGCTTGCAGGCGGGCCAATGCCTCGGGCGATGGGGTGCCGGGGCTGCGCGGGCGCGGGGCCACGAAACTGGCGGCATCGGCGTCAACCGATGGGGGGGCCGGACGCGGGGCTACAGCGGGTTGCTGGGCGCGGTACACCGGTGGCGGCAGATCATCGTCCAGCATTTGTTCAGGCTCACGCTGCGCATGGTAGGTGGGCGCATCATCATGGAACAAATCGGCTGTGGGTTCGGCCATTTGCTGCATGGGGGCTGGCATCGCCGCTGCCACAGGTTCGCGGCGCGGTTCGGCGGCTGCGGGGGCCAAAACCATCGGCTGCAAGGGGGCCGCCATCGACCGGCGGGTGATTGCAGGTTCGGCGCGGTTCTGGTTCACGTCAATCCCGGTGGCTACAACCGACACCCGCAAAGTACCCTCCATCGAGGTATCAAGAGTGGACCCCACAATGATATTCGCGTCAGGATCAACTTTTTCGCGGATGATATTGGCGGCCTCGTCCAACTCGAACAGCGTCAGATCATAGCCGCCGGTGATGTTGATCAACACGCCCTTGGCGCCGTGCAGGCTGATTTCATCCAACAGCGGGTTGGCGATGGCCTTTTCGGCGGCTTCTACGGCGCGGTTATCGCCGGTGGCCTCCCCGGTGCCCATCATGGCCTTGCCCATCTCGTCCATCACCGCGCGGACATCGGCGAAATCAAGGTTGATCAGGCCGGGGCGCACCATCAGATCGGTCACGCCCTTGACGCCCTGATACAAAACATCGTCGGCCATCGCGAAGGCTTCGGTAAAGGTGGTGCGTTCATTGGCCAGCCGGAACAGGTTCTGGTTCGGAATGATGATCAGGGTATCGACCACCTTTTGCAGTGCCGCAATGCCGTCTTCGGCCTGCTTCATCCGCTTGTTGCCTTCAAACTGAAACGGCTTGGTGACTACGCCCACGGTCAGCACGCCCAATTCGCGCGCGGCCTGCGCAATGATCGGGGCCGCCCCGGTGCCAGTGCCGCCGCCCATACCTGCGGTGATGAAGCACATATGCGCGCCTGCCAGATGATCAACGATTTCTTCAATTGTTTCTTCGGCCGCCGCAGCGCCAACGGTTGGCCGCGCACCAGCACCCAAACCTTCGGTGACCTTCAGGCCCATCTGAATTTTCGAGGTGGCCTTGGATTGCTGCAACGCCTGCGCGTCGGTGTTGGCGACGACAAATTCGACGCCTTCAAGGTTCTTCTCGATCATATTGTTGACCGCATTGCCCCCGGCACCGCCGACGCCGAACACCGTGATACGCGGCTTCAGTTCTTCGCGCTGCGAGGTCATGATCAGATTCAAGGCCATTTGCTGTCCGCCTGTTTATTGTAGGCGGTGCGCCCCGCCGGTTGCCGTTTCGGTCTTACCTTGCCTGTCCCAACGCAAGATCTGCCGATTTATCCACGATTCTATCCACAGACTGGTCGAAGGTCACGCAAAAAATCCAATTGACCCGCAATATCTGGGGGAATGGTGGTAATTTTATGCAGTATTTCGGCCAGATTGCATCCTATAGCGGTTACCAGTTGTCTTTGAACCAACGCACCGCCCGTTTCAGCGACCGCGCCGGATACCGCTCTGACGGAATATCGAAATCCCACCACTCATCTTGCGGATGTGCAGCGAATAGACACAGGCCAACAGCGGATGAAAACGCAGGCCCCGTTGCCGCCTGTGGCAAGCCTTGCACCCGCAATGGCCGCCCCATCCGAACCCGCTGTCCCAATATCCGGCTGGCCAATCCATCGAGCCCCGGTATCTGGCTGGCCCCGCCCGTCAGCACGATCTGCTGGCTGGGCAGGCTGTCAAACCCCGCCGCATCCAGACGCATCCGCACTTCTTCCAGCACCTCTTCCACCCGTGGGCGCATGATGCCGATCAATTCGGTGCGGCTGATCTGGCGACGGTCTTTTTCCCAATCGCCGGAATCGCCGCCCATTTCGATCATATCGCGGTCATCCATGCCCGTGGCATGCACGCCGCCGTGTTTGGTCTTGATCCGTTCGGCCACCGCCAGCGGCACTTGCAAGCCTTTTGAGATATCCGACGTCACATGATCGCCGCCCATCCGCACGCAATCTGCATAGATCATGTGCTTTTTCATGAATATCGAAATGCCCGTGGCCCCGCCGCCCATATCAATGCAGGCCGCCCCCAGTTCCTGTTCATCTTCGACAAGGCTGGAAATCCCCGAGACATAGGCCGAAGACGCAATTCCCGCCAAATCCAGATCGCAGCGTTTGATGCAATACAAAAGGTTCTGCACCACCGATGCGTCAACCGACAACAGATGCATATCGCAGGCCAAACGGTTGCCGATCTGCCCGCGCGGATCGCCCAAACCCGTGCGATGATCCAGCGCAAAGTTCACTGGCTGCGCGTGCATCACTTCGCGCCCCTCACCGATATCAGGCACATCGCAGGCGGCCAACACGCGGGCAACATCTTGTTCGGTTACCACGGAATCCTGCAATTCCCACTCGCCGGCCAAGCCATAGCTGCGGGGTTCCGCCCCCGAGAAACACGCGATCACATGATCAACCCGCACATTCGCCATCTTTTGCGCCGCCTGAACGGCAGTGCGAATGGCGCGTTCGGTCTCATTCATCACCGCAATTTCGCCAAACCGCACCCCGCGTGACCGGGTTGTGGCCGCCCCGATCACCTTGAAATTGGATTGCCCGGCCATAGACCCCACGGAATCGCCGTCGCGCACCGCTTCGACCCCGTCGAACCGCAGCACCAGACAGGCGATTTTTGATGTGCCCACATCCAAAATCGCCACCACCCCCCGCTGCATCGCGGCCTTACGCATGTGGCGCATCGCGCGTTGGGATTGGTAAAGATCGGTCATAGGTCATTCTCCGCAATAGGGATCAGCCCCGCCGCGCGCCGCGCCTCGTTCAGCGCGAACGGGGCAAGACGCAGCGCAGGGCGCTGTTCAGATCGTAGGTCAATTGAAAAAATATCGCGCGCCAGCAGGTCTTCGGCGGCGTCCAGCGCCAGAAGGCGTTCAAGGGCGGCGATCGGGTTGGTGGCGGGCAGCAGGATACGCTGATCACGGTCCAGCACGATGTCCCAGCGCCGCTCTCCCATCCGCACCAACCCGCGCAGACGCGGCATAAGTGGCCCCGCGGCATCCAGCAAAGCCAAAGCTTCGGTCGCGGCGGTATTGGCACCTATGCCCAAAACCAACGGCAAATCCGCACGGTCGCTGCGCGAGGCCAGCCCGGCCACGCGGTGGCCACTGGCGTCCATCAATTCCAGCCGGTCGCCCAACCGCCAAACCAAGGCAGGTTCGCGTTCGGTCAACAGCACTTGCAACACACCGCCAGAGCGCACCCGCAATTCGGCAGATGCCACGGCATCCAGATCTTGCGCCGCCACTCGCAGCGCGTCCAGATCAAGATCGAAGGATGATTGCGGCAGTTTCAGTTTCAACTTGCTGCGCACCGCGTCGGCCAGATCAGGGGATGCGCCATCAATCGACAGATAGCTGACCCGAAATTCAGGCCGCGCTTCGAACTGGCTGCGCAATTCGGCCAATGATTGCATCATCGCATCCCGCCGGTGCGCGTCATAAAACACCAATGTGCCCACAGCGCCAATAACGGCCACGGGCAGACCCACGCGAAACAGCACGCGGAAAAACGGCGTCAGCCAAAGGCGTTGCATCCGGTAAGCCCAGCGCGACGGGGCCGGATCGCGGCGAACCGGCGGGGCATGGCGGCCTAGCGATTGCATGACGCGTCCTTTACCATCCAGTCGCACAGCTGCGCGAATGTGATCCCGCAAAACGCGGCCTGTTCGGGGGCCAGCGACGTGGGCGTCATGCCCGGCTGCGTGTTGGTTTCCAGCAAGATCAGCCCTGCCAATCCGCGCGTCTCGTCCCAACGAAAATCGGTGCGACTTACACCCCGGCACCCCAAAGCGCGGTGCGCGCGCAGGGCATAATCAAGGCAAGCATCAGTAATCTTTGACGGCAGATCGGCGGGCACCACATGCCGCGATCCACCGGTTTTGTATTTGGCATCAAAGTCATACCAGCCATCGGTGATGATATCCGTCACGCCCAGCGCGCGGTCGCCCATCACCGTTGTGGTCATCTCACGCCCCGGCGCATAGGTTTCGACCATCACCACATCGGGCATGGTTTGCGCCAATCGCGGCGCGTTGCTGCCCGGATGCACGATGTAGACGCCGACAGAACTGCCTTCGTTATTGGGTTTCACGACATAGGGCGGCGGCAAAACATGGCCTTCAGCAACCAATTCACGCGCCACCAAAACAGATTGCACAACCGGCAACCCGTTGGCCGCGAACACCTCTTTGGTACGCGCCTTATCCATCGCCAGCGCTGACGCGAGCACGCCCGAATGCGTATAGGGAATACCCATCCACTCCAGCATACCCTGCACACAACCATCTTCGCCCCAGCGGCCATGCAGCGCGTTGAAACACACACCGGGTTTGATTTCGGACAGCCGTGCGCACAGGTCGGGGCCACAATCGACCTCGATCACCTGATATCCTGCTTCCCGAAGGGCTGCCGCGCATTCGCGCCCAGAGACCAATGAAACCTCCCGCTCTGCGGAACGCCCACCCATCAACACCGCCACTTTGGAAGCCGCTTTTGCTAAGCCGCCTGCCATTTACTGCCTCATCCAAGCCTTTGGTGGCCTGTGATATTTATTTAGTCGCGGCCCGTGTGCCGACCCGCATGATTTCCCACTCTAACGCGATACCGCTGTGTTGGAAAACCTTTTTTCGCACCGCATCGCCTAAATCTTCCAGATCGGCGGCAGTTGCCCCTCCGGTGTTGATCAAAAAGTTCGAATGCATCGGTGACATCTGCGCAGCCCCCAAGGTTGCCCCGCGCATTCCGGCATCATCAATGACTTTCCACGCCTTCAATTCATGGCTGTCACCCTCGCGCCCCGTGCTGGAATGCCCCACCGGATTGCGAAACGTCGACCCCGCACTGCGATCTTTGGTCGGCTGCGACGCATCACGCTTGGCGATCTGATCGGTCATCCGCGCCTCGAGCAGCGCCGGATCGCCGGGCTGCGCATGGAAACTGGCACTGATGATGATGGCTCCCTCGGGCAATGTGCTTTGCCGATACGCCAGATGCAGATCATCCGCCGCCAACTCGGCCACATCGCCGCTGCGCAGCACCACCCGCACGGATACCAGGTGATCCGCCACATAAGACCCGTAACACCCCGCATTCATCCGCACCGCCCCGCCGATACTGCCCGGAATGGTGCGAAGAAACGTCAGATCCAACCCCGCCTCGGCACAGCGCCGCGCGACATGCGCATCAAGGGCGGCCGCCCCGGCGGTGACGATGTTGCCCCCGGTCGTAATACCGTTGAACCCCCGCCCCAACCGGATCACCACCCCGCGCATCCCGCCATCGCGCACGATCAGGTTAGACCCGACGCCGATGGGGAAAACTTGGATGTTGGGGGAGAGCGCACGAAGGAAGTCGCACAAGTCATTCTCATCCGCAGGCTGGAAAAGCCAGTCCGCAGGCCCGCCGACGCGCAGCCACGTCAGATCAGCAAGCGGGCGATTGGGCGTTAACGTGCCGCGAGGGGTGGGGAGTTGGATCATGGGGTTTGGTAGCAAGCGGGGGGATGGTGGGCAAGGGGGGGGATCGGGAAGCTTTCCCCACCCAATCAAATTCAAAACAACTGCAAGGCCCCTGAGACTAGGTGCAAAGCTGTCCGCGCCCGAACCGACGGGGCCCTTGGGGTGCGATACCAGTCGCGCCCGCCCCCGTGGGTGACGAGGGACCGTCGCGCCAGATGGCGCGGTGTAAGCCCGAGGAAATTCGGGCGCGGTCAGATTTGCTTGGGGCAAAGCTGACAAGGCAAAGAGAAAACACGGTTGCTACTCTACCCCAGCCGCGCCCGCACCCACCGCCACGCATAAACCATGGGCCAGCGCAGAACCGATCCTGCGGCCAGCAGCAAAACCAGCCCCCAGACCGCGCCGTTCACATAGGTCGCCCAGCCCAAAATCGGCACTCCTACCGCGATCAGCACATACGCACTGCGCCAGTGTTTATCGCGTGATGGCAGCATGCCAATCACGTTGGCAGCGATCAGCCACAACAAAGCGGCGATCAGCGGCGCGTTCATGGCTGCGGAAACCTTGGGTCATGTACTGGCAACCCGCGCGCCTTGCGGGCAAAGTAAATCAGCGGGCGGCGGAACATCGAAAGGAACGCAAAGGTGCCAAAGGCGACCCAGATCCAACCATGGCTGACGCCGATCCAGATCAGCAAGATCGGGGCTGCGATCAGCAATCCCCTACCCGGCAGCATCTGGCGGCGCATCGGCAGCATCGCGGTGATCGCGGCGGCGATGATCCAGAGGGCACCGAAGATCAGGGGAAAACTTATCACACCAATTCTCCCATGGGTGTGTCAAATTTTTTCGAAAAAATTTGCAAAATTCTTCGAAGAATTTTGGTTTTCATGCTGCGGAAACCCCTAGCTTGGCAGGCAATCCATTGGCCCAGGCCGAGATTGTGCCCGCACCCAAACACACCACCATATCGCCCGGACGCGCTTGTTCGCGCACCAGTCTTGCCAGATCATCTTCATCCATAATCGCGCGCGCGTGACGGTGGCCGTGGGCGATCAGGCCTGCGACCAGATCATCGCGGGAGGCACCGGGAATAGGATCTTCGCCCGCAGAATAAACTTCGGCGATGGCCACAACGTCGGCCTCATTGAAACAAGTGCAGAAATCCTCAAACAGGTTGTGCAACCGGGTATAGCGGTGCGGCTGATGCACGGCGATCACGCGTGCCCCCGGTCTTTCGGCGATGGCTTGGCGCGCGGCGCGCAGGACGGCTGCGATTTCAACCGGGTGGTGGCCGTAATCGTCGATGATCGTCACACCGCCCACTTCGGCAACCTTGGTAAAGCGGCGGTTGACGCCGGCAAAAGCGGCCAACGCCTCGCGTATTTCGCTGCGCTTCATCCCTAAATGCCGCGCCACCGCGATGGCCGACAGCGCGTTCGACACGTTATGATCGCCCGGCATCGGCAAGGTGCAGCCGTCGATCATCACATCGCGCCCCTCGCCCTGCAGCGCCACGTCGAAATGCGCCACGCCGTCCTGATAGGTCAGGTTCACCGCGCGCACATCGGCTTGGGCGTTAAAGCCAAAGGTCACCACGCGCCGGTCTGTGATCTTGCCCACCAGCGCCTGCACTTCGGGGTGATCGGTGCAGCATACCGCAAGGCCATAAAACGGGATATTTGACACAAAATCAAGAAAGCCTTTGCGCAGGGCATCAAACGTTCCCCAATGTTCCATATGTTCGGGGTCGATGTTGGTGACAATCGCGATTGTGGCGGGCAGGCGGTTGAACGAGCCATCGCTTTCGTCCGCCTCAACCACCATCCACTCTCCCTCGCCCGCCCGCGCGTTGGACCCATAGGCATGGATGATCCCGCCATTGATCACGGTCGGATCAAAGCCGCCCTTGTCCAGCAAAGTCGCCACCATCGTCGTGGTCGTCGTCTTGCCATGCGTGCCCGCAATTGCGATATTGCTGCGCATCCGCATCAGTTCGGCCAGCATTTCCGCCCGGCGCACCACAGGCAGGCCACGCAGACGGGCCTCTTCCAGTTCCGGATTGCCCTTTTTGATGGCGGATGAAATTACCACCACCGCCGCCTGACCGATGTTTTCGGCGCGCTGGCCTTCGTGAAACACCGCCCCCAAGCCCACCAGACGGTCAGTGATTTTGCTGGCCTTGGCGTCAGACCCCTGCACCCGGTAGCCCAAGGTCATCAGCACTTCGGCAATGCCCGACATGCCGATACCGCCGATGCCTACAAAATGGATCGGCCCCAGTTCCATCGGCAATTTGGTGGCATTCATTGAGGGTTTCCTTCACTCACGTCTATCACCAGGGCAACAAGCCGGGTCGTGGCATCGGGCAGGCCTTGGGAAAGCGCGTTGCGGGCCATCCGTGCGGCGGCATCCGGACTGCCTAAAACAGCAGCAATCTGCGCCGACAGGCTGGCTGCATCCAAGGCCGCCTCGGGGATCAAAATCGCCGCCCCTGCATCGACCAACCCGCGCGCATTGGCGGTTTGGTGATCAGCTGTGGCTGCCGCAAACGGGATTAGAATCGCAGGCCGCCCGATCACCGAGATATCGGCGACAGATGACGCCCCCGCCCGGCTGATCACCAGTTGTGCCTCGGACAGGCGGCGGGGAATATCGGCAAAGAACGGGGCGACTTCGGCGGTAATGCCGGCCTGCGCATAGGCAGCCACCACGCGGCCTAAATCTTCGGCGCGGGCTTGTTGCGTCACCCGCAGCCAGCGCCGAAATCCAGCAGGCAAGCCTGCAATCGCAGCTGGAACAACGTCTGACAAAATCCGCGCGCCCTGACTGCCGCCGATCACCAAAATCTCCATCGGATAGTCGCCGGGTTCGATGTATCCCGCACCAGCGCGTTCAAGCACCGCTGCACGAACCGGGTTGCCAGTATGAACGCCTGTCACGCCTTGCGGCATCGCCGTGGGCCACGTGCCACAGGCCACTGCCATAACCCGCCGCGCAAAAAGCTGGTTCACCCGGCCCAGAACACCATTTTGTTCATGGATCATCCGGGGGCGACGCAACACCCATGCCGCCACCAGCGCCGGGATTGACGGATATCCGCCAAACCCCACCACCACCGCAGGCGCATCGCGAAAGCATGACCACAGCGCCGATGCAACGCCGCCCGCAATACGAAACGGCACCAGCAGTTTGGCTGCAATGCCCCCGCGCGCAAAGGTGGCCGACGACGGCACCACCACTTCAACCTGCGCCGGAAAGCCGCTGACATAGCGCGCGCCCCGCGCATCGGTTGACAGTTTCACCCGCCAGCCCCGCGCCAGCATCGCCTCGGCCAAGGCTTGGGCCGGAAACATATGCCCGCCGGTGCCGCCTGCGGCGATCAACAACAATGGTGCCGCCATCAGCGGCGGCCTTTGTGGAAAATATCGCTGATCTGGCCTTGGGGCCGCGACCGCGTCAGTGCCAGCAACATGCCAACCGTAATTCCGGCGGCAATCACCGAACTGCCGCCATAACTGACAAACGGTAGGGTCATCCCCTTGGCGGGCAACAGCCGCACCGCCACCCCCATATTGATCATCGCCTGCACGCCAAAGATGCACGCAAGCCCCGTGCCCGCCAGCCGCGTAAACGGATCACGTTCGCGGGTCAGCCGGAACAACGACCGCACCACCACCGTGCCATAAAGGGCGATGATCGCCAGCACCAGAACCAGCCCGTATTCTTCGGCCGCCACGGCAATAATGAAATCGGTATGGGCATCGGGCAGCGTCCATTTTACTTGCCCCTCGCCAATGCCCACGCCAAAGAATCCACCCTCTTGAATGGCATTGGTCGCATAACCGATCTGGCTGCGCGGATCGACATCTGACGTTAAAAACCCATCAATCCGGCGCGCAAAGTGTTCCGAATAACTATAGGCTGTCATGCCACCCAAGCCCACCAATCCCAGCACCGACACGATCAGAAACATCGGGGCCCCTGCCACGAAATAGATCACGCCCCAACCAAACAGCACCAACATCGCCTGACCAAAATCGGGCTGAAACGCCAGAAACATCACGATTGTCAGGGTCAGCGCAAAGGACAGAAATTTCCCCGGCGGCCCGTTGATATCTTGGGCAGCCGCCATCAACCACGCCACCACAATCATGAAACCGGGTTTCAAAAATTCTGACGGCTGCATCGAGGCAAAGCCAAAGCTGAACCAGCGCACAGCGCCTTTGCCAAAATCGGTGCCAAAGACCGGCAGCAGGGCCAGCGCCGCGAATGACACCGCAAACCCCAACACGCCCAACCGGCGCACCATATCGGGCGACATCATCGACACGCCGACCATGGCGATCAGGCCCAACCCGCCAAACCCGGCCTGGCGTTGCACATAGTAAAACGGCTCCAGCCCGTTGCGGGTCGCCAGCGGCACCGACGCCGCCAGCCCCAACAGCAACCCCAAGGCAAACAGCATCAACACCGCCACCATCGACAACTTGTCAATCGTGCGCCACCAGCGCGGAAGCACCGGCTCTGCAACCCGATTGGGCATAGAGCCATAGACCATCTCTGTCATGGGTAACCGCCTGTCTTGCCGTCTGCTCTGCCGATACGCCCGGTTCTCCGGGTCTGAGCGCAATGTTACAGAAGTGCGGGCGGGTTGGCTAGGGAAAAGGCGGAGAGTGGGGTGGTGTTTAGGCGTTGGCCAGTGCACAAAATTGACGAAGGGCAGCAGTGAGCCCAGAATGGACGGTCAGGACTGCCGCAAATGCTGCGGGCGCATTCGGCGGCTGCCAGCGTTTGTTAAGTAACGTTCCAACTTCATCGTGTCGCTCGTGCAGAATGTCAGTGAGCGACAGTTTCGCCTTCCCGTGGCGCAAATTAACTTTCGCCGCCATCAACTGCTGCCGCGTCTCTTCGCGCGAAAGCGATGTCACGATACTGGCGAAATTCACGCAGTATCGGCATGCAATGATCCTGAAGTTCTGCAATGAACTCGCGGTAACCAGTCCTTTCAAATAACCTTTCGGGCAGTGAGCTGTAGACTCTTGCCTGCTCTCTCAACGGGAGCGTTAGTCTAACAAATTGTCCATCCAACATCCCGATGTAAGGCGACAAAGCCATGATTAAAACGCCCAGCGGCTGATGCTCCCTGTGCAATTGCTTCAGACGTTCCACTTCTTCTTCAAGGTATTGATCCCAATGAGTCATTGCTGGAATTGGCTCTAGGTAGTCACCGAGAGGCTCTAAGTGTTCCACCACATACTTGGTCAAATACTCCCAATACCACTGCTGTTCGAAGATCTCTTGAAACTCAAGCCACGTTAGCAGCTTAACGTTCGTGTGCTCTACGGCTTGATACGCGCCAGGTTGAAAACCTGCCATTGAGACTATTTAGCCTGCGTTCGCACCGACGTCTGCCACAACCGTGCGAAAGCTGTGCACCACGTGTTGGGGAACCTTACTGGACCAATTCTTACATTCGACCAGCGTCTGGTATTCTCGTCCTCGGACAGTTTCAGTTGCTAGGACATCGATCACAGCGTGACCTCTTACAAGATCGACAGTCACTTCGGTTTTGGCTTGCCAACCACACTCATGGAGAATTTGGGCGCACCAGTCTTGCAACTGCTGCCATGTCTGCGGCTCTTTTTCTGTGATCACTTGGATTATGCTTTCTGCTCTCAGAAACAAATGCATTCGATATCCGCCGCTCACCATGCAAGTATAGCGAAGGTCAGTTATCCTTACGGTTGCCTGCGGAACGCCAACTAGGAAGATCGTTATTTTTGCGGTTGCAGCGAAAGGCCGCTTCGTCCGCAAAGCCGCTATCCGATACTTTAAAACAAACACGCGGCGTCTAGCTAAAAAACTTGCCCCAACTTCATCTCGGCCCCAATATCCCACTCACCGGCCACCCCTCTCCCAAACCTACCCCCCCAGAACCACCGCCACCTGCGCCATAAAATCCTCCCCGCGCTTCTCAAAATCCGGATACTGGTCAAACGACGCCGCCGCCGGGGCCAGCAGCACCACGTCGCCGGGTTCCGCCTCGGCAGCGGCCCGTTCGACCGCCCGCGCCATGGTTTCACAAATTTCATAAGGCACCGCCCCCAATTCCAACGCGAAATCCCGCGCGGAATGGCCGATAAGATAGGCTTTGGCCACCGATCCCAGATGCGGCACCAACCCGGCAATGCCGCCGTCTTTGCCCATCCCACCGGCGATCCAGCGGATACGGGGGAACGCCTGCAACGCTTTGGCGGCGCTATCGACATTGGTGGCTTTGCTGTCATTGACGAACCGCACGCCGCCCTTGGTGCCTACCAACTGGCTGCGATGCGGCAGGCCCGCAAAAGACCCAAACGCGGTTTCGATCAGTTTCGGCCCGATCCCCAAAGACCGGCACACCGCATAGGCGGCGCAGGCGTTTTGGTGATTGTGCGCGCCAGGCAGCCCAGCGATGTCGCGCAGATCAACCGAGGCCACTTGTTTTCCGCGCCGCCATTCGGCCAAGAACCCCTTGCGGGCGAACACCGACCAGCCGAACCCTTCCAGCTTTTGCCCCGAAGATATCCGGATCACCCGATCATCCTGCGCCCCTTCCGACAATTGGTTGGCCAGAAACTGCCCCTCCACCTCGTCCACCCCCACCACCGCGCGGTCGGGGCCACCTTCGGCGAACAGCCGCCGTTTGGCCGCGAAATAACCGCCGATCCCTGCGTGTCGGTCCAGATGATCAGCCGACAGGTTGGTGAACACCGCCACATCCGGCGTCAGGCTGCGGGCAAGATCGGTTTGGTAACTCGACAGTTCCAGCACCACCACCTCGCCATCTTCGGCCGGATCAATATCCAGCACGCCGCGCCCGATATTGCCCGCCATCTGGGTGTGCCGCCCGGCGACGTCCAGAATATGATGGATCAGCGCGGTGGTGGTCGATTTGCCGTTCGATCCGGTCACGCAAACGACGCGGGGGGCCACGTCAAAATCATCCCAATCGGGGGTTGCGTAGCTGCGGAAAAACAACCCGATATCGTTATCAACCGGGATGCCCGCCAGCAGGGCCGCGGCGATTACTTTGTGCGGGCTGGGATAAAGATGCGGGATGCCGGGCGAGACGATCAGAACCGCCACTCCATCGAGGGCATTCGCGTGGGTCAGGTCAGTGCAGGTAAAGCCGGCCAGTTCGGCAGCCGCGCGGGATTCGATGCTGTCATCCCACAGCAAAAGTTCGACGTCGCCTGCCTGCAAGGCGGCGGCGGTGGCAAGGCCAGAGCGGCCGAGGCCAAGGACGGCAACTTTTTGGCCGGCATAGCTGGTGACGGGAATCATTTTGGGGCCCCTTTTGGTTGGGGGGGACAATGCCTGCTGGGGGGGGTGGGGGCAAGGGGAGCGGATATGTCCACGCGTGGACGGTGGGGTGGGGTGAGGGATATCAGGGGGTTAGGTGGGGGTGATTAAGGGGGTGTTAAGGATTGGGGGGGGGGGTGCCGTGGCGTAAGGCGCGGAGTTCGAGAAGGTCGGGGGCGGTGGGGTTATGGGATTCGAGGAGGGTGATGAGGTTGTGGGCATAAGTATTGATATCTGGGTGCCCATCCCCAACTGCATTGCGGATAATTGCCAACGCCTGTCTGTAAAGCCCCTCGGCCTCGGGAAAACGCCCCTGCGCCAGCACAGCGCCTGCAAGGTTGTTTAGGCGAATGGCATAGTCTGGATGAGTGTCACCAATCGTGTCGCGGTCGATGTCCAACGCCAGTCTGATCATCGCCTCGGCGTCGAGGTGTCGCCCTTGCGCTTGCATAACGCTTGCAAGGTTGCTCAGGTCAATCGCATAGCTTGGATGCGCATCACCAATCGTCTTGCGATCAATGTCCAGCGCCTGTCTGAAAAGCCCCTCGGCCTCGGGGTATCGCCGCTGCGCCCGCACCACCCCTGCAAGGTTGTTCAGGCCGCTGGCATAGTTTGGATGAGCATCACCAATCGTTTGGCGGGCAATTTCCAACGCCTGTCTAAAAAGCTTTTCGGCCTCGGGGTATCGCCCTTGCGCCTGCACCACGGTTGCAAGGTTATTCAAGTGAGTGGCATAGTCTTGGTGTGCTTCACCAATCGTTTTGCGGTCGATGTCCAACGCCTGTCTGTAAATCCCCTCGGCCTCGAGGTATCGTCCCTGCAACTGCACCACGTTTGCAAGGTTATTCAAGCGGGTAGCATAATCTGGATCTGAGTCACCAATCGTCATGCGGGCAATGTCCAGTCCCTGTCTGTAGAGCCCTTCGGCCTCGGAGTAGCGCCCCTGCGCTTTTATAGTCAAGGCGTGCTCATTCAAGGCACGCGACAGTTGTTCTTGGGTTCCAGATTTGCGGGCAAGGGCAAGTAACTCTTCGCCAAACCGAAGGGCTGCCGGATAATCGCCCGCCCGCCACGCAAATACGCGAGCTTTGAGAAGGGTATCAAAGGTTGGGTTAAGCTGGGCCGCTCGGGCGTAATGCACTGCGGCGTCGTGCCAGCGGATTTCAGCTTCGGCGATTTGACCAAGGGCAAAGCTTGCATCGGCATGGGCCTGCATATCCGGTTCGGTGCGCACGGCAAGGGTTTCAAACAGCATTCGGGCAGCGGTGAAATCGCCTGCTTCAAGAGCGGCTTTCGCGTTGGTGACGTCATCGCCGCCCAATTCATTGCCCCGGCGGGCAAGTTGGGCTTCCAGATCAAGGATGATGGCGTGTTGTTGGGCAAGGGCTTCGTCGGGATTGGCAAGGCGCGCGTTTAAGGCGGTGATTTGTTCCTCAAGCCGTTTGCGTTCGTCGCCATGCGCTGCGGCAAGTTCGGCACGGGCGTCTTCGCGCAGGCGGGTTTGAAGGGAAGTGAACGTATCAACGTCCATCTGGATACCTCGCGGCGCAGGTAGCGGTGTTGCGATCAGTGCAG
>JANNAT010000057.1:0-27178 GCA_031384605.1 Cypionkella sp.
GCTTTTGGTTCTGCCATGGCTGAAGCTTTGCTTCACCTGTCCAGAACGCGGTACGCCACCCAGGCCGAGGGGTTTTTTGCCGTCAGTATCGGTCATGCGTCTTTCGTATCCTTTTTGGCGGTCTCGCCGCCCAATTGCCCACTGGTTCCATCACGGAGCCCAGCCAGCCTTGCCGCTTCCTCTACAACACGTGCTGTGAGTCCGCCAGTCGCAAGCGCGGCGTGTATCGCACGTTCACGTCCGAAAGCCAAACCCAATTCCTGCGCAGTTAAACAGCCTATAAAGCGGTTCTCACCTTCCGGTGCGCGCAGCTTGGTTTTACCACGTTCAGACCCGTCTGACGACTGGATCAGCACGCGTGCTTTGCCATTCGCCAGCCAGTCTTTAACCTTTTCGTAGCCCATCACGGCCCCACTCGCCTTGCGGGCCAAACTGATCAGTTCCACCACCCGCCGCGTCATCAGATCATCAACCAGATTGGCCAGATCAGGTGGCAGTTTCACAGGCTGGCGCGCGGCGCGAGTGAACAACCCCTTTGCCACGGCCTTATCAATCGCGGCACGATCCGCAGATACATAAAACCCACGTCCCGGCAGCCGCGCCAGAATATCCGGCACAATCATATCTTCTGGCCCAAGACAAAAACGGATCAGACCCGCCTTTGGCTGAACTTCCCCGGTCACAATGCATTTGCGTTCGGGGTCGTCTTGCAGGTTTTCTTTGCCACCGCGTGTCACGGTCTGCTGATCCGAGGCCTGAGATCAGGCCTCGGCCTCCGCATCGTCAGTTTCGGTTTCGTTCGCTGCGACAAATCCTGCCACCTCGGTTGGATCGACCCAACCCAGCATTACCCGTGCGGTCATCACCAAAGTCTGGGCCTCTTCCAAGGACATCTCAAACTTCTCAAGCACACCTTCATCCTTAACCCGCGCGCCATTCACGGTTGTCCAGCCACCGGCCAGTTCCCAGTCAGCGCAGGTTGCGAAATCTTCCAACGTTTTGATGCCGTCCAGCGCCAAGGCTTCCAGCATCTGCGGTGTCAGGCCTTCAAAGTCTACAAGGCTGTCTTCAACACCCAAAGCACGGGCATTTTCCATCGCTTTGGTATTGGCGGCCTCAAGGTAATCGCGCGCCCGGGCCTGCAATTCGCCTGCAGTTGCCTCATCAAAGCCATCAATAGACAGCAATTCTTCGGCATCAACATAGGCGACCTCTTCCAGATTGGTGAATCCTTCGGAAACCAACAACTGCGCCATCATCTCGTCGATATCCAGCGTGTCGATGAACAGCTTAGTGCGTTCGGCGAATTCGGCCTGACGGCGGGCAGATTCGTCTGATTCGGTGACGATGTCGATATCCAGCGATGTCAGCTGCGACGCCAAACGCACGTTTTGGCCACGACGGCCGATGGCCAGCGACAGCTGTTCGTCGGGCACCACAACCTCGATCTTGCCAGTTTCTTCGTCGATCACAACTTTCGACACTTCGGCCGGCTGCAGCGCGTTCACCAGGAACGTGGCCAGATCGTTGTTCCACGGAATAATGTCGATCTTTTCGCCCTGCAATTCGTTCACCACGGCCTGAACCCGGCTGCCCCGCATACCGACGCAGGCCCCGACCGGATCGATTGAATTGTCATAGCTGATCACAGCGATTTTGGCACGCGACCCCGGATCGCGGGCAACTGCCTTGATCTCAATAATGCCGTCATAAATTTCCGGCACTTCCATCTTGAACAGTTCGGCCATGAACTGCGGATCGGTGCGCGACAAGAACACCTGCGGGCCGCGGGCCTCACGACGAACATCTTTGATATAGCAGCGGATACGGTCGTTCGGGCGATAGGATTCGCGGCCGATCTTTTCGTTACGGCGCAGAATCGCCTCGCCACGACCGATATCAACGATGATATTGCCATATTCTTCGCGCTTGACCTGACCGTTGATGATCGTGCCTTTGCGGTCTTTGAATTCTTCATACTGACGGTCACGCTCGGCTTCGCGGACCTTTTGCAAGATCACCTGCTTGGCAGATTGCGCCGCGATTCGGCCCAGATCGACGGGGGGAACCTCGTCAATGATCTCGTCACCCAACTGGGGATCGGCCAAATGGTCTTTGGCCTGTTTCACCGTGACTTGCGCATGGTGATTCTCTACCGCGTCATCTTCGACAACTGTGCGGATGCGGGCAAAGGTGGCGCGGCCGGTTTTGCGATCAATACTGACCCGAATATCCATATCCGCGCCGTAGCGCGATTTGGCGGCGCGGGCCAAAGACTCTTCCATCGCCTGGATCACCAGATCGGGGTCGATCATCTTTTCGCGAGCCACAGCCTCGGCGGTTTGCAGCAGTTCCAACTGGTTGGCAGAGGTAATCGCCATGGTCATTCCCCGTTTTTGGTTTTGAAGTTGGTTTTAGTGTTTTACAGGCTCGGGGGTGTCATCATCCCCGGCTTCGGTTTGGTCAATTTCATCGAATTGCGTCTCATCAAACACACCGCTGGCCTTTTTCTGCCGCAGCATTTCGGCGATTAATTCGTCGGTCAGGATCAGCTTGGCATCAGACAGCCAGTCGAATTTCAACCCAATCGTCACCAAAGCGCCAGCATCTTCGATCTCAATAAGCACCTCATCGCCTTCGGCCCCGGCAAGCGTGCCCTTGAACCGACGACGCCCGTCTATCAACTCGGTGGTCTCTAACCGGGCTTCCCAGCCCTTCCACATCTCAAAATCCTTAAGACGGGTCAGCGGGCGGTCGATACCGGGGGACGACACTTCCAGCACGAAATTTTCCTCAATCGGATCTTCGACATCCAGAATGGCCGAGACGACGGTGGAAATTTCACCACAATCATCCACCTCGATACCGCCATCGGGGCGATCCGCCATGATCTGCAAGGTGCGCGTGGCCCCACCCATCAAACGAATCCGCACCAGTTCAAACCCGAGGCCCTCGATGGCGGGGGTGACGATATCAGCCAAGCGGCGATCCATAGCGGTTTTGGCAATAAGATCAGACATGTGGTTCCAAAAACAAAAAACGGGCCAACAGGCCCGGGTGTGACGATCGTTAGCTTCAGGTTTGGACCCGGAAGCGGCTGTTAGAAAGGTGTATAGGGGGAATGGGGGGGGGATGCAAGGGCGCTGCTATGGCCGCAAACCATCCATCACCCCAACCAGCGCCTCACTGATCCCCGGTTCAGAAAGCGCGTGCCCCGCCATTGGGATGATCTTCAGCGTGGCCATCTGCCAGCCCATTGCCAATTTCGCGGCTGATACCGGCGGGCAGATCATGTCATAGCGGCCTTGCACGATCACCGCAGGGATATGCGCGATCTTGTGTTTTTGCTGCAAAATCCAGCCGTCACATTCCAAGAAACCACCATTTACAAAGTAGTGGTTTTCCAGCCGGGCAAAAGCGCGGGCGTATTCTGATGGGCTTTCCCCCAATGGCACGTCAGAATGCACCGAGGCCAGTGCGTTTTCCCAATTTGCCCAGATCCGGGCCGCTGCGGATTCTTCAGCCAAAACACCACTGAACAAACGGCGGTTGTAGGCGGCGATCAGATCACCGCGTTCTTCTTCGGGAATGGGTGCGACAAACCGCGCCCAAAGATCGGGAAAGAACGCCCCTGCCCCGCCACCATAGAACCAGTCCAATTCTGATTGCATCGACAAAAACACGCCGCGCAGCACCAGTTGGCGCACACTTTCAGGATGGGTGATCGCATAGACCAGCGCCAGCGTTGCCCCCCAACTGCCCCCGAACAGGATAAACTGATCTATACCCAGAACCGTGCGGATCGCCTCTATGTCTTTGATAAGATGCCAGGTTGTGTTATTCTCAACAGTGGCATGGGGGCGGGAACGCCCGCAGCCGCGTTGATCGAACAGCACCACGCGGTAAACGGCCGGATCAAAATACCGCCGCATCGCCGGGCTGCAACCGCCACCGGGGCCGCCATGCAAAACCAGAACCGGGATGCCAGTCGGATTGCCGCATTGTTCGACATAAATGCGGTGGCCATCGCCCATATCCATCACGCGCTGATCGAAGGGATCGACCGGCGGGTAAAGAAAATCGACTGCGCGCTTTTGGCCTGATCTTTGATCCATATCCGTCCTATATACCATTCTAAGATTGCCCCGCCCAGCGCCGGGGTGCAAGGAGTTCTGATGGCAGTGACCAGCACAATTGACCCCACCGAAGTGGCCAAATTTGAAGCGATGGCGGCGGAATGGTGGAATCCCAACGGTAAATTCAAACCGCTGCATATGTTGAATCCGTGTCGGTTGGATTACATCACCTCCCAGATCGCGGCAGAGTTTGACCGGGATTTGACGACTCCTAACCCGTTCAAAGGGTTGCGTATTCTGGATATTGGCTGCGGTGGGGGGTTACTTTCTGAACCCATGGCGCGGTTGGGGGCGGATGTGGTGGGCGCGGATGCCGCCCCGCGCAATATTCCGGTGGCGCAGGTTCATGCGACGGGTGCGGGCCTGACAATCGACTATCGCCATACCACGGCCGAAGACATGGCCGCAGTGGGAGAGCAGTTTGACATCGTGTTGAATATGGAGGTGGTCGAACATGTCGCCGACCCGCTGGCATTTCTGACGGCTTGTAAGAATTTGTTGAAACCAAAGGGGTTGATGATTTGTTCAACGTTGAACCGGAACCCGAAAAGTTTTGTCATGGCGATTGTCGGGGCGGAATGGGTAATGCGCTGGCTGCCCAAAGGCACGCATGATTGGGCTAAGTTCATCACGCCGGATGAGCTGTATGATCTGCTGCGAAAGGCCGGGCTGGAACCGGTGGATCGCAAGGGAATGGTGTTCAATCCGATTGCGTGGAGTTGGTCTTTGTCATCGCGCGATTTGTCGTGCAACTATGTGACCAGCAGCGTGAAGACATAATTGATGGAGTGGTGCGCCGTAAAGGCACACCCTACACCCAAGTTTGAACCGCTGGGATTGCGGAAAAGCCGGTCGCTCCGCGGGGAGGTATTTGGGCCAAAGTGAAATCATTGGTCCGCTTTAGTCGTTTGACGATTTGGCCCAAAGATTGATGTCTTTTTGCTCGGCAATATGGTCGATCTGCGCCAGTTCATCAGCGGTGAAATCTAGGTTTTTGATTGCACCGACGCAATCTATCACCTGTTCGGGCTTTGATGCGCCGATCAGGGCCGAGGTGATGCCGCCGCCGCGCAGAACCCAAGCCAGCGACATCTGCGCCAAGGTTTGCCCGCGCGCAGTTGCCATGGCGCTCAACGATTTCACCGACTCAATCGCGGCGGGCGTGATCACGGCCGGATTCAACGATTTGCCTTGGGATGCGCGCGACCCTTCTGGAATGCCATTCAGATATTTGTTGGTCAAAATACCTTGGGCCAGCGGGATAAACGCGATAGACCCCATGCCTAATTCGGCCAATGTATCCTTGAGCCCATCGGTTTCGACCCAACGGTTCAGAATGTTATAGCTGGGCTGATGGATGATGCAGGGCGTGCCCATTTGCTTCAAAATGGCGTGTGCTTCCCGCGTGCGTTGGCTGTTATAACTGGAAATACCGACATAAAGCGCCCGGCCAGACCGCACGATGTGATCCAGCGCGCCCATGGTTTCTTCCAAGGGTGTGTCGGGATCAAAGCGGTGGGAATAAAAGATATCGACGTAATTCAGGCCCATGCGTTTCAGGCTTTGGTCACAAGACGCGATCAGATACTTGCGCGATCCCCATTCGCCGTAAGGGCCCCCCCACATATGGTAACCCGCCTTGGATGAAATGATCATCTCATCGCGGTAAGGTTTGAAATCGGTCTTCAGGATATCGCCAAACGCCTCTTCTGCAGATCCCGCAGGCGGGCCATAGTTGTTGGCCAGATCGAAATGAGTGATGCCGTGATCAAAAGCGGCATGGCAGATCGCGCGTTTTGTGTCGTGCGGGGTATCGTAGCCGAAATTGTGCCAAAGGCCAATGGATATGGCGGGCAGCATCAACCCCGTTTTGCCACAGCGGCGATAAGCCATGCGATCATAGCGGTTTTCTGCGGCGGCATAGGACATGGGAACCTCTTTCACACTGCGGCGTTGGGTTGCAGCCTTCACGCCAATCTGGGCAAAGGTCAAGCGGGGGCGGAAAGGTGCCGGTGTGTGGGGCGTTGTTGGGGTCCTGGCGTTCGTCTGGATTGCCCTTTATAGGCCCGCGCGGCATAATGTGGTGTTACCTGATCGGAGAACTTATGGATTGCGTGCCGACCCGTCGTTTGGGCCGCCTTCGTGGCGTTGCGATTGCGCTGTGTTTGCTGGCAAATACCGCGGCTTCAGCGTTTGACGGGGTAGAGTTTTCGGTTAGTGGCGCGCCAAAGGCGTTGGAAAAAAGCCTTCGGGCCGCGTCAATATTGCTGACGTCCGAGAAAAGCAAAGCGACGGATACGCAGGATTTATTTGCCGATGCGCGCGCGGAATATGCCGCTCTTTTGAATGCGTTGTATGCGCGCGGCTATTACTCCGCGGTGATTCACGTTTATATCGACGGGGCCGAAGCGGCGTCGATTGCGCCCCTGGATGCGCCGGGGCAGATTTCAAAAATCATCGTGCAGGTTAACCCGGGGCCGGTGTTTTCATTCTCGAAGGCCAAGCTAGCGCCTTTGGCGGCCAGAACGGAATTGCCCACTGGGTTTGCAGTTGGAAAGACCGCCGAAAGCGGTGTTATTCTGGAAGCAGTTGGCGCGGGCGTGGATGGCTGGCGCAAGCGCGGCCATGCATTGGCAAATACAGCGTCGCAGAACCTGGCGGCGGATCACCGGGCTGCAAAGCTGTCGGCGGATATTGTGCTGGACCCGGGGCCAAAGCTGCGGTTCGGGCGGCTGGTGATCGTGGGCCAGGAACGGATGCGCGAAAGACGCATTCGCGCGATTGCCGGATTGCCGGAGGGTTCGGTTTTTGACCCCGATGCACTTGATCGCGCCACGGCGCGGCTGCGGCGCACGGGCGTTTTCAAATCAGTGACCTTGACCGAGGATACCACCGTGACCCGCCCCGATTTGCTGGGCATCACCGCAACTGTGGTTGAGGAAAAGCGGCGGCGGTATAGTTTTGGGGCGGAAATCGCCAGTTTTGACGGGCTGCGGCTGAACGGGTCATGGCTGCACCGCAATCTGTTTGGCGGCGCTGAACGGCTGACAATCAGCGGTGAGATTTTGAACATTGGGGTGCAGTCGGGCGGGGTTGATTACGGGCTGGGCGTAACGCTGGACCGGCCCGCGACTTTTAGCGCAGATACCACGCTAAGCTTTGGCGCGGGAATCAAGCGTCTGGATGAGGCGGATTTCAAAGCTGACAACTTTGAAATTTCCACCAAGGTGACGCGGGTGTTTTCCAAAGAATTATCGGCGAATATCGGGTTTGAATATGAATACTCAAAAATCACCGACCCGTCCGGGACGGACACGTATCGTGCGCTTTCGTTGCCGCTGGGCGCAATTTGGGATCGCCGGGATAGCAAAACCGATGCCAAAAAGGGGTTTTACATTGAGGCCGAAGCGAAGCCATTCATCGGCTTTGGCATCACCGACAGCGGTGCGCGACTGAAGTTTGATGCACGCGGATACAAGGCCTTTGGCGAAGACCGGCGGTTCGTTTTGGCAGCACGGGTGCAGGGCGGTGCTGTTCTGGGCAGCTCTTTGGCAGGCACGCCCCGGGACTATCTGTTTTATTCCGGCGGCGGCGGCACGGTGCGCGGGCAACCTTATCAATCGCTGGGGGTAAATGTGCTGACCGATTCGTCGAACGTGGTGTTTCAAACCGGCGGCACGCAGTTTATCGGCGGCTCGGTTGAAGCGCGGGTTCGGGTCGGTGATAATCTGGGGCTGGTCGGGTTTCTGGATATGGGGGCCGTTGGGGCGGTCGGCGTGAATGATTGGCATGCGGGCGCGGGTGTGGGCGTTCGCTATGCCACCGTCGTTGGGCCGATCCGGCTGGATCTGGCGCTGCCAGTGGGGGGTAGCACCGGCGATGGGTTGCAGGTTTACGTGGGTCTGGGGCAGGCGTTTTGATGTGGCGGTATGGGATGATCGCGGTGCTTTCGGTTCTGCCTTTGCAGGCCATCGCACAAACTGATGACCGCGCCTATCTGACGGCATTTCTGGAAGACGGCCTGTCGGGTGCCGGGCGCAAAGTGGTGGTGACGGGATTTGCGGGTGCGCTGTCGTCACAGGCCACGGTGCAAGAACTTACGATTGCCGATGATCAGGGCATTTGGCTGACACTGCGCGATGTGACGCTGGATTGGAGCCGGACCGATTTGTTTTCAGGACAAGTCACGGTTAATCAGTTGACAGCAGCGGAAATTATACTGGACCGATTGCCCACCGCCGATACGACAACGCCGAAACCCGAGGCGGGCAGCTTTGCGTTGCCGGATTTGCCGGTGTCTGTGCAGATCGACAAAGTTGCGGCGGAGCGTATTGTTCTGGGTGCGCCGGTCTTGGGCACGATGATTGAAGGGCGGATCGAGGCGGCGCTGTCTTTGGTGGCGGGCGAAGGGCAGGGCAATCTGGTAATCGAACGCACCGATGACGGACCGGCAGGCAAAGTCGAATTGACGGCCAGTTATTCAAACATCGAACAACTGCTGACCATAGATTTGCAAGCCCGCGAAGAGGCGGGTGGCATTGCCGCCACGTTGTTGGGGCTGCCCGGACTACCGTCGGCGGCGTTGATTGTGCAAGGTGCCGGGCCGATTTCGGATTTTGTGGCTGATATCGCGTTGACCACCGATGATGTTGATCGCTTGGCAGGTAAGGTGCAACTGACCGGACAAACCGATGGTGCGACCGCATTTACCGCAGATTTGGCAGGCGATCTGGCCCCGTTGTTCTTGCCGGCCTACGCCGAATTTTTCGGCAACGCCGTGGCCCTGAAGGCCGAAGGACAGCGCTGGGCTGATGGGCGGCTTGATCTGGCAGTGTTGGATGTTTCGGCAAAGTCGTTGCGGTTGAACGGCACCTTGGCTTTGGCCGCGGATGGATTGCCACAGCGGTTTGATCTGACAGGGCAAATCGCAGCCCCTGATGGAAGTGCTGTATTGCTGCCGTTGACGACGGAATTGCCCGTCAGAATAAATCGCGCTGACCTGACGCTGGGGTATGATGCCGGCAAAGGCGAAGTCTGGACGGCAGATATGGCTTTGACCGGGTTGGATCGGGCGGATTTCAGGGCAAGCAGCCTGTCATTGACGGGGTCAGGACGTATCGGGCGGGCAGCGGGGATGCAGCAGTTTGACGGTGCTTTCCGCTTTGCCGCCGAAGGGTTGGAGCCGAATGATGCCGCCCTTGCCCGCGCATTGGGCAGCGTGATCTGGGGCGATGCCGAGATATCCTGGCGCGAAGGCGAAGGCGCGGTTTCTTTGCCAAAGCTGAATTTGGCGGGGGAAGATTATTCGGCCTTTGTGTCGGGCCGGATATCGGGTCTGGATGATGCCTTTGAAATGGTTGGTCGCACCGAGGCGCAGATGGCCGACCTTTCCCGGTTGTCCGGGCTGGTTGGGCGACCCTTGTCGGGCGCGGCGCAGATAAAGGTGGCTGGAAAAGGCAGCATTTTGACCGGCGCATTTGATCTGGAAATAAGCGCTGACGGTCAGGATATGGGCGCGGGCATTGCGGAACTGGACAATCTGCTAAAGGGACCAGCGCAGTTTCAGGCCTCGGTGGTGCGCGATACGACCGGCACGATTTTACGGTCTTCAAAGATCATTGCGGCCAGCATGACCGCAGATGCAACAGGGCGGTTGGCGTTAACGGGCAGCGACATTGCTGCAAACCTTAACTTTACCGATCTGCGATCATTGGGCGGCGGCTATCGCGGGGCGGTGACGGGGGCCGCGCAATTCACCGGAACGCCCGAGGATGGGCGCATCAGCCTGAACGCCACCGGGCAGGGATTGGGCGTTGGCCAACCTGAGACAGACAAGCTGTTGGCGGGCGAAAGCCAGGTGCGGTTGGAGATGAAGGTAAAAGACGGCGTGGTGCAGGTTGATCGCGCCGATTTAGCCAACCCACAACTGGATGCACAGGCGACGGGGGTCATCACCGGCGGCCAGCAAACAATTGATCTGACCGCGCGTTTGCGGAATTTGGCCTTGTTGGTGCCTGAATTTCCCGGGGTATTGACGGTTAAAGGCACGGCTGTTCAAGATGCGGGGGGCATCACGCTTGATCTTGCCGGGCAAGGGCCGGGGCAAATCAACGCGTCGGTCAAGGGCAAGATTGCAAAGGGATTAGGCTCGGCCAATTTGACGGTCACCGGCACGGCGCAGGCGGCGCTGGGAAATGCCTTTATCAGTCCCCGCGCCATTTCCGGGCGGATGGGGTTTGATTTGCGGCTGAACGGACCGCTGGCTTTGGCATCGATTTCCGGGCCAGTGACTCTGATTGACGGAAGGTTGGCCGATCCGGGGTTGAACTTTGCTTTTCAGAACATTGCAGCAAAGGCCAGTTTTTCGGGGGGGCGGGCGACAATCACTGTTGATACCAACGTTTCTTCCGGGGGCAGTATTACGGCAAATGGGTCGGCAGGGCTAAACGCGCCCTTCGCTGGCGAAATTGCGATTTCAGTCAAAAATGTCACCCTGCGCGACCCGGATTTGTATGAAACCACCCTGAATGGGGATCTGACGCTAAGCGGGCCGTTGCGCGGTGGGGCAAAAATTATCGGACGCATCGTGCTGCGCGAGACCGAATTGCGGGTGCCATCAACCGGGTTTGGCGGGGCGGGCGGGTTGCCCGGATTGCGCCATGTGAACGAACCTGCCCCGTCGCGGGCCACGCGGGATCGGGCCGGATTGATCGCCGAAGGCCATGGTGGTACCGCAATTTCTGGTGACGCCTTTGGCTTGGATATCACCGTTTCCGCCCCAAACCGGGTGTTTATTCGTGGCCGGGGGTTGGATGCCGAACTGGGTGGTGAATTACGCCTGCTGGGGACAACGGCGAATGTGCAACCCGCCGGATCGTTTGCGTTGATCCGCGGGCGGCTGGAGATTTTGGGTAAGCGGCTGACCTTATCCGAGGCGCTGCTGCAGTTGCAGGGTGAATTGGTGCCGTTTATCCGCATCGTCGCCAATACCGAAAACGGTGGCATCACCAGCGGCGTTTTGATCGAAGGCCCCGCAACAGAGCCGAAAGTGACGTTCACCTCAACCCCGGAACTGCCGGAAGAAGAGGTTCTGGCGCAGCTGTTGTTCGGGCAAAGTCTGCAAAATCTGTCGGCCCTGCAGGCGTTGCAACTGGCCAATGCCGTCGCCACTTTGGCGGGCCGGGGCGGCGAAGGTATCGTCAGTAAACTGCGTAAAGGCTTTGGGTTGGACAATCTGGATGTGAAAACCGATGCGGCGGGCGGCGTTTCGTTGACGGCCGGAAAATATATCTCGGAAAACGTTTACAGTGAGGTGACGGTCGATCAGGATGGCAAAAGCCAGATCAACCTGAACCTTGATGTCACCAAATCAATCACCTTGCGCGGGCGGGCAAGTTCGGATGGCACGACCGGATTGGGGATCGTGCTGGAGAAAGACTACTGACGGGCTTTGCGGGTTCGGTTGCGTTCGGCATCAACAGCCGCCCCCAAAAGAACGGCATAGGCGCTGACGTAAAGCCACATCATCAGCGCCACCACGGCACCGATAGAGCCGTAAATGCGGTTGTAAGACGGAAAATTCGCCAGATACAGCATAAAACCGCGCGTTGCCAAAATCCACAACACCACGGCCACCAGCAATCCCCACGACAGCAAAGGTGGGCGCACCGGGCCATAATTGGGGCCAAGCCGATAGCCCATTCCAATTGCCAAAACCGCAGCCGCAATGCCCAGCGCCAGATTAAAGTTGGCCAAAGCCCGCGTGGCATATTGATCAAGCGGCAGATAGGCCACAACCAATGGCAAGACCACCGCCATGATCAGCACTGACAAAACCAAGCCCACCATCACAAATGTCAGCACGATCGCGCGCAACTGGTGCCAGTGGCCAAAGCGGTTCGGCAGATGATGAATGGCGTTCAGGCCCCGGATCAGTGCGGCAACCCCCGCGCGCGCCGACCAAAGTGCGAACAAAATTGACAAAAGCGTCGTTATCCCCAAATTTTCCGGCTTAACGGCCAACAGCGATTCCAACTGATCTGAAATCAGAATGAATGCTTCTGGCGGCAAGAAGCCTTGCAGCAACGCCAATTCTTGCCGGATCACTTCGGGGTCAAACAGAATGCCCCAAATCGCGATAATGGCTGCGGCACCGGGAAAAATGGCCAGAAACGCATAAAACGCCACGCCCGCGGCGATCAGATCAAGTTCGGCTTGTTCGGTGCGCCGATAAAACCGCCAGAACGCGGCCATTATTTTTGGAGGGATCGGAATCAGACGCATAGTTTAACGATGCGGGATGTGGGCGGTTGGGGCAAGGGAAAGCTTGGGGTTTTGGTATGCAGTGGTGCGCCTGAAGGCACACCCTACACGTCAATCTTCGGTTTCCATCCGCACGCGCAACTCCCGCAGAACGGGCAGAACGGCGCGCACCTTTTCGGCGCCCAGCGCTGTGACAACCTCTGCGATCAACGGGGCAACAGCGGCAACAGCGGCATCACGGGCAGCACGGCCCGAGGGCGAGATCGCCACAAATTTCTGCCGTGCATCGTCCCAATCGGGGCGAATATGCACATGCCCCGCCCATTCCAGCTTGGCCAGTGTGTTGGTCATGGCACCACGGGTGACATGAAAAGCGCGGGCCAGTTGCGCGGGGGTGCGTTCATCGTTGACGCGGGCCAGATGGTTAAGCACAGAAAAATGTGACAACTGCATGCCTTTGGGCAAGGCTTTGGAAATGCGATTGCGCGCCAATTGATCGGCCATGAACAATTCACCAAACAACGATACAGCGATGTCTTCGGTCTTATCGCTCATGGTCCGGTAAACTTTTGGTCATGGGTCAGCGAGGGGATGCGGGCGCGGGCGCGGGTCACTTCACTCATATCCAGATCAACAAACGTCACACCGGGTTCGGCTCCCGCATCAACCAACACTTCTCCCCAAGGCGATATCGCCATTGAATGGCCGTGGGTGTGGCGGCCCTTGCCGTGGGTTTCGGGGTGAAATCCGGTTTGCGCCGGGGCCAGAATATAGCAGCCGTTCTCAATAGCCCGCGCGCGCAGCAAGGGTTCCCAATGTGCCGCGCCCGTGATGTGGTTGAACGCGGCAGGCACCGTGATAATCTGCGCGCCGCCGTGCGCCAAACGCCGATAAAGCTGCGGAAAGCGGATATCATAGCAGACAGTCATGCCGATTTTGGCAAAAGGCGTGTCGGCCAGAACCGCCTTAGTGCCGGGGCGATAGCCTGCGGATTCGCGGTAAACTTCGGTTTCAGACACATTAACGTCGAACATATGGATCTTGTCATAGCGCGCCGCGATATCGCCATTTGGGGCAATCAGGAAAGACCGGTTGGCAAAGCGGCCATCGGCGTCATTGGTCAGCAGACCGATTGATCCTGCAAGCAGCCAGATACCCGATTGTGCCGCCTGATTGCGCAGGGCGGATAAGGTGTCATCCTGATCTTCATGGCGCAAAACACGGCGTTGGTGATCACGGTTCGACGACAGCGCATTGGTGCATTCCGGTGTCAGCACAAAACCAGCCCCCCCCGCGACGGCCGCACGAATATGCGCCAATGTGACGGGCAGATTGGCGACCGGATCATCGCCGACGTTCAGTTGCACCAATCCTGCGCGCATCGGTCAGGCCAACAGAGCGTCAAGTTTACGGGCCGCGTCCAGCGCATGCAGATCATCACAGCCACCGATATGGGTGCCGCCGATAAAGATTTGCGGCACAGACCGAACGCCTCCTGCGCGGGCGGTCATTGCACTGCGTAGGGAGTGATCGCGCGAAACGTCGATTTCGCTAAAAGCGGCTGATTTCTTGCGCAACAGCGCCTTGGCGGCGATACAATAGGGGCAGGTCGGGGTGGTATAAATTTCAACAGTTTTCATAGCTCAATCCTTGGCGTTGACAGCAACTATAAGGATTTAAGTATCTTTCGCAACGCGCGCTAGGGCCAGAACAGAAACCCCGATTGCACCAGCCGCAACACAGGCCTCGGCAGCGGCGGCAAAGGTGGCACCTGATGTCATCACGTCATCAATCAGCAGGATATGGCGGCCTGTGGCAGCGGTGGTGCGGCGCGGGTGAATGGCCAAAGAATTGGCCAGATTGGCAAAGCGGGCATCGCGGCTGCGGCCTTCCTGGCTGGGGGTGTGGCGGCGGCGGATCAGCAGATCAGGACAATGATCCAGATGCGCCAGTTTCGCGAATGCGGCCGACAGCAAGGCAGACTGGTTATAGCGCCGCTTGATCAGCCGCAGCCAATGCAGCGGTATTGGGGCCACCATCATGTTAGGGGAAAGCATCGGTTGCGCGGCCTTCAACAGCCAGTTGGCGGCAGGGCGGGCCAAATCAAGCCTGTCACCATGTTTCAGTGCCAGAACCATATGGCGGGCGTTATCACGGTATAGCATTGCCGCGCGCCCCTGCGACCACGGGCGCGCGATGGTCAGACAGTCATCGCAAACCTCGGGGTGGCCAGTATCCTGCCCCGGCAGGGGCGTGCCACATTGGTTGCACACCAACCCGGTGATAAACGGCGTTTCGCGCCAACACTCACCACACAAACCAAAATCGGTTGTCACCCGCGCATCACAGGACAAGCATTGCGGCGGGTAAATCAGATGCAGCGCGGCTTGCATTCCCATAGCGTCCTTTTATGGTCTGGCCTTATGACCCAGATTTTGACCGATCGCTTGGCCTTGGCCCGGCACCGCGCCCGCGCTGATGCGTTTTTCCTGCAAGCCGAAGCGGTGTCCGAGGTTCAGGAAAGACTGATCGAGGTTAACAGAGTGTTTACATCGCCTGTGGTGGTGGCAGGTTTTCCGCATTTGTGGCCAAATATGCCCTGTATTGCAGATGACGAGGTGCTGGATCTGACGGTGGGTGTGCAAGATTTGGTCATCCACGCGATGGCATTGCATTGGGCGAATGATCCGGTCGGGCAGCTTATTCAATGCCGCCGTGCCTTACGGTCCGATGGATTGTTCCTTGGGCTGATGTTTGGCGGGCAAACCTTGCACGAATTGCGAAGCTGTCTGGCGCAGGCCGAGGCCGAAGTAACGGGAGGCTTGTCGCCGCGGGTTTTGCCGATGGGGGAAATCCGCGTTTTGGGGGGGTTGTTGCAGCGCGCAGGTTTTGCATTGCCTGTCGCGGACAGCTTTACCAAGACAGTGATTTACCGCGACGCGTTTCACTTGATGCGGGATTTGCGCGCGATGGGGGAAGGCAATGCTTTGGCCGCGCGGTTCCGCAGGCCCACGCGGCGCGGCGTATTTCAAAGGGCGGCGCAGATTTACAGCGCGACCTATGGCCTGCCTGATGGCCGCATTCCTGCTACGTTTGAAATTATCTGCCTGACGGGCTGGGCCCCACACGCCGATCAGCAAAAACCGTTGCGTCCGGGATCAGCTGCGGCGCGGTTGGCGGATGCGCTGAATGCGGCGGAACAGCCGCTTTTGGCCAAGGACAGTTGACCCCGCGCGCCGAACGGTTATCTGAACCTGATCAGATAGAAAGCCCTGCCATGCCTGACGTTTTGCCCGGAACCGGCCGACTTGCCCATGCGCCCGCGTCGCACCCTGCTGTCAAGCGGGCGAAAATCGGCATTCTATTGGCCAATCTTGGCACGCCGGATGGCTATGACTATTGGTCAATGCGGCGCTATCTGAACGAATTCCTGTCCGATAAACGCGTGGTCGATATTCCTGACTGGAAATGGCAGCCGCTGTTGCAATTGATCATCCTGACCAAACGCCCCTTTACCAGCGGTGCGAATTACAAACTGATCTGGAACGAAGAAAAGAACGAAAGCCCGCTGTTGACGATCACCAAGGATCAGACGGCGGCGATTGCTGCGTCAATGGCGCAACTACACGGTGATCATGTGATGGTCGATTTCTGCATGCGCTATGGCAACCCATCAACCAAATCCAAAGTGGCGGCGATGGTGAAGGCGGGATGCGAAAAGATTTTGTTCTTCCCGCTTTATCCGCATTACGCGGGGGCCACATCAGCCACGGCAAACGATTCGTTTTTTGCAGCCCTGACAACGGAAAAGCGCCAGCCGGCCGTGCGCACCGTGCCCGAATATTTCGAACACCCGGCCTATATTGATGCGCTGGCTCAGTCAGTGGAACGCGCCTATGCCGGTTTGGAACGGCGGCCCGATGTGTTGGTGGCCAGCTATCATGGGATGCCGCAACGCTATCTGATGGAGGGGGATCCCTATCATTGCCAATGCGCGAAAACTTCACGTTTGTTGCGTGAACGGCTGGGCTGGGAAAAGGGTTCAATTGAAACGACGTTTCAATCGGTGTTTGGCCGGGAAGAGTGGCTAAAGCCCTATACGGTGGAATATGTGGCCGAACTTGCACGGGCGGGAAAAAAGCGAATCGCGGTGATGGCGCCGGCGTTTTCCGCCGATTGCATTGAAACGCTGGAAGAAATCAACGGCGAGATCCGTGAAGCGTTTGAACATGCGGGGGGCGAAGAATTCACCTATATTCCGTGCCTGAACGATGACGCAGCGCATATTGCTGCATTGGTTCAGGTCATTCAGGAAAATCTGGTGGGGTGGATTTAACAGAAATACCCAAGGCAGCAGATGCGTGCCTTGGGTATTTTTGAGTCAATTCGCCGTTTAGTAGGGCTTACGGTGCAGTGGTGGTGGCATCGGTGCCGCCGCCAGCAACAGCTGCAGCGATAACCAGCAGCAACAGCAATGGGATGATGACGCCGCCTGAAGAAGACGATGTTGTCACTGCAACAACTTCTTCTTCCATTACAGGCTCTGCCATGCCACCAGCGAAAGCTGTGGATGCGGTTACCGACAAGGCGATGGCAAGTGCGATCTTCTTCATTTTTAATCTCCAACTGATTTTCTACTTAGGTCAACTAGCAAAGTTGCAACCACAATAACAAGTGATTCAACCGATTTCTGATCAGTTGACTCCCTGAAGCTGACACGGATGCCACAGTTTTACCGTCATTTTATCGGCAGCGCCAAAAGCATGGGCGAAACACTGGAACGACAGTCCTGAATTGAAAAGAACGGCAGAGCAAACCACCGTCCTTTTGTAGTCGATAGGACTGGTTAAATCAGCCTTCGGATCCAGCACCACCCGAAACGGCTGCTGCAACGATCAAAAGCAACAGCAGCGGGATGATGACGCCGCCCGACGACGACGAGGTCGCGGCAGCTACAACTTCTGGCTCCATTACAGGTTCAGCCATACCACCAGCAAAACCAGCGGAAGACACAACCGACATCAAGGCGGCAAGAGCGATCTTTTTCATATTTTATCTCCAGTTTTCTGCATGCCGCATTTTCGCAGAGGCGACGGCATACACCCAAGACTATTCCTCGTATATTTGTCTAAGCGGCTTGCCGCCGAGAAAGCAATGCTGCTTGGGCGAAACACCGCTGGCTGGCTGGCCGTATCGTCAAATTAGCAACACCTGAGTGCCAACTTTCGCCATAGCGAAAAGCTCTTGGATGTGTTCGTTGTAAAGTCCAATACAACCATTAGATGATCGACGGCCGATTTTGCGCGTATCGTGGGTGCCATGGATGCGGTAATAGGTCCAGCTTAGATACAGCGCATGTGTGCCAAGCGGATTATCCGGTGATCCGCCTTCAACCACCTCGGGCCATTCCGGGTTACGTTCGCGCATTGCGGGGGTGGGCCGCCATTGGGGCGCAACAACCTTTTGCACAACACTTGTCTCGCCCTTGCGCGTCAAGTCTTCGGACAGCGGCACAGATGTAGGATAAAGCCGGTAGATCGACTGATCTTCCGACCAATAATGCAGCGCGCGCGACGTGATATCGACCAGGATCGCCCCATTTTGGGTATTGGTGAAATACGGCTGCCAATCCAGCATTCGAAAGCTGGAAATGTTATTGCGGATCGGTCTGTTCGCAACCGGATCGGGCTCTGTCGTGTTGTCTTGTGCCAAAACGGGTGCAGCCGCCGCTGTTATGGCCGTTGCCACGCCCCCCAAAAACAGACGCCGGTTCAAGGCATTATATGCGGCTTTTGTCATCGACCTACTCCATCGCGCAATCTTAACCCGGTCTTAGCCGAGTTTAACCGCCGCCGCAAATCAAGCCGGCGTTAGTAGGCGATCTGATGCACAGATTGGATTGTGGGGTTTGAAACCCGTGCGATCTTTCGATACAGACGGGCTAGTCCTAGGGTCAGGGGCCCTTTTTAAGGTGAATACGATGAACAGACGGACAATGCTTGGTCTTGGCGGGGCGCTTACGCTTTTGGCGGCATGCGCAACCAATTCTGCGCCTCAGGTTGACAGCAGTGGCCAACCCTTACCTCAGGTCTACAGGATCAACGGCGGCAATCAGAACGATATTCCGTTCCGCTTGCTGGATTCCGTAAATACATTGCGGGCAGCCAAAGGCGCACAAGCCCTGACGTTGAATGCAGCCCTGAATGCGGCGGCGTTGACGCATTCCCGCGATATGTCGGTGCAAAACCGCCCCTGGCATTTCGGATCTGACGGATCATCACCGCTTATCCGGGTGCAACGCGTAGGATATACCGGCAAGCTGCTGGGAGAGTTGATTTCCGAAACCTATCAGACCGAACTGGAAACCCTATCCGCCTGGATGGCACAGCCAGACACGCGCGAAGTGATTCTTGATCCAATGGCCCGCGAAGCAGGCTTTGCGTGGTTCCAAGAGGAAAACGGTAAAATCTGGTGGACGTTGGTGACGGGTGGCTAAACCTGCCTCCCGAACCCGGGATCTACGGCAACAGAAAAATCGGCGTGCCGGGTTTGATCATCGCGTAAATCTCTTCGATCTGACGGTCGGAAACCGCAATGCAACCAGCGGTCCAGTCACGACGTGTTATTTTGCTGGCTGGCCCGCCGTGTATAAAGATATCGCCCCCGGTTGGCTTTCCCAGTGCCGTAGCTTCGGCACGATCCGCGTCGTTTGGATAACTGATGCCCAATGACAGGTGATACTGCGAAGTCGGGTTTCGGTGGGTGATGTAATAAACGCCTTCGGGTGTTTTGTTATCCCCTTCAAACTGTTTGTCGCCAACGGGCGCACCGCCCAAAGCCACATCGTAAGACTTCAATACCTTGTCATTGTGCAAAAGATAAAGCTTTCGGTCGGCCTTATGCACCTGAACCTGCGTCACTGTGGGGCCGTTGTAGGTGCGGAACTTGGTCGAGCAAGCCGTCATGACAAAACTGGCCAAAACCAGCATCAAAATCCGAAAACTCGCCATATCACGCCTGCCCAGTTTATTTTTTCTTGGGCATAGCGAAAAATTGGGCGGCTGCCTAGAGTCGGAATGGACGGGCTTGATCACGCTTTTCTGATCCGGCACTTTTATCGGGCGGGCAAAGCAAACCTTGCGACCAATTCCACGTGGGAAGACCAGCGGAATTGGTCAACAACCTGCACCGAGGTCAGCACATATCCCGCGGCCACCAGCACTTTGGCATCACGTGCAAAGGTGACAGGATTGCACGAAACAAAGGCGATCACCGGCACTTGGGCGCGGGCAAGCGCGGCGGTTTGCGCCTCGGCTCCGGCGCGGGGCGGGTCGATGACTACGGCATCAATACCTTTGAATTCATCAGCTTCCATTGGGCGGCGAAACAAATCGCGCACTTCGGTTGTGATGCGTTTCAGCCCATCGCTGCTGCGCGCCGCCTTATCAAGGGCGGCAATCATCGGGCCTTCTGATTCAACAGCATGCACTTCCGATCGTTCTGCCAAAGGCAGGGTGAAGGTGCCAATGCCCGCAAACAGATCAACAATCCTTTTTGCAGGACCAATCGCGCGGATGATCGCCTGTAACAAGGCCGCCTCACCTTCGGCAGTGGCTTGCAAAAACGCGCCGGGCGGAGGCGAGACAAGAGCGCGGCCAAAGCGTTGCATCGGGGCAGATCGAAGTGCCACAGCTTCGCCGTTCCACGTAAGGCGTGCAAAGCCGTGGGTTTCAGTAACCCGCGCCAGTTCAAGTTGCAGGGCGGAATCCAGCGGCTTGCCGCCCGTTACCATCACATCCGCACCTGATAACGACCGCGTCAGCGTAAACGAAACCTCGGCAGACCGTGAGCCACCCAGTTTTACCAAAGCTTCAAGCCCCGGAAAAGTGGCGATCAGATCAGGGTGCAAAAGTTGGCAATTCGGCACAGACACCAGCATATCCGATGCCCGCGCATGAAATCCCATCAGCGCGCCATTTTTGGTGCGGCGGGCGGCGATGGTTGCGCGACGGCGGGATTTCGGGGGCGAGGTTTGGATCGGCAGAAAATCCGCCGTCAGTCCCTGCCCCGCCAGCGCGCCTTTGACGATGCCCAGTTTCCAATCGGCCACAAACGCATCGGATGCGTGTTGCATCATGCATCCGCCACAGGTTTTGGCGTGCACACACGGGGGTTTCACCCGGTTCGCCGATGGCGTCAGAATGCGGTAATCAGCCAGTTGATCGCCTTGCAAATCGCCTTCAACCTCTTCGCCCGGCAGAACCCCCGGCACAAAGATTGGGCCGCTTTCGCCCACCGCTATGCCATCGCCAAGATGGCCCAGCCGGTCGATCACCAATTTCACTCTGCCGCTTCCTTTTCTTCAACGCCGATAAAGCCACCAGACTGGCGGTTCCAATACCGCGCATAAAGACCGTGCAGGGCCAGCAGTTCGGAGTGACTGCCCTGTTCCACAATGCGACCTTCGTCAAGCACAACGATGCGGTCCATCTCGGCAATGGTGGACAAGCGGTGCGCGATGGCCAGCACGGTTTTGCCTTGCATCACTTTGGAAAGCGCCGCCTGAATGCTGGCTTCAACCTCGCTGTCCAACGCTGATGTCGCCTCATCCAGCACCAATATCGGCGCATCTTTCAGGAATGCTCGTGCAAGGGCAATGCGCTGACGCTGACCACCCGAAAGTTTAACGCCGCGTTCGCCCAGATAGGCGTCATAGCCTGTGCGGCCCGCGAAATCCTTTAGCCCCAGGATAAAATCATGCGCCTCGGCCTGTTTTGCCGCCGCGATCATCTGACCTTCGGTGGCAATCGGATCGCCATACATGATGTTTTCCCGCGCGGTGCGGTTGAACATCGCGGTTTCTTGGGTGACCATCCCGATCTGACGACGCAGGGATTCTTGGGTAACAACGCGCACATCAACGCCGTCAATCAAAATCCGGCCTTTTTCGGTATCATAGAGCCGTAATAGCAACGAAACCAACGTGGTTTTCCCCGCCCCTGACGCGCCAACAAGTCCAATCTTTTGCCCCGGCTCAATCGCCAAAGTCACTTCATCAAGACCACCTTTGCGCCGGCCGTAGGCAAAACTGACGCCTTCCATCCGAATGGCACCCTTAACGCGCGGCAGGTCTTTGGCCCCCGGCGCATCGGTTAACGTATAGGGCGGCGTCAAAGTGCGCACGCCGTCTTCCACTTCGCCCAAATTGCCGAAGATCGACATCAGGCTGAACGAAACCCAGCCGGTCATTTGCGCCAATCGGAACGAAACCGCCGCCGCCGCCGCGATATCGCCCGAACTGGCGCCACCATGCGACCACAACCAAACCGTGCCGCCCACCAGCAGCACCGGCAACACCCCCGCAAGCCCGATCAAGGCAAAGCGAAACCAGCTGGAAATAATGCCGTATTCAATCGCCCGATCCCGGAAGGTTTCCATTGAATCCAGCGCCACCCGGTCTTCGTGTTTGGCGTGCGCAAACAGCTTGACCGTTTTCATATTGGTCACGGTGTCAACAATTTGCCCCGTCACCATCGCCCGCGCTGCCGCCCGCGCACCTGATGCCGCCCGGATGCGTTTCAAAAAGCCTCGTATAAACAGCAAATACCCCGCGATCCAAAGGATCAGCAGCGCCGAGATGCGAAGATCAATCACCAACAACAGCGCCGCCGACCCCACCACAGATGCCAGCGCAAAGGCCACCGTTTCAATCGTGCCAGACACAACGTCTGTTGTCGCCCGCGCCACCTGCATTTGCTTTTGGGCAATCCGGCCCGCAAAATCATTGTCAAAAAACGTCACCGCCTGCCCAATCGTCCAGCGGTGCAGCCGTGACAGGATCAGGGGAAACAGGTTGGGTTCAACGGTAACTGATGTCGCTTGGGTATTCAGACCAAAGATGATCGGGCGAACGATCAGATAGAACGCAACAAACAGCGCAAACAGCCAGAAATGATCGGTGAACACCGTTTCAGGATTGGCCGTGTTGGCCGCATCAATGACATGGCCCAGAATAGTGGCCGAAACCGCCTCAAGTGACCCGGCGCAGGCAGACCAAAAACCAGCCCAGATAATACCCGGCCATGCGCCTTGAACCGCCCAGCGAAAAAACTTCCACGTCGACTCTGGCGGGTTCTGGTCTGTGGGGCTGAATGGCTGGATCGTGGGGCCAAGGATCATGCGTCTTCTTCCAATCCGATAAACCCGCCAGATTGGCGCGCCCAGAACCGGGAATACAAGCCGCCGCTTTTCAACAAATCGGCATGACGGCCCTCTTCGGCAATGCGCCCGTCCTCCAGAACGATAATCCGGTCCATCGCGGCGATGGTCGACAGACGGTGCGCGATGGCGATAACTGTTTTGCCCTGCATCACCCCAAACAGCGCGTTTTGAATGGCGGCTTCCGCTTCGGAATCCAGCGCCGATGTCGCCTCATCCAAAATCAAAATCGGCGCGTCTTTCAGGATGACCCGCGCCAAGGCCACGCGTTGGCGCTGTCCGCCCGACAGTTTCACGCCCCGTTCACCAACATGCGCCTCGTATCCCTGACGGCCTTCCGGGTCTTGCAATGTCAGAATAAACTCATGTGCATCGGCTTGTTTGGCGGCGGCAATCATCGCACCTTTGCCTGCATTTGGGCGTGCATAGAGTATGTTTTCGCGCACCGACCTGTGCATCAGGCTGCTGTCTTGTTGCACCATCCCAATCTGTCGGCGCACGCTGTCTTGGCTAACCAGAGCAATATCCTGCCCGTCAATCAGTATGCGCCCCGCTTCGGTATCGTAAAACCGCAGCATCAATTTGACCAAGGTCGACTTGCCCGCGCCTGACCGCCCGACCACCCCAACCCGCTCACCGGGTTGAATGGTCAGGCTGATATCTTGCAGCCCGCCCGACCCGCGCCCGTAATGATGTGAAACATGCTCGATCTGGATCAGCCCCTTGCCAAATGCCAGATCCCGCGCGCCCGGCTGATCAACCAACGCAATCGGTTGGGTTATGGTTTCCATGCCTTCCTGCACAGTGCCCAGGTTTTGCACCAAACTGGTCGTCGCCCACATGATCCAATAGGTCATGTTGTTCAAACGCAGCACCAACGTCACCGCCGCCGCAACTGTGCCAACCGATGCCTGGCCTTGATACCACAGCCACATTGCCCAGGCTGTCACGGCCACAATCAGCAACCCGTTCAACCCGGTCAGCACGATATCCATCACGGTGACAACGCGCATTTCGGCCATAAACGTTTTGCGCGCCCGTTCTATTGCGGCGCGGCCATAGTCCAGTTCACTGTTGGTGTCCGCGAACAGCTTGACCGAGTGGATGTTGGTATAGGCGTCGACAACGCGGCCCGTAACCGCCGACCGTGCCTCAGATGACGCCGTGGCCGCAGGGCCCGCCCGCAGAATCGTCCAGCGCATCAAGACGATATAGCCGATGAACCATATCACCAGTGGCAATAGCAAACGCGGGTCCGCCCCGGCCAACATAAAGGCCGCCCCAACCAGCGTGGTAAACGCAAAGGCAATCGCGTCAAAGGTTTGAAACACCGCTTCACCCGCCGCCGGGGGGGCCTGCATGATCCGGTTGGCAATGCGCCCTGCAAAATCGGATTCGAACCAGCCAACCGGCTGACGCAGCACATGGCGATGCGCCCGCCAGCGCATCATCGTGCCAAAGTTCGGCAAAATCGTGTTGTGCAGCAGGGCCACGCCCGTGCCACCAATAAGCGGCCGCAGGATCAGGATGATCAGCGCCACCACGATAATCTCGGTGCCGTGGCTGGCCCAAACTTGCGCCGGCCTGCCTGTGGTCAGCACATCAACCAGCCGCCCGACATACCAGATCAGGCCAACATCAAACGCCGAATTCGCAACCGATACCAAGGCCGTCGCAGCAAAGACGCCGCGAAACGGCCGGATGTAGTCCAGCAAAAACGGCCACAATTGGCGTGGCGGAGTGTCGGTTTGGGTATAAGAGACGTAGGGGTCAACCAACCCCTCAAAGAATTTGAACATGGTGATCTCACGCTATGCCTTAAGAATATAGCCCTGTTTGCAACCAAGGGAAACCGATCACGCCAATAGTTGCGCCTTCGTCAGCGTAAGATCAGAGGCAAGCCATCGCTGTTCGATCTGGCGTAACTTTTCGCCCAGCGCCGGGCCGGTCAGGGCGGGCATCAAATCGGCGGCTGTAACCGGATTTGTTGCGCGCGCGCCTTGCTCTATTTGGGGGCGCCAGCGATCAGGCAGCGGCATTTGCAGCACCGCCGCCCGGCAAAGGATGACGTCTTCAGCCTCAACCTTGCCCAAACGCCAGCCCAGCGCGGCTGCGGCCAGACTTGTTCCGATTTCGTCTCTGATACGGCGAATAGATCCTGATTCAGCCCGTGAAAGACTTAGCCTTTCTGCCATGTCATCGCCGCCCATAACCGCCAACCGTCGCTGCCAACGCGGCACTGTGCCGGCTTCAAGATGCACCAACGGCCCAAGAAACGCGGCGTCAACGCCCGGCAACACCCGCGCCAATAGTCCCGATTGCGCCATGCTGGAAATTGCGGGCACCGGATCGGGCGCGGCAAGCAGTTTGCGAATTTCCGCCCCAATGCGTTCTGCGGAAAGCCTGTCGATCCCGTCGGCGTTAGCCGCGCAAGCCGCCAAGCCTTCGGCGTCAATGCCCGCACTATGATCGCCATAAATTGCATAAAGCCGGAAGAACCTAAGAATCCGCAGATAATCTTCGCGGATACGTGCCTGCGCATCCCCGACAAATCGAACATGACGCGCCAAAACATCGTCCAGCCCGCCCAACGGGTCGATGACGTTACCCGCTGCATCGGCGTAAAGCGCATTCATCGTGAAATCACGGCGGGCCGCGTCCTGGGCGATGGAGGTCGTGAACGAAACGGTCGCATGGCGCCCGTCGGTTGCGGTGTCTTGGCGAAATGTGGTGATTTCAAAGGATGCTCGGTCGGTAACGACGGTCACAGTGCCATGGGTGATCCCCGTCGGGACAACCCGAAATCCCGCCGTTTCAGCAATGTTAGTAACTATTTCGGGCAAAGCGCCAGTTGCAATATCAACATCATTGACCGCGATGCCCATCAACGCGTTTCGCACGCAGCCCCCAACAAACAAAGCGCGATACCCGGCCTGCTCCAACACGTGCAGCAGGCGTTGCACAGATGCGTCAGTGATCCAGTCGCCGGATACCTTCATTTCGCCCCCCGTTCAGCAAGGCCGCGCAAAATCCGGGCTGTTGCCCCCCAGATGTAATACGGGCCATAGGGAACCGCGTAGTAACGCCGCATTTGCCCCATCCACATGCGCCCCTCGATGTTATAGTTTTCGGGCCGCATCACATGCGACAGTGGCACAGCAAAGATTTCGTCAACCTCTTCAGGCTGTGCCACTGGCACATAATCGTCCCTAATAAGGCCTAAGACGGGTTGAATACTGAATCCGGTCACGGTTTCGTGGGGCGATAACGCGCCCAAAACCTGCACAAGCTTTGGCGGCAAACCAATCTCTTCCTGCGCCTCACGCAGCGCCGCGGCGAAGGCATCAGCATCGGTTGCGTCGACCTTTCCACCCGGAAAAGCGATCTGTCCCGGATGATGTTTCAGGTGTGACGCGCGTTTTGTCAGGATCAGCTGCAAACCCTGCGGCCGAACCCACAGCGGGATAAGAACGGCCGCCGGGCGCAGGGCGGCCTTTGCGGGGCGCTCAATCCCTGGATTTAGATCAAAATCCGACGAATCGCCTGCCGGTCTGGTAACCGTTTCGATCAGTTGGTCAATCTCTGTCTGCATCTTCGACGGCCTTGGGGGCGTCGAACCCCAGCGTTTTCGGGTCAAATTCATAGTGTTTGCCGCAAAACTGGCAATCAGCCGTCACGATGCCCTTGTCGGTTGTCATCGTGCGGATGTCTTTTTGCGAATAGATCGACATGGCCTGACGCACTTTTTCAGGCGCGCAAGAGCAGCCAAAATGCACCGCTTGCGGATCAAAGACGCGGGGGTTTTCCTCATGGAACAGCCGCACCAACAGGTCGGTTGGTGTCACCGTTGGCCCAATCATTTCGATTTCTTCGACGGTATCCAACAGCGCATTGGCCCGCGTCCAGTTTTCACTTTCTTCGCCAGCCAAGATATCCATATGGCTAAGCAGCCCGCCTTCGCCCGATCCTTGATAAGCTGCAACTGATCCTGCCGCACTTGGCATGTGCTGCAGCATGACCCCCCCGGCGCGCCAATGCGGCGTTTCGCCGGGTATCTGGCTTTTCCCAAAGGTCAGCGCAAACCGCGTGGGCAGCTGTTCGGATTGGGCGAAATACGTCTCTGCACAGGCCGAAAGTGAACCACCCGTGATTGGCGTGAACCCCTGATAGGGCGCCATATCCTGACCCTGATCAATCATCACGGCAAAATACCCCTCGCCAATTTGGCTGAACGGGGCCGCAGAATGATCAAGCCGATCCGTGTCATAGCTGGCATAGGCGCGAATCCGTGCCGGGCCACCTTCCTCGGTCGGGGCGTAATAATCAGTGGCAATCAGGCGCGCCGGACCTTTGCCACGAACCTGCAGCGACAATTTCCACCGCAGCTTTACCGATTGGCCAATCAGCGCAGTAAGAACTGCGGCCTCGGCCACCAACGCTTCGATGACCGGTGGATAGTCGTGCTGCTTCAACACCTGATCCAGCGCTGAATCAAGGCGTGCGACGCGACCACGCACATCGGTGCGATCCAGTTGAAAAGGAAGGACGGTGTCGTCCCAAGC
>JANNAT010000070.1:0-3176 GCA_031384605.1 Cypionkella sp.
CTGATGCTTGTAGTCAAAGTCGGGGGCAGGTCAAAGTCATTGCCCGATCTGAGCGTTTTGCAAAACGTTGACCAGGCGTTGACCAGGAATGACGAAGCCCCGACGGTTAGGTCGGGGCTGCTTCGTATGTGTTTGTAATAACAGTATTTTTTGCTTGCGGGGACAGGATTTGAACCTGTGACCTTCAGGTTATGAGCCAAAACCCCAGCGATTCCAATAGCTTAGACATTTCAACAGCTTACGCGCCAAGCTTTTGTTCCGACGCAATTTTTACCCTCGCAACCATCGGCACTCGCACGGATTCGCCTGCAAAACTGGCGCGAAACGTGCAGTCCCAGGTTGATGTGGCGTTGATGTAGCCCGTTTTCCAATCCGCCGGATCATGATCGGAACTGCCCGCATCGCGGCCAGTCCCAACCAGTTATGCAGCGCGACGGTGGAGGACCACGCGATAGCTGTAGGGATGGTCACGGTGTCTGGTGCTGCGGCCGCCATCGGTACGTCAACAGAAACTGCCACTTATGGCATGGGCACTGGCGCCACGACTATCGGCGTCACCAAGACGGTAAACCTCGGCACCGGTGGCGCGTCCGGATCAAACACCGTGGTGAACATCGGTTCGGCAACGCCCGGGGCTGGCGGCACGACGGTCGTGAACACCCCGACGGTGACCTTTGCCAACGCGGTGACGACGGTCGGGATGCCACAGGCCAATCTGACGGCCCAACTGCTTGGCCTCGGCGGTGCCGCGGCTGACGCCACCAACCGCCTGTCGGTGAACACCCCGGCCGTTCTTTTGAACAACGCAGGCGGCGGCATCGAGGTAACGGTCAACAAGGCCGCGCCCGCCAATGATGCCGCCTTTGCTTTCAAGACCGGCTTTTCTGCCCGCGCGCTGATCGGCTTGCTTGGCAGCGACGATTTCAGCTTCAAGGTCAGCCCGGATGGCTCGATCTGGAACACTGGCCTGACCTTTGATCGCGCTACCGGACGCCCGACCCTGCCGCAGGGCGCGGTTCTGGGCGGCCTCGCTGCTGATCCTTCCGGCCGAGCCGATGGCTGGATCTGGTTCAACACGACCGCGCAACGCTTGCGGGCGCGGGCCGACGGGGTGGATTTCAACCTCGGCCCTCTCACTGGCACGGGTCTTCTGGCCGTTGCAGACAACGCGCTGGAGGCTTTGAGCATCATTTCCGCGCCCGGCGTTGCGCCAGGTTCGGTCATCACCGTCTCGCTGGCACCCTCTCTTGATGCCGATGAGAACAGTCCGGAACTCCTCGATCTCGTCACCCTCTGGGCCGAGCCGGGCACCGACCAGATCACCCTCAACGCCACCTTCTCCGTCCCGACCTCGGGTGCGGTCAAAATTAACTGGAGTGCAAACTGATGGCCAAACTGTCCCGTGACCTTTCCACTGGCACCCTGCATCCGCGTGAGAACATCACCGGTTCGGGTGCCCTTGGCGCGCTGAACGCCGAGATCGTGATCAACGCCGATGGGGCGTCGACGGTCGCTCTCGACCTGCGCGGTACCTTCAACCTGACCGTCGAAGTGGCGGGATCGGTCGACGGCACCAACTGGATCCTGCTGCCGGTCCGTTCCATGGCGGGCGGATCCTACTTGGCCGCTGTCGCAGGCACCGCAGCAGGCAAGTGGGTCGCGGCCTGTGCCGGGTTTGCCAAAATCCGTGCGCGGGTGACGGCCTATACCTCTGGTGCAGCCACAGCGACCCTGCTGGCGGCGACGGGCTTTCTGGATGATCGTCTGCTGGGCGAGGTGTCCTCGAATGCAGCCACCATCACCGCGGCCCTCAGCACGGCGGCGACCCTGACCCTGACCGCCCCCGGCGCTGGCCTGCGCCACTACATTACGGGCCTGAGGATCGAACGGCACGCAGCGGCAACCTTGGTGGCGGGCACAACGCCGGTCGTTGTCACGACGACCAACCTGCCCGGCGCGCTGGCGTTTTCCATCCCAGTGGAGGCGGCAGCGCAAGGCAGCGTCTATGAGAAAGTCCTCGATCCTGTGCGCGCGATCATGGCTTCGGCGCAGAACACCGCCACGACCATCGCAGCCCCCCTGACCTCCAGCGTGATCTGGCGGCTCAGCGCGACGTTCTATGTAGCCCCGTGAAACCTGTGCAGCGTCCCTGCTCTCAACACCTGAAAGACCCATCATGACCGAACCGCCAACTCTGCTTGAAGGCGTAGCCCTCGCTGAAGATTGCATGCCGATCAGGAAAGATGCCGCCAGCTTGCACGAATGCATCAGCGAACAGGTTGAGAAATTCAGGATTGCCGAGGAGATGCGCCAAATCATGGCGGGCGGTCTCGGCGCGGAATACGTCAAAGCTGGCGTTCGGATGTCTATGCCCGAAGAGCTGGGCCTGCTCGTCATCATCGAACGGCACCAACCGGGCAATGATCGGCTCGGTGCCCATGAGATCGCGAAGCAAATGGGTGTCAGAGTCGCTCCATTCTCCGGATCGGCTAGACAGAATGGTGCGAACGGCTCCCGTATGGCGCAGTTCTCGCAAGGTCCGGTGGAGGCCCGTGGGGTCGATGCGCGCAACCTCATCGAAGGCATCAACAACAATACAGGGGGCGATAATTCGTTCGAAGATGCTTGCCTTTACGGGGGTAGTACCAAAATGAGCTGCAAGGCTAGCAAGCAAAGCTGTTTTCCCTGCGCCAGGTTCGGCCAAAACAATCGCAACGCCAGGCGCGACCAAGAGGTCGTTTTCTCGGATCTGGATCTCACCTACAGTGAGTCTTCGGGGGATATGAAACGCGGGCAAAGGAACGAACTTTCTGACAACGTTGGGTTGTTAGCCGAAGATGCAGTGTAGGCAGGTGACGCGCAAGGTCGCTGCGCGAGCTGCGCCCGCCGTTGCGTGCGATTGCGGGCTGATGCGTGCTGTTGCAGTTTTTCGGTGCCAGTGTTGATGTGGCGTTGATGTAGAATGCAGAATGCAAAAAGCGCCCCGTAGGGCGCTCTGCAAGTCTTTGATATGTTTGTTAGATTTGGTTGCGGGAACAGGATTTGAACCTGTGACCTTCAGGTTATGAGCCTGACGAGCTACCGGGCTGCTCCACCCCGCGACGATGACGTGCTTCTAGTTCGTGAGATTAAGGAGCGCAACCCCTCGACTCGGGAAAATGCAGGCAGAGCAGAAA
>JANNAT010000095.1:0-7464 GCA_031384605.1 Cypionkella sp.
GGTAACCCTTGAAACCCACTGCGCAGTCGGCGATACCGTGGTGCTGAAAGGTGAGGCGCTGGTTCTGGCGCCAAGCCGCAAGTTTGACTAGGGGCAGCGGTGCCCCATCCGGGGTGGCATGCAGATTTACCAGCATTGGCAGGGGCTTGGCCAACAGTCGCGCGGCGCGTCCGTGGCGATGGGCAATTTTGACGGCATCCATATCGGGCACCAGTCGGTGATCAATCTGGCCCGAAATCACGGCCCCTTGGGGATTGTCACGTTTGAGCCGCATCCCCGCGAATATTTCGCCCCCACCAGCCCACCATTCCGCCTGATGAACGCCCGCGCCCGCGCCAACCGATTGGCCAAACTGGGCGTGCAGCATTTGTTCGAACTGCCCTTTGATGCCACCTTGGCAGCCCTGTCGCCGGAACGATTTGTTCATGACGTTCTGCAAGTCGGTCTTGGCGTGGCGCATGTGGTTGTTGGTGCCGATTTTTGTTTTGGCAAAGCTCGCGCAGGCAGCAGCACCGATCTGCAACGCTTGGGCGACCGTCTCGGCATAACCGTCACCATCGCCGATCTGATCAAGTCCGATGAGGTTGAAATATCCTCAACCGCCATTCGCACCGCCCTGTCGGATGGCCGTCCCCGCGACGCCGCCGCGATGCTGGGCCATTGGCACCGCATTGAAGGCGAGGTTATCCACGGCGAAAAACGCGGCCGCGAATTGGGGTATCCTACCGCGAACTTGTCCATCGCGGGCCTGCATCTGCCGAAATTCGGGGTTTATGCGGTGAAGGTGGATGTGTTGACGGGGCCGCAAACCGGCAGCTATCTGGGGGCGGCCAGCCTTGGTGTACGCCCGATGTTTGGGGTGAACACCCCCAATCTGGAAACCTATCTGCTTGATTTTGCGGGTGATCTATACGGCCAACAACTGTCGATTGCCCTGATAGACTACCTGCGCCCAGAGATGAAGTTTGATGGCCTGCCCGCCCTGATGGATCAGATGGCCGCCGATGTGGGCCGTTGCCGCGACATTCTGGCCGCGCTATGACAGCTTTGCGCCCCAAATTCTGGGAAACCGTCCCCTTGCGCAAAATGACAGCGCCGGAATGGGAGGCGCTGTGCGACGGCTGCGGCAAGTGTTGCCTGAACAAAATCGAATACGAAGATACCGGCGAGGTTGAATACACCCGCGTCGCCTGCCGGTTGTTGAACGGCGACACCTGCCAATGCAGCAACTATGCCAACCGCCACCAATACGTGCCCGAATGCGTGCGATTGAACCCCAAAACGCTGGCGAAAGTGGCGTATTGGCTGCCCGGCACCTGTGCCTACCGCCTGTTGTATCAGGGAAAATCCCTGCCCGACTGGCATCCATTGCGCACGGGCGATCTCGAAAGCACGCATAAATCTGGCCATTCGGTGCGCGGCTGGACAGTATCGGAATTGTCGGTTGACGAAGACGATTGGGATGATTTCGTGATCGAGGAGACGCCGTAAGTGTTTTTCACCTCTGACAATGCATCAGGTGCAGCACCCGAAATTATGGCCGCAATCGCCACAGCAAATGATGGTTTTGCACGCAGTTATGGGGCGGATCATCTTATGACAGCGGTGCAATCTCAGATCCGCCAGATCTTTCAGGCCCCCGACGCCGCCGTTTATCTGGTGGCGACCGGAACGGCGGCCAATGCGCTGGCGATTTCCTTGTATTGCCCGCCTTGGACATCCGTGCTCGCCCATAAAGACGCGCATATCGCCGTGGATGAATGCGGCGCACCCGAATTTTACACCAACGGTGCCAAGATGATCGGGGTCGATGGCGCACATGGCAAAATGACGCCGGATACCCTGACCCAAGCCATTGATCACATTGGACAAGGCGGCGTTCACGGCGTGCAGCGCGGCATGGTTTCGATCACCAATGTCACCGAGGCAGGCACGGTTTACACCCCGTCCGAAGTGGCTGCTCTGACGGCTGTGGCCAAATCTTACGGCCTGCCCTGCCATCTGGACGGCGCGCGGTTTACCAATGCCCTTGTTGCCACAAACGCCAGCGCCGCCGATATGACTTGGGCGGCGGGCATTGATATTTTGTCGTTTGGTGGCACCAAAAATGGCTGTCTGGGGGTAGAGGCGGTGGTGATTTTCGACCCCGCAAAGGCGTGGGAGTTCGAGTTGCGCCGCAAACGCGGCGGGCATTTGTTTTCCAAACACCGGTATCTGTCGGCGCAAATGCTGGCCTATCTGACTGATGATTTGTGGCAACGCCTTGCCCACCACGCCAATGCAATGGGCGCGCGGCTGGCAGGCGGACTTACTGCCAAACCCGGCGTGCAGATGCTGCACCCCGTCGGCGCGAACATGATGTTTCCAGAATGGAACACCGGCACGCATGCGCAGTTAGACTCGCAAGGTGCGGCCTATTACCGGATGAACGCCGGGGCCGGTCGTGAAGCCGCGCGGTTGGTCACATCCTGGTCAACCAAACCCGAAGATGTTGACGCGTTTCTGGCGGCAATGCCAGCCTAACACCGATCCAGATGCGCCTGCACGATTGGCGCAATTTCTGCGGCATGCGTGATCGACACCATGTGCCCCGCCCCCGGCACCGTCAGCCGCTGCGCCATCGGCAAGCGGCGCATCAGTTCGGACTGCACTGCATTTATGATCGGCGGGCTGAGCGCCCCGTCGATCAAAAGAACCGGAATTCCCAATGATTCCAACCCCATATAGCGCAGCAACCCCGCCGCATCGTCCAGCAACACCGGGTTCTGCGCCACGATGAAATGAATGCGGTCCACCATATAGCTTTGGGTTTTCTGTGGCAGGGCAGCCAACTTATCGCCAGTGCCCCAGATGCCATGAAACATCGCCGCAGCCTCAACCGGCAAACCGCTGCGCACCAGTTCGGCAAAGGCCAGATGATCGGCGCGAAACGGGGCATAGGCCGGATCACCCGCCGCCCGTGCCGCCGCAAAAATCACCGGTTCAACCAGAGTCAGACTGCGCACCAGATCGGGGCGTTCCAACGCTATCCGCAGGGCAACCGTGCCGCCAAAGGAATGGCCCAGCAGATCAATCGGCCCGCCATCGCCCAGCGATTCTGCCATCGCCACCGATGCCCGCGTCACCTCGCCGTGCAAATCCGCCGTGCCATCCCAACCTTGCGCGCGGCCATGGCCCAGCTGATCGGTTGCGGTGATCGTCACCCCGTGCAAAGCCTCGGCCAAGCCACCCCAGGCCCCCGAATGCGCCAAAGAACAATGCAAGGCCAACACGGGCCGCGCGCCGCCCCGGTTCCAAACCCTGAAGGGCGGCAGATGGATCGGCTGCAAATCTTCCGGCATTTACAGCGCACCACCCAAAAACAAATCCAGATCCTCCAGCCGGTCCTGACCGAAAAACCGTTCATCCCCCACCATATAAAACGGCACGCCGAACACCCCGCGCTGCACCGCCTCTTCCAGATTGGCCATATAGGTATCTGCCGCCGCCATCATGCCACGATCTGCGATTTTCGGGTCAAACCCGTGGGTTACAAGAATATCCTGAACCACGCTGTCATCCGAGATATCCCGCCCTTGCGCCCAAACCGCCCGTGGAAACGCCTGCACCAACCCTGCCAGATCACCGCCACCTGCATTGGCCGCCGCAATAATCGCATAAGATGCCGGGGCCGGGTTCACCGGAAAAAACGCAGGCTGCAAATCAAGTTTCACGCCCAGTTTGGCAGCGGTCCGGCGCAGGTCTTGCACCCGGTATGCTTTGCGGCTTTCATGGCGCTCGGCCAAAATCTGCCCCCCCATGCGCGGGAATAAGGCAGGCGCATTTATCGGAATATACCGCACCGTCGCGTTATGCCGCGCGGCAACCTGCTCTAACCTGTCCCCCGCCAAATATACAAAAGGCGAAATCGCCGCAAAAAAGTAATCTATCACCAGCATTTTGATCGCCCTGCACCTTGGATGGTTTGCAAGACCCTAGCCGGGTGATAAGCGGTGTCAACGCCCCTGAATGCAGCAAGACAAGGACGACACATGCCCGCCATGACCGAACCGAAACTGATTTCCGGCAGTGCCAATCTTAGTCTTGCAAAATCCATCGCACGGCGGATGTCGATGCACCGGGGCGTGTCGGTAAATCTGGTCGATGCACGGGTGGAACGGTTCAACGATCAGGAAATATTCGTTGAAGTTTACGAAAATGTGCGCGGTGAGGATATGTATATCATCCAGCCCACCTCGAACCCTGCCAATGACAACCTGATGGAATTGCTGATCATGACCGACGCGCTTCGGCGCAGCTCGGCAGATCGCATCACCGCCGTCATCCCCTATTTCGGCTATGCCCGCCAGGATCGCCGCGCCAAGGCCCGCACGCCAATCTCGGCCAAACTGGTGGCCAATCTGATCACCCAAGCCGGCATTGACCGGGTGCTGACACTGGATTTGCACGCGGCGCAAATTCAGGGGTTTTTCGATATCCCTGTGGATAACCTATATGCCTCGCCTGTCTTTGCGCTGGATATTGAGCATAACTTCAAAGGGCAGATGGCAGACCTGATGATTGTGTCGCCCGATGTTGGCGGGGTTGCCCGCGCCCGTGAGTTGGCAAAACGCATCAACGCGCCGCTGTCGATTGTTGATAAACGCCGGGAAAAGGCGGGTGAAATTGCTGAAATGACGGTGATCGGCACTGTCGCAGGCAAGAAATGCATCATCGTCGATGACATTTGCGATACCGCAGGCACTTTGTGCAAAGCCGCCGAAGTGCTGATGGAGAATGGCGCGACCGAAGTGCATTCCTACATCACCCACGGCGTTTTGTCGGGGCCGGCGGTGGAACGCGTCAGCAATTCGGTGATGAAATCCTTGGTGATCACCGATTCGATAGAGCCCTCCGATGCGGTGAAAGCCTGCAAGAATATCCGCATTGTGCCAACGGCCCCGATGTTCGCCCAAGCGATCTTGAATATCTGGAGCGGGACGAGCGTATCATCATTGTTTGAAACCGATACGCTGGTGCCGATTTATGAGGGCATGTACCAGCGGCCTTGAGGGGGGCGGCGCGCCATAAAGGCACACCCTACAGCGGTCCCGTAGGGTGTGCCTTTATGGCGCATCAGGCCCCTACGCCACATCCCAATCATCATCGTCCTTGACCGCCCCAATCGCCAGCCAATCCGCCCGCACCCGTGCCACACGCGTATCGCCCCAAGTGCGGAACACCAGATGGAACCCTTTCGCCGTAATGTTCTCAGCCGTGATATCGGCGCGGGCGTTATGTTTATGGTCGGTGTCCCACATGCTGATCGACACCATCACCGACGGGGGGGCGGAAAACACCTCCTTGAACTTGATCACATGGCGGCTTTCACGGTCGCCCTGCCCGGTCCACATCACCCCGCCATCGGCAAAGTCGGAAAACAGCACACGGCTGCCCTGTTCAATGCCAACCGATGAAGACGAAATGCGTTTCATTGTAATCCATGCCTGACGCACAACCTTAACGCTGAATTCCGGCAATAAAAGGGTCGGGATATGAAAAAGCCCCGGAAAACCGGGGCTATTTCAGAATTTCAACAGGGTTAATGCCCCGCAGCCGCCCGCATCGCCATCAAATCGGCGACGATTTTATCCGCCGCATCCTTGTCAGAGCTGACCGCCGCCGCCTCACAGGCATCGGCCACCAGCGCATCCATGATCGCGGGCGTAATCTCATCCAAAGGCACCGCGCGTTCGGCCAGAACCGACACGCCTGTCGCGGTGATTTCGGCAAACCCGCCTGTGACGACATAGGCCTTCACACCGTCCGCGCCGTGTGCGCGCAAAACGCCGGGGCGCAGGGTGGTAATGGTGGGGGCATGCCCCTCCATCGCCGTCATATCGCCATCAGCACCGGGGATATTCACTTCCGTGGCCACTACGGACGCCAATCGCCGTTCCGGGCTGACCAGATCAAACTGAAACGAGCCTGCCATAACGCCCCCTTAGGCCGCAGCCGCAGCAAGCCGCTGGGCTTTTTCGATCACTTCCTGAATGCCGCCCACCATGTAAAAGGCCGCTTCTGGCAGATGATCATATTCGCCCGCAACCACAGCTTTGAACGACTTGATGGTTTCTTCCAAAGGCACCTGTTTGCCGTCCGATCCGGTGAACACCTTGGCCACGTCGAAAGGCTGGCTTTGGAAACGCTGAATTTTGCGCGCACGCGCAACCGCCAGTTTGTCATCTTCGCTCAACTCATCCATGCCCAAAATCGCGATGATGTCCTGCAAGGACTTATACCGCTGCAACACGGTTTGCACCGAACGGGCCACATCGTAATGCTCTTGCCCCACAATGCGCGGGTCCATCAGACGTGAGGTTGAATCGAGCGGGTCAACCGCAGGATAAATCCCCAATTCCGAAATCGCACGGCTAAGGTTCGTCGTGGCGTCCAAGTGGGCGAAAGACGTTGCAGGGGCTGGGTCGGTCAAGTCATCTGCGGGCACATAGATCGCCTGCACGGACGTGATAGACCCCGCTTTGGTCGACGTAATACGTTCCTGCAGCAGGCCCATATCGGTGGCCAGCGTTGGCTGATAGCCCACGGCAGACGGGATACGACCCAGCAGCGCGGATACTTCGGAACCAGCTTGGGTAAAGCGGAAGATGTTGTCGACAAAGAACAAAACGTCGGTGCCGGATTGGTCGCGGAACTGTTCTGCAATCGTCAAACCCGACAGCGCCACGCGCAGACGCGCGCCCGGTGGTTCGTTCATCTGGCCATACACCAGCGCCACTTTGGATTTCGTCATGTCATCAATGTTGATAACACCGGATTCAATCATTTCGTGGTAAAGGTCGTTGCCTTCCCGGGTGCGTTCGCCCACGCCCGCAAACACCGAATATCCTGAGTGAACCTTCGCGATGTTGTTGATCAATTCCATGATCAAAACGGTTTTGCCCACGCCCGCGCCACCAAACAGACCAATTTTGCCGCCCTTGGAATAGGGGGCCAACAGATCAATCACCTTGATACCGGTCACCAAAATCTGGCTTTCGGTTGCCTGTTCGGCAAAGGATGGCGCAGGGCGGTGAATGGAACGGTATTCAGTGGCGTTAACCGGGCCTTTTTCATCAACCGGCTCGCCGATCACGTTCAGGATGCGGCCAAGCGTGGCATCACCAACCGGCACCTGAATGGGCGAACCCAGATCGCTGACGGGTGCTCCCCGCACCAAGCCTTCGGTCGCGTCCATCGCAATGGTGCGCACGGTGTTTTCACCCAAATGCTGCGCCACTTCCAGAACCAGCCGCTTGCCGTTGTTTGTCGTTTCCAGCGCGTTCAAAATCGCTGGCAGATCGCCTGTGAACTGCACATCGACCACGGCGCCGATGATCTGTGTAACTTTGCCCGCAGCAGCGGCCACCTTAGGTGCTTTTGCCATGTCGTTTCTCCGGTTTCTCAGAGCGCCTCAGCGCCCGA
>JANNAT010000096.1:0-8161 GCA_031384605.1 Cypionkella sp.
GTTTTTCGGGGCGGCAACGGGGCAAAACGCACAAGTGTAAGGCCGTCGAAATCGACGGGCATGCGGCGGTTTTTGCCGCAGGTGGCGAAGGAGAACCCCTGGTCGGTGGGAGCATCCCAGGCAAGCACGGCGTCGCCTTCGCCGATGGCGGCCTCGACCTGTTGCCAAATCATCTGGCGGACCCGGGCGGAATAGGTGCCGACATAAACACCTGCCCGCACCTCAAGCAGCCAGACGGCAAGCCGGCCGCGCAGGCGGGGAGGGGCACCTTCAACCACGATGACCATCATCGGCCATACCCTCCGGATCGTCAAACGCCGGGCCAAGCGCCTCGGCGGGCGGCGGCGGGCGGGGCAGGTCACCTGCCGTCAGCACTTCTTCGATGCGCGGAATTATCCGGGCAAGCAGACCCGATTTTCGAAATGCATCCCGGCAGGCCAGACGGACCGCGCGTTCAACCGGCATGTCGAGCTTGCCCTTCTGGGCCAATCCGGCAATCCGGAAGGCCTCGGGCACCACGGTATCGAGTTTATAAAGATCGGCGATGTCATAGACAAAGCTTTGCGGCTTGCCGGTATGCAGAAAGCCGATGGCGGGGGCATAGCCTGCGGCCAGAACGGCGGCTTCGGACAGGCCGTGCAGGCAGGCGGTGGCAGATGATAAACAGCGGTTGGGGATGTCGGCCGCGTTCCAATCGCCCGGATCATAGGCGCGGCGCTGCCAGTTTACACCATATTGCTGGGCCAGAAGTTCATAGGTTTTGCGCACCCGGACCCCTTCGATCCCTCGCAACTGTTCGATAGATCGGCGTTGCGGCGCATCCTCGCCAAAGCGCAGAGCATACATCTTGCGCACCACACGCAGGCGGGCTGCATCGCCAAGCGCAAGCGAGGCCTGCCACAACAGTTTGTCCGACCGGGCCCCACCGGGTTGACCGGCGGAATACAGGCGCACGCCGCCCTCGCCCACCCAAGTCACCAGCGTTCCGGCACGGGCGGCAAGGGCAATCGCAGCATGGCTGATCCGGGCCCCCGGTTCCAGCATCAGGCAAGCCAGCCCGCCGACGGGCAGATGTGTTCGGTTGCCATCGGCGTCTACTGCAACAAAAGCCCCGTCCAGCACGTCAAGTCGGGCATGTTCGACAAAGACCATGGCCGCCCGGTCCTTGAGTGGGATCGGGCGGGGCGGCGGCAGTCCATCTGATCCGGCGTTTGCCATTTGGTCAGGCCCGCCGGATCAGCATCAGCCCACAGCCAAAGGCGCGGGCGCGGCCAAATCCCATGGCCAGCCGGGCGGTGAACAGGGCTGGGTCGGTGACCGTCAGGGTGCCGGACAGATCAAGAATGCCCAAAGTCGCGCGTTGTCCGCGCGGAACGGATCCGCGGAGCAGCGGGATAGCGCGGTAGTCGTCGACCTGTAACTGCATCACTGCAAACCCATGCACTGCCCCCTGCCGACCCATCCAGTCCGCCGCCGCCTGATCCGCGAGACCCATCCGCGCCTCGGCACGTTCGCCTTTGGGCACATCGCGCAGCAGATCCATCACCAAATCTACCCTGCGGGACTTGCCTTGGCGTTCACCGGGGCCAGCCCGGCTTAGCAAAGCGCGATCCTTGGTCGCATTGGCCCGCAGCACAAACGCCAACGTGTCTCCAGTGGCGAGGGTCGGCGCGAACGCCTTCACTTCAGGTGCCGCGAACAGATCGGTGGGTGCGGGCGGGCGCTGGGACAGCACAAAAAATCGCCCTTCGCCATCAGCGCGCCAAAGGAAATCGCGCCGCCGATCTGGGCTGTCAGCGAACACTGACCACAACAGCCGGTGATGTGCATCAAGCGCTTGCGCCGGACTTGCCGGGTCAAGCAGCGGCGCAAGGGCAGCATTCCCCGCGCTGCGGTTCAGGGTCAGCCGAGACAAATACAGGGTCATGGCGCCACCATTGTCACCGTCCGCGCTGCGAAATGCCACCGCGCCCGATCAATCGGCTGATCCCAGCGGGTTTCGGTGTGACCCGGCATACCTGGCCAAGGATCGCTTGCGATAGTGTGCGGATTTTTCCAAAGCGGTGGCCAGATCGTGTGGCGATCCCCCGCCAAAACCCGGTCGGCCATGGGATCGGGCGCGCAAAGGGCCGCCACCGGATCATGTGCGGTTAGGTGATGCGGGTCCATCGGGATGGTTAGCGGACAGGATTTGCGCCCAAGAAAGGGGGTAAAGACAGGTTCCCGCAAAGCCGCCGCCGCCACTTTCAGATCGCCACCCCACAAAGCCACGCGAAACACACAATCCGTCAGATAGTCCCGGCTGGTCAGCACGGTGTTCAGATCGCCCCGACGCCGGGCCTCGGCCAGTGCGGCGGGGCGGCTGTTGGGCCGTTTTATGGTGGAAGGAACGGTCTGAACCGTATGATAGTCGCGCAAAGGCGCACCAGTGGCCAGAACACCCACAGCCACCTGCCAGATGTTCAGGGCGGCCTGCGCTGGGGCATCATCCCGGCGGACGCCAAATGCCGCACCCAGCAGCCCCAGAATCGCGGACCGTGCGGGCATTTGCCCCGATCCGCGCCGTTCATGCCCAGCCAGATCGCCAAACGATCCCATCGGCGCTGCAAGGGTCAGGATCAGGAATTCAGCCATTTGTCAGGCTATTGTGAACAAAGGCCTTAACATCGGCCAAAGACCCCTGCCCGCGCGCGATATCCATCACACTATGCGCCGCAGCCGCCGGACCGTAAGCGGTATCCATCCGGGTGGCCATGTCCTCCAGCGCATCGACCGACGCCAGCATCAGGTCATCTCCGGCAACTGCCTTGAAAAATGCCCCTGCAAGGCTGCGCGGCTGCATCGTGCCGAATTCGGCCCGGATGTGCCCCGCGCGGGGGCGATGGGCAAAGCTGTTTTGCTTGCCCGATGGGGTGGCGGTGGCCAACGCCTCGACCAAGGCAGCGGTGGCTTTTTGGGCAAGCGCGTGATCGCCAGCCAGATTTTCAACCAACAGATCGTAATCGACACAGGCATAAAGATAATACACCCCCGAGCCGAACCCGGCATCACCGACAAAGCCTGCACCCGCATCTTCGGACGGCACTTTCAGATCATCAACGGCGGTATAAAAGTCATCTTCGACCAATGCCCGATGCGTGGTCAGGGCATGGCTGACCTGCACCGCCGCCTCGCGATTATATTCCGGGTCATCGGCCAACATCCGGCCAAACATCGCAATATCGGCGGCCCCGTCGGCGCGGCGCAGGATGGCGGATTTAAGATCGCTGGGCAAAGCCTCGCCTGCCAAAGCCTTTTGCGCCAGATCAATCGCCAGCGCCTTTTCATCAGGCGAGATAAAGGCAAGCTGCCGGATGCGGATTGCCCCCTTCTTTTCAGCCTCGGCGTCAATCTTGCCAAACACGGCGGCGATGTCTTTAACGATCTTATCCAATTTTGCCGGATCAGCCCCCTGCCCTGCCAGTTCATCGCGGATCGCCTCACCGATGCGCTGCGTCCTTGTGCCGATCTGCCCTTCCAGCGCCCGGCCAAAGGCATCGGATTGGCGCACCGCCCGTTTGATGGATTGCGATGACAGGCGCAGCCGGGGAGTGTTGCCGAATTGGGCCGATTTCGGGCGACCCTGATCGTCGCGGTTGGGATTTGACGGCGGATAAACGGTCAGAAAATGCAATTGCAAGAAACGGGTCATGCGTCAGACTCCTGAGGGGATTCAATGATTTGGGGGATGGTGGCACCGTAATAGGCAAAGGCCCAGGTGGTCCGCGTGGCTTCGGACCAGTAGAACAAATCGCGGGCCAAGCCTGCGACATGGGCGGTATGGTCGATCTGTGCAAGAGCGCGGCGCAGCGGGCGGATCAGGTCGGCGGCGGTTTCAGTGCGAATCAGAGTCTGAAAACGCAGCGCGCTAAGGGTTTGACCCATCCGGGTCGGGGCAGACTCGGTAGAGTTTTCCTTTAGGTTGGCCAAAGCCACCGCAATCAGCGCCAGATGGTCGGCCTTTTGCGTCAATTTGTTCCCCAAGGCGCGATGCAGGCGGTGCGTCGCTTCCAGTTGCAACGCCTCGGCCGGGCTGTCACAGCGGCGCAACTGGGCGCGGGCCATGCGGCCGGGGCCAGAGTCTGACAACGCGCCCTTCCACCAGCCCAAGGCCGCCGTGCCGATGTCAAAATCGCTCATGCCAGTTCCCTTTCCAGTTTCAGATCATCCACCGCCAAAGCTTCACGCATTTTCTTGCCGCGCAAAGATCCGGCAAGCATCCGCTGTGCCGCCACGATCCGGGCAACAGTGGGTCGGCGGCTAAAGGCGGTCACGTCCCGGGGGATAATGTCGCGTTGAGCCAGTCCCGGCAGGGCAGCGTCTTCAAATTGCTTCTCAGCCCGCGCCACCAGCACCCGCCAGAAGGTAAGCTTCACGGCGGTTTCACCCTCGCCTTTCAACAACCCGCGCAAAGCCGCCTCAAACCGAATTTGCGTGGATCGAAAAAACGCTTCGCGTGCGCTGTCCAGCGTTGTCCCATCGCTGCCGTCCAGTCCCAGCGCGTCTTTCAACGCGCCAACCAGCGCCCGTGCGGCGTGATCGGCAGCGGCAACCATATCGCCCGCGATTATGGCAGCCTCGTCCGTCAGCGCAAACAGCGGCTGTTCTGACCAGATGAAATCGAGTGGCGACATATTCGACATCGCCCACCCGGCCACAAGAATGTCGGCACTATCATCTCTATCCCGATTGCGCCGATCAAAGTTGGCAATGTTTTCCGCAGGCAATGTCGTCTGACTGTTCGTTTTCAGTATGATCCCCAACCAGTTGCGATAGGCAAAAGGGCCGGGTTTGGGGTGGCGGGGCAAGGGCACTTCACCAGGTTTCAGCGCGTAATATGGGCTTAGCGGGTGCCGCCAAGCGCCATAATTGGTGCCCCATGGGCGCTGGATCACGCCAGTCGCCAGATCATCCGCAATCACCAGCCGCAACCGGCGGGGCATGCCGAAAAACACCTCAGGCGGCGGGTAATCCGCATCCGGCTGCTCGACCGTCGCCCCTTTTTCTGATGTGCGCGTTCCGCGCATCCATGGCAAGGCGGCCAGCTGATCTGCAGCCAATGGCCGCCCCTCTGGCACATTGGCCCAGATCGTTGCCCACAGATTGCCGCCTGCCGGTCGCACCAGTGTCACCATCGGCCCACCGCCCCGCATCGAAGTGCGGTTGCCTGCGCCACCAGATGGGGCAAAGGCCTGCAAGGTGAACAGGGCCATGGCGGCCAAAGGCAAGGCCAAACCCTGATAGCGCCCCCGCTTGACCATCAGATCGGCATTCTTTTTCGCGGTGGACCCGCCCGCACTGTCGATAAACAACATGTCCGGCGGCGTTGCCTCGCCCGCCAGTGGCTCCATATCCTGCAAGAACAGGGGGCCATTGCCCGCCAGGTTGAACGCCGGGGCCAGCAGGGCCAAAGCGCTGCGCAAATCGCCGGGATGATCGCGCCGCGCCCGCCAATCACCAACATTTATCGGCGGACAGGCAAGATAGACCAACCCGATCAGCAATTCCAGACAGGCCAAATTCAGGTCGGGCCGGGGCCAGTCGGGCCGCAGCACATCAGGTTCGGAAATCTGCTCGGGGCGAATAATGTCGGGGCCAGAAAGTCGCAGCACGGGAATCCAAGGGTCGGCAATCAGGTTTAGCGGCATTTGAAGCCCTCATAATACACCTGTAGTCAGAATATGATTCAACCAATAGGTAAAGCGATTCCCAGTTCCAGTTTGAAGCATTTACAAATTGACAGCCAATCCAACTAAAGAATCATACCGCAACCCACCCTCAATCTGCCCATCCTCTTCTACAATCACCACAGCTTTCGCCGCTTTCTCCCAATCTTTCCAAAGCTTTGTAAAACTCAAAATTTCGGGCCGCGATTGAAGGCCCGCAACGGATGTCATATGATATTTCTTTAGCGACATCTGCACTTCCGATAAGGCGATAGCACGAACAGGATGCAAATCTTCGCCCGCCCAAGGCACCAATTTCCCGCCGATGCGCCGCGTCAGCACCAATGTCATCTGCGGGTCGCCCAGACGGGTCGGATAAATCTGATCGTCATAGGCCTGCTCCATCGCAGAAAAAGCTTGGCTAGGGTTCAACAGATTTAGCTGCGCCCGCCCGGCCTGCGCAGCAGTGGTGCCATACGTCTCAATCTCAATCTCTGCCAGCGCCTCAGGCACGTTCAATGGATTGTCACCGTGTACCGACTCGATCAGCGCCCGCAAACCACCCGGTGCATCAATGCCGCCTGCCGCGAACAAAGCCTGCGCCGAGCGCCACTGCACATCTTGCGGATAAACCCATGCCCCCGCATCCAGCACCTGATGCAGCCAGCGGTTATTTTCAACAACGGCTGGGTCGGGCGACACCACATACAGTATGGGGCCGGAAGCTGGACGTGTTTCTGCTGGACGCAGATCCATATGCCGCCACAACCGCCCTGCCCGTTGGATCATCGCCCCGATCGGGGCAAGATCAGTAACCATCAGGTCAAAATCAAGATCGAGCGAGGATTCAACCACTTGTGTCGCCACCAGAACCCGCCCTGCCCTGCCATTCCCATCACGCCCGAACGTGGCAATCATCCGCGCTTCGGCGGCCAACCTGTCACAGGTGGCAAAGCGGGCGTGCAGCAGATCGGCGTTCACCCCCGCTGCACGCAGCAATTGCACCGCGGCAATCGCATAATCCACCGCATTGCGGACCCATAGGCACGCGGCCCCCTGCGCGGCCCCAGACACAATAGTGTCTATAGCGGCCTGCACGTCGGCCAAACGATGGGCAGCCACACGTCGACAGGTTGCCGCCACAGGTGCAACAGCTTGGGCAGCCGCCGTTTGACCAATGATCGCCAACGCGGGGTAGGCATCAGACAGACCGCCAGCTGCTGCCCCGTCGGGCAGTCCAGCTTGAAAAGCCGCGATCAGGCCATCCCGCATCGGGCGCGGTAAAGTTGCGGTCATCACAATGGCCGATCCGCCCAACATCGCCTGAAACCGCAAAAGGCGCTGTAACTCAGCCTCCATATAGGGATCATAGGAATGCGCTTCGTCGACAATGATGATACGGTCGGCCAAGGCGGCCAGCCGCAAGGTGTTGAATTTGGTTGGCAATACGGCCAGCAGGGCCTGATCTATCGTGCCCACGCCAATTTCGGCCAACAAGGAAAGCCGGCGATCGTCGGCCAGCCAAGCGGCGCAGGCGGCATCCTGCGGGTTTTGCCCTGTGTTACCTTTGACCGCGGCGAAGCACTCGCTCAACCCGCGCCGTCCATGCGACAGGGACAACGACGTGCGCCCATCAAACATACGCCGCAGCATTGGGCGCAATCGGCCAAACATTGCATCTGCCGTGGCAGTGGTCGGCAAGGCAAAAAACAGCCCCCCACCCTTGCCCGCCGCAATCATCCGATGCGCAAGGATCAAGGCGGCCTCGGTCTTACCCGCGCCTGTGGCATCCTCGATCACGGCGAGCGTTGGGCCATCGGGCAACGGCACAACCGCGACGGCCGACTGCATGGGTCGCAAAGCCCCACCCACCAGAGATTGCGGAGAGAGTTGGGCCACATTGCCTTGCCCGATTCCGGCCTCATACAAAGCTTTGGGAACTTGCCCTTGCGCCTTCGCCCAATAATCCACAGGCGCCATGTCTGGCGGCGTGAAGGCAAACCAGTCCGTATTCGACCCTACCCAGTCGGCCTGCACCGTCAGGCCAGATACAAGCCAAGACAATTGCCGCGCCGTTATCTCATCAATACCGTCAAGCGACATCGGGCCGAAAAGAGGGGCAAGCGCGGCAATAGCCAGGCCGCTGTCCGTTAAGGCTTGGGGGCCGATGGCCGACTTTTGCTTGCGCCGGATCGAAGCGTCAGAAAACGGCGGACGCCCGTGATGTCCAGCGACTGAAACATAGAAAATCTCGCGCGCCTCAGCGGAACCGCCAATGAGTGCGGCAATAGAAGCGTCGTGATACTGCAACAGAAACTCAGACAATCGCCAATGCCGGGCAACCTCGCCGGGACTGCGTTTTTCCGCAATTTGCGCCCGAAAAGATGCGCTGATCTTGCCAAGATCATGCAAAGCAACCAAAAAAATGACAGCGGAGCGTTGCAAGGCGGATAGAT
>JANNAT010000103.1:0-5368 GCA_031384605.1 Cypionkella sp.
GGCGTCGGTGCCGGATTGCGCCGGCTCGGCGTGCGGCTCCTGCTCGATCTTCGCCTCGTCCACCGGCGCGCCGCGCAGGAAGCGGGACTTCTCGTAGGCGTGGTTGGCGATCACCTCCAGCGCCAGGCAGACCGTCTCGCCACCGTAGCGGGCGAACTGCAGCAGCAGCCGGTTGCTGTGGTCCAGCTTGGCGCGGTAGTAGCCGCCGGTGTGCAGCTTCTTGACGTCCGGGCTTTTGAAGTCATCGGCCTCGATGGCCGCGCGAACCTTCGCAAACGCTGGCTTCACCCGCTTGAGGTCGAGGTCCTTGTATTGGAGCAGGCGCATGGGTGGTGCCGGGAACCGAGGTTGATGATCTCTCCCGATTTTGCCGGGCAGAAACCCGCGATCCGGCCATCAACCAAAGACTGGCGCCACCAACCCTTGCGCTGCGCCTTCTGGTCGCCCAGAAGGGCAGCGGCACCCTCGCTCCGCCGTCCGGGACGACGGGTTGGTGGTCGACGACGTTCTGCACGCTGAGGGAATTTCTGTGCGCGACCGAGAAATCGCGCAGCCAAACCGACGAGTTGACTTCAAACGGCTGACCAGATTTGGATTGACGCAGGCAGCACCTCGACAAAACCGCTGCCCGACAAACGAATGGATCTTTGCTCAGTGGCCAGCGGCAACAACCCGCGCTGGCGACTTGAACACGTTCTTCGCGTTCCACGCCAAAAACGCCGACGCAGGCCGCATGTCGGTCTGCTGCGGCGTATGGAGTCGTTGCCCGTGGTGCTGCAGTTCACCCTGCAGTCCCCGGTCTCCAGGAATGGCGTGCTGGCTGAACACCACCCGGTGCTCGGCCGGTTCCACGGTGAAGACGCCAAGGTCGAATAGCTTGTGGTGCAGCGCGCACAAGGCCAATCCATTGGGCTCGATGTCCGGACCACCCACGTTATGCCACTGGATGTGGGCGGCCTCCAGCCCGGCACTCAGCTGCCCGATGCGCAGATCGAAGCCGCAAACGCAGCACCGGAACTCGTAGGCCCGCAGCACCCGCTCACGGAATCCAGGATCGCGCCGCCGACGTTGAGTTTGGTCATAGTCCACCGCAGGGGCTTCGGCGGCCCAGACCTGTGCGGGCCGTTCCAAGGTCAAGCCCACCGCGGCGGCGATGTCAGCTTGCAGGGTGGCTGGGAAGTAGGTTTCCAGCATCCGCGCCGCTATCGCCTCCAACAAGCCTGGGATGTGGCGCAGCGCCTCGTCCACATCCACCGGGAAGCCGCCCTGAACTTGAAGCGCTCGCAATTCACCGATGTTCGGCGTGGCGGCCGCAGGACGGGTGATCAGGTCTCGCGGACCGTTCAAGGTCCACAGCGCGCCATCACCGTCGGTTGCCAGGTGCCAGAAAGGGTAGTGGCGCGACTTCGGCGAATGACTCGGCCCGAACTCGGCGAGCAAGGCTTTTAGTGGCGCATCCACGTCGGTGAATGCCACCAACCTGGACTCGCCCCGCTGTACGCGTGCCAGGGCCAGCAAGATGAGCAGAGGCTTGTGCGGCGCGTACACCCCAGCGCGCTGGGCACGCCGGATGTTGTCGAAGGCCTCAAGAACCTGTGCTGCGGTCTTCATGTCAGCCCTGCAACTGCTCGCGTGCGGTCCAGTAGTCGGCGCGACCAGGAAAGATCCACCGAACACCGCCGCGCGGGTCGGGTTGATCGCCAGCGAAGCGCGGGATCAGATGCACGTGAACATGCGGCACCGTCTGCCCGGCTGCGGGACCATCGTTGATGCCGATGTTGAAGCCGGCAGGCCGAAGCGCATGGTCCAGCTCGGTGCGCGCGTGGGCCAGCAGCTCAATAACCGCCACGTGCTCGCCGGCCGTCAACTCGAAGAAGCTGCCGACGTGCCGCCGGGGCAGCACCAGCGTATGACCCGGCGACACGGGGTAGGCATCCCGGATGACCACAGCCAGGTTGTTCTGATGAACAATCCTGGCGGCGGGCAAGGCGCAGAACGGACAGGAGCTGATGGCCAACATAGATGACCAAAGCGTACCGCACCCGTCAATCGCAGTGGCCGCTGTTCAGACGATACGTTGTCCATCTGGAAGAGTTGGCGCTTCTTGATTTCCAAATGCCGCCGTATCGGGTATGCACGATTTGCCCTACGGTCTTTTCGGTCTGTCGCTGAAAACTGCTGGGCGCGAGATGAGCCTTGAAGGCCAACATGTCCTCCAGGCACTCGTTGGAGAAACTCGCCGGTAGCGATCCTTCAGACACGCGGGACAGGAACTCATGCCGAACGGGCGTGAGTTCCAATGAGACTGAGTTTCCGGGCCCGGGCGAGAGGGACACATCGATCTGAGGGCGGCCGGAAGCCTCATGGAGCTTGATGGCCATGCCAACGCCACCTTGTCGTCGCGAAGGCGTCACTTGGTCACAAAGCACGCTCACCCGGCTTTGCGTGAAGCCGCCTGAGCTGGCAATGAAGATGCGGTCGACGTTTTCCAAGAGGAGCCCGGTCATGACACGATTCAGGCCGCAAGCGATGCGCCCGCGCGTGGCCTCACTCACAGGCTTTTTGCATCTTAGGGACTCGATGAGCTCCAAGTATTCACCTGCGAAGCGGAAGGCCGTCATAGACCAGCGCGGATATCCGGGCTCGGAGTCGGGCAGCGTGAAGTAGAGCCGTCGGCGCTGGTCTTCCAGCATGTCCATGAACTCAGTGGAGCCGCCATCCAAGCGCACCCCTTCGTGCCCTTCCAGGTAGGCGTCTTGCGCCGCCGTGAATTCCGCAGTTGCCCCATAGACACGGTCGGCGGCTACCAAGCGTGCGAAGTCAACTTGGAGCCGCGAATCATCCTTGCCATAAACCAGCAGACCGTCGGCTGCGTTAGTCGTCTCCTCGCCCACGCCGAAGCTCGCCATGGCTTTAAAGACGGGGCGATCAGATGCCCTGCGCCTTGGAAGGTTTGCCCCAAACGCGTTGGCGTAGATGCTGGCCTTGCCGATGTGTCCGCTGTCCTGGATCTGGGGGACATCCGCGCAAGTCATCAGATTCTCTTTAGCCAGCTTCGCGTCGGCGTAACCGAGGACCAAGTTCGAACAAAGAGCCAACAGGTCGCGCACTGGCAGGTGGAGCCCGTTGAGGCGCGCGATCTCAACCAAATCGCCAAGGCGGCGCGCGAGTTGCCCTCCGTCGAATTCGCCGAAAAGACGTCGTCGGTTCTCGTCGATCGGACAAACTCTCCCATCGGCCTTCAAAGTGCAGCGCTCGCAGTTGACCCATTCAGGATGTCCCGCCACAGCTCTGGCGACTTCTTCGAGCGTCTTGCGACTGGTCGAGCGGCTCAGGTCGAAGACCGCAAGGCGGTTGGGCGCGGGGCCCGCCTGAAGAAAGCGATCCTGCAATGGCTTGCGGAGCGGGTGCACGCGGTCTTGCCGCTTGCCGAGGTCGCGCAACCGGTCGAGAAGCTGGCCGTGGTTGGCGGCCAGGATCACAATTTCGGAATCCTCCCCTCCAAGCACGGACTTCTCCAGGCGCTGCAGTGGCAGGTCGCTCTCAGCGCCGTTGAACTCCGAGAGATCCTTGATGAAGACCGCTAGACGGCCGTCGTCCAAGCGATGCTCCTTGACATTCCCCTTCGCTGCCCAGACCTTCTGGTCACCACCGATACGGGACCACAGGGCACGGCAGTGATACGTCTTTCCATCGCCTGCGGTTCCGGCGATCAACAACGAGCCTGGAGCCTTAGATTCGATGTGCTGGACCATGTCGTCGAGCAGTGGCGTCGACAGGGAAATGGGTTGCACTCTCGCCCGCCCCAGCGCGCCGGATACGTACTCGTCGAACATCGTCAAGTTGTTCGGCGTCGGACCGTAGCTCCTCAAAAACCGAACCCATGCAGCCGATGGAAAATGGGATGCGTCCCCGGTGTGCTGCACTTCTATCTTGTTCATATCACCACCCCTGTTCCTGCCATTCTCTATCGTCCGCGACGCAGGCCACACTGCGCTTGACGTCGGCGGTATGAGAGGTTTGCAGACGGCGCACGAGCCACCGCCAGTTGAGGCGGACTAGCCCATGGTGTAGGGGTTCGGTCGAGGGCTCCACACCATGGTGCGCCTCGAAGAGCTGAGGCCCGTCGACATGGGCGCGGCCGTCGAGGAGCAGATCGGGATGACCTGCTGGGCGCTTTGGCGCATCTGTGCGCCGCCGGCATCGCAGACCACAAGCGCGGCTGCAATGTCAGGCTTGCCCCCCAGCGCCACCCGTTTCCTGTGACGGCACATCTCCCATGGGCCGCCGCCGCAGCGACCGCGAAGGTCATGGACCGATGCTTGGCCCGCCGTCACAGTGCCCAATGGTCATTTCGGGATCAGGCCGGGTCTGTGACGACACAGACCTCGTCACAAACCTCGTCACAAAGCAAAAAGCCGCCCATTGGGGCGGCTTTCGGCCGATTCGTAAGTTGTTGTTTTTGATCGAGAATCTATGGTTGCGGGGGCAAGATTTGAACTTGCGACCTTTGGGTTATGAGCCCAACGAGCTACCAGGCTGCTCCACCCCGCGACTGAAGCTAGCACTATAGCATAAGTTTGCTGCAATGCATCACAGACCCGCAGCGACCAGTGACTGGGCAAAGCGGCGGGCATCCTGGAAGCCCACCACCCGCGCCGTTACCAACTCAGCGCCTTGTGCGTCGAAAAACAAGGTTCCGGGCGGGCCGAACAATTTGAACCGCTTGAGCAGCGCCCTGTGCTCGGCCGAGTTGGCGGTGACGTCGGCCTTGAGAAGCACCGCCTTTTGCAGGCGGGCGGCCACATCGGGGTGGCTGAAAGTGAAGCGTTCCATCTCTTTGCAGGAAACGCACCAGTCGGCGTAAAAGTCCAGCATCACCGGGCGTCCGCCGGCTGCACGCAGCGCGGCATCCAATTCGGCATCGCTGCCGACGGGCTGGAAGGCGGGCTTGCTGCCCTGGGCGACCGGCCCGGCGCCCAGATGGGCCAGCGGCCGCAGCGGGTCTTGTCCACCCGACACGGCACCCACGAACTGCGCCACGCCCATCAGCAACGCCAGCACGCCCACTGCCCGCTGCAATGCCGTGCGCAAGGCATGCCGGTGGTGGCCATGGCGCGAAAACGGCGCCAGCAGAAAGCCCGTGAGCAGCAGCAACAGGCCCCATAGTGCCATGGTGATGGCGATGGGCAGGATCGGCTGAGCCAACCACAGCGACACGCTCAGCATCATCAGGCCGAACAGGCGCTTGACACCGTGCATCCAGGCGCCCGCCTTGGGCACCCAACGCCCCGCTGATGCACCCAGCAGCAGCAAAGGCAGGCTCATGCCTGCGGCCATCGAGAACAGCGCGCCGCCGCCCTGCACC
>JANNAT010000126.1:0-4860 GCA_031384605.1 Cypionkella sp.
AACGAGCTGAAACAACAGGCCCGCGAAACCAACTCTCTGCTGCGGGAACTGGCGCAGCGGCCCTGAGCGCGCCCGACCAACGTCATCATCCGACCACCCCAACCCGCCCGCACGGCGGGTTTTTTGTTGCCCGCCACTCAGCAGAAAGAGCGACCCATGCAGACAGACTCGACTGACGCCATCCGCCTCATCCAGAGCGGATTGGACAAACTTGGCCATGCACCTGGCACTATCGACGGCCGCTGGGGCGTGCGAACCGCCCGGGCGTTGCGGCAACTGATCGCCGCCAACGGTCGCCCGGCATCACTGTCACCGCAGGGGCCTTTGCCGTGGATCACCGAGGCGAAAACCGCGTTGGGCCGCAATGAAGCCCGCGACCGGACGTGGCTGATGGACTGGTTGAAGCGCGATGGCCGCAGCTTGGGCGACCCGGGTAAGAACCCCTGGTGCGGCGACTTCGTGGAAACCTGCATCCGCATGGGTTTGCCGGATGAACCGCTGCTCGGCCCGCTGGGCACAAATCCCTACTGGGCCCGTAACTGGCTGTTGTTCGGGCAGGAAACCAAACCGGTCACTGGCGCCGTGCTGATCTTTGAACGTGGCTCCGGCGGCCATGTCGGCTTTGCCGTCGGTCAGGACGACACGCATTTCTTCGTCCTCGGCGGCAACCAATCCGATGCCGTCACCATCGCGCGCGTCGCCAAGTCCCGCCTGCTCGGCGCGCGCTGGCCCGCCAGCTACCCGCCCCGCCTCCAACGCCTGCCGACCATGAAGCCGGGCGAATTCCTCGCCACCACCAATGAAATCTGAACGGGAGAAAACCATGCTGAAACCTGCAATCTTGGCGCTGATCCGCCAAATCCTCACCGTCGCTGGCACCGCGCTGGTCGCCAAAGGCTACGTCCAGGCATCCGACATTGAACCGGTGATCGGCGCGATGCTGACCATCGGTTCGGTGATCTGGTCGGTTACCGACAAGCGCGGCAGGTAGGGGGCCGACTACTCGCCGCGAGAAACGGCCACAGTTAGTCCCACCAGTGGACGCAGCGACACCTGTTTAACTGCGGCCTCGACAATGGTTATGCTGTGCGCGGTCTATGTTCGGGCACAGCGCCATTCGAGGCTTCAGGGCGAAGTAGCCCCCAAAGTGTCCCGATAACAATGGCGATCCGCAGATTCCAACTGGAACCTGCCAGATTCAAACAGTCAATATTCCGATACAGAAAGAAAAATATCCTTGTGGCATCGGCCAAAACTCGATACATACCTGCAACATCTGATTCAAATGGCAGGACCCCGGATATGGAACACTTTGCGGCTGTTCAAAGCATCATCAGGGCGGGCCTGGCTGGCGACCGGGAGGCTTTGGACCAGCAGGTGTTGCGGCTGCGTGATCGCTTGGAAAAGGCGGGTGAGACCAAAGAGGCGGCCACACTGGAGAGGCTTCGCTCTGCCGCGCGCGATACGCAGGAACTGGCTCCCAGTCGGGTGGAAATGTCGCGTGCGCAGATCATCGGGGAAAGGCTGGAGCCCGGCGTCAACCCGCCAATTGATCGAGAGACCGGCGCGCGGTTGTGTATGATCGATTTCCCAGAAAGAAACGGTCAATCTCCAGTTTATTCGGCTCTTGTTTTAGAGTCTGTGGAAGGCCTACTCCGGGAGTGGGCCAACGAAGCCGCATTACAATCCGTCGGCGTATCGCCGACGCGATCACTGCTAATTTACGGTCCACCTGGTTCAGGAAAAACTATCACGGCTCGCTATATTGCTGCGCAGCTGGGCTTGCCGCTAATTACGGCGCGCATCGATGGCCTCATCTCTTCATTCCTAGGCACTACCGCCAGAAATATCGCGAACCTTTTTGAATTTGCGAATCGCTATGCATGTGTACTTCTTCTTGACGAGTTCGATGCATTGGCGAAGCTTAGAGACGATCCGCAGGAAATCGGCGAGATAAAGCGCGTGGTCAATACATTGCTGCAAAATCTCGACCTCCGACGGAGTTTCGGTATCACCATCGCCATTACGAACCATGACAAGCTTCTCGACCCAGCAGTATGGCGGCGGTTCGAAACGCATCTTCAGCTCAGTGAGCCGGATGAAAACGCACGAGAAAACCTCATCGGTCGCTTCCTTCAGCCGATAGATGCGCCCGCGTCGACACTCGGGGTCTTCTCATACTGTCTGACCGGCCGCACCGGGGCCGACATTGAGAGAATTTGCACAGCCGTGAAACGGACGGTTGCACTCAGCGGGGAAACTCGCGACGGACCCGGGCTGTTCCGTGCCTTGAGTAGTGTGTTCGCCCGTACGCCGCACCATGACCATGTGCCCGCTCGCATCCTCGGCGCAGATCAGGAGGCTTTCGTAAGCTTGATCGCCAACGATAGCGCGCTTGCGCTCAAGCAAACCGAAATAGGCGAGGCGACCGGATACGGGCAGTCAAGAGTTAGTGATCTTAAGAAGTCGAAACGACACTTACCGCTGATGGAGGTTTCGCATGCCCAATAATCCAGTCCAGATCATTCTGAATGACCGCGATTTCCATCAAGCGCCAGACCCGGGCCAGCCGCCCCGGAACAAAGACTTTTTCGACGGCGCCGACCGGGCGTTCGTTGCGCACCAGGCATCGCTCCTGGCTGCAATCGACCGCGTGATCAACGAAATTCGAAATAGTTCCTACGGCCCGGCTGCGTATCTCAAGGTCCAAATGCGCAACGAAGCACTTGCAAAATCGTACCGCCCTGTGTGGAGGCTATTTAAGCCAGATCAGTTCCCATGCGTCGGAGCTGATGCCGTTGGAACGCTGTATTTCCGAGCGCCTTTGATTTACCTGCGAGCATTGCGGCAGCGCATTGAGGAGGCAGAGGCAACCGTTGAGATCAAAATTCGGCGCATAGACGGTGTGCCCTATAAGGCCCCCTCTACAGCACGTGCCGAAGTCGGCGCGATCGAATCCATTGCAATAGCACCTCCAGAACAAAAGCGAGCGTTCTCAACCTCGGCCGCGCTCGCGGCCCTTGCCGACCCTCGGGCAGTTTCCGGATATCAGATTGAGCTTTTCGAGACACCGTCTGATAGGGTTATCGCAGATGATCCGCTGGGCAGGATTGCGCTTCGGCGATCGCTCGAACAGTTGTTATTGTCGCTGGGCATGGGCGCACGAAGCTTTCTCGCTTTTGAGGTTGGGCGAACGCCTGTCCTCGAGGTTCAACTGACCACACAGCCAGAAGAAGCATTGATCGACAACCGGGCGGGAGTTGCAGGAAGCGATACAAGAGTTGCCCTCAGCGCATATTCCATGGACCGCAATCCGGAGAGAAATGAGGCGGCCCTCACCGCCCTGCAGAACCATCCACTGGTGCGCGCAATCTTGCCGCCAGTTCTGCTCGAGCTTACTGACGACCGTTCAAGCCCGAGATCGGATGAGGAAGCCACGCCAGTTTCAGTCCCTGCTCGACAGGATCAGTCGATCTACCCAGTCGTCGGTGTTATCGACTCGGGTGTCGGGTCAGTCCTTGACGCTTGGGTAGTCGGCCGTTTCGATTATCTTTCGCCCGGGGAGTATGACACAGCTCACGGGACCAACGTCGCCGGGTTGCTGACGATCGGTCAGACCCTCAACAGCCCCGCTGTCGCTCCCGAGGCAAATGGCTGCCTCCTTTTTGATATCCCGCTCTATCCGAGTGGATCGTTCATGGCCCGATATCCAAGGGGTTTCTCTGATTTTCTGGAGGAGATCGAGCAAGCTGTAGCGGAAGCCAGAAGTGAACGGGGCGTCAGGATATTCAACCTTTCGATCAATGCGGTCGCACCAGTTGATCGGCACCGATACAGCATCTACGCCTCCAGACTCGATCAGATCGCCGACACCTATGGCGTGATCTTCGTTAACTCGGCCGGGAATTTGCTTCCGTCTCAGTCACGTTCCCCATGGCAGAAACGTCCCGTCGACGTCGTCAACTATTTCGCGTCACGAACATCGCCAGACACAATTTTTAAACCTGCCGAGAGCGTCAGATCCATCTCGGTGGGCGCCCTGAACCCACCCGGGACCCATCAGATTGCAGATGCGCCCACCGTTTACACAACGCGCGGGCCGGGACTTCAGGTGGGCGTCAAACCCGATGTCGCTTTTTATGGCGGGACCGGTGGGAGTGGGCCCGGAACGCCAACGGGATTATCATCGCTTTCCTCCATCGGTACCAAGCGAGACGTCGTCGGCACGAGTTTCGCCGCACCACTCGTCGCCCGAACGCTTGCAGGTCTTGACGTCGCTACCGAGGGCGGCCTCTCTGTGGAGGCCCTTCGTGCAATGTTGCTGCATCACACTACCATGCCCGAGCCGCTGACAAAACGCGGGCTAAAAGATATCGGTCGGCAATTTGCTGGCTTTGGCAAGCCTCAGGCCGTCAGCACCATGCTGGAAACAGATGATAACCAGATTACACTACTGTTCCAAAGCCGCCTCAGTATTGGCGAAAAGAAGCCCGTCATCCTTCGGTTTCCCTTCACTTGGCCGCAGAGCCTGGTCGCGGGCGGACGGTGTTCGGGTCGCGCCAAGATGACTCTCGTTTATGCGCCGCCTCTCGACCCAGCTTTTGGTGCCGAATTCATTCGCGTCAATCTAGAGGCTTCACTAAAGCAGCGCCAAGCGGAGCCAGCTTCCGATGGTAGCGTTCGGTTTACGAACCAGATCGCGGCCCGCTATCTGCCGAAATCGACTAATCTTGCTATCCCAGAAAAGGCCCTCATCGATCATGGCCTGAAATGGTGGCCCTCCAAGCAATATGAGAGCATGTTTGATGAGAACGGAAGCTCTTCACAATGGCGGTTGGAAGTTACCAGTTTGGTTCGTGC
>JANNAT010000052.1:0-3494 GCA_031384605.1 Cypionkella sp.
GTTGTGGCCGAAATTGGCAGCCCTGATCAGATTTTTGGCAACCCGCAAAACCCTGAAACGCAGAAATTCCTGTTGGGCGTTCGGTAGGGATGCCTGTGCAGGTTATCGTGATTGGTGCAGGCGTGATCGGGCTGTCAGCGGCCATCGCGGCGCAGGCGCGGGGCCTTTCGGTGTGCGTGATGGACCGCGAAGGGCCCGCTGCGGGCGCATCGGCTGGCAATGCGGGCGCGTTTGCGTTTACCGATATCCTGCCACTGGCCAGCCCCGGAATCATCCGCAAAGCCCCGAAATGGTTGCTTGATCCGCTGGGGCCGCTGTCAGTGCCCCCGTCCTATGCGTTGAAAATAGCACCGTGGATGTATCGGTTCTGGCGCGCCAGCCGTCCCGCCCGCGTGGCCCGGTCCACCACTGCGCAAACCGCCCTGATGGATGTGTCCAAAGCATCGCTGGAACCGTTTCTGGCCGCCACCGGCACCGCGCATATGCTGCGCAAGCAGGGCAATCTGCAGGTGTATGAAGGCGCTGCCGAATTTACCGCCTCCCTGCCGGGCTGGACTGCGCGTGCCAGTCATGGCATTGAATTTATACACATGTCGGCGCATGAAATGGCTGATATTCAACCAGGATTGTCCCCCCGCTTTACCCACGGCACCTTTACGCCGGGGTGGTATTCGATCGCTGACCCCAAGGTATATATACTTGCCTTGGCGGAACATTTCAAAGCCAACGGCGGCGATCTGCGCCACGGCAACGTCATCGCGTTGAAGCCGGGGCCAGACGGGGTTGACGTGCTGACCACCGATGGCATCACCCACCGCGCCGACAAAGTTGTGCTGGCGGCGGGGGCGTTTTCGCACCGCATCGCGCAAAGCTTGGGCGAGGCAATCCCACTGGAAACCGAACGCGGCTATAACACCACCTTGCCACCGGGGGCGTTTGATCTGCGCATGCAGATTACGTTTGGCGGCCATGGGTTTGTTATCTCGTCCCTCTCATGCGGCATTCGGGTTGGGGGCGCGGTGGAACTGGGCGGGTTAGACCTGCCACCGAATTACAAACGCGCGGAGGCGATGCTGACCATGGCGCAGCGGTTTTTGCCGGGGCTGAAAACCACAGGCGGCACCCAGTGGATGGGGTTTCGCCCATCCTTGCCCGACAGTCTGCCCGCGATTGGCCCCGCGCGCGACACCAACCGGGTGATCTATGCTTTTGGCCACGGCCACCTTGGCCTGACCCAATCCACTGGCACCGCAAGGCTGGTTGCAGATTTGCTGACAGGCCAAACGCCCGCAATCGACCTGACCCCGTTTTCGCCGCAAAGGTTCTGACCATGGCAACCCACACATTTTCCTGCATCGACGGGCATACCTGCGGCAATCCGGTGCGGCTGGTGTCGGGCGGCGGGCCGCTGTTGCAAGGGGCCACCATGCTGGAACGGCGCGCGCATTTTCTGGCGGAATTTGACTGGATCCGCACCGGCCTGATGTTCGAGCCGCGCGGCCATGATATGATGTCTGGTACTATCCTGTATCCGCCCACCCGCCCCGATTGCGAGGCGGGGGTTTTGTTTATCGAAACCTCGGGCTGTTTGCCGATGTGCGGCCATGGCACGATTGGCACCATAACCATGGCCATCGAAAACGGCCTGATCACCCCACGTGTGCCGGGTCAGCTTTCCATCGACACGCCTGCGGGCAAGGTGGATATCACCTACCGCCAGGAAGGCCGCTTTGTCGAAGAAGTGCGGCTGACCAACGTGCCAAGTTTTCTGTTTGCCGAAGGGCTGACGGCAGAGGTTGACGGCCTAGGTGAGGTGGTCGCAGACGTGGCCTACGGTGGCAATTTCTATGCCATTGTCGAGCCGCAAAAGAATTTCCGCGATATGGCGGATTTTAGTGCAGGCGCGCTGATCGGGTATTCGCCGCGCTTGCGCGCAGCGCTGAACGCGAAATATGACTTTACCCACCCCGACCACCCCGCCATCAACGGATTGTCGCATATCCTATGGACGGGCAAACCCATCAACGCAGCCGCCCATGCCCGAAACGCGGTGTTTTACGGCGATAAGGCGATAGACAGATCCCCCTGCGGCACCGGCACATCGGCGCGCATGGCGCAATTGGTGGCCCGCGGCAAACTGGCTGTGGGGGATGACTTCATCCACGAATCCATCATCGGGTCGCTGTTCCATGGCCGGGTAGAGGCGGCAGCCCAAGTGGCGGGCCGTGCGGCAATTATTCCGTCTATCGCAGGCTGGGCGCGGATGACCGGATACAATACCATCTTTATCGACGACCGTGATCCTTTTGCACATGGATTTGTAGTGACATGACCCTAACACCAATGGCGCGCAGTATCCTTGGCGGCACCGCGAACGGCGCGATCATTGCCACAAATGAGGCGCTAAGTTTCTGGGGCGGCGTTGATCCGGCCACCGGCCTGATCATTGACGTGCATCATCCGTTGCATGGGCGCAGTATCACCGGGGCCGTTCTGCTGATGCCGTCCAGCCGGGGGTCTTGCACCGGGTCGGGCGTGCTGCTGGATCTGGCCCTTACCGGGCGCGGTCCGGCGGCGTTGATCTTTTGCGACGATGAAGATGTGCTTACCCTTGGCGCGCTGATCGCGGCGGAAATGTTCGGGCGCAACCTGCCCGTATTGCGGCTGTCGGCAGAGGCTTTTCGCGCCCTGTCAGCGGCCAAGTCCGCGCGCATTGAGGCCACGACCATCACGGCAGGTGATCTGACTATTCCCATCACCCCCCCGGCCGTGGCGGCGCTTGATCTGACGCCCACCGACCACGCCATGCTTGCGGGCGACAACGGCCCCGCCGTGCAGCAAGCCATGCGCATCATCTGCGCCATGGCGGCCAATCAAGGCGCGTTGCGGCTGACCAGCGTGACCCAAGCCCATATCGACGGCTGCATTTACGCCAGCCCGGCCAATCTGACCTTTGCCGAGAAAATGGCCGATATGGGCGCGCAGGTTTGCGTGCCCACCACAATGAACGCCATCTCGGTTGACCGGGCGAACTGGCAGGCCCAAGGTGTTCCTCCATCGTTCGGGCTGCCCGCCGCACGTCTGGCAGACGCCTATGTGCGGATGGGGTGCCGCCCCAGCTTTACCTGCTCGCCCTATCTGTTGGAGACCGCGCCCGCGCTTGGCGAAAACATCGCTTGGGCGGAATCCAATGCGGTGATTTTTGCCAATACGGTTTTGGGCGCGCGCACCGCCAAGCATCCGGATTTTCTGGATCTGTGCATCGCCCTGACGGGCCGTGCCCCGCTGGCCGGGGTCTATCTGGACGGCCCGCGCCAAGCCCGCCGCATTGTCGATGTGGACCTGCCGGATGGCATCGACGATGCGTTTTGGCCGCTGGTCGGCTATCTTGCAGGCCACCGCGCGCCTGATTGCATTCCGCTTTTGCGCGGGCTGGCAGCGGCCAAGCCAACGCGCGATGACCTGAAGGCGCTGTGCGCTGCGTTTGGCACCAC
>JANNAT010000061.1:0-16858 GCA_031384605.1 Cypionkella sp.
GCACCCCAGAGAGATTCGTCCGTCAGCGTCCCAAACCACCCCAAATCCCGACTGCTGTCTGGATCAACTCGCCCAAGAAAACGGAGCCAGCCCAAGCCTAAACTCAAAAACCAATTGTCTCAAAGTCGTTGACACGTTCCGGGATGGAGGTGCGCGGGTTGAAGGGAGTGTCGCGGATCGAGGTCCTCGACGGCCCGACCGGGCGGCGGCGATGGCCGGATGATCTCAAGGCGCGGATCGTAGCGGATAGTTTTCAGCCCGGCACGCGGGTCTGCGATGTTGCGGCGAAGTATGGGTTGAATACTCGGCACCTTTCGAGATGGCGCGGTCAACCGAGTAAAGGGGAACTGGTGGTGCCCATCGATGTGGCCCCGGCATTTGTGCCGCTGGTGATCAAGCCATCGATTTCTGGTAACAGTCCCACTTTCCGAATCAATGCTGTGTCGCGAAGGGCACGTAAAATTATGGATCGCCGCTTACGTTTATGGCCAATGAAAGAAACTCCCCCTTCACACCACATCACCTTAATCACTTTTCGTGCAATCCAAGCACGTGTTGTTTGTCGGCTGAGCCGCTTGGGTCTTCCACCTTTCTCCGCTCGCGGGCTTTTGCCGAACGTCTCTTGGCCGCCGCAGAAGGACTGCCCAGTCCAAGCTGCTCGAAGAACGCGTTGTTCCTGACTTCGGCATCTCGCAGCATCTTGGCATAAGACATTACGCGGATACGCGCCTTATGCGGGATCGACCAACCATAATAACCCTCACCATCAGGAGTAGGGTTTTGTGCGATAGAACGCTCCAGTGATCGTCGGGTTGGGGCCGTAAGGTCACAAACAATAATGCAGTCGAAAGGCGTCTGTTCGTCGATGCTAGTTACGACCGTCCCATCAACATCGCGGACAGTCTTGTTTCTTAGGAGATCCACGTAATTCAGCACTTGATTGACCGGATCTTGGCTCATCCGCTCATCACCCGGCCTCTTGAACTCTACAATTGCGACCGGATCATTGGTCCCTTCCCGTCGAAAACCTAGTGGATTAAAGAATACCAGATCGGGCTCTTTCGTCGACTTCGAGTCGGGGGTGAGCGACTTTATCGTCTTATCCGAAGCAAAGAACTCGTAGGAGCCAAATGAGTCGTCGAGCATCCAGAGGTTGTGGTCAGAATACTCCCCAGACCGGTACATTTCGCCCATAGGGCAGATCAACTCATGTATGACACGCTCATAGTGGTAGGATTCCTCCTGCGCGTCATCGTATTTGAGAAGCAAATTGGCCAACTGCAATATCTGATGACGTTTAACGACGAGCTCTGCCAATCTGAGTTTCTCCTGATTTGAGATTTCGCGGAGTGTTTCTTCAGCTTTTTCACGGATTTCAGGTCCTAGGCTCGCGAGCTGATCGAGATGAGCAATTCGCTTCCGCAGGTCTTTTTCATCGCGGTAAAGCAAAACGAAAAGATTTTGAGCGATTTGTTCGTCGTCCATGCTCGGTGAAATCGAGGCTACATATTCGTCGAGATTGGTAATTTGAGACCGTAACTGAGGATGCTCCTTGAGAAGGTTACTGACAGTGCCCTTTTGGCGCGTCCTGAGACCCGCGATGTGATCAGAAAGAAAATCCTCAGCAGCACGGAGAACCTCATCCTCCAGAATCTCCTTTTGTTCGGCAGTAAACTTGAAGCCGAGCCGTTCCTGATCGACGCGCTCATCGAGAAAGCTCGAACTTACAACTGCGACATACGCCTTGCCATTTTCCAACTCTTTAAGTGAGTATTTTCTTTCGATTGACACGGGATCACCAACAAGACGTCCGTGAGCTGTCAATAAATATGAGTTCCTCAGTCCGGTAGAAATAGAAGCGTCGACAAATAGGTGATCTACGACAAGCTCGGTAGCGCCATCACCGAAGTCGACCAGCTGTGTCCTGCGTACTGGTGACGATATCTGAGCGCAAATATAGTCATTTAGGCTCGAAACGTCGCCTTTATAGGTGATGCTGATCGAAGGTAGTGTCCCCGAAATGTACTGCGGGAAGAAGTGGAGCGCCAAGTCTTTTAGGTAAGAGGTGAATCTGACTCGTCCTTTCTGATCGGCACGTAGGTCCGAAAGTGTTATTGTTGTGCCAATCGAACGCTCCGGAGCCGGTGTCACTTTTTTTTCGCGGATCGAGTCAATTTCCTCAGGGGCAAAGCGAAAGGAAACCAATCGTTTGATGCCGTCGTCGTCGTAGACACTTTCGACGCGTATGTTTTCAAAGAGCTTGATCCAGATAAAGCGTCCCACCCCCTTGCCACCTCTGGCGTATTTGAAACGACTGTCGCTTGTTTCAAACGAGTCAAGGTTTGCAGTGTTGAACCCTACGCCGTTGTCGGTAACGGATATCGAAGAAATGTCGCCAGCAGAATCCACAGCGATCTCAACATTCACGCTGCCTTTTTCGGCGGCTAGCTTTTCGGTGTAACGATCATTGATCGCGTGGATTGAGTTGCTGACGGCTTCGTAAACCGAATATAGAACTGCTGTCTTCCCGTCAGGAAGCCGCATATTATTTATTCTACCAAGGACATCAAATTTCATAGCTGCTTACACTCCCGCGTCAGAGCTGAAAGATACCCGCAAGATGTTGCCCAATGTCAATGAGCTTAAGGGCAACATGGCGTGCCGCAACGGATTGGCGGCCCACCGCTAAGCACATGCAAAATCTGCAGGTCTGCTCTCGACCCGCCGTTTGTGCTGAATACTTCGAACTACTTATCCCCGCCCCAACCGCTGCCCCAACTGCAAGCCCCGGCATCGCTACGGTATATCGGTGGCAGCGGCCACGATCATGGCGCGGATAGCTGGAAAGTTGCGGATTGAGAAGGAAAGCGACCAGCATCGGCAAATGATCGATCAGATCGGTGTGGGGACCAGGGGCGTCCAAAAAGCCAAGAGCTCGGAATTTTGATCTGGACCCGACCTGCGCATCACCATACCGGCCAGCGGCATGTGAAAACCGCACCATAAGGCCAGCCAAATGAGCGCACCCGATCAGATGCTCAGAAGAAGAAGGTCAAAAAACTTATTGCATCAACGGGGCATCCAGACATGGACGGCGATAGGGTTAATTTTGCGCGCCGATTGACAGACGGATCGACCCAAGCCTCCTCCAGAAGCCGCCAGCGCGGCAAGAAAGCTACCCGTCGCGGCAAGAACACCGTCCACCGGCTCGACGGGCTTTTCCGGCAATCGGTCTTCGGGCGCTTGGCAGGATACGAGGACGTCAACGATGCCGACCGGCTGGCCCTCGATCCGGTCATGCGTCAAGTCGTTGGTGGCCGTGCTGTCGACGCGCAAGCAGCCTCAGCCTCGCAGATGGGGCGGTTCGAGACCGAGACGCTGCCCACACCCGAGAACCGGGCGGCGCTGGCCGATCTTAACGGCCAGTGGATCGACCGGTTTCATGACCGCAACGGTCTTAAGTATATCACACTGGACATGGACAGCTCGGTCAGCCCGACCCATGGCGAGCAAGAGGGCACGGCTTGGAACGGGCACTTTGACTGCAAATGCTATCATCCGCTCTTCGTGTTCAACCAATTCGGTATGCTTGAACACTGCGCCTTGCGTCACGGCAACGTCCACAGCGCCGATGGCTGGCGGGACGTCCTTGATCCGGCGATCGCCCGCTATGCGACCCGCGACCTTGGGGGCCGCTTCTTTCGGGCGGACGCTGCCTATGCGATCCCCGCGCTCTATGCGCGGCTGGAAGAAGCGGGCTATTTCTACGCCATCCGATTGCCCGCCAACAACGTCCTGCGCGAGAAGATCGCGCATCGGCTTACGCGCCCCGTGGGGCGGCCTTCGCTGACCAAGGTCAAACGCTTCTACGAGGACTTCGAGTATCAGGCGGCGTCCTGGGAAAAGCCGCGCCGCGTCATCGCCAAGATCGAATGGCACCCGGGCGAGCTATTCCCCAAAGTCGGCTTCATCGTCACCAACCTGCCGATGGAGCCGGATTGGGTGGCGCGGTTCTATAACCAGCGCGGCACCGCCGAGCAGCACATCAAGGAGGGCAAATACGCCTTCCACTGGACCCGGCTGTGCTGCAAGCGGTTCCGCGACAACGAGGTCCGGCTGCAACTGCATGCGTTGGCCTACAACCTGGCCACCTTCCTGCGTTGCATCGAACTGCCGGAAGCGATGGCCGACTGGTCGCTGACCAGCCTGCAACTCAAACTGATCAAGATCGGCGCCCGCGTCGTGCGCCACGCCCGCGCCATCACCTTCCAGCTGGCCGAAGTTGCGGTCACCGGCCCGATGGTGCGCGCCATCCTTGCCGCTATCCATCGATTGAGGGCACCACCGCTATGCGCATGACCGCGATCCCGACCCAAACTGAACGAAAGCGGCACGACAGGTCTGTCCGCCGCGCTGAAGAACGTCGTTGCCGGGCACGGAAAACGCGGGTTCGCGGCGTGATCCGCCCACATTCGAGCGTTTGCACGACTGCAGACACCGCACAGGGCGAAAAACGCTTGCTCGGCGGCGGATTTTCGCGATCATCCCTCAACGGGCAGGCCACTTGGGGAATGTCGGTCCAGACAAGGGAAAAAATCGATGGCTCTGGAAAATCAACTTATCGTTGGTGACCTTCTCTACGGTTTCGACTTCCGGACGGGGACAAGCGGAGGTGATCCTGGCTTGGTGAGCGTCGGCGTCGTCGACGCCAAGATCAAAGTGAAGAGAGTTCGCGAACGGATCAAGAAACGGATAATATTGAAAGATAAGATTGTCGCGACCATAGAGCATGACGAAATCAGCTTTCGCTGGCTGCCTTGGGTCGGAGGAAAGATTAATTACGCGAACCTTGAAGGCAAAGACGTGCTTAGTGGCATGTTCACCGGGTGCTGGATGGCCGTTTACAAGGAGTCGAACTTGCGCGTTTGTCATATTGCCACGCAGACTGATGCAACAGACTGCAAGAAAGCATGGCGTGAACATACCGCGTTAAAGTCAGTTTCGGAAGTGAAGGAGTTCTTGCCCAATAGGGGGCTCGCGGGCACCTTTAACCTCGGTTTGGTGACATCCAGCTCCTCGCTCTATAAAATCCAACTTGAGGGTGAAAAAACAATCATGGTTCCGAACCCGTGGTCGACTGCGGAGGACTGGATGTCTGCTGATAAAGGCAACAAAAAGAGGGACGTGGCCGAATACATGGCCAAACTCAAGGAAGTGAACGCCTATGACATCTACAATGTCAGCGGTTACCGCGTTCTAAAGATCGAAGGACCGCTGGCCGCCGAGAAATTCCCCGATGCATGAAATGGCGGACCTCCCATTTCTAGTGTTCCCCACCTGACATAAGGTTCCCTGCCTGCCTATCGTCTGCCTTCTGCTGCTGGGATGAAGCTCCGGGGGCCGCTATGCGGACAAAGCGGATGTCTGCCCCTATGTGGCCCATGACCGCGATCCAGACCCCAACTCAACGAAAGCGGCAATACGAGTCCGTCCGGCACACTGAAAAACAAGGCCGGCGCGCCAGCACGGCAGGGATTCGCGGATGGTTCCGCCCGACTCCGGGCGCTTGCGCGACTGCAGACACCCGGTGTTTGTCAAACAAGTTGTCCGCCGATTTCATGCGGCGTCTCTGATTTCGGAGGCGCTGGTGTCGCGTTCGGGGTTCAGCCAGACGGGTCCGGCGGGTTGCCAGTTGCGGGTTTTTCCTGACCACCGTTCCGGCTTTTGTGTGCGGGCATTTGCATAGAGCAAGGCCCGGTTTGCGAGGGCATCGCGGTCAAGCCCTGCGTGGCGCATGCTGGGTGTGACGAAGCGGATGGCGCTGTGAAGGTGCTCGCCGTTATACCAGCTGGCGAAGGATTTCACCCAAGCCTGCGCCTCGGCTTTTGCCGCGAAGCCCTTGGTTGGCCAGTCCGGGCGATACTTGCAGGTGCGGAACAGCGCCTCGGAGAATGGGTTGTCGTTGCTGACCCGCGGGCGGCTGTAGGACGCCATGATGCCCAGTTTTTCCAGCGTCACCTTCATCGTCGCGCCTTTCATTGGGCTCCCATTGTCGGCGTGCAGCACCAGCGGTCGCGAGATGCAGGCCTCCGACCAGACCGCCTTTTGCACCAACATCGCCGCAAGATCCGCATTTACTCTCAGTTCCGTGGCAAATTCCAGTTCTGAACTATAACAACGCCATCTTCGCAGGGCCCGACACCGAGGCCTGAAACTGGGCGGTCGTAGCCTTATTGATTGAGGCCTGAACGCCGTCGATCCCCGTGCATCGGATATGACCTCGCCTAGTCAAACTGTTAACATCTAATCGGCCGGCTCAACGCTCTGAAAGCTGCGGAGGTCGTCGAAATCGTGACTTAAGACCGTTGTCTTGGCCTTGGATGTTTTTGTTGTTGCGCAGATTTAAGTTGCACCATAGTCGTAGTTATGTGTAGTTACGCACTTGCAATTAACTACGTTTAACTACGGATGAGAACATGTCAATCAAAACGCTCCCGGTCTCCTTTCGACTTCCACCCGCTACCAAGATGGCGATGGAGGATATTGCCCGCAAAGACGCGCGGTCGCTGTCGTCTCTGCTGGAGATAATGTGCAATGAGGTAATCGCCAGGCAAGGGGATGGAAAAGACAAAATATGACACTGTCCATCGACTGGGTTGGGTTAGGTCCTGGGAGCACCGAACTAGCGTCCTTACTGCATCGGGACCTAGACGACACTGAGGCATCCCGAGATGTTTCTGACGCCTTTAGGCCGCGATGGCGGCTAAGAACGTGCCTCTCACTGCCAGGAGCGAGCCGTACAGGCCCCATGTGCCGGCACTGTCATGCCGGTCCATTGGCAGGCTCGTTCACAAATTTGGAACGAACCGAAAAAATCGTGTTGCAGATTGCTGATGCTTCCGACCGAGACAGCTGCGACACTCCCCTGTCCGCCCGTCGTATCCGCGACCACGATTGGCTAAATGTCCGCATGGGCCTGCGCAGGCTGCATGCACTCAACTGATTGATTTGGAGCTTTCGAATATGCGCTGCATTTTGACAACTTTGGTCGTTATGGCTCTTTCCAGCCCGGCAACGGCGGACGAATGCAGGATAATTTGGTGGGATATTTTTCTTTCTTGATCCGAGGTCGAATGTGAAAAGACCTCCGAGGCAAGCGCCCTGCTCACCTTGAAAAATACCCTCAAGAATGAACCGATCACCTTCGAGTTGGCGCTAAGAAATGTCACCGGTGAGGACGGCAAAAGTGTTGATCTGCTGTTTGGCATGCAAACACTGGTCGCTGGTGGGATATCAAATCAAGTGACCGTTACCCTGCAGCCAAAGACCACGAGCTGGGTTATTGGCTTCGGGAGCGAACAGACCATTCAAACTAAAAAAGGTCAAACTTTCGGAGATTTGACGAGGCTTGCTGGGAATTTGCTTTGTGACCAGATCAAGCCGTGACTTTGAGGAGTGACGATGCGTGCAGCTCAGACTGCGCGCTATCGCTTGCCGAACAGCCACCGCCGGCCTTGAGCGGGGGGGAGTGGCCGTCTCCGGGATCGCTGACGGCCCGGGCAAAAGCAACCGGCGAATGCCCTCGATGCGATAAAGTCGCTCGGCGGAGAGTTCAACGAACGTCTGAAGAAAATCGCCAAGGCTAAGGTGCCGATGAAGGATCACAAAGCTGGCTCATAGTTCCATATGGTCGAGTTGGATATATTAGTCATCTTTATCTGCAAAGCCCGATGCGCATAGTTCGCCACGGGCAATCCATTTGACGCGCAGCGATGCCCCAGCTTAATCTTTTGCATCCTTCGCGCGATACTTCGCCCAACGGAGCCGCTGTGCGGCAGCAATTTTGGCCTTGCCCTCAGGAGTTTTTGGACCGGTAGATTTCCCACCGTGCATGTGGCATTTGGTTTTACCCGGAATGACGCGATTTGCGCAAATCGCACCAATGCGAGTGAGCGCTGCGCAGATTGGTCGATGCTGATAAGGCAGGGCTTTTCCGTCATCGTTTAGACCACGCCGAACCATTTTCGCGCAGAGTTTGCCAAGGCACTCGGTGCAGGTAAGATGAAAGTTCTCATGCAAATGCGCGGTCGCCGGGCAAGATCGATAGGCATCTTCCTCCGCATCGCGGCGGGCCTGCGCTTCCCTTTCCAAAAGAGCTTGAGCGTAGATCTGACTAATCCATTTAGGCTTCACGGCGAATGTCAACTTTTGTCAAGGTGTGTGTAAGAGCCCATGAGAGGAGCCACAATAGACCCGGGATCTGACTGAAGTTTGGTAGAAAAACTGCAGATACTTTGAGTTATCCAGACCAATTACCGCAATAGACATGCTCTATCTGCTGGTTATCGGTGAAATTGTCGCGCTGAAGGTTCATCGTTTGGCCCTTCGCCCCCTTGATTGATTTGTTAGTTTTACCCGTCACGAGCGCTGCTATAACGAGGGTGCAGATCCGGCAATGCAGACCGCCAAATGGGCGCCAGACTTCCAACGTTATCGCGGTGGGTATGTCGGATTTGCTGAGAACCTGGAGGGTTTCTGGGGCCAACTTAGGTTTTCTTCTTCGGCGAGAGGCCCGCCACACGCTTCAGGTCATTTGCGATGAAAAAGCGATCGCGGCGGCGGGCTGTGCCATCGATCGAACCTTGAGTGATGTCGTACTTGCCGTCCTTGTATGTGCCACCATAGCTCATGCCGCGCACTGGCTTCTTTTCGTTGTCCACAAGCTTGCCGCGAAAGAAGCGCTGTGAGGGCTCCCCCTTGCCGAGATAGGCAGCGAGATAATAGCCGCCGCGTTCTGGCCGCGTGTCCCGCGTCAAATGCCACGAACCCAACTCTCCCCGCGCAAACTCCCCCTCTGTAATCGCAAACTGTTGGCGGCTCCGATGGATCGCCTCGCCGGTCAATTTCGCGATGTAATGCGCCAAATGCTTCTGGCGGCTTTTGGGGAAATGGAACGCGACGTGCCAATGCTCGCCGACGCTGTCGGCATTTTCCCTGACCCAGATGTAGAATGGCGGCGCACCATTGCGGACGAGCCATTTCCGCAAATGTTCGACGAGGCGGTCGATGCGTTGAGGCGTTGGGTAAGGACGCAGTGGGTTGACGTCATTGTCACTGAACAGGCTTCTCCAGCGGATTGTCAGCAGGACGTTGAGCGGCGTGCCGAGCGAAGAGGCGGTTTCGGCGGCGGCGAGGAAGCAGGCTTGTGTACCGAAGGGCAGATCGGCGGTGACCATCCGGGGCGCTGATTTGTGGACATACGGCGAAAGAGTCGTGCGTGATTCCGCGAGGATGTTTTTCCGTAAATCCGTCGTTTCAAAGGAAAGAGTCAGTTGCATGGTAAACTCCGCTGGTGAAGTTTCGGCGTGACAAGACAGGATCCGCCCAAGGAAGGTATTGGGCGGGTGCTTTTGGGGCGTGAGGGAGAGGGATATCGAATGCCAGCCAAGGGAACGCCGCTTCGGAGGTATCAGCCTTGCGGGGGTGTCAAACGGACATGGGCAGGCATTTGCATACGGATGCAGCCAAAGTTACCCATTACCGGGTTCCACGCGGTGGGCATTTGCCCAAGTGTTCAGATCACCGCCGCGGTAAATGATCTTTCGGCCGAGGCGGTAAAAGGCCGGCCCAATGCCCTTGTGGCGCCATTGGGCAAGTTTGTCGCGATCCCCGATCACTTCGAGTTCAGAGTCGCCCAGGATGTAGCTGCGGTCATTTTCGAAGAGGTTTGTCATGTGTCACTCGGTTCCGGTTTGATCTGATGACACTCAATAATCATAAAATTTCTCGCCCAGAAACAGCGCAGCCTTGCCCCTAAGCGAGATACGATGTTAGGCATGTTGCTTAAGCGATATTCTATTAACTATTTGAAATATTTTATTTTTTCTTGGTATCGCTTCCAAAGATCTGCGTCAGATCTGATGTATTCCCAGTATTCGATAGCGGTTTTGCTACTTGTCTTTTCGAAGAGACCGGGGTTGGCCTTTTTGGCAATTTTCATAGCTCGAATGGCGAGTTCTTCGGGAGAATCATCAATGAGAATTGGGTTTCGGCTCATCATCCTAGCGTGAACCGGCAAGAAAGCCTCAATTCGCTTCGCGCGTGCTGTCGAAGACGCTTTACCGCCAGCGGTGCCAGCCTTTACGGCGGTCTCTTTCGCTAGGTAACCCTTTAAAGCTGCATCGCTATGCTCGTCCAGCCACCAGGCATCACGAAAAAGGAAACCAACTTTGGCAGCAAAATCTTTGATTGCGCTTAGCTCCTCTAAGGCGGACTTAATTTGTCGCTGTTTCTCGTCAAAAGAACGCTTGAATACTTCGGGATCTTCTGTGAATCCTCCTGCGAACTCGGTAGCTCCGTGGATGCGAGATTCAAGCGCAAATTGTAGCAGATCATCCAATGTGTCGACTATCTTGCCGGACCTATTGGCAGACTGCAACATTGCAGAATTTATCTGGACACCATGCCAATGGGCGTCCAATGGCGAACCACCCCGAAAAAAAGGAGTGTCCATCCAAGAGAACGTTTTCGCTAAAGATTCGACGAGCACATCCATACTATTTGGCCCGTCGTCGCCGGCAATTTTTGAAAGTATTTCTGTAAGATTGATATCGCCAGACGCATCGGCGTTGTCTCGATGCAGCGCGGCAAAAGTATCAGTCATAGCTTTAACCTCGCTAAGAGCCCATGTCTCTATTTGCGCTAGGCTCGGCGTGTAACCTCGATCATCATACCCATCCAAAATATTTGTAAACGCGCCGGCCAAAGGATCCTGATTTTTGGACAGGTTTTCAACGATCTTCCGAGCCATCAACTTCGATGGCGGCTCCGCGCGCAATTTGAAATCCACCAGCCGTTCTTTTGGATTAGTCATTCTTCAAACTCCAACTGAAGAAACGCCTGACGTCACATATTTCGACCACTGCTCCATCAATGCACGCCTTTTCTCCAACAGGTCCGAGCGGGCATAAGCGCGCTCGACTGCCGATCCGACCTTGTGCGCCAGACTCATTTCGGAAACCTCATAAGCGACATCAGCAATCTCGGAAGCCCAGTCGCGGAAGGTTGACCTGAATCCATGCACAGTCACGCTCTCAACCTGCATCCGGCGCAAAAGCATCAGCATTGCCATGTTCGATAATGGCTGATGCCGCTTTTGGCCCTCAAAGACATATTCGGATTGCATCGCACGCAACGGCTCTATGATCGCCATCATTTCATCGCTCAGCGGCACCCGATGTACCACGCCACCTTTCATCCGCACCGCCGGGCAGGTCCAAAGCCGGGCTTCAAGATCAATCTCGCCCCATTGCGTCCCCAGAACTTCGCCTGTGCGTGATCCCGTCAGGCAGGTAAACATCAACGCTTTTGCGGCCATCGCATCGCGGGCTTTTAGATCATCGTAGAAAGCAGGTACGTCCTGCCACGCCATCGCGTTATGGTGTTGAGGCTTGGCCTTCACCTTCGGCAACACTTGGGCATCTTGGATCGCGACTACCGGATTTTCGCCCGACCGAAAGCCTTTCGACTTCGCCACATCCAGCACGATCTTGATCCGCTGCGCCAAACGTCGCGCAGTTTCGTGTTTTTCGGTCCATATCGGCGATAGACACATTAGGACCTCTGGCTGGCCAACGCTGTCAACCGGCATCCGGCCAATCTTCGGAAAGGCATAGTCGCGCAAGGTGTTGATCCATTGCGCGCCGTGCTTATCATTCTTCCACGTTGGCATCCGGTCGATGTGAACTTGCCGCGCGACTTCCTCAAAGCAAGGTATCTCGCGGCTGGCATTGAAACGAGGATTTAAACCTTGCTTTGCCATGCGGCGATATTCCAGCGCCCGCTCGCGCGCTTGGTTCAGCGTCACCACATCCGCGCCACCCAAACCAAAGTCAGTTCGCAGCGGCGCCCCTTTCAGGTTCTTCTGACCCTTAACAACGACCCGCACAATCCAACGACGCGCCCCGGATGGATCGACGACCAGATAAAGGCCACCCGCATCACCATGCCGCCCGGCGCCAAGGTTCTCCACCAGTTTCTTGGTCAGCTTGCCTGTAAGGGCCATTGTTCATACCACATTCCATACCACTCAAGGAAACGATACGGGCATAATCGAAAGAAATCCAGCGCAATCAAAAATCGCAATTTTTCGCAGTAAAATAGAGCAATAAGACCACTCAAGCCGATCCATCGAAATCAGAAAAAATGGGGTATTGGCGGATCGATAGGGATTCGAACCCTAGAGACGGTTCCCCGCCTACACACTTTCCAGGCGTGCGCCTTCGACCACTCGGCCACCGATCCGTTGGCCGCTGTTTAGCCTGCCTTTGATCAAGGGTGCAAGAGGGGAAAGCGTTTCACCAAAACCTGTTTGCTGTCGCGCAACACCGGGGATTTGGGGGCAAATCGGGTTGGGTCTAATCCACCAACAGCAGGCTAACCCGTCGGTTTTGTTTGCCTTTTTTCTCAATCCGGCCAATCTCGACATGGCCGATCTCGGCGGTGCGGGCCACATGGGTGCCACCACAAGGTTGCACGTCAACCTGCACAGCATCGGTGCCGATCCGCACCAGCCGCACGCGGCCCTGCCCCATCGGCGGGCGCACGGCCATGGTTTTGATCAGCCCCGGATTGGCCAGCATTTCGGCATCGGTGATCCAGGTTTCTGTCACCTGCAAATCCCGTTCGATCATCATATTCAGCGCGGCGTTCAGCGCGGCCACATCGTGCGGCGGATCAACCATATCAAAATCCAGCCGCGATTTATCGGCCCCGATCTGCCCGCCCGTCACTGGCAGCGGGATGACCACCGACAGCAGATGCAGGGCCGTGTGCATCCGCATATGACGGTGGCGGCGGTTCCAATCCAGCCGCTGATGAATTTGCGTGCCGACCGGCGGCAGGGACAGCGGCTCGGCAGGCACAAGGGCGATCAGCCCGCCTTCCACTTTTACCGCCGTCGCAATGCTTAACTGACCACCTTTCCAGTTGATGTGCCCACAATCACCCGGCTGCCCGCCGCTGGTGGCGTAAAACACCGAAGCATCCACCACAATGCCACCTTCAGGGGTATGGGCCAGCACGGTGGATTGGGTTTCGCGCAGATAAGCGTCGGCCATAAACAGCAAATCGGTGGTCATAGGGTCGGCTCCTTGCCAGTGCTGGCGCGCACAGGGGCTTTGGGTTTGGCTTTGGGTTTGACAGGGGCGGTTCTTGGCAAGGTTTCCCCCACCATTGGCCCCATGAATGCGGCTACGGCCTGCTCATTGGCCAAAACCTCGGCAGCCTCCAGCGCCTCTGCGTCGGCGGCATCTGCCATGCGTTGCAGATAATCGCGGTGCGCATTGGATTGCAAAATACCCTCTGCCGCAAAGCGTTCGGCGATCTGATGGTTGATTTCTGACCTGACCTGCACTTGAAAATACACATCGCGCAAAATCACCCGGATTTCAAAGTTCATGGTTTCCGCGCCAAACCCCATCAACGCGACAATCGGCGCGGGGTTCAGCACGGCCAAGGGCTGCGCCTCGGCGATTTCACGCAAAATCACCTCAACGCGGCGGCTGTCGGTGGTAAAGGGCACCGCCACAGGCACGATGATGCGGCCTGATCTGTTAAAGCGCGTCCAGTTTGTCACCCGCCCGGCGATCAGATCAGAGTTCGGCACGATGACATCGGACCGGTCAAACGTTTGTATCCGGGTGGATCGCACCGAGATTGACTTCACGATGCCGCTGGTGGTGCCAACCTCGATCCAATCCCCTTCGGATACCGGGCGTTCGATCAGCAAAATGATGCCCGAGACAAAGTTCGACACGATGTTTTGCAAGCCAAAACCAATACCGACCGACAGCGCGCCTGCCACAATCGCCAGCCCCGACAAATCAATCCCGGCCGAGTTGATCGCAATCAGGGCGGCCAGAAAAATACCGACATAGCCCACGCCTGACACCACGGCATTTTGCGCCCCCTGATCAAGGCCAGTTCGTGGCAGGATGCTGGATCTCAACGCGCCCTGAAACATCCGCGTCAGGGTGTATCCGATGCCGAACACCACGGCAAAGAACAGAAAATCAGTGGGTGAAATGCGGGCATTGCCCAGTTGAAACCCTTCGCGGAACCGCGTCCATAACTCCGTCAGATCGGCGGTGCGCGCGCCCCAGATCAGCGCAAACAGCGGGATCGTGCAAAGGGTCAGGCCAAATCCGATCAGCACCGGCACCAAAGCATCGGCGTCAGACTGATCTTCGCGACGCATGATCATCGCGTAGATATCGCTGACCAGCCTTTGCAGCACCGACAACAGCCCGATCAAGCCCAGCGACATGATGGCAGGAAACACCATCGCCGACGCCGCCGATACATAGCCTATGGCCGCCAGCACCGGGCCCGCAACGCCCACCACCATCGCCCCGCGCGACAGCACGGACACCAAACGCACGCCATAGCTACGCCCGTCTTCGGGCATGGGTTCTGCATTTACCTGCCGGGCCATGAATTGCCCCATGCGCAGCAGCAAAACGCCCGCCACCAAAATCAGCGGAAACGCCAGAACGGCCACAGCCGCCTCGGGCATCTCAAGTTGCGCAAGGCTGACGCGGCGCAGGGCCTCCAGCCCCAGCACAAGGCCAAAGGCTTTGGCCAGGATACGGCCTTGGGCGCGGTCATCGGTGGCCAGTTGCAACGCCCCATCGGCGCGCGGCCCCACCGGGAACAGCCGCCCGCCCAGCCACACCGCGGCAAACAGGCTAAGGCCGATATTGGGCAGGGTTTCAACAACCGCGCCGCCAATCGCCCCGAACAACCCCGTCAGCCCCAACGCCAGCGACAACAGCATCACACCAACAACCGGCACGATGATCTGGCCCAGCGATGCCAGAAACGCCCATATCCGCTGGCCCCGCACTGACGCGCGGTTTTGCAGCTTATACGTCAGCCGATCAATCCAAGGCCGGCCGCGCCATAAAATCCCGCCCGCCAGCACCAACAGCGCCAAAATCACCGGCAAATTGTCGGCAAGGGCTGTCTGTGCGCCGGGCTTGCGCCATTGCGTGGCTGTTTCCTGCCCGATCTGCACCACCGTGCCCGAAGCCGCGCGCACTGCCGCAGGCCAGTTGGCCGGATTGATCGGCATCGGCCAAAGTTGCAGCAACTGATCGGCTTGGCGTTCGCGCTGCACCCGGTCGATTTCACGGATCAGCCCATCGGCGCGCTGATAGGCTTCGTCTGCCGCAATGCCGGGGGCCTGCAGGCGCGTCATCTGTTCGGTCAACGCAGCCCGGCGTTTGGCGATATCGTCGGTGTCTGCACTGCCTTCGGCGGGCGCGGGGCCAAGGGCATCAATCTGCGTGCGCAAGGTCGCGATACGCGCCGAATTGGCACTTTGCGCCCCGGTATGCGCCTGACGCCAATCGACCAGTTGCGCGCGAACCTGATCAAGGGCGGCTGACGTTCTGCCGGGGTCTTGAATGGCATTTTCCGCCCGCACCGCCATGGCCTCCCAGGCGGTATAATCCAAGGTTGCCGCCAACGGCTCTACAATCTGGGCAACTTCGGCATCTGGGGCCTTGCGTGGCAACAACGCCCCAGATGCGTCAACCTGGCGAACAGCGGTGTCAGGGTCGGTTTGTGCACAGACAGGCAGCGAAAAACCCAAGACCACCACCAGCGCCCATGTCAGGGCACCAAAACGGGCAAAGCGCAGGCACGCCCAATGCGTCATGCGTCTTCAAACACCGTGGGAATGGCCCGCGGAGCGCGGTCCAGCCATGCAGGCACCGGCAGACCCTTTTCGCGCAGAAACGCCGGGTTATACAGTTTGGACTGATAGCGATTGCCGTAATCGCACAGGATCGTCACAATCGTCTGCCCCGGCCCCATATCGCGGGCCATCCGGATCGCGCCCGCGATATTGATACCCGACGATCCGCCCAGACAAATGCCTTCCTCCTCCAGCATCTCAAACACCAAGGGCAGCGCCTCGGCATCGGGGATGCGGTAACTATAATCGGGGGTGAACCCCTCAAGGTTCGCCGTGATCCGCCCCTGCCCGATGCCTTCGGTGATGGATGTGCCGGGGCTGTCCAGCTTACCCGACGAATAAAACGCATGCAGTGCGGCCCCTTCAGGATCGGCCAGCCCGATCTTGACGCCCTTATGCTGCAACGCCAATGCGACCCCCGCCAAAGTGCCGCCCGACCCCACCGCACAGATAAAGCCGTTCACCGTGCCATCGGTCTGCGTCCAAATTTCCGGCCCCGTGGTTTCCACATGCGCCAGACGGTTGGCCACGTTGTCAAACTGATTGGCCCAGATCGCCCCATTGGGTTCGGTGCGCGCCAAAGCCTCGGCCAAGCGGCCCGAATAGCGCACGTAATTGTTGGGGTTCTTGTAGGGAGCCGCCGGCACCTGCACCAATTCCGCCCCCGCCAGCCGCAACATGTCTTTCTTTTCCTGGCTTTGGGTTTCCGGGATCACGATCACCGTGCGATACCCCATGCTGGCCCCCACCAGCGCCAGCCCGATGCCGGTATTGCCCGCCGTGCCTTCCACAATCGTGCCGCCGGGGCGCAAACTGCCATCCGCAATCGCCGCCCGGATCATATAAAGCGCCGCGCGGTCTTTCACCGATTGACCGGGGTTCAGGAATTCACATTTGCCCAAGATCGTGCAGCCGGTCATCTCCGACGCGCGTTGCAGTTTCAACAGGGGGGTGTTGCCGATCGTATCGGCCAAATCAGCATCAATCCGCATCGGGGGCGGTCCTTATGGTCTTTGGGAAAGGTGTAGGGGGCGACGGGGGCAAACTCAAGGGTTGAGGGGGCATTGGGTGTCAGCTTATTGAACCGGCTTTAGTGAC
>JANNAT010000066.1:0-3170 GCA_031384605.1 Cypionkella sp.
TCGACGATCTGTTTGCCACGCCGCGTCATCCCTACACGCGCGGGCTGCTCGATTCGCTGCCCCGCACTGGCGGGACGGCCCGCAAGTCGCACCTGCCGTCCATCGCCGGCGCAGTGCCGTCCCCGACTGCGGACCGCAAAGGCTGCTCCTTTGCGGATCGCTGCACGTTTCAAATTGAGCTTTGTCATCAGCAGACACCCAGACTCGAGGTCGCCGGCACCGGACGGTCCGTCCGTTGTCACCGCTGGCCGGAACTGACGGATCGGTTCGCCCGCAAGGATGCCGTATCGTGAGCGGGACTACTCCATCGCTCCTTCAGGCCACGAGCCTGCGAAAAAGCTATCGGCTGCGCAGCGGCAGTGTCGTTCGCCAGATCATGGCCGTCGATGACGTTTCGATTGAGGTCGCTGCCGGCACGACGCTGGCGATCGTCGGTGAATCGGGATGCGGCAAGACGACGCTAGCCAAGCTCATCACCCAGTTGGAGACACCGGACGCCGGAGAACTGGTGTTCGACGGGCGGTCGATTTCCGCGCGATCACGCAGCGAACGAAAGGCGTTCAGCCGCGATGTCCAGATGATTTTTCAGGATCCCTACGGATCATTGACGCCGCACTTTCGCGTCGGCACGCTCATCGCCGAGCCCCTGCGCATTCACCGTCTCGCGACCGCATCAACGCTGCCGAACCGCATCGCCGAAATCCTCGAAAGCGTCGGCCTTACACCGGAAATCACGCGACGGTTCCCGCATGAGCTTTCCGGTGGTCAGCGGCAGCGCGTCTGCATCGCACGCGCGATCGCCACACGGCCACGGCTTATCGTCTGCGACGAGCCGGTATCAGCCCTCGATATTTCGGTTCGCTCGCAGATCGTGAACCTGCTACTCGACTTGCAGCGCGACCTTGGACTCTCCTACCTCTTTATCTCCCACGACTTGGCGCTCGTCGATCATATAGCTGACACGATATGCGTCATGTATTTGGGCCGGATAATCGAACAAGCTCCAGCTGCGGCGTTCTTTTCCGCACCACGCCACCCCTATTCGCGCGCCTTGATTGCCTCTAGCCCTGTTCCTGATCCGCGCCGCCGCAACGCCGCCCCCGCACTTCAGGGCGAAGTCGAGTTTGGCGCGATTTCCATTGGCTGCCGCTTCCGCAACCGCTGTCCGGTCGCGGTCGCGAAGTGTGCCGAGACCGATCCGCCGCTGCGTCTACTGGCGGCGGGACACCTCGTCGCGTGTCATCGTGCTGAAGAGCTAGTAGAATAATTTAACCGCCCCGGGTTTGCCGGAGACCAATTAGTCCGTATTACGCGACCATATCGAGTGAGTTCAGCTTTGCATGAGACACGCCTCCTCTGCTGCTGCGGGTGAACGCACCAAGCTGCAGATGGCGCATATCAAGCTGTCGCACAGCCGTGCCTTTTTGCTTCGGGCCTACCCATTGCAGACCCATGAGATGCTATTTGACGCCCACTGGCACGCGTTCCGGGCCTTTGGCGGCGTGCCGGGGCGCGGTATCTATGACAACATGAAGCCGGCAGTGGATCGTGTCGGCCGAGGCAAGGAACGGCAGATCAACATGCGCTTCCTCGCCATGACGAACCACTATGTCTATGAGCCCGACTTCTGCAATCCCGCAGCCGGGTGGGAGAAGGGGCAAGTCGAGAAGAACGTCCGCGACTCCCGCCACCAGATGCTACAAGGCATGCCAGACTTTCCAGACCTTGCTGCGCTGAACGCCTGGTTAGAACAGCGCTACCTCGAGCTGTGGCGGCAGACCCCGCAGGGCAAACAGCTCGGCTCCATCGCCGATGTCTGGGCCGAAGAGCAGGCCGCGCTGATGCCGCTGCCGGTTGCCTTTGACGGCTTTGTCGAACTGAGCAAGCGCGTCTCGCCCACATGTCTGATCAGCTTTGAGCGCAATCGCTACAGCGTTCCGGCGTCATTCGCTAATCGACCGGTCAGCTTGCGGATCTATCCGGACCGGCTGGTCGTGGCAGCCGAGGGCAACATCCTGTGCGAACATGCGCGCGCGATCCAACGCAGCCATCACCTCCCGCCGAAGACGATCTACGACTGGCGGCACTATCTGGCTGTCGTTCAACGCAAACCAGGTGCGCTTCGGAATGGGGCGCCCTTTCTGGAATTACGGCCGGCCTTCAGGCAGTTGCAGGATTACATGCTGCGCAAACCCGGCGGTGATCGAAAGATGGTCGATATCCTCGCCCTCGTGCTGCAGCACGATGAACAAGCCGTGCTCACCGCCGTCGAGCTTGCCTTGGCCGAGGGCGTGCCGACTAAAACCCATGTGCTGAACCTGTTGCACCGGCTGATCGACGGCAAGGTGATCGGCGGGCATCCATTGGATACGCCACAGGCGCTGGTCCTGCACCGCAAGCCCAAGGCAAACGTCGAACGCTATGACGGCCTGCGCGTCCAGATCGTGTGGGGCCGCCATGCGTCATGATCCCGCCGCAGGTGCCATCGTCATCATGCTGCGCAGTCTCAAAATGTATGGCATGGCCCAAGCCGTAACAGATCTGATCGAGCAAGGGGCACCGGCTTTTGAAGCCGCCATCCCAATGCTGTCGCAACTGCTGAAGGCCGAATTGGCTGAACGCGGGGGTCGGTCGATCGCCTATCACATGAAGTCCGCGCGGTTCCCGGCCTACAAGGACCTGTCTGGCTTCAACTTCGCTGCCAGCGAGGTCAATGAAGCCACTGTCAGGACCCTGCACCGCTGCGAGTTCATGGATGGGGCGCAGAACGTCGTGCTGATCGGCGGCCCGGGAACCGGCAAGACCCATGTCGCAACGGCCCTCGGCATCCAGGCCATCGAACATCACCGCCGAAAGATCCGCTTCTTCTCGACCATCGAACTGGTCAACGCCCTCGAACAGGAAAAAGCCAAGGGAAAGGCCGGGCAAATCGCGGAAGGCTTGACCAAGCTTGACCTCGTGATCCTGGATGAGCTGGGATACATGCCCGAGAGGCAGCACCGCCTGAGCCTGGGCAGCTACGGCCGACCACGCATGACGGAGCAGTTGAACGCGATGGGTGTGTGCGTCGGTCAACGCCGGGTTGGCCGTCTGATGCGCCAGAACGGCATTCAGGTCATCCGCAGCCGGAAGTTCAAGCGCACCACCGGCCTTTGCCCGGCAGGCGATTG
>JANNAT010000105.1:0-36702 GCA_031384605.1 Cypionkella sp.
CAAGAACCTGCCGGTTCGTGGTCAGCGCACCCATACCAACGCTCGCACCCGCAAGGGCCCCGCAAAAGCCATCGCTGGCAAGAAGAAGTAAGGGGAGCGCACAGATATGGCACGTGATACCAAATCCTCGCGGACGAAGAAGAAAGAACGCAAGAACATCGCCGCTGGCGTTGTGCATGTGAATTCATCGTTCAACAACACCAAGATTTTGATTTCCGATGTGCAGGGCAACGCCATTTCATGGTCGTCCTCGGGCACGATGGGTTTCAAAGGCTCGCGCAAGTCAACACCTTATGCGGCCCAGATGGCTGCGGAAGATGCGGCGAAAAAGGCCCAGGAACATGGCATGAAAACCGTCGAGGTTGAAGTGCAGGGTCCGGGTTCGGGTCGCGAATCTGCGCTGCGCGCGCTGGCCGCTGCTGGTCTGAACATCACCTCTATCCGTGATGTCACGCCGCTTGCGCACAACGGTTGCCGCCCACCAAAGCGCCGTCGCGTCTGATATTATTGCCTAAGGTCAGGCCGTGCGATGTCGCGCGGCCTGATTTCTGCGTTCTGAACCTCGGGCGTCGTCTGCTTATGGACATGGGCAGAGGACAAGTATGGAGGCGGTCTCATGATCCACAAAAATTGGCTAGAACTGATCAAACCAACCCAGTTGGTGGTTAAACCCGGTGCGGATGCACAGCGCACTGCGACCGTTATCGCAGAACCGCTGGAGCGTGGCTTTGGCCTGACGCTGGGCAACGCGCTGCGCCGCGTTTTGATGTCGTCGCTGCAGGGCGGGGCCATTACTTCGGTGCAGATCGACAACGTTCTGCACGAGTTTTCAAGCGTTGCCGGCGTGCGCGAAGATGTCACCGACATCGTGTTGAACCTGAAAGGCGTCAGCCTGAAGATGGAAGTTGAAGGGCCAAAGCGGCTGTCGATTTCCGCAAAAGGTCCGGGCGTTGTGACGGCTGGCGATATTTCGGAAAGCAATGGCATTGAGGTTCTGAACAAGGATCATGTCATCTGTCACCTTGATGACGGCGCCGATGTGTTCATGGAACTGACCGTGAATACCGGCAAAGGCTATGTTGCCGCCGACAAAAACCGCCCCGAAGATGCGCCGATCGGGTTGATCCCGATTGATGCGATCTATTCGCCGGTTAAAAAGGTCTCATACGAAGTCACCGCCACCCGTGAGGGCCAAGTGTTGGATTATGACCGGTTGACGATGAAAATCGAAACCGATGGCAGCCTGACACCAGACGATGCGGTGGCCTATGCCGCGCGGATCTTGCAAGATCAGCTGGCCGTGTTCGTGAACTTTGATGAGCCTGAGGCGGCTGGCAAAGGCATCGAAGATGCAGGTCTGGAATTCAACCCGCTGCTGCTGAAAAAAGTAGACGAGTTGGAATTGTCAGTCCGTTCGGCAAACTGCCTGAAGAACGACAATATCGTGTATATTGGCGATCTGATCCAGAAAACCGAAGCCGAAATGCTGCGCACACCAAACTTTGGTCGCAAGTCTTTGAATGAAATCAAAGAAGTGCTGTCGGGCATGGGGCTGCATCTGGGCATGGAAGTTGAAGACTGGCCACCAGAGAACATCGAAGATCTGGCCAAGCGGTTTGAAGATCAGTTCTAAGGTCGAAGACCGAAGCCCCGGCGAAGGCCGGGGTCTTACTACAATGCCCGGAATGCCGGGGAAAATAAGGGCATAACGCCCCAAGGTGAGCCGCCCATTCGAGGGTGTGCCGGACAAAGCAAAACAAGACTTAGGAGACTATCATGCGTCACTCGAATGGTTACAGAAAGCTGAACCGCACCCATGAACACCGCAAAGCGATGTTCGCAAACATGGCCGGTTCGTTGATTGAACACGAACAGATCAAGACAACGCTGCCCAAGGCCAAAGAACTGCGCCCGATCATCGAAAAGCTGATCACGCTGGCCAAGCGCGGCGATCTGCATGCGCGTCGCCAGGCACATTCGCAGCTTAAGCAAGACATCCACACCGCACGGCTGTTTGAAATTCTGGGCCCGCGCTATAAGGAACGTCAGGGCGGTTATGTCCGCGTGATGAAGGCCGGCTTCCGCTATGGCGATATGGCCCCGATGGCGATCATCGAATTCGTTGACCGTGATATGTCGGCCAAAGGTGCGGCTGACCACGCCCGCACATTGGCTGAAGATGCGGTTGACGCGTAAAACTTTTCTGCTTTAACCCAATTTGACCCGCCTCTGACACCAGAGGCGGGTATTTTTTTGCGCCACGGGTCTTTGCCAAAACCGCCTTCCCCCGCCCGGCCAAGCCGCGTATCTTGACCCTATGCCCGATCTTTTTGACACCCCAACCAAACCACAGCCCGAGGGCAACCGCCCCTTGGCCGACCGGCTGCGCCCGCGCAGTCTGAGCCAAGTGATTGGCCAAAGCCATGTGCTGTCGCCCGAAGGTCCGCTTGGGGCAATGCTGGCGGCGCACAGCCTGTCGTCGATCATCTTTTGGGGCCCGCCGGGGGTTGGCAAGACCACTATCGCGCGGCTGCTTGCGGCTGAAACGGGCATGGCCTTCGTGCAGATCAGCGCCATTTTCAGCGGCGTGACAGAATTGCGCAAGGTGTTTGAACAGGCCAAAATCCGGCGACAAAATGGGCGCGATGGGAAAGTCGGGGGCACGCTGCTGTTCGTCGATGAAATCCACCGCTTTAACAAAGCCCAGCAGGATGGATTTTTGCCCTATATGGAAGATGGCACCATCCTGTTGGTTGGGGCCACCACCGAAAACCCCAGTTTTGAATTGAACGCAGCTTTGTTGTCACGCGCGACGGTGATCGTGCTGGAACGCCTTACGCTGACCGATCTGGAATTGCTTGCCCAACGCGCCGAAAAAGACCTTGGCCGCGCCCTGCCACTGGACGGTGAGGCGCGTGAGGCGATGATTGATATGGCCGATGGCGATGGGCGGGCGGTGTTGAACCTGATCGAACAGGTTGCCGCCTGGAAAATCGACAAACCTTTGACCCGCGATCAATTGGCCACCCGGCTGATGCGGCGGGCGTCGAAATATGACAAATCGGGCGAAGAACACTATAACCTTATCTCGGCGCTGCATAAATCGGTGCGCGGATCTGATCCTGATGCGGCGCTCTATTGGTTTGCCCGCATGTTGGAAGGCGGCGAAGACCCGCGGTTTCTGGCCCGGCGCATCACCCGCATGGCGGTCGAAGATATCGGACTGGCCGATCCGCAGGCGCAGGATGTGTGTTTGCAAAGTTGGCAAACCTATGAACGGCTTGGCAGCCCCGAAGGCGAATTGGCGTTGGCGCAGGCGGTGGTTTATCTGGCGCTGGCCCCGAAATCGAACGCGGTTTACGCGGCGTATAAGGCGGCACGCGCGGCTGCACGCGATACCGGCAGTTTGCCACCCCCCAAGCATATTCTGAATGCGCCGACCAAACTGATGAAAGAGATCGGCTATGGAGCGGGTTATGCCTATGATCACAATGCCGAAGATGCGTTTTCGGGGCAGAACTATTTCCCCGATGATATGAAGCGCCCGATCTATTACGCCCCGCCCGAACGCGGTTTTGAGCGCGAGTTGAAAAAGCGGATCGAGTATTTCGTGAAATTGCGCGACAAACGGCGCAGCTAAGATTTTTCGCCGAAAAATCTTCTTTCCCCATGTGCTGTTGACAAAATCGCGGCGCGGGCACACAGAACGCCAATGTTCTGGCCTGTTATTCAAGTTGCCCTTGGCGGTGCCGTTGGTTCGGTCTTGCGCTATCTGACCGTTGCGGCGGTTACTGCCCCCCTTGCGACATTTCTTGTCAATGTCGCGGGCAGCTTTGCTATGGGCGTGCTTTATGTGGGGCTTGCCAACCGCACAGACCTGTCGCCGCTGTTGATGGCCGGTATATTGGGTGGGTTTACCACGTTTTCGGCCTTCTCACTCGATGCGTTAAAACTTTGGGACACCGGCCAAACTAGTGCCGCGCTGACCTATATCACTGCAACAGTTGTTCTTTCCCTAATCGCGGTCGCCCTTGGCGCGGCCCTCGCCCGAGGAGCCTTCGCATGAGCGATGTCAAACTTATCACCATATCCGAAGACGAAGGCGATCAGCGGCTTGACCGTTGGTTCAAGCGCCGCTTTGCGCATGTCACCCAAGGCGCGGTCGAAAAGATGTGCCGCACCGGGCAAATCCGGGTCGACAGCGGGCGCTGCAAGGCGTCAGATCATGTGACGCCCGGCCAAACCATCCGCATCCCGCCACTGCCCGAAACGGCGGCCCCGGCGCGGGGGCGGTCGACCAAAATATCACCTGCGGATGAAAAAATGATCCAGAACGCGGTGATCTGGAAGGATGAGCATATCATCATCCTGAATAAACCGGCGGGCCTGCCGAGCCAAGGCGGTTCGGGGCAGGGCGACCGGCATGTCGATGGGCTGACCGAGGCGCTGACCTTTGGTTATAAGGAACGCCCCAAGTTGGTGCACCGGTTGGACAAAGACACCTCTGGCCTCCTGATGCTGGCGCGCACGGATCGCGTTGCGCGCGGGCTGTCAGAGGCGTTGCGGCATCGGTTAACCCGCAAGATTTACTGGGCCGCCGTCGCAGGTGTGCCGCATCCGCGCAAAGGCTCGATCAAATACGCGTTGATGAAGGCACCGGGGCACGGCCGCGGCGAGGGTGAGCAGATGGTTTGCATTCACCCCGCCAAAATCGCCGAATTCCCCGATGCCAAACGCGCGCAGACCGATTATTTCGTGCTGTGGTTTCTGGGCAATCGCCTGTCCTGGATGGCGTTGGAACCCGTCACGGGCCGCACCCATCAGTTGCGCGCGCATATGGCCGAGATGGGGCATCCGATCTTGGGCGACAGCAAATATGGCTTAGGGGGCGCGGAAAATCAGGGCGATGGCTGGGGCGCCAGCATTGGCGGCGACATCAGCCGAAAGCTGCACCTGCATGCGCGGATGCTGATTGTAGAACACCCGATCACCAAAAAGATGATGACCTTTACCGCGCCCCTGCCGGACCATATGGCGCGGACTTGGAAAACGCTGGACTGGGGGATCAATGATGTGCCCGCCGATCCTTTTGGCGGCGATGCATGAGCGTTTGGAAAGCCAAACGGTTCTGGACCACGGCAGTAGGGGAGGCGTGCGAGGGCGGCTATACCGTGCGGCTGGACACGCGCACGGTGAAAACCCCCGCGCGCCGTGCCTTGGTGGTGCCGACACTGGCAATGGCGCAGGCGATTGCGGTGGAATGGGATGCGCAGCACGGGCTGGTGAACCCGAATAAAATGCCACTGACCCGGTCTGCCAATTCCGCGATAGACAAAGTGGCCGAACAGTTTGACGCCGTGGCGGTGCAACTGGCGGCCTATGCGGGCACCGATTTGCTGTGCTACCGCGCCACTGGGCCCGCGCCGTTGATTGCGAGGCAGGCGCAGGGTTGGGGCCCCCTGTTGGAATGGGCTGCCGCGACACTGGACGCGCCCCTGACCGCCACGGCAGGCGTGATGCACATCCCGCAGCCCGAACAATCGCTGAACCGGCTGTCTGCGCGCCTGTTTGCGATGACCCCGTTTCAACTGGCTGCGGCCCACGATTTGATTGCCATCTCGGGGTCTTTGGTTTTGGCATTGGCTGTTGCCCATGATCATTTGTCGCCACTTCAGGCGTGGGAGTTAAGCCGAATCGATGAAACCTGGCAGAACGAGGAATGGGGAATCGACGAAGACGCTGCACAACTTGAGACGCTAAAACAGGCAGCATTCTTTGATGCTGCCCGATTCTATACATTGTGCGGGTAACAATCTTTCAAGTATCCCAAGGTATACTTTGTATTCGCTTCAGTAACACGATGTAAACAATTGATATTGAACGAACATTTTGATATGTCGTTGTTTCTCTTGACCTTTCAAAGCGCTTTGTCAGACACTGCCTGTTACTGATAGCGTAAGCTGTCACTGGTATCGCACCCGCGACCCACGTGGGGCATCAAAACCACCGCCTTCAACGGCGGAACACAGGAAGAGGTAAGAATGAAAAAATCCGTACTCCTCGGCGCATTTGCGGCCGCAACGGCTTTGGCGGGCATGGCTTCGGCCACCACGCTGGACGACGTGAAGGCCCGTGGCGAGCTGCTTTGCGGCTCGAACGCCGGGCTTGCAGGCTTTTCTGCGCCCGACGCCAATGGCGTATACCAAGGCTTTGACGTGGCCATGTGCCGCGCCATCGCAGCCGCCGTTCTGGGCGATCCGATGAAAGTAAAGGTTGTGCCTTTGTCGTCGGAAACCCGCTTTACAGCACTTTCGGCTGGCGAAGTCGATTTGCTGGCACGGACCAGCACATGGACGTTCTCACGCGATACCGACCTTAAGCTGGATTTCGTGGCCGTGAACTATTACGATGGTCAGGGCTTTATGGTAAAGAAAGCACTGGGCGTGTCTTCGGCCAAGGAACTGGACGGTGCAACCGTTTGTATCCAGACCGGCACCACGACAGAGTTGAACCTTGCTGACTACTTCAAATCCAATGGCATGACTTATCAGCCCGTTCCGCTGAAAGACAATGCCGAGGCTGAACAGCAGTATTCGGCGGGCGCGTGTGACGTTTACACAACCGACGCGTCGGGTCTTGCGGCAACACGTGCCACTTTCGCCGATGCATCCGAGCATGTTATTCTACCGGAAATCATCTCGAAAGAGCCGCTGGCCTTGGTTGTGCGTCACGGTGACAACCAGTGGGGCGATATCGTTCGTTTCACATTTGACGCGTTGATCGCGGCAGAAGAGTTCGGCATCACTTCGGCAAACGTCGAAGAAATGTCGGCAGCACCGGGCAACAACCCCGAAATCAACCGTCTGTTGGGCACCGAAGGTGAACTTGGCGCGATGATGGGTCTGGACAAGGATTGGGCCAAGCGCGCGATCCTTGCCGGCGGCAACTATGGTGAGATCTTTGAGGCCAACATCGGCGCATCGACCCCGATCGCGCTGTCGCGTGGTCTGAACGCGCTGTGGACCCAAGGTGGTTTGCAGTATTCCCCACCGTTCCGTTGATCTGAAACGAATTTGGGCGCACCTTCGGGTGCGCCCTTTTTACACCGAACACTGTTCAAGACGGACCGGTTACAGCGCCTGATGGCGCGGATGATCACAAGAGTCCAAAGAACACAGGGGGTTATCTTTAATGGCACTTGCAAGTGACGCGCCACGGGCCGGTTTCCGGCTGGGCATGCTGATCAATGATACGCGCTATAGATCCCTGACCATTCAGGTGGTCTTTCTGGCGCTGTCCGTATTTTTCTTTGCCTGGCTGGTGTCCAACACCATTCACAACCTGTCGATCAAGGGCAAAGACTTTGATTTTGGCTTTCTTTGGGTTCGGGCAGGATATGACATCAACCAGATGCTGATCCCTTATTCCAGCGATTCAGCCCATGGCCGCGCGTTGTTTGTTGGTTTGCTGAACACGCTGTTGCTGGCGTTTCTGGCCTGTGTTCTGGCGACGGTTCTGGGTGTGGTGGCAGGGGTATTGCGGCTGTCGAAAAACTGGATCGTGTCGCGCATGATGGCGGTTTACGTTGAAACCTTCCGCAATGTGCCGGTGGTCGTATGGATCGTTCTGGTTAATGCCATCATGTCAAATTCAATGCCAGAGCCAAAGGCCTACAAGGGTGCAACGCCCGAACATACGATGTTTTTGGATGCAATTGCCGTCACAAATCGCGGAGTCTACATGCCCGCGCCGCAATTTTCGCGCAGTCTGGGCAGCCTTGATCTGGGCTGGTTTTCGTTCAACCTGAATTTTCTGGCGATCTTGCTGGTGATCTGGGGCAGCATCTGGGGCTATAAACGCCTGCAACGCAGCGCCACGACGGTGCAGAATGCAACGGGTGTCCGGCCTGTAACATGGTGGAAATCCGCAGCCATCCTGATTTTGCCGATTGTCGCGTTGAAATTCGCCTTGGGTCTGCATTTTGAATATCCGGTGCTGAAAGGGTTCAACTTTATCGGCGGCTTGCAGGCGCGCAATTCGCTGGTGGCGATGTGGCTGGCGCTGTCGATCTATTCCGCAACATACATCGCCGAAAGCGTGCGGGGCGGCATTCAGGCGATATCCAAGGGCCAGACCGAAGCCGCCCTAGCGCTGGGGTTGCACACGGGGCTGGCCACCCGGCTGGTGGTGCTTCCGCAGGCCTTGCGAGTGATCATTCCTCCGCTGATTTCGCAATACCTGTCGATCACCAAGAACACGTCGCTGGCCATTGCGGTTGGTTACATGGATTTGCGGTCAACCTTGGGGGGGATCACGATGAACCAGACCGGGCGCGAGTTGGAATGCATGCTGCTGCTGATGGGGATTTATCTGTCGGTCAGTTTGATGATTTCAGCGGTGATGAACGTCTACAACAGCAGCATCAAATTGAAGGAACGTTAGGATGACCAGCCCTCTTTACGTTCGCACCACAATGATCGCGGCCAAAAACGCGCCGTCGTCGCAGGTTGGCGTTGTGCACTGGATGCGTGACAATCTGTTTTCCAGTTGGCTGAATATCTTTCTGACGCTGGCGGCGGGGTATTTCGTCTACATGCTGGCCGCTACCATCGGCCCGTGGTTTTATCGATCGGTCTGGAACGCATCGTCTTTGACCGAATGCCGTGCCGTCATCGCCGCCACCTATGGTGAGGGCAAATCCGGCGCTTGTTTTGCCGTGATCAACGAACGCTGGCAACAAATTCTGTTCGGCTTTTACCCGCGTGATCTGTATTGGCGGCCCACCCTGACCCTTGTGTTGATGTTGGTGGCGCTTGGCCCGATCTTGTTCAGCTGGGTGCCACGCAAAATGCTGTGGTTTTCGGTTTGCTTTCCGGCCTTGGCGTTTTGGTTGTTGTGGGGGGGCACAATCTGGTTCCCCGTGATGATCCTGGCGGGCTTTGCCGTGGGCTATCTGGCCTACCGGGTCATCACGCCGATGAACGGATTGGCCGGGATCATCGCCGCCATTGTCGTGCCAGTGCTGTGGTGGCTTTACGCCTGCGGGCCGTTGTCGGACGCGCTGCAAAGTGTTGCGCCGATCGGGTTGCGTGCGCTGCGGTCGGCCGATTTTGGCGGCTTTCTGCTGTCTGCGGTGATCGGGATCTCGGGCATCGCTTTTTCCTTGCCGCTTGGTATCTTGCTGGCCCTTGGCCGCCAATCCGACATGCTAATCGTCAAAAGCTTTTGCGTTGCCTTTATCGAAGGGTTGCGCGGCGTGCCCTTGATCACGTTGCTGTTCACAGCGTCGTTGCTGCTGAACTATTTCCTGCCGCCGGGCACCGAATTTGACATCATCATGCGCGTGATCATCATGGTGACGCTGTTTTCGGCCGCCTATATGGCCGAAGTGATCCGGGGCGGTTTGGCCGCTTTGCCGCGCGGCCAGTATGAAGCCGCCGATGCGTTGGGTCTTGATTACTGGCAGGCGCAGCGGCTGATCATCATGCCGCAAGCGTTGAAAGTGTCGATCCCCGGCATTGTGGGCAACTTTATCGGCCTGTTCAAAGACACCACGCTGGTTTCCTTCATCTCGCTACAAGACCCGCTGCAATTGGTCAGCTCGATCCGCGCCAACACCGAATGGAACGGCATCTATTGGGAGCTGTTCATTTTCGTCGGCTTCTTGTTTTTCATCTTCTGTTTCAGCATGTCGCGATACTCGATGTATCTTGAGAACAAGCTAACAACCGACCACCGATAGGAGCGCGCCAATGGCCGAAGCAGCAACAGCAGTTAACCGCACCAAGATGAGCGTCTCGGATGAAGTCGCCATCCAGATCACCGATATGAACAAATGGTATGGCACTTTTCATGTGCTGCGCGACATCAACATCACGGTGAATAAGGGCGAACGGATTGTGGTTTGCGGGCCTTCTGGTTCGGGTAAATCAACGCTGATCCGCTGCATCAACCGGCTGGAAGAACACCAGCAGGGCCAGATCATCGTCGATGGCACCGAATTGACATCAGATTTGAAAAACATCGACAAAGTGCGGTCCGAAGTGGGCATGGTGTTTCAACACTTCAACCTGTTTCCGCATCTGACGATTCTGGAGAACCTGACGCTGGCCCCGATCTGGGTGCGCAAGGTTCCCAAGAAAGAAGCTGAAGAAACCGCCATGTATTTCCTGCATAAGGTGAAAATCCCTGAACAGGCGCATAAATATCCGGGGCAATTGTCTGGCGGCCAACAACAGCGCGTGGCGATTGCGCGGTCGTTGTGCATGAAGCCGCGCATCATGCTGTTTGATGAACCCACCTCGGCGCTGGACCCCGAGATGATCAAAGAAGTGTTGGATACCATGATATCGCTGGCCGAAGACGGTATGACGATGATCTGCGTGACGCATGAGATGGGCTTCGCCCAAGCTGTGGCGAACCGGGTGATATTCATGGATCAGGGCCAGATCGTCGAACAGAACGAACCACGCGAGTTTTTCAACAACCCGCAGTCAGAACGCACAAAACTGTTCCTAAGCCAAATTTTGGGGCACTGATGAGAGGGGGGCGTTCACCAACGCCCCCAGTCTTTATGCCTCAATTTCACGCGGCACGATGAAATCAACCGTGGCCCCCACACCGAACCCGGCCATCGTCCAGTTTTCAATGTTGAAATCCACCACCAGCGTCGACCCCGTTGGATAGCGCGCAAATTCGGCGTTCAATGGCGGGTGGGCCACCAAACGCGCGGCGAATTCACCAATGCCGGGATTATGCCCAATGATCATCACGGTGTCTTCGGTCGCATGACGCAGTACAGCCAACATCACATCCGGCCCCGCATGATACAGCGCCGGCTTCAATTCCAACACAGGGCTGCCGGGCAAGGCGGGCGCGATGCCGGACCATGTTTTGCGCGTGCGCACTGCGTCGGAACACAGAACCTCGCCGGGGATATACCCGCGCGAGGCCAACCATTGGCCAAGATCGGCTGCAGCCGTTTTGCCGCGGTCATTCAACGGGCGGTCATGGTCGGGGGTCAGGGGATCATCCCAGGCAGATTTCGCGTGGCGCGTCAGGATCAGGCGCTTCATTTGTGGAATTGTCCCATATGATAGGCGGATTGTTCAGGCAGTCTTGCATAGCTTGTCGACAGCGGGCAAGTGCGACGCACAACGCAGCCAAAATTCATGCAATTTGCCCCGGTTTCAGTCTCCAAATATTTATGACAGGCGGGCACGTCATAGCCATCTGCGGTTAGCGCCGCCACAGGGCAGGCCGTAAGGCAGGGTTTGGCACAGGCATCGCACGGGCGCGGCACCGGCGGGGGCAGATCAATCACCTCGCGCAGTGCCAAAGCGCCGCGAAAGCTGACCATCAATCCTTGGTCTGCCTGCACCAATATCCGCACCGGGCTTTCCCAAACGCGCCCCGTGCGCAGCGCCATGCTGTAAAACGGCTGCCATGGCGGCCCACCAAACGGAAACAACGCCTTGGCCCCAAGATTACAGGCCATGGTGCCAATCACCCGGCGCGACCAGCGATCCATCGGGTTGGGCGCGCCATCCCATTCGGGTTGGCTGTGGATATGTGCCCAAAACCCTGGCTCGCGCGGGCCCAACATCAAAACACTGCGGGTGCCTTTGGGCAAAGTTTCGTCATCCTGGCAGGCAAACCCACCCAACACCGACAGTTGATGCAGCGCCGCCATCGAATCAATCTGTGCCAGCGTCACTTGCGAAACGGCAATAGTAGGCTCCACCCCAGTTTCGTCGGTTTGTCGTCTTGCCATTCCAAGCCCACGACCATCGCTGCGTGCCCGCCGGAAGGTTGGCCCAGATAAGTGCCGAAAATCCTGTCCCAGATCGACAAGGCAAAACCGAAATTTCGGTTATGTTCGGCGCGGATCACGGAATGGTGCACCCGGTGCATATCTGGGGTGACAAGGATCAGCCGCACAACCCTGTCCACCCAGATCGGCAGCGCGATATTGGCATGGTTGAACATCGCGGTGGCATTCAGCAACACCTCAAACACCACCACCGCCACGGCAAGCGGCCCCAACGCATAAATCAGCCCGATTTTCAACACCATTGACGCCAAAATCTCAATGGGATGAAACCGCAGCGCAGTGGTCACATCCATATCGCGATCGGCGTGGTGCATGCGGTGAAACCGCCAAAACAACGGCACTTGATGCGTGATCCAATGCTGCGCCCAGATCGCGAAATCCAGGATCAGGATGGCAAAAAGCACCTCAACCCAAAGTGGCCACGCCACGTTGTTCAGCAGCCCCCACCCATTTGACCATGCATCGACCGCGGCCCCCACCGCCAGGAACGGCATCGCCAGCGCCATGGCCCGCAAGGCAAGGGTGTTCAGAACGGTGATCGACAGATTGGTAAACCAGCGACCCGCCAACGGGGTGACGCGGGCGCGACGGGGGGCCAAAGCCTCTATCCCCGCAAAAACCACGAAAAGCCCAAGAAACACCGACAATCGGATCATCAGCTCGTTTGGCATAAACGCACCCCGCTTTGTTCAACAGATAGGGCGCGTCGATCGCAAAAGCTAGCGCCGCACGCGCGGCTTGACCCGCGGCTCGGTTGATCTGATCTGGCTGCCTGCGCCGTGATCGGTAAACAATTCCAGCAGGCAGGCGTTTGGAATGCGCCCGTCCAGAATTGTAACGGCTCGCACACCCTGATCCAACGCCATCAGCGCGGTTTCGGTCTTGGGAATCATCCCGCCCGATATCACGCCATCTGCAATCAACTGCCGTGCCTCTTCGGGGGTGATTGCCGTCATCACCTCGCCTGCCGCGTTCTTGACGCCGGAGACATCCGTCAGCAGCAGCAATCGGTCCGCCTGCAACGCCCCCGCAATTGCCCCCGCCGCCGTGTCGCCGTTTACGTTGAACGTCTCATTGTCGGCCACACCCGTGGCCACTGGGGCCACCACAGGAATAATCCCCGCCGCATAAAGATCGCGCAACACTTGCACGTTCATCTCAACCGGGCGGCCCACAAACCCCAGTTCGGGATCATCAGCCACGCAAACCATCAGATCATCATCCTTGCCGGAAATGCCCACCGCGCGGCCACCCTGATCATTGATCGCCTGCACGATGCGCTTGTTCACCAGCCCCGACAGAATCATTTCCACCACTTCTACCGTGGCCTTATCCGTCACCCGCTTGCCGCGCACGAATTCCGATTTGATCCCCAGCTTGGCCAACATGTCATTGATCATCGGCCCGCCGCCATGCACCACAACCGGGTTCACGCCCACCTGCCGCATCAGCACCACATCGCGGGCAAATTCCGCCATCGCGGCATCATCGCCCATCGCGTTGCCGCCAAATTTCACCACCACCACAGCGCCGGAATAGCGTTGCAGATAGGGCAGGGCTTCGGACAGCATTTTTGCCGTGGAAATTGCATCGGTCATGGTCAGGGTCTGCTTTTTCATCGGGGCCTCCGGGATCACCAGTTCCTAACGCCTTTGCGCGGCCCTGCCAAGCCGCGCGTGACTTGCCTTTCCTGACTGGAACTGTCAGCTTTGCGCCAAAGCGAGGTGCCGCATGTCAGAGCAGAAAACTGTGGTTTTAACAGGGGCCAGCCGGGGCATCGGCCATGCCACGGTCAAACGCTTTTCGGCAGAAGGCTGGCGCGTTTTGACCTGTTCGCGCCAACCCTTTGATGTGCGCTGCCCGTGGCCGGGCGGCGAGGAAAACCATATACAGATTGATCTGGCCGACCCCAAGAAAACCATCGAGGCGATTGAAACCATCAAGGCCAAAGTGAATGGCCGTCTGCATGCTTTGGTCAACAATGCGGGCATCAGTCCAAAGGGGATCGGCGGTAAGCGGTTGAATACATTGGAAACCGATCTGCGCACTTGGGGGCAGGTGTTTCATGTAAACTTCTTTTCGTCGGTGATTTTGGCGCGGGGGTTGCAAGATGAACTGGCGGCCACCAAGGGATCTATTGTCAACGTGACGTCCATCGCCGGGGTGCGGGTGCATCCGTTTGCCGGTGCCGCCTATGCCACGTCAAAAGCTGCACTAGCCGCGCTGACGCGTGAGATGGCGCATGATTTTGGCCCCTTGGGCGTGCGGGTGAACGCGATTGCGCCGGGTGAGGTGGAAACTGCAATCTTGTCACCGGGCACCGATAAAATCGTCGAGAAACTGCCGATGCAGCGCTTGGGTCAACCGCGCGAAGTGGCGGATGTGATCTGGTTTTTATGCTCGGATCAATCCAGCTATATCTCGGGTGCCGAAATCGAAGTGAATGGCGCACAACACGTTTGACGGTAGTGCCAAAATTGGCTGTTGTCAGAATCATGTGTTTGCGACACGTTGAATCCTATTGATCTGACCTTTTCACGTTTATTATTGGAGCATGGCATGGCATTTCCGGCTGTTAAACCGCCTGTTTTATCGTTTTATAAGATGTCCGACCACGGGCTTGCGCATGGGTATGACCTTTCTTTCAGTTGTCATGATAGTTTAGTTACTTGTTTTTTGTGCGTGGACAGCGCCGAAAACCGGGTGCAGATCACGGGCACAACGCCCAAAACCCGGCGCAATGCCGTGATGCAATCAATTGATAATACGGCAAAGTGGGGCGCAAACATCACCCTGTGGATGGTTGCCGAAAAAGACAAGAAGGTGATTTGTGAAACGGGCAAGGTGACCTATCTTACCCATGTTCGCCCGATTGAGGGGCCATTGACGATTGGCAACCTAGCCAACCAAACCTCAAAGCTGACCTATCCTGGGAATGGCAGTGGCCGGCTGTTGTCAGAAGAGATAAACGGCAAACGCTATATCATCTATGGCGGGAAGCTTGAGACAACAACGGGGATGCGTGGCTTTGATTGCACCAGCTTTCCTATGGTTTTGTTTGAAATTCCGCGGCTTGCTGCCCCCGGCTATGGCAAGCAAGTAGGCGACGCGTTGGGCGTTGAAACCTGTGGGCTGGATCAGGTTTCATCTTCCGCTCTACAGGCGCATTTCAAGGCAAATGATATCCCGGCAGGCATCTATTTGCTGTTCAGTGAAGGCCATGTGCTGTTGTATAATTCAGATCTGAATATGCTTTATGAATTTAACTATGGTGGTTTCAAAGCGACCAAGGCTTCAGAACGCACAATGACCGCCAAGAACAGCCTTTGGTGGATGCGTAAACTGCCTGAAAAATACCGCGCGAAATTCCAAACCTAGGCCGTGCCGGGATTGGTTTAGGGCAGACCGTCACACCAGCGTTGCGATAATTGCCCGCAGCGTTTCAATCCCATCGCCCTTTTCCGAACTGGTCACCACCAGTTCAGGATAGGCCGCCGGATGTTTTGCCAGCGCCCCTTTGACCTGTTCAATCACCGCCTCACGTTCGGTGGCCGAGATTTTATCGGCCTTGGTCAGCACCGCCTGATACGTCACGGCACACCGATCCAGCAGCTGCAAAATCTCTTCGTCCACAGCCTTCACACCATGCCGCGCATCAATCAGCACAAAAGCCCGTCGCAAGGTTTGTCGCCCCGCCAGATAGCTTTTCAATAGGGCCTGCCATTTGGCGACAATCGCAATTGGCGCCTCGGCATAACCATAGCCGGGAAGATCGACCACATAGCGTGTCCCGCCCAGCGCAAAAAAGTTGATCTCTTGGGTGCGCCCCGGCGTATTGGACGCGCGTGCAAGACTTTTGCGACCTGTCAGCGCATTGATCAGGCTGGATTTTCCAACGTTTGACCGCCCCGCAAAGCACACTTCCAACCGATCCGCTGGCGGCAGACCCGACATCGCCACCACACCTTTGACGAAATCAACCGGGCCTGCAAACATCAACCGTCCTGCCTCGCGGTCGGCAAACTCGGGCTCGGGTGCCAGGGTGAATTGCAACGTCATACCACAACCACCCTATCATCCACAGAAATCACCCCACTTTGAATCACGCGGGCATAAACCCCGAAATCCTGATGCCCGTACGTGGTGTTCAAAGCGCCCAGCGTATCGGCGTCAATCAAACCAGTTTGCGGGTTTGCCATGGTGGCACGGCAGCGGGTAATGCGTTCCACCACATCAAAGACCGCCGTTCCGATCTGCAATTTCTTACCGATCCACGCAAACTCGGCCCATGGTTCCAGCCCATCCACCCACAAATTTCCGCGCCACCGCTGGGGCGACAGATCTTGCTGAAGCACAGCCGAAAGCGCTGCATTGGACGCAAGCCCAATAATTGACACGGATGCAAAATCTGTGTCCGTCATCGCACGCCCGGCGGTCACGATCTGCACAGGCTGCGCGCGATCTTGCGGATTTAGGGGACGCACCCAATCCAGAAACCCTGACAGATCGGCGCTGTCGTCGGGCCGAAAGATCAGGTCCGGTTTTGCGAGGTGCGATAGGGTCATCGTCGCAGTCGCCTCATTTAGCCGCGCCGAAATTGCCATCAATTCAGGCGCTTTTGCCCCCCGCGAAAAGTTCGCACAGGCGTTCCAGCCCGGCACTAACCGCGCCGCATCATGCGCCACGGCCCAATGGCGATCAAATGGCACACCTTGCCCGGCGGTCAAAAACACGGATGCAAGATCTTCGCGTCCGTGCGATTTGATCGGATGGCGGGCAATATTTGCCAGTTGGCCTGTCATTTCTTTTTGGCTTTCTCAGCCACAACAGGGACAGGTGCTTTCTTAAAGCTGGACAAGATATTGCTAAAGATTTCCGGCTTGTGGCCATGGCTGCGCATGATCACATATTGCTGCACGAAGGTGATGGTGTTGTTGGTGATCCAATACACCACCAGACCGCTGGCAAAACTGCCCAACATGAACATGAACACCCAAGGCATCCAGGCAAAGATTTGCTGTTGCATCGGATCGGCGGGGGCGGGGTTCAGTTTTTGTTGCAGCCACATCGAAATGCCCAACAAAATCGGCAACACACCAATAAAGATCAGCGCAAGGATCGAGTGCGGCGCAGGGTTTGCCCAAGGCAACAGGCCAAACAGGTTGAACAGTGATGATGTATCGGGGGCAGACAGATCGTTCAGCCAGCCAAAGAACGGGGCGTGACGCAGTTCGATGGTGACGAAGATCACCTTATACAGCGAGAAAAAGATCGGAATCTGGATCAGGATCGGCAAACACCCCGCCGCCGGATTGACCTTTTTTTCCTTATAAAGCTGCATCATTTCCTTTTGCATCTTTTGCTTGTCATCGCCCGACCGCGCCTTCAGCGCCTCAATCTCGGGCTGCAATTCCTTCATCCGCGCCATCGAGACATAGGATTTATACGCCAATGGCAGCACCAGAAGTTTCAGGAAAAACGTCAACCCGATGATCGCCAGACCCATGTTGCCGATCAGGCCATGTAGCCAATGCAACACGGTAAAGATCGGCTTGGTCAGGAAATAGAACCAACCCCAATCAATCGAGTCAATGAAACCGGCGACGCCGCTTTCATCTTGATAGCGCTTGATGGCTTCCCATTCCTTTGCCCCGGCAAACAGCCGCGTGGTTGTCTGCGCTGTGCCCCCGGCAGCAACGGTCATCAAAGGCTGGCGTATTTCGGCCTGATAAATATCTGCCCCCGCAACATATTTGCTGACCGCCGTATAGGGTTTGCCCTGTTCGGGGATCAACGTGGTCATCCAGTAATGGTCGGTAAAGCCGATCCAACCATCGGTGGCGGCTTGCGTCACTTCGGCTTGCGCACCTTCGCGGTCAATGATGGGAAGGGCTGCAACATCATCATAGTTGGCCTCGGCGTATTCGCCATCAGTGCGTCGGATCAGACCTTCATGCACCACGTAAATGTTTTGCAAAATGGGCAAACCGTGCCGCGCAACAATACCGTAAGGGGCAAGGCGGGCTTCAACAGCGCTGGTGTTTTCAACCTGATCGGTGACGGTGAACATGAAATCGGCGTCAACGGCCACGGTGCGGGTGAAAATCAGGCCTTTGCCGTTTTCCCACCGCAGCGTGACGGGTTTGTCCGGGGCCAAGGTGCCGCCGCTGGCAATTTTCCATTCCGATTTAGCACCTGGCACATCATCAACCGTCAACCCATTGCCGGGCGCCCAGCCGAACACGGCGTAATACGGCGCGGTCTTGCCCACGGGCGACAGCAATCGCACGGTGTCTGATCCCGGCTTTGTCGTCTCGCGGTAGGTTTTCAGCGACAAATCATCCAGCCGTCCGCCAAGCATCGAAATTGATCCCGACAGTTTTGGCGTGTCGATCGTCAGGCGGGGTGCGTCCGGCAGCGGTTCGGTTGATGCGGCAGTCACAGCGGCGGCGGCACCCGTTTCGGCCGCGGGCGGCGTGGTGCCTGCGGCTGTCGGGGCGTCGGCCTGCACGACCTGTGGCTCTGGGAACCATTGGGGAAACAGCATTGGCCCGGCGACAAACCATGTCAGAATCACGAAGAAGCTAAGCACGGTAGCAAGGATAAGATTCTTGTTCTGATCGTCCATCAGGGTCGCCACCAATCCGGTTAAAGGTTGCGGTGGTTCAACGATAGGGGGCCGGAAAGGTCAAGCGGTTTTACCCCTTTCGCAGGGCCGCAAAGGTGATTGGGGTAAGAATTGAACGCGAAGGGCGTTATCGCGTCCGCTGACCAATACGCGGGGCTTGCGCCAACCTTGCACGGTGGCGCGCGATCCAATCCATCGTCTCGTCTACCGGCATGGGGCGCGCGATGCCAAAGCCCTGCACATCGCCACAGCCCAACTGCGCCAGCATCGCATGTTCGGCGGGGGTTTCCACCCCTTCGGCCAGCGTTGCCAGCCCCAGTTGTTCGGCCATCGACAAGATCGCAGCCACCATTTTTTGCTGATCCCGGTCTTCATCAACGCGTGCAACAAAGCTGCGGTCAATCTTGATGCGCCGCACCGCAAAGCGCCGGATCGAGGTGATCGACGCGTGGCCTGTGCCAAAATCATCCAGATCAATGCCGCAGCCCATCTGCGCAAGGGCTGCAATATTTGACACGATCACATCATTGTCGGTTTCAGCCACGACGTTTTCCAGAATCTCAACCGACAGGCGCGATGGCTTCAGATCAAAGCGGTCCAATTCCCACTTCAACTTGTCGGTCAAACGCGGGTTACGCAGTTCAGACGACGAAAAATTAACCGCAACGGTTGGCACCGACAGGCCCAACTTATCCCACCGCGACAGGGCTGACAGGGCGTTGTAAAGCATGACTTCGCCCAACCGTTCGCTAAGGCCAGCGGCTTCCAGCAGTGGCAGAAACTCTGCTGGCGCGATCAGGCCTTTTTCGGGGTGATACCAGCGCGCCAACGCTTCAAACCCGGTTATTGCGCCAGTATCGGTTGAAAGTTGCGGTTGAAAATGCGCGCGAATCTGGCCTTCGTCCAAGGCGAGTTCCAATTCTTCGCGCAACGCTTCGCGGTCGGCGCGGTGGCGCGACATTTCGGGTGCATAGGCGCGAAGGGCACCGGGCCCGTGGCGGGCGGCGTCATCGGCGGCCATCTGGGCTGCGTCCAGCAATGCCTTGCCATTTGGGGCAGGCGCGCGGGCGGCCAGACAAAACCCGATGGACGCGCTGACATAAAGGCGCGCGGCATTCACGCTGACGGGCACCGAAAGCGCGGCCTGTAACCGGGTGGCCAATTGCACAACCGTTTCAAGATCAAGCCTGCGCACGGGCGCAAGTGCCACTGCAAACCCACCGCCTTCCAATCGTGCCACCAGATCACCTTCGCGCAACGCAGCGGCAAGCCGCTCGGCCGAGCGTGCCAATACTTCGGTCTGCGCCGCGCGGCCGTGGCGATCAACCAGCAGATCCATGCCATCAAACTGGATCACAAAACAGGCCGTGGTGCGTCCTGACACCGGGCCATCCCGCAAAATGATGTCCAGAGTGCCAACGATCTGCTGACGCAAGGATAGACCTGTCAAAGCATCAGGCAAATCGACTGCCTCGGTGTCATTCAACCGAAACGCGCCGGCCATGGCGAAAACCAAAGGGGAACCAAGGGCCACCAGGATAAGCACCCTTTCGCCCCCCAGCCAAAACGCCGCCAGCGTTAATGCAGGCACAAACACAATCCATTCGGGCTTGCGCAACTGCGCGCCGATGGGTCGCAACGCCCTGATCAGACTGGAAAGACTGTTCATCTGCATGGATAAGCCCCGGCTTTGACGCGGGGCAGGCGCACCCCAACCAGATAAGCCTATTCAAACAGGCTGATCGGATCGTTAACGTGCACCCAGAAGTTGCGTAGGATTTTCGCTAATTTTATCAGGTTATCCCTGAAGCGGGCAATCTGATTGGCTGGGCACAGCGTATCCCGTTAAAATGGAGTAGTTTATGCGCAAAGCCCTTATCATCTGCGTTGGAGTGCTTGCGGCTTGCACGGGCAAGCCATCGCTGACGGATGCCAGCCTTAGCACCCGCCAACTGAATATCGAGCAGTTCTTTGATGGCGATCTGGTGGCATATGGCCAGTTTCAGGATGTTTTCGGCACTGTCCGGCGGCAGTTTACGGTAAAGATCAAAGGCGAATGGAACGGTAAGCAGTTGAAATTGATTGAATATTTTGTTTATGAAGATGGGTCTAGCGAACAACGTGTCTGGACATTGCTAAAAACGGGCGCGCAAACTTGGACGGGAACTGCACCCGGTGTGATCGGGCAGGCGGTGGGCGTTGAACAGGGCGACCGCTTTAACTGGCGCTATACGATTGATTTGCCGGTGCCTGTGGCCGGTGGGCCCGCAGAAACCGTGCGCGTGACGTTTGATGATTGGATCTGGTTGCAATCCGACAATCGCGCGTTCAACCGCGCCTACATGAAACGGTACGGTGTCGATATTGGCGATGTCAGCATAAGTTTCGAAAAATTGCGTTAATCTCTATGGTTGGGGTCCGATCCCGGCACCGGATCATAGCCTGACCCACCCCATGGGTGACAACGGCAGATGCGATGCACCATAAGATAGCCGCCTTTGACGCCGCCGTGACGCTCCAGCGCTTCAAGGGCATAGGCAGAACACGTCGGTTGAAACCGGCAACCATTGCCCAGCCACGGGCTAAGCACCAATCGGTAGGCGCGCACGGGCAGGGCGACAATTCTGGCAAGGGGGGTCATGACCGGTCTTTGTGAACCGACCGCAATGCACTGTGCAGATCGGCCAATAAATCGCTGTAATCGCGGGCAATCGTCGCTTGCGGCTTGGCCACCAGCACATAATCCCAACCGGGGCGGGCAGCAGCGGCCAAAACCGCGCGCACTACAGCCCGCAGGCGGCGCTTGGCACGGTTGCGCGCCACGGCATTGCCGATTTTCTTGGATGCCGTGAACCCAACCCGCACCAAAGCCGCGCCATCATCGCGAAGGCGGCCTTGCAATAGGAATCCACCCGTAGCTTGCCGCCGCGCTTGGGCAGCACGCAGGAAATCAGGACGGTTTTTCAGGGTTTCAATCAGACAAAGCGAAACCGCCGAAGGTATTTCGGACGCTTCGGCAGATATGCCAATGTCCGAAACCGTCGGCGGTGTCATCGCAGCCTCACTATGGTCCGGCCCAGACGGGCCAGTCAAAGATTAAGCGGACAGCTTTTTGCGGCCCTTGGCGCGGCGGGCAGCCAGAACCAGACGTCCACCTTTGGTGGCCATACGGGCACGAAAGCCGTGGCGGCGGGCTCGAACCAGGTTCGAGGGTTGAAAAGTGCGCTTCATCGCGGTCTCCATCAGACGTGTTCCCAAACCCAGACGGATTCGAGCAAGGCAAACTTGAAGTCCGTCCTTTAGGGGGGGATCGCCGACAAGTCAACGCGCCCCTTGCGCGATTTCTGCAACATTTCCCGATCTTATCGGCATCAGGTTGACCCGATTGTTACAAGACAGCCGTATTTGCAGGCCTCAGACCCCACGGCGGATCAAGGCCGCGTGACAGGACTGGCGCAAATGCCCCATTCAGGCCCATGTTGGGGGCAGATCAAAGGACACCAAATGCCCCTGCCTGCCAACCTGTCACGCAAACTGCCGATTCTACTTATCCTTGCCGCGGCAATTGCCGGTGCGGTGTTTCTGCGGGATCAGATCAGCTTTGCCGCCCTTGCCGAAAATCGCGCAAGTTTGCTGGCGTTTCGGGATGCACATTTCATCTGGGCCAGCCTTGGCTTTATCGCTGCCTATTTTGTCATTGTCGCCCTAAGCCTGCCCGGTGCCACGATTGCAACCCTGACGGGGGGCTTTTTGTTCGGCATGTTTCCCGGCACGGCCTATAACGTCATCGGGGCCAGTTTGGGGGCAATCGCGGTGTTCATGGCGGCGCGGGCGGGGTTTGGCGCGGATGTGGCAAGCCGCGTGCAATCGGGCGGTGGGGCTGCCGCGCGCTTGCAATCGGCGTTGCAAAAGAATGAATGGTCGGCCTTGCTGATCATGCGGCTGGTGCCCGCGCTGCCGTTCTTTCTGGCCAATCTGATCCCGGCCTTTGTCGGCGCGCGGCTAGATCGTTATGCCATTACAACGGTCGTTGGCATTATTCCCGGTGCCCTGGTGTTTACATCCATTGGCGCTGGCTTGGGTGATGTGTTTGCCCGCGGGCAAACCCCTGATCTGGGTGTTATCTTTACGCCGCCGGTTCTGCTACCGCTGCTGGGGTTGGCGGCTTTGGCGCTGTTGCCGGTTGTAATGAAAGCCCTGCGCGGAAAAGAGGCGTAAGATGGAGAAAATCACCGCAGATATTTGCATCATCGGGGCCGGATCGGGTGGGCTATCCATCGCAGCAGGCGCGTCCCAGATGGGCGCGCGCGTCGTGCTGGTTGAAGGCGACAAGATGGGCGGCGATTGCCTGAATGCGGGCTGTGTGCCATCCAAGGCGCTGCTGGCGGCAGGCAAAGCGGCGCAGGCCATGCGCAGTGGGGCCACGTTTGGCATAACTCCGGTGGATCCGGTGATAGATTTCGCCGCCGTCAAAGATCACGTTGCCCGCACCATTGCCACGATTGAACCAATGGACAGTCAGGAACGTTTCGAAGGCTTTGGCGTGCGGGTGATCCGCGCCTTTGGCAGCTTTACCTCGCCGCGTGATCTGGTCGCGGGCGATGTAACCATTCGCGCCCGCCGTTTTGTTGTGGCCACAGGGTCGCGGCCGTTTGTTCCGCCGATCCCGGGCATCGAAACGGTGCCTTATCTGACGAATGAGACGATCTTTGCACAACGGGAACGCCCCGATCACCTTATCATCCTTGGTGGCGGGCCGATTGGTATCGAAATGGCGCAGGCGCATCGGCGGTTGGGCTGTGCGGTGACGGTGATCGAAGGGGCCAAACCGCTGGGCCGCGATGATCCTGATTGCGCCGCCGTGGTGCTGGCTGCCCTTGCGGCAGAAGGGATCACGATCAAATCCGGTCACGCCGTCGCGCGCCTGCGTGCGCTGCCCGGCGGTATCGAGGCTGTGCTGGACGATGGTGAAACCATCACCGGCACGCATTTGCTGGTCGCCGCAGGCCGCGCTGTGGCGCTGGACAAATTGAACCTTGCGGCGGCGGGCCTAGACTTTACCCGCAAGGGCGTGACGGTCGGCCCCAATCTGCGCAGCACCAATCGCCGGATTTATGCGGTTGGCGATGCCGCCGGGGGGTTGCAATTCACCCATGTCGCAGGCGCGCATGCCGGCATTTTCATCCGTCAGGCACTGTTTGGTCTGCCCGCGAAATTCGCCACGCATGCCATTCCATGGGTGACCTATACCGATCCCGAATTGGCCCAAGTCGGCCTGACCGAGTCTGAGGCCCGCGCCACACATGGGGCCGCGCTGACAGTTTTGCGGCAAGACTTCCACCACAATGACCGCGCCACGGCTGAAGCCCGCGCGCATGGCTTGCTAAAGCTGATGGTTGTCAAAGGCCGCCCGGTCGGGGTGTCTATTGTAGGTCCGCAGGCGGGTGAGTTGATCGGTCTTTGGGCATTGGCAATCTCGGCCAACCTGAAAATCAGCACTGTTGCAGGCATGATCGCGCCCTACCCAACCTTGGGTGAGATTTCGAAACGCAGCGCAGGGGCCTATTTCTCGCCGACACTCTTTGATAACCCTAGGCTAAAGCAGGTTGTGCGATTGGTGCAACGGCTGCTGCCATAGGGCGCGATAAGTGAAAGACAGTGCAGTGAAACCAAAACGTGGCGGATTCATGAACACCCTTTCGGGCCGGTTCCTGATGCTGACCATCGGGTTTGTCATGCTGACCGAAGTGTTGATCTTTGTGCCGTCTATCGCGCGGTTTCGCGTTGATTTTCTGACGATGCGGCTGGAAAAGGCGCAGATCGCGGCACTGGCACAACTGGCCGCCGAAGACATGGTCGGGCCAGAGCTGGAAAAAGAACTGTTGGCCAATGCCGAAGTATTCAACGTGGTTTTGCGCCGCGACGAAGTGCGCCAACTGGTGCTGTCGTCAGAACTGCCCGCCCCGATCAGCGCCACCTATGATCTGCGTGAGGCGGGGCCGGTCGAGTTGATCCGCGATGCGTTTGCCTGCCTTTTTGATGGCGATGATAACATTATCCGTGTCATCGGTTATCCGGTGCAAGATGCAGGGCTGTTGATCGAAATCACACTCAATGCCAAACCCCTGCGCATGGCCATGCTGGATTATGGCACGCGGATTCTGTTCCTTTCGGCGTTGATTTCCATCGTCACGGCATTTTTTCTGTTTCTGGCAGTGCAGCGGTTGATCGTTTTGCCCATCCGCCGCGTGGTCCAGCATATGCAGGCCTATGCGGCATCGCCCGAAGACGCGCGACTGGTGATAGCACCCACGGCAAGTGTTCTGGAATTGCGGCTGGCCGAAGAAGCCATGCAAAGCATGCAGACACAGCTGACCGGATCTTTGCGCCAAAAGGAACGTCTGGCCCAGCTGGGTGGGGCTGTCGCGCGCATCAGCCACGATCTGCGCAATATCCTGACCACGGCGCAATTGTTTGCTGACCGGATCGAAGGCAGCCAAGACCCAGCGGTGGTGCGGACAGCGCCCAAACTGCTGGCGTCGATCAGCCGGGCGGTTTCCTTGTGTGAATCAACGCTGAAATTTGGCCGCGCCGAAGAACCCAGCCCGCAGTTGCGCGCGATTGCTTTGGCCCCGCTGGTCGAAGATGTGGCCGAAGGCGAAGGCCTTGCGGGCGATGGCAGCGTCACCTGCCTGATAGAGATTTCCCCTGATCTGATGGTGCGGGCGGATGGTGAGCAGCTGTTCCGCGTGCTGGCAAACCTTTTGCGAAATGCGCGTCAGGCGATTGAGGCGACGGGGGAAAGCGGCACGATCGAAATCTCGGCAGGTGAAACGCCCGAGGCGTGCTGGATCAGGGTTGGCGATACCGGGCCGGGCCTGCCGAAAATTGCCCGTGATCATCTGTTTGAGGCGTTTCAGGGCGGTGCGCGCAAAGGTGGCACCGGCCTTGGCCTGACCATTGCCGCCGAACTGGTACGCGGCCACGGCGGCACGTTGGAATTGGCCCGGTCCGACGGCGACGGCACTGAGTTTCTGATCACCCTGCCCAAAGCCGTTTCCACATGACCCCGTTCGTTTTCACCCTTGCAATGCCCGCCCCGCCCCGCTAAAGCCCGCCTGCAGTGGACCCGTAGCTCAGCTGGATAGAGCATCAGACTACGAATCTGAGGGCCGGGCGTTCGAATCGCTCCGGGTTCACCAATTTTCAAGTTCTACCCAACCACAGCGCGGAATCTGGATTTTCGTTTCCAATTTTGGGCGCAGCAGCAGTCTTTTGGCTGGGTGGTTTTGAATTCTTTACGCTTTGGAAAATCGCTGCTAGCAATTGGCAGGGCATATTTTAACGGGTGATTTTGTGGCAAATGGTTCGATGATGCCGATGATACGCGACGGCAAATCTATGCCTGTTCCTAAACAAGATGGCGATGTAACGCTGTATTTTCAAAGCCTTGCGGCAGAACAGCCCGGCTTTCAGCATCAAGGCCGCGCGATATTTGTCAACGGTATGGACAATACCGGCGAAAATCACGCCGAAGCATCGCTTGCGCTGTCGCTTTTGCAGTTCCGCCCGGTTATCGGTGTTTTCAACCAAAGCGGCGGAACGATTGTCGATATTGCACAGTGCATTGCCGACAAAGGTGTTCTTTCACAAGTGCAATCACAGGCAGTGCTAAGTTCTGCAGGCTGGGCGACGGCGGTTGATGCGGCTTATTTCATCGCCAAAAAGATCAAACCGCAGCTGAACAAGATCGACTTTGTCGGGGCTTTAATTTCGTCCAATGCGGCAACCTTTGCGCTGTATCGGTTGTTGGTAAACAGCAGTCAGGATTTCCGCCGCAAGACGCCGATCTTTTGCCACAGCCAAGGCAACTTGCTGGCGTCGAATGCCTTAACGGCGGTGGCGCTGGCGCTGGGGCCACAGGCAATCTTGGGGATCGAGGTGAACAGCTTTGGCTCGCCTTGCCGCTATTGGCCCGCCGGGATTAACCGCACCAACTTTGCCTTTACGCTTGATCCGGTTAGCTGGCTTGATCTGCGGATGGATGGCACCAGTTCCAAAGTGGGGCAATTGGATTTCACGCATGGATTTGCGTTCTACATGAAGAACGATGCCGAATTTGTGGTGAACCGGTTTCGAACCGGGTCGTTGGGCATGACCGTGGCGATGGACGAAAAGGGTTTGGTCAAGTTTTTGCTTGGCATCGCAGGCAACACCCTGCGGGTCCATAACATTTTCAAAAGACTGCAAAAAATACACGACACTGACAGTGATGATGTTGCCCTTTTGTTTGTTCAAACCGCAACGGATGCGCAGCTGCGCATGATAAAGGGGCGCGATCCGGCCTTGTTCAAGCTGTTGACCACATTGCTAAAGTCAGGCTGGACAGCGGCCGATGAACAGCGCGCCATCAATCGGCTGGCAAAGCTATAATCGACCCGGCCCTTCGTCTTTCAGCAACAACCCCAATGCCAGCACAGTCAACGCCACGCCCCCCAAAACAATAACGGGCGGTGCGCCGCGACCCAACGCGATCTCCCACAAAATCACCCAAGACGGCACCAGATACGTATAGGCCATCACTTTGGCAGCAGGCAGCCGCATGGTGGCAAATTGCAGGCACACAAACGACATCGCACTTGCGGCAACGGATATGTAGATCAGGCAAATCCAAACAATCGCGGGCATTGCCGCCCAATCGGTGGCCAATACATCGCGCCAGCCCCAGATCACCAACAGGATAAATCCTGCCACCATCATGCCAAAAGTGAACACCACCGCAGGTTCGCCCCGGTTCAGTTTGCGCACCATCGGCGCATAAAGCGCATGGGCGATGCAGCCTATGAAATAGATTGCTTCGCCGCGCCCCACGTCCAGCCGCATCAGGGCTGCGATATCGCCGCGAAACACCACCCACAGCGCCCCTATCGCCCCAATTGTCAGGGCTATTGCCATCCGCCGTGTAGTGATCTGCCCCAACAAAAGCCAGCCAAAACCCGCCGCCATCAACGGCGTCAGGGTAAACACCGCCGCCGTGGGCACTGCTGCGGCTGTCTGCAACCCCCAGAACATCAATACAAAATAACTGGCCAGCAGCGCCCCCAGCGCGCCATACCGCCACGGCGCGCGCCATGCGGTGCGGGGCAATCCGGTTGTTAGCGCCGCAATCGCGCCAACCAAAACCCCCGCCAAAGCAAACCGCAGCACAGTCAGCGCCGAGGGCGAAACAAACGGGGCTGCCATCGCACCCAATGAAAAAGACCCCGCCACCAGCGCCGAAAACGCCAGCATCGCCAGATGCCCGCGCTGGGTTTGCGTCAGGCCAGTCAATGACACCTTAAATCCCAGCCCAACCCGCCGCCGCCTGTTTCAGATGCGCAAGGAAACTTTGCACTTTCAAGGTGCGGTGCAGATCAACATGCGTCACGATCCACAACGGCGAGGCCCATTCGGGTTTGCTGGGAATGACCTCTATCAAATCAGGGTTGGTTGCAGCCTTCCAGACCGCTAGAAATCCAATCGCCATCCCGTTGGTGATTGCCGCTTCGGTTGCGGCGGGTTCGGTCACCCGGAACATGATCGAACTGGCCGGAACCGCATCGTTTAACCAGCGTAGGAATGGCGCGCGGCTGTCTGGGTTATCTGTGCTGACAAAGCGGTGATTGCGCAAATCGGCCTCATCCGCGGGCATGCCATGGCGCGCGACATAGGCACGCGAGGCATAAAGCCCGATGCGCATGTTGATCAGCGGCTGTGCGACGTTGTCGGGCTCTTGCGGTGCGGCCCCAGCACGGATGGCCACATGCGCCTCGCCATAATCCAGCCGGAACAGCCGCATATCGGTCAGGAACCGGATGCTGACGGCGGGGTGTGCGACCTGAAACGCGCCGAACACCGGTATCAGCAGATCGGCAACGCCTGTGATGGCCGTCACCACCAACTCGCCCGATACGACTTCACCCTGGCCTTTGATGCGACTGATCAACTGACCAAACTGTTCTTCGGTGGTTTGGGCCACAGACAGCAAATCGCGACCGGCCTCAGTAGGGGTATAACCGCGCGCATGGCGCTGAAACAGCTTTGCCCCCAGCCGTTTTTCCAGCGCATCAATATGGCGGATGACGGTGGCGTGATGCACACCCAAAACATCGGCAGCCCCCGAAACAGTTCCCATACGCGCCACTTGATAGGCGGTGCGAACTTCGTCCCAATTTTCCAACCCGGTGCCCTCGCTCACAGGCAGACAGCTTCACCCGATCCATGGGCGGGATGCAAGACGACTTTGCGGTCACAAGCCCCTTGGCACAAACCGACAATCTTGGTGCATATGCGAACAGCCGCTGTGCTGATGGGCCGATTGAAGCACCATCGGACCACTTCTATGTGCATTCTATCACGCCCCCAAACACAATAAGGCATATATCATGACAACCATCCTTCGCCTTGATACCTCGATCAAAGGCCCCTATTCGGTGTCGCGCAAGCTGACCGATAAAATCTTGGCGCATCTGACCGCGCACCACCCAGACGCCAAAATCATCGACCGCGACACTTCGGTTGGTTTGGCCCAAATCGACGGCACATGGGTTGGCGCGGCCTACACCCCCACTGACGCGCGCACGTCTGATCAAGCGGCATCTTTGGCCTTGTCAAGCACGCTGATCGCCGAGTTGAAATCGGCTGATGTCATCGTAATCGGTGCGCCGGTTTACAATTTTGGCATCACCGGCCCGTTGAAAAACTGGATTGATCAGATCGCCCGCGTCAACGAAACTTTTGCCTACACTGCCACCGGCCCGGTTGGTTTGGTGAAACATAATCCCCGCGTGATCGTGGCCTATACATCGGGCGGCGTGCCGATGGGGTCGGGTTATGATATGGCAACCCCTTACATCCGTCAGGTGCTGGGCTTTATCGGCATCACCAACATCGAATTTGTCGCCGCCGAAGGCGCGTCGGTTGACGAGGCCGCAGCTATTGCGCGGGCAGATGTGCAAATCGCGGCCCTTGCCGCCTGATCTGCCGCGCAAACCCTGACCAAGCGGCCCCGGGTTGACTCTGGGGCCGCTTTTGCATATCGCCCGTCTTAATTCCCGGAAGTTCACGCTTCCGGTCCCTTGGCACATGCCGGGATCGCCACCTGTCAGCGCGTTGCGCCCACAGGTGTCGTTCTGTATTGGCCTTGGGGTTTGACCTGCCGCGCCCCATACCGGGGCAAATCGCCTGATGGAGTGCGCCCGATGTTCGAAAGCCTTTCAGAACGCCTTGGTTCTGTGTTCGACCGCCTGACCAAACAGGGCGCGTTGTCGGAGGCTGATGTTGACACCGCCCTGCGTGAAGTGCGCGTGGCCCTGCTGGATGCCGATGTATCGCTGGCCGTGGCGCGCGATTTCGTCAAGGCGGTCAAGGTTAAGGCGACGGGGCAGGCGGTAACCCGGTCAATCACCCCCGGCCAGCAAGTTGTGAAAATCGTTCACGATGAACTGGTGCGGATGCTGGCGGGCGATGATGAACCCGAAGCGTTGAAAATTGATAACCCGCCCACCGCGATTTTGATGGTCGGTCTGCAGGGGTCAGGCAAAACCACCACCACCGCGAAACTGGCGAAACGGCTAAAAGAACGCAACGGCAAGCGGGTTTTGCTGGCATCCCTCGACACCAACCGCCCTGCTGCGATGGAACAGCTGGCGATTTTGGCCGGGCAGATAGGCGTGGATTCCCTGCCGATTGTCAAAGGCGAGTCCGCCGTTCAAATCGCCAAACGCGCCAAAACGCAGGCCGCAATGGGCGGCTATGACGTGCTGTTTCTTGATACCGCCGGCCGTTTGCACATCGACGAAGTATTGATGGACGAAATCCAAGCGGTGCGCGACATTGCCGCGCCCCGCGAAACCCTGCTGGTCGTCGATGGCCTGACAGGTCAGGACGCGGTGAATGTGGCATCGGAATTTGACGGCAAGGTCGGCATCACCGGCGTGGTCCTCACGCGGATGGACGGCGATGGTCGCGGTGGTGCGGCCCTGTCGATGCGGGCGGTGACGGGCAAACCGATCCGCTTTGTGGGCATGGGCGAAAAGCTGGACGCGCTGGAAACGTTCGAGGCTGATCGCGTTGCGGGCCGTATCCTGGGCATGGGCGATATCGTTGCCTTGGTGGAACGTGCGCGGGAAACGTTTGAGGCGGAACAGTCTGAACGGATGATGAAACGGTTCCAAAAGGGCCTGTTCAACATGAACGATCTGCGCGCCCAGTTGGAACAGATGCTGAAAATGGGCGGCATGAAGGGCATGATGGGCATGATGCCCGGCATGGGCGGTATGGCGAAAAAGGCCGAAGCCGCCGGGTTTGACGACAAAATGCTGCGTCACCAGATCGCTCTTATCCAGTCGATGACCAAAAAAGAACGCGCCAACCCCGACTTGCTGGCAGCCTCCCGCAAAAAGCGGATTGCTGCCGGGTCGGGTCTGGAAGTGTCCGAGCTGAACAAGCTGCTGAAACAGCACAAGCAGATGGCCGATATGATGAAGAAAATGGGCAAAGGTGGCATGATGAAAGCCGCGATTGCGCAGATGATGGGCAAAGGCGGCGGTATGCCGGACCCATCGAAAATGTCGCCCGAACAAATGGAAGAAGCCGCCCGCGGCATGCAAAAGGGCCTTGGTATGGGCGGCGGTTTTCCGGGCATGCCCAAAGGGCTGACGCTGCCAGCGGGTTTGTCGGGGATGATGAAAAAGAAATGATGGCTACTTCGATCAACCATGCTGGTCCTTTTCTCATTTACCGCCACCCCGCAGCAAAGGCCCCGCTATGACCGACGCCACCACCCGTGCCGCCAGCCTGCTTCGCGAACACCGCGATGCCATCGACCGTCTGGATGCAATTCTTGTCTACACGCTGGCCGAACGGTTCAAGCAGACCCAGGCCGTCGGGCGGCTGAAGGCCCAACACAACCTGCCGCCATCCGACCCCGCGCGCGAAGCCAACCAGATGGCGCGGCTGGAACAGCTTTCCATCCAAGCCGATCTTGATCCCGATCTGGCCAAGAAATTCCTGACCTTCATCATCCAAGAAGTCATCAGGCATCACGAGACGTTACAGAAATGACCAACCTCTGCGGGATGGGCAAATTGCCCATCCTACATACCCAAACCCTAGGATGGGCAATCTGCCCATCACCCGATAAACCCGAAGGAGACTACGCCTATGTCTATGAAAATCCGCCTTGCCCGTGGTGGCAGCAAAAAGCGCCCGCATTATTCCATCGTCGCCACCGACAGCCGCAACCCGCGCGATGGCCGCTTTCTGGAAAAGCTGGGCACCTATAACCCCTTGCTGGCCAAAGACAGCGAAGAGCGCGTCAAAATGAACATGGACCGCGTCAAGCATTGGCTTTCGATGGGCGCACAGCCAACCGACCGTATTGCGCGCATGCTGGAAGCCGCTGGTGTGGTTGCCAAAAAAGTGCGCAACAACCCCAACGCCGCCGTCCCCGGTAAACGTATGGCGGCCCTGACCGCCAAGAAAGCCGCCCGCACCGAAGCGCCTGCTGCGGCAGAGTAATCGGGACGAAAAAACTCTGTCAAGCGGCCCCGGATGGGCTGCTTGACAGACACCGACTGATGAAAATGATCGCCAAATTTGCAAGGTCTGGGTTCGCTCAATGATGCGGCGGCTGATCACCCTTTGTCTGGTGATCGCCGCATTCTACACGGGCATGAAATTTGAGCGGGCAATCCTAAAGGACGCTTGCCTTGATGCCGGCGGCGAGCTTCACGGGCGGATTTGCGTCCAATAAAGGAAAAATCATGGATCGCATCTGCGTTGGGGCCATTGCCGGATCTTTTGGCGTTCAAGGCGAAGTGCGGCTGAAAAGCTTTTGCGCCGATCCCACGGCGATTGCCGATTACGGCCCGCTATTTACCGAAGACGGCATGAAATCCTACAAAATCAAACTGACCCGCGCGGTATCTGGCGGGCTTGGCGCGCGGATCGCGGGCGTGGATACCAAGGAACAGGCCGATGCCCTGCGCGGCGTCAGCCTTTATGTTGATCGCGCCAAATTGCCCAATCTGCCGGATGATGAATATTACCACACCGATCTGATCGGCCTTGCCGCGCATGACACCGGCGGTATCCTGATCGGCACGGTGCTGGCCGTTCACAACCATGGCGCGGGCGATTTGCTGGAAATCACCGGGGCGGGCCTGAAAACCTCGCTTTTGTTGCCCTTTACCGTGGCGGTTGTGCCGACCGTTGATCTGACCGCCAAACGCATTGTGATTGATCTGCCCGAAGGGCTGGACTAATTCGCCCCAGCGTTGCATTTTGTCTGTAACCGACACCAAGATCGGACTGGAAAGGCAGCCATGCAAAACCGTTTGCGACTGTTAATGGGCGCAACAGCGCTGCTGTATCTTGGGCCGTTGGCAGCGGGTTTAGGCGCTTTTGGTTGGTCAGTTGTGCCAATATTTGCCGCAATCTTTCTGCTGTGGGTGTTCATACTGCGTCCCCACCGGTGGCCGCGTCACGCCGCCGATTGGGCCAAGCCCGAGGCATTGATCACCTTAATCACCCAAGCCGCTGTGCAAACGCTGTTGGTGGCCATCTTGTTTGGCATCGGCCGCGGCATTGGTGGCGTGCTGGCCGCGCTGCCGCCGTTTCCCTTGATGTTCCCTGTTGCCGTTTCATTCCTGTCGATCCCTTTGGCCCGGATGATCTGGGATCCGTGGAAAGACCGCGACATTGATCGCTTTTTGGATGAAGCGATTGCCCGGGTTCACAGCAGCCCAACCGCGAACAGTGACCTTGATCTTGCACTGGCGCGCCGGTTGATTGCGCCATTGGCCGACCTGAGCGATTACGTCACCGATATGACCGTCGCCCAACATCTGCTGGCAATGTCGTCCCACGCACCTGACGGCGATATACGCCAGGCTTTGCTGGAACGGCAGCACACCGGGCAGGGGTCGCGCGCGGAAACCATCGCGCTCATTTTGCATGCAACCGATGGCGCGTTGATCGAAACCGTTGGCGGTGATGGCCCGACGCTGACGCTGGCGGTTTTGCCGCGTGACCCTGAGGTGATTGCCCTTTTCGCCCGCCGCCTGACCGAAGCCCTGACCGAAGACCCAGATCTGTGGGGCCAATGCCCCAGCGTTGATTATCTTGCCGAATTGGTCGTCACCTTGAACAACACCGATGCCGAAGGCCCGTTGCGTGATCTGATCACCGCCACCAACCGCGCCCAACCCGCCGATGGATTGGCCTAACTTGGCGCTTTCCCGCGCCACGCTTGCGCTGTAAAACCCCGGCCATGACCGATACACCCAAATCCCACGGCCGCCTGTCGATCCGCGCCAGCCTGACGCCGCGCGATCTGATGGAAGAACCCCGCCACGTCAAAGGCGCATGGCGCGCCCGCGTGGTCACCTTGTTCCCCGAGGCGTTTCCGGGCACGCTTGGCCTGTCACTGACGGGCAAGGCACTCGATTTTGGCCTCTGGGCGCTGGATGCGATTGATCTGCGCCCCTTTGGTTTGGGCAAACACCGAGCCGTCGATGACACTCCCGCAGGCGGTGGGGCAGGTATGGTTCTGCGCGCCGACGTGCTGGATGCGGCTTTGACCCATGCCGCGATGGATACTCCCGCCGACCGCGCCCAATGGCCGGTGATTTACCTTTCCCCGCGCGGCAAACCCTTTGATCAGGCCATGGCCCGCCGCTTTGCCGCAGGCTCTGGCATAACCCTGCTGTGCGGGCGGTTCGAAGGCGTCGATCAACGCCTGCTGGATCACCACGCCATTGAAGAGGTATCTCTGGGCGATTTCGTTCTGACCGGCGGCGAGATTGCGGCGCAAGCGTTAATCGACGCCACCGTGCGCCTGATCCCCGGCGTTTTGGGCAACCAGGCGTCAACAGAGGAAGAGTCTTTTTCGGACGGTCTGCTTGAATTCCCGCAATATACCAAACCCGCAGTGTGGAACGATCTGCCGATCCCCGAAGTGCTGCAATCGGGCGATCACGGCAAAATCGCCAAGTGGCGCAAGGCACAGGCCGAGGCGATTACCAAGGCGCGCAGGCCGGATTTGTGGGCAGGTTACACTGCGCTCGGCCAAAATTCAAAATTGTAGGGTGTGCCTGTAGGGTGTGCCTTTAGGCGCACCACCGCCAACGCTTAAAACCGTCCACCATTCGTTACCATCGTTTCCGGCGACAACCGATAGGTTCGCAGCGGCTCTAGGCAATACGCGCCCAAGCTCAGATAGAAATCAATGCTGGGCTGGTTCCAATCCAAACAGACCCATTCTACCATCCGCCCTCCGCGATCCAACGCGTGTTGGCACATGAAATCCATCATGATCCGCCCCAAACCCCGATGCCGCATCGCTTCATCCACATAGAACCCGTCGATGAACAGGCCGGAACGCCCGGTAAACGCCGAAGAGGTCTGGTTATAGAAAATGAACCCCACAATCTCTCCATCATAAATCCCAAACACCGCCTCGCCCAGCTTTTGCGAAATCAGCCTCTCGATTGACGCCGGGGTTGCCGTAATTTCATCCTCCATCTTTTGATAGCGGCCCAACTTTTGCATAAAATGGACTATAAGCGCGGCGTCGGTCGCCGTCGCAAAACGCAAAAAGAACTTTGGATCTTTAGTGGCTATATGTGTCATCGAACAGCTCCTTCTTACTCCTATACCTTGACATTTGATCAAATTATTTGCAATCCGTTTGCCCCCACCAATCGCCTTGACCCATCCAGCCCCCACGACTATACGCCCTAAGTCAGGGGTCAAAACACCCATCTGGCACGATTCTTTTTGGCCTGTGCGTCTGCCTTCTTCGGCAGTCGTGGTTCAAGAGATCGGTGTTAAAAACGCAAGTGCCACCTTTGGCGGGCTTATCGAATTTCGGTTCTGAACCAAACAGATAGGGACCCGGTAGAAGACCAAAAGCTCTGGCGCGGCATCATCAGTGTGGGAAAACCACATCATCGGAAAGGACCAGGCATGAACCTGATCGCCATCATCGAGGCCGAACAAATCGCGGCGCTTGGTAAGAAAATCCCCGACTTTAAGGCGGGTGATACTGTTAAAGTCGGCTACAAAGTAACCGAAGGCACGCGCAGCCGGGTGCAGGCCTATGAAGGCGTGTGCATTGGCCGCAAGGGTGGGGCAACGATTTCGGCCAGCTTTACCGTGCGCAAAATTTCGTTCGGTGAAGGCGTGGAACGGGTATTCCCGCTGTATTCCACCAACATCGACAGCATCGAAGTTGTCCGCCGTGGCCGCGTGCGCCGCGCCAAGCTGTATTACCTGCGCGATCGTCGCGGTAAATCGGCCCGTATCGCCGAAGATACCAATTACAAAGCCAAAGCGGAATAGGAGCGAAGGCAATGAAATCAGGCATTCACCCCGATTATCACATGATCAACGTCAAAATGACGGATGGCACCATTTTCCAGACCAAATCGACCTGGGGTAAAGAAGGCGATCAGATGTCGCTGGACATCGACCCGCTGGCGCACCCCGCCTGGACAGGTGGTTCGGCCAAGCTGATGGATACCGGCGGCCGGGTATCGAAGTTCAAGAACAAATACGCTGGTCTGGGTTTCTGATCAGGCACCGCTTCCCAAGAACGCTATCGTTAACTATAGCAAAAAGGCGCGCTGGCAACGGCGCGCCTTTTTTCGATACATCCGGGGGCTGGGATTGGCACATATCATTGTTGTCGGCAACGAAAAGGGCGGGTCGGGGAAATCGACCACCTGCATGCATGTGGCCACCGCCCTGTGCCGGATGGGGCATCGGGTTGGTGGGCTGGACCTTGATCTGCGGCAGAAGTCTTTTGGGCGGTACGTGGAAAACCGCCGCGCTTTCATGGCACGTGCGGGCCTAAACTTGCCCACCCCCGACTACCGCGATCTGCCTGAAATTGCGCCCGCCGATCTGGCCCCGGGTGAAAATGCCTTCGATGCCCGCTTGTCTGCGGCTGTGGCCGCCCTTGAACCCATTTCTGATTTCATTCTGATCGATTGCCCCGGCAGCCATACCCGCCTGTCCCAAGTGGCGCATTCGCTGGCCGATACGCTGATCACGCCGCTGAACGACAGTTTCATCGACTTTGATCTGTTGGCACGGGTGGATTACGAATCTGGCCGCGTCAAAGGCCCGTCGATCTATTCCGAAATGGTGTGGAATGCGCGCCAATTGCGGGCGCAAGCGGGGCTAAAGCCCATCG
>JANNAT010000116.1:0-6391 GCA_031384605.1 Cypionkella sp.
TGCCGGTTGACCGGCGATTGGTTGGTTACCGGCGAACCGGCGGGGTGCCCGCTAACGTTGAGTGCGGGAATAGATGGTGTTGGTCGCGATGATGGCCACGATCAACAAGACGCCCAGCACAGTCAGCTGGACGGCAGGCAACAGGTTTGCGACGGTCATGCCGGTGGCCACCACCACCAGCAGCCAAGCGGCAAGAAAGGTTCCAAGGATCGTGCCGCGTCCCCCAAAGATGTAGGTGCCGCCCAGCATCGCCATCAAGACCATCTGCAATTCGCCGCCCAGCCCAAGGTCATAGCGCACCGACCCAAGGCGTGACGCGGTCAGCAACCCGGCCACAGAACTGGCCAGCCCCATCGCCAGAAACAGGATCATCTTGATGCGCTTTGTGCGGATGCCCGCGTGCTGGGCTGCGACCTCATTTGTGCCGATCAGATAGATCTGGCGGCCAAAGACGGTGGTGCCCAGCACAAGGCCCAGCACCGCGGACAGCACAATGAACATGAATACGGTTGACGGCAGGCCCAGCACGGTCAGCTTGTGAATGCCGATGAACCAGTCCGGCACCCGGATGGATTTGTCGCCCGCAATCACCTGTGCCAGGCCGCGATACAGCGTTAGCGTGCCGATGGTCACGATGATCGACGGCAATTGCAGCATGATCACCATGACGCCGTTGATCAGCCCCATGATCAGCCCCGACGCGATGCCGATGGCGATGGCCAGCGGCATCGGCACGCCGGCTGCTTGGGCATAGGCAAACAGGCAGGCCGACAGCGCCATGTTTGAGGCTGGGGACAAGTCTATCTCGCCGCAGATGATCACCATGGTCAGCACAAGGGCCACCATCGCAAATTCGGCCGACAGCGCGAAACTGCCAAGGATGTAATTGACATCAAGGAAATAGGGCGACAGCGCACTTGCCCCGAACAGCCCCAGCACCAGCAGCAAAAACGTCATCGTCTCGGGCCGGAAAAACAGCACCTGCCAGCGTGGCCGGGCCGGGGCGGCATCGCGGGGTGCTACATGGGCGGCAATGTCGGTCATGCGACGGCCCTCATCGACAAGCCTTTTAGGCCCTGCGCGCGCACGGTTCGGTCGATCAGCAAGGCCAGCAGGATCACCGCGCCGTAGATTGCGTTCTGCGTGGTGCCCGGAATGCCCAGCAGGGGCAGGGCTGCGGCCACGCAGCCTAACAAAAGCACCCCCAGCACAACCCCCAACACCGACCCGCTGCCACCGTTGATCGACACCCCGCCAATCACCACTGCGGCGATCACCTGAAATTCAAACCCGGCACCGGTGTTAGACGGGTTCACAAAGCCCCAGCGGCTGGCATACATGATGCCCGCCAGCCCGGACAACGCGCCTGACAGCGCGAACACCAGCAGCGTCACGCGGGTGACGTTGATGCCGCGCAGGGGTGCTGCCACCGGGTTGGACCCAAGCGCAAAGATCTGGCGGCCGACTTGGGTGTGCATCACGAAGGCGTAGGTCAGCGCGGCGATGCCAAGGCTCATGAAAATGATCCACGGAATACCAAAGATCGGCGAGGTCTGCGACATTGCCTTCAGCGCCGAGGGCACGAATTGCCTGTCGATCTGTTTGGCGTCCGATATTATATAGGTCAGCCCGCGATACAGGTTCAGCGTGCCCAGCGTCACGATGATGGCGGGCAGCCGAAACAGCGTAACCAGCACCCCGTTCATCAGCCCCAGCATGGTGCCGGTGCCAATCGCCACGACAAACCCCAGCGGCCACCAGATTTCGGGGTAGAATTTGAACATCATGCCGGTGACCATGGCCGAAAAGCCCAGCATTGACCCGATGCTAAGATCAACATGGCGTGCGACCAAGACCAGCATCTGCCCCATCGCGCCAATCATGATCAACGGCACCAGCAGCAAGATGATGCGCAAGCTATTCAGGGTCAGAAATTGCGGTTTGGCCAGCCCGACGGCCAGACAGAACAGCACGATCATCACGGCAATCCCGGCTTCGCGCCGGGCCAGCAAGGTGCGCAGCACGCTCATGCGGCCACCGAAGTGCGCGGCACGGCGGCGTGCATGATCAATTGTTGGGTCGCCTCACCGCGCGCCAGATCGGCGGTCAACCGCCCTTCGGACATCACCAGAACCCGGTCGCACAGCGCCAGCAACTCGGGCAGTTCGGATGAAATCAGCAGAATAGCGCAGCCATTGACGGCCAAAGCACCAATCATGTCGTAGAATTCGGCCTTGACACCAATGTCGATGCCGCGCGTCGGGTCATCAAGCATCAGCTCCGTATGTTCGGTCAGGTCGCACAGCGCCAGCACTGCTTTTTGCTGATTGCCACCTGACAGCTCACCTATCGGCTGGCGCAAGGACGCAAGACGGATGCTTAGCTTTTTGACCGAAGCCTCGGCCATGGCCCGCTCGACCCCGCGCCGGATGACGCCAAACCGCGAAATCTTGCCGGGAACGGCGGCCGAGATGTTCTGCTCTACACTTAAAGACCGGAAAATACCTGCAACAGCGCGGTCTTCGGGCACAAAGGCCAGACCCAGACCGATTGCCTGCGCCGGATCGGTGATGCTGACGGCCCGCCCACCCACTGACACCAGACCAGACGCAGCGGGTGCCACCCCGAACAGTGCACGGGCCACGTCGGTGCGCCCTGCCCCCACCAGCCCGCCAAGACCGACGATTTCGCCCTTGCGCACTTCAAAGCTGATGTTGCTGAACACGCCCGGCAGGGTCAGGTTTTCAACCTTCAATGCCACATCGCCGATCTTGGTGCCCTGCTTGTGCAGGTATTCCTTCAACGGCCGCCCGATCATGTGGCGGATGATGTCGGCATCAGTCAGGTTTGCGATGGTGTCGGTGATGACCTTATTTCCATCGCGGAATATCGTCACGCGGTCGCACAGCGCGCGCACTTCTTCCAGCCGGTGGCTGATGAAGATGATGGTGCGGCCTTCGTCGCGCAGACGCCGGGCGATAGTGAACAGCGTTTCGGTTTCTTTCGGCGTCAGGGGGGCGGTTGGTTCGTCCATGATGATAACCCGGCTGTCTGACGCCAGCGCGCGGGCAATTTCCACCATCTGCTGATCGGCAATCGACAAACCACGCATCGGCCGGGTGACGTCGATCTTCACCCCCAGCTGGTCCATCGCCGCGCGGGCATCTTGCGTCAGCTTTGCCCAAGGCACCCGGGCCAGCCATGTGCCATCATGCCGGCCCAGCACAAGGTTTTCCGCCACCGACAGATCGGGAAACGAAATCGGCTCCTGATGGATCAGCGTGATGCCCAGCTTTTGCGCCATGATCGGGTTGCTCACCTCGACCATTTGTCCGTTTAGTGTCAGCGTTCCTGCGGTAGGACGATGAACGCCCGCAAGGATCTTGGCAAAAGTCGATTTTCCGGCGCCGTTTTCACCCAGCAACGCGTGAATTTCGCCCGGCATCAGATCAAGATCGACATCGCGCAACACGTCAATGGTGGCAAATGTTTTGCAGATGCCGCGTGCGGATATGACCGGGGTTGAAGGTGCTGTCATGTCTGCGGCACCGGGGCATCTGCGTCGATCAGGCCCTGCGCTTTCAGATCGCCCCAGAACGCCTGCGGGATAGGCGCGGTCAGCGATGCCAGATTCTGTGTCACCTCCTCTGGCGTGACCGCACCGGGAATGACGGAAGCCGCGATGGGATGCGCCAGAACGAACTGCAACGCAGCCGCTGGCAAAGCAACGCCATGCGCCGCACAAACAGCCTCAATCCCGCGCACCCGTGCCTGTATCTCGGGCGACGCTTTGCCATAGGCATAATGCGCGGGCCCGGCAGAGCCTGTCACCAGAATGCCCGACGCGAAAGGTGCGCCGATAATGGCCGATATGCCGCGCTTTTGCAACGCCGCCATGCCCCGGTGCAGACTGGCCTGATCCAGCAATGTGTAGGGCATTGCGACAAGGCAGAAATCCAGATCAACCAAGGGGGCGACCTGTTCCAACGCCTCGTTGTTGTTGATGCCCATGCCGAACGCTTTGATATCGCCCGCAGATTTCAGCTCGGTCAGGGCTTTCATGCCAGACTCAACCAACTGGTGGACATATCCCGCCTGCTTGTCGCCGTGAAATCCGGGGTCCAGATCATGGATCACCAAGGCGTCAACCGTATCCAGCGCCAGCCGCTGCAGGGCCTGTTCGTATGACCGCATGATCCCGTCATAGGTATAGTCGAAGGTGACATCGAAGTTCAGACCGCCGGTCCATGGCGCACGGTCAAACTGCGCGGGATCGTTGGGGCGGTGCAGGGTGCGGCCAACCTTGGTGCTGACATAAAAATCACCCCGCGGTTTGGTGCGCAAAAACGCCCCCAGCCGATGCTCGGCCAGCCCACGACCATACCAGGGTGCCGTATCGAAATAGCGCACTCCGGCATTCCACGCCGCATCCAGTGTCGCCTGCGACTGCGCTTCGGGCACCATGGAATACAACTCGCCCAGATGGGCGGCACCAAAACCGAAGACCGGCAGATCAAGCGAGGTCTTGCCGACACGTCGCCGCATTGGGTGCGCAATCGTCATGTGAAAGCTCCCCCCATGAACTGCCTATTCGCAAGCTGTCAGACAAAAATTAGTTTGACAAGAGATAATGATTTGTTTGACAAGTTTTTAGAAGAACACGACCCGTGCCGTCATCCAAAGGCGCATGAAGCCCCATTTGTAAGGTAAGCAGCCGTGCAGGCAAAGATCAGTGGCACTTACCCGATGCTTTATGCCTTCTTCGGCGAGGGCGGTGCTGTGTTGCGTGCGCCGTTCGGCCGCCAGATTGATGCGGCCATTGCGGCGGGTGCGTCGGGCGTGGCGGTTCTGGGGCTGGGATCTGAGGTCGGTAAGCTGAGCGTGCCAGAACAGCGCCAGATCGTTGCATGGGTGATGGCAGACCTTGGGGGGCGGTTGCCGCTGGCGGTGACCGTTGCGGGGGGTGATATCGCTGGTGTGCTGGACAGTGCACGCTTTGCCGCCTTGTCGGGCGCAAGCTGGCTGATCTTGCAGCCGCCACCCCCTCCAATCAGCGGCGCGCAGTTGATAACCTATTTCGGGATGCTGGCAGATGCGGTTGACTGTCCCGTCGCCATCCAGAATGCGCCAGAATTTCTGGGCGTTGGTCTGACCGCACCGGAACTGGCCCACTTGCACGCCGCGCATCCCAACATCTGCATCGTCAAAGCCGAAAGCAGTGCCGTCGTCGTGGCCAGCCTGATTGAAACACTCGGTCCGGGAATGGCCGTGTTCAACGGCCGTGCGGGGATGGAGTTGACCGACAATTACCGCGCCGGAGTGGCAGGCATGATCCCGGGCATCGACACCGTTGATCTGCAGGTCGCCATTGAACGCGCCATGCGGCAAGGGGATGAAGCCCGCGCCGAGGCGCTGTATCGCCGCGTGCTGCCCACCATCGCCTTCATCATGCAAGGCGTTGCCCATTTCGTGCTTTACGGCAAAATCATCGCGGCGCTGCGGCTGGGTCTGCCCCCCAGCCATCAGCGCCAGCCATCTGAACCCGCAACCCCGCATGGGCTGGCATGGGCGCGGCGATTGGCCGCCGACCTTGGCCCGCTTGCAACCTGACCGGAGACACCCCTTGGCCCGTATTACCGACGTTCGCACAACAATCTACGAATGGATCGGGCCAGTGGCCCCGATGCCGCCGCACTTTTGCACGACGGCCAGCGATCTGGTGTCCGACGTTACCGGCTCTATCTCGGGATTCCGGTTTCTGGGCTGGCTGATCGTCGAGATCGAATGTGACGATGGCACTATAGGCATTGGCAACGCGGCCCTTGCCCCGCATGCAACCAAGGCCACGATCGACACCTACCTTAAACCGCTGCTGATCGGCACTGATCCGATGGACAGCGAATATATCTGGCAGTCGATGTACCGCCGCACCCTGCCATTCGGGCGCAAGGGCATTGGCATGGTGGCGATCAGTGCGGTTGATCTGGCAATCTGGGATGCCAAGGGCAAGATCCTGAACCAGCCGGTGTTCAAACTTCTGGGCGGCCGCACCAAACCACGGATCGAGGTATACGCCAGCCGGTTGTATTCGCAACCGCTGGACACCTTGTTCACCGAGGCCAAAGGCTATGCCGATCAGGGGTTCAAATCGGTCAAAATCCGTTTTGGCTGGGGGCCAAAGGATGGGCTGGCCGGGCTGCACAAGAACGTTGATCTGGTACGCACCACGCGCGAAGCGGTAGGCGACAACGTGGATATCATGGCCGACGCCTATATGGGCTGGAACGTCGAATACGCCAAGCGGATGCTGCGCATGCTGACGCCGTTCAATTTGCGCTGGGTCGAAGAGCCGGTGATTTCTGACGATCTGAACGGTTATGCTGAACTCAAG
>JANNAT010000007.1:0-2264 GCA_031384605.1 Cypionkella sp.
CTGGCCAAGGCGGGCGGCGCTACGATCACCAGTGGACAGGTGATGCGGCTGCATCTGACCCGTGGCCTTGACGCAGTGCCCGCAACCGAACTGCGCTTTGCCGCCGAGGAAGATCACGCCACCCGAAAGTTCCGCGACGATCTGCCGAACGACGCACGCCTTGCGCTGTTGCAAAGCGCCACCGCCGATCTGGCCCGCGCCCGTGCCCGGATCGGGGCGGATCAGACCCTTGCCGAATGGGTGCAGGGCCATTTCAACGTCGATCTGATTGGCCATATCCGGCGCGAGGTGACCAACAGCCTGCTGGCCGGGCGTCAGGCACGCCAAAGCCCGATGGAAACCATCCGCGATCTGCGGGTGCTGCCCGAACACTGGCTGTCTTATCAGGCGCTGGTCGCAGCGCTTGTTCAGACTGTCGCCCCGGCACAATTCACGGATCAGGCCATCGGCCTGTGGCTGGAGGCCGAACAAGCGGCCGTGGCGCGCCATGTGCGGCGGCATTTCGACATTGCAGGCGATCTTGACAGCCTGTCAGACCATTTCACCGCCAATCTTGAAGAATTTGCCGCCATGGGCCTGTGGGCGGCCGCGCTGGCCCGTTTTGGCTTGCGCGACCCGTTTTCGCCGCTGGACGCGTTCAATTTGCAGGACCGCGATGCCAGCACCGGCTCTGCTGAAGATATCGCCGAAAAGTACCGTGCAATGGAACGCTGGGGCGGGCCACCAGTGCCATTGGATGCCGCGTTGCGTGCCGAAATCGCCGCTGTGGTGAAGACGGAACTGGATGGGTTGGGGGCTGCTGAGGCGCCACCGCAGGGCGCGCTGGACCGCGCGCATCTGTGCTGGATCATCCTACATGATCTGGGAGAAACGCGGTTGAACCGGCGCGGGTTCGAGGCGCTGCTGGCCTTGCAATCTTCGGGCGGGACGGATGCCGCCGAGGCGGTGCTGAAACGGGTCGAGGCTTGCGACCCGCGTCTGCGGATGCGCGATCACGCGCAGGCGCTGCTGGCCGCCGACATCGCATCGCTGACCGGCGGCAAAAGCCATGCCGATCTGTTGCAGACGCTGACCGGCGAGAATCTGCTGGAACGGGTCAATGATTACATGATCGGGCTGTGCAGCGCCTTTCTGGACGAAGGGTTGGCGGCCTGGCACCTGCCGGGGCGGGCGCTCGGGTTTTACGAATCCTGGCGCAATCTGGTTGCCCATGACCGCACCTTTGATTTTGACGGACTGACCGGCTGGCGCGCCGCGGTCGATCACCTGCCGGTGGTGCCCGTGGATGCTGTGATCGCACAATTGCAATCGCTGGGCGTGCCGGAAGAACACTGGCATGATTACTGCGGCCGGCTTCTGGTCAACCTCAAGGGCTGGGCGGGCATGGTGTTCTGGCGGCAGACCCATCCGAACTATTCCAAACAGCAGGCCTTTCCGATCGACGTGATGCAGTATCTGGCGGTGCGGCTGTTCTACCAAAACCAGTTGCTGATCCGCTCTTGTCGCAAGGCATGGCAGATGCACCCCGGCATTGCCGATCTGCAACAGTATTTCAGCACCCATCTTTCGGAATATCTGGTGCGCAAACTGCTGTTCTCGGGCGCGCTGCCAGACCATCTGGCCGAACAGGCCCGCGCACTGGCCGCCGAAGGCAATAGCGCCGGGCGCGAAGAAACCGACGGCTGGAAGAACCTCGCTGATATGGCCTGGCTGTATCACGAAACCGAAGCCGCCGCGCGCGAAGCGGGGGACAAAAGCTGGCGTCTGTTCCAGTTGGCGCAGTTCGCGGGCCTCGACGCAGCAGCCCTAGGCACGGTTTCGCAAGATGAGGCGAACGCTCTGATCGCCTGTCTTGACGGTTTTCCGGAAGAGGCACACGGCCCGGTGTGGCTGCATGCGTTCGAGCGCAATTACCGCGACGAGATCTGCAATGCCATCGCGCTGAACCGTGGCAATGGCCGCTGGATGACCCGCACCCGGCGGCCGAAATCGCAGGTGGTGTTCTGCATCGACGAGCGTGAAGAATCGATCCACCGCCACTACGAGGAACTTGACCCCGATCATGAAACCCTTGGGGCCGCTGGGTTTTTCGGCGTGGCGATGAACTATTCGGGGCTGGATGAACATCACATCACGCCGCTGTGCCCTGCCTTCGTGACCCCGGCCCATAGGGTGTTGGAAGTGGCGCGCCCGATTGATGAAAAGCTGCATCTGCCGGGCCACAAGCGCCGCTCGAAATGGCTGGAGGTGTTCCACGATTCGTT
>JANNAT010000055.1:0-29076 GCA_031384605.1 Cypionkella sp.
GGTGCCCGAAATCGTCACCGCCGTGGCCCTGCTGATATTCTTTGCCATGTTGAAAAAGGCCACAGGATACACCGGCCTTGGTTATATGATTGTGGCACATACGGCGTTTTGCATTCCCTTTGCCTATCTGCCGATCCGCGCGCGGCTGGAAAGCATGGACCTGACGCTGGAAACCGCGGCGGGCGATTTGTATGCCAGCCCGTGGCAAACCTTTCGCCATGTCACCCTGCCCTTGCTGTTGCCCGGCGTGATGGCGGGGGCGATGCTTGCGTTTGTCACCTCGCTTGATACCGTGGTGATCACCGAATTTATCAAATCACCGGGGCAAGATACCTTACCCACCTATATGCTGGGCCAGTTGCGCCGCGCGATGAAACCCGATGTGAACGCCATTTCAACCGCACTGCTGGCGATCACCTTGCTGATGCTGTGTGCATTTTTCCTTGTCAGCCGCAAACGCAGTTGACCCCTTAACCCCAAGGAGACGAGCTATGAAAACCACCCTGATCGCCACCGCCCTGCTGCTGAGCACCACCGCCATGGCCCATGCCGAAGGCGAGTTGTTCCTTTACAACTGGGGTAATTACACCAGCCCCGCCTTGATTAAAAAGTTCGAGGATACCTATAAGGTCAAAGTCACCATCACCGATTTTGACAGCAATGATACGGCTTTGGCCAAGATTGAGGCGGGTGCGTCGGGCTTTGACCTTGCCGTGCCATCCGCCGGGTTTGTCAAGGTTTACAATGACAAAGGCCTGATCACCCCGCTGGATCTGACCCGCCTGCCCAACCACAAGAACATCGCCCCCGAGTGGCTGAACGTGGCTTGGGACGAAGGGCGCACGCTGTCGGTGCCCTATCAGTGGGGGTCCACCGGCATGACGGTGAACACCAAGGTGTACGGCGGCGATATCAACACATCCGCCATTTTCATGGACCCGCCGCCAGAGTTGGAAGGCAAGATCAACGTCATCCCGGAAATGGGCGACGTATTGGCGCTGGCCACGATGTATATGGGCGGTAAGGTCTGTTCCGAAGACGCCGAAGTGATGAAAAAGGTCCGCGATGCGCTGTTGGCGGCCAAACCGAAATGGCTGTCGATGGACTATTCCACCATCGAAAAAATGACCAACAACGATTATGGCGCGACGGTTGACTGGAACGGTTCCGCCATGCGCGCACGGATTGCCAATGCCGATGTGGCGTATGGCTATCCAAAGGAAGGCTTCGGGTTGTGGATGGACAATGTGGTGCTGCTGGCCGATGCCAAGAACGTCGATAACGCGTATCTGTTTATGGATTTCATCATGGTGCCGGAAAACGCGGCCATGTTGTCGGATTTTGCCCGCTACGGCAACGGCATCGCGGGGTCTGATGCGTTCATGCCGGCGGATATGAAAACAGCGCCGGAAATTGTGACGCCAGCCGAGTTTGTAAAAAACGGCCAGTTTGTGCTGACCTGTTCGGGCAAGGCGCTGGAATATCAGACCGCGATCTGGACGGAATTGCAGAAGTAAGTTGCTGCCAACAAAGCGGGGGGCTGTCTGCCCCCAAGTCGCAATTGCCTCTCGGCAATTGCGACATCCCGAGGGTATTTGGGCCAAGATGAAAGGGCGAAGTGTCTGATTTAACTCAAATGTCGGCCTCTGATCTGTCACGGATGATTGCGGCGCGGCAAGTTGCCCCGTCTGAGGTGATGGCGGCGTATTTGAACCGGATTGACGCAGTAAACCCGGCGGTAAATGCGATTGTGTCGTTGCGCGATCGGGGTGAATTGATGAACGAGGCGCTGGCGGCGGATGATGCCGAACCGCGCGGCTGGCTGCACGGCATCCCGATGGCGGTCAAGGATTTATGCGCCACAGCGGGGCTGCGCACCACGTATGGATCCCCGATCTTTGCCGATTTTATCCCCGCCAAAGACGATCTGCTGGCCGCCCGGATGCGCGGCGCGGGGGCGATATTCATCGGCAAGACCAACACGCCGGAATGGGGGCACGGCAGCCATTCGTTCAATCCTGTGCACGGTGTCACGCGCAACCCTTACGATCTGACGCGCACCGCCGGGGGATCATCGGGCGGGGCGGCGGCGGGGCTTTCGGCGCGAATGCTGCCGGTGGCGGATGGGTCGGACATGATGGGATCGTTGCGCAATCCGGCGGCGTTTTGCAATGTGTACGGCTTTCGCCCGACATGGGGCTTGGTTCCGGGCGATGCGGGGGCGGAGGCGTTTTTGGCAACCCTTGCCACCGAAGGCCCGATGGGGCGCTGTGTGGAAGATGTGGCGCGGTTGCTGTCGGTGCAGGCAGGGATAAATCCTGCGGTGCCGTTTGGGCGGGATGGGATGGACTTTGCCGGGTCGTTGACGACCGATATGCGCGGCAAGCGCATCGCGTGGCTGGGTGATTGGGGCGGGGCCTATGCGATGGAACCCGCTATTCTGGCGCTGTGCGAAACGGCTTTAGCGGTATTTGCGGCCCGGGGTGCGATTGTTGAGCCTATCGCCCCGCCCTTTGCCGCAACCGATCTGTGGCTGGCCTGGACCACTTTGCGCGCCATGCTGAATGCCGGTGGGATGGCTGATCTATACGCCGATCCCGCAAGTCGCGCGCAGCTGAAACCGGAAACAATCTGGGAAATTGAACAGGGCCGCACCTTGACAGCGGCAGCAGTATATCAAGCCTCGGCGATCCGGTCAGCATGGTATGCACGGGCAGCGGACCTGTTCGAGACTTATGACGCAATCGTGCTGCCCTCTGCACAGGTCTGGCCGTTTCCCGCTGAATGGCGGTGGCCACAAACCATAAACGGGGTGGCGATGGACACCTATCACCGCTGGATGGAGGTGGTTATTCCGGTATCGCTGGCGGGGCTGCCCGCGCTGTCAGTGCCGGTTGGGTTTGGCGCAAACGGCTTGCCAATGGGCATGCAGATCGCGGGCCGCGTCGGCGCGGATGCGGCCGTGTTGGCACTGGGGCAGGCCTATCATCTTGCCACAGATTGGCCGGGGGCACGGCCGCCACCCCGATAGCGGCCCGCGGTGGTTTTTCAGTGTCAGATTAATCCGAAAAACCGGACCGGAATTTCCACAACCGGATCGCCCGGCAACATGCCCGGCTTGTTCCACGCATAAAATGGCCGCACCCAGGTCTGACGTTTGCGTGCTGCGGCAAACGCGTCATCACCGGGGCGGGCGATGCCATTGGTGACGATTTCGAAAACCTTTTCGCGCCGCTGCAAATGCCCCCCCCAGCCCGTGGCAAGGCGGTCTTTGTCGGCGGTTTTGCCCGTCGACAGGGCAAAATCAATCATGCCGCAATGGATGTGGAACAGGTCGGGATGGATATGAAAGTTGCGCCCTTTAACCCGGTGCATCCCCGACCCCCAGGTTACGGGGCGAAAACTTAGCACCGGTTTGGTATAGCGGGCTGACAGGTGGGCAAAGCGACGCTGACCCAAGAACGGCTTCGAAAGATCAATGGAATCTTCGATTTTCAGATGCTGGGCCACGTCCAACCCAAGGCCCGACAACGTTGTCAGCCCTTTTGGCTGTGCCTCGATAAAGGCGTGAAGGCTGGCGTGGCGGGCGGGATCGGCCAGCAGGTATTCATCGACATCCGTGGCAATCACGCAATCCATGAACCGGTGCAGCGCGCGGCCAAGGTCAGAGATTGCCAGCGCCCGGCGGCGCATGGCAGGCACCCGTTCCAGCGGGCGGCGGGGCAGCCACAGAAAAGTAACGCCGTCACAGCCGTCCGGCACATCTTGATCATACCCGTCCATGAACACGAACAGGTTTTGACGGCCAAAGTTACTACCATAGTAGTCAACCCATTTCTTCAAGTATATCTTATCGTTACGGACAGAAGTGATAACGGCGACGTCCATAAGGCATCCTTGTCGGGGCAAAAACAATGGCCACAGCGCTGGCCGGCAAGGTGGCAATGTGCAACGGACACTACCTTGCGTCAACGGCGGAAACTGTGGCCAAGCGCGCCAGCCGATCGCGTATCTCCGCGCGCACCGGCCCATTGCGCGGCGGATCTATGATAGTCGTCAGCATTGCCTCGGTCGGCCCGACACGCCCGCCGCCGCCCCATGTCAGGGCCCGCAGCACGGCAACGGCGGCCTCTGGCAACCGGTCAGGAACATCCTGCCCTGAAAGGTCCGCCCACAATCGCGCCCAACAGCGCGCCACCGACCAAGGATTGTAACCGCCACCGCCCAACAGCAAAAGACGGGGCGCTAAAGACCGCACGCCGCGCAAAACGTCGCGATACCCGGTGTTTGACAGACACAGGCGCGACAAAGGATCTTCGGTCAACGCATCTGCGCCTGCTTGCAGCACCACAACGGCGGGTTTGAACGCCTGCAGGCGCGGCAAGATCAACTGATCCAGCACCGCGCGCATTTCTGTATCGTTGAACCCCCGCGGCACCGGCAGATTGAACGCATTGCCGCAGCCCCGGTCGCCCAATTGCCCGGTGAACGGCCAGCGTGCCTCTTCATGCACCGAGATCATCATGACTGACGGATCGGCGGCAAAGGCATGTTCCACCCCGTCGCTGTGATGGGCGTCAATATCAACATACGCGACCCGCGCCATGCCGGCGCGTTGCAGGGTCAGGATGCCCAAGACCGGATCGTTCAGGTAACAAAACCCGTTGGCCCGGTCGGGCAAGCCATGGTGCGTGCCGCCGCCCGGCACATGAATCGCCCCGCTGAACGATTGCGCCAACAGTTCTGCCGCCAGCATAACCCCGCCAGCCCCCGTGGCAGGGCGACTGTAAATCTGTGGAAAGATCGGGTTGGTCAGGGTGCCAAGATGGTGCCGTGCGCGCGCTGGCTGTGGCAGATCGCCCGTAGCCTCGGCCAGTTGCAGGGCAGCGATATAGGCAGGGGTGTGCCAGGCGGTCAAAGCGGCGGGTTTGGCGCGCGGGCTGGTGCGATACCGCTCGGCCGACAACCATCCCAAACTGCGGCACAGGTCGATCACCGTTGACACCCGCTGCACCCGCAACGGATGCGCTGCACCATAGCTGGACCCGCGGTAAATTTCAGACCCTATGAACAAGGGGCCAATATGATCGGGTGGCCGCATCGTTCCCCTTTTTTAATTCAACAATAATGAAAATAGTTTGCCCTACAACGCCGACAAGTATTCTTTTAGTAAAGCTGTGCAAATCGCATTTATTATGTGATACTTGGAGAAAGAAACAGCAAAACCGGCGAACGGTTTGCAGCAAGTATCAGGCACGATTTTGATGAACCAACGATTTTCTTTGCCGGACCGGGCCGTTCAGGATTGTGTTACGCAATTTGGGGCAATCTGTTGGCGGATGAACCGGGGACGGGTGCAGGTGTTGCTTATCACCAGCCGCGACACCGGGCGTTGGGTGGTTCCCAAGGGGTGGCCGGTTGCGGGCCTTGGGCCAGCAGCATCTGCCGCCCAAGAGGCGTGGGAAGAGGCCGGTGTTGAAGGCACGATTGACGACACCCGGCTGGGGCAATTCAAGTATGACAAGATTATGCCGGGCCAGACATCTTTCCTGTGCGCGGTAGACGTCTTTGCGCTGCGGGTGGCCAAGCTGCGCGCCAATTTTCCCGAACGCGCCCAGCGTCGCCGCAAGTGGTTTGACGCAGGCAAAGCGGCGCGCAAAGTGGCAGAACCGCAACTGCGGCAATTGTTGCAGCATTTGCCCGAAATGTTGCAACCCCGCGATGCAGCCTAGCTTGAAATCCCGATCAGGATTGTTACCTGCCAGTGAACCTTTGCCCAAGATAGGCCCATGATCCGCTATTCCCTTATTTGCCCCAAAGACCACGCGTTTGACAGCTGGTTTCAGTCTGCCAGCGCCTATGACGCGTTGCGCGGTGCAGGCCATGTTGCCTGCCCGATCTGTGGCGATGGGGCGATTGAGAAATCCTTGATGGCTCCAAATGTGCGCCCGGCGCGCCATGCCGGCGCCGGGGCAAATGCGAAATCCGCCCTGACCCAGCCGCAAAACGCGATGGAATCCGCCTTTGCCGAAATGCGCAAACAGGTCGAGGATAATTCCGAATATGTCGGGCTGAACTTTGTCACCGAAGTCCGCCGGATGCACGAAGGCACCATTGATGAACGCGCTATTTACGGCGAAGCCAAAGCTGATGAGGCGCGTGCGCTGATTGACGATGGCGTGCCGGTGGCCCCTTTGCCATTCATGCCCACACGCAAGACGAACTAACGGCAGTCCAGCGCCCGTTTCATCGCCGCTTTGCTGTAGGGGCCAAGATCAGTTGCTGGCGTGCCCATCCGCACCGCCATCAGCCGCGACCAATCGGCGTTGGCAAGGATCACTTCATCGCCCTGACCACAGTTGCGCATACCACCCGAGATGAAATTGCTGCCAATCTGATGGTTGGTCAGCCCCGGAACACGGGCCAGTTCGCGCAACCGATTGCCGTCCAGCCGCAGGAACACCAACTCTTTTATCAGATGAGGGCGGTCTACATAGGCAATCTCAATCAGCCCGTCGCCGTCGAAATCACCTGTTCCAGCCGGGGCCAACCAGCGGTGGGTCTGGCCAATAAACGGTGTCGCCGCACGTCTGCCGTCAATATCATAGACGGCCAACGACGCGCCGCGCGTCAGATCGGTTTCCACCACAATCACCTCGGGCTGCCCGTCCCCGTCCAGATCAGCGATGCGGGTGGTGATGTCTTCGAAGACACGGTTTTTGGGCAAAACATGGTCAACCGTGGCTTCTTTGATACTGTCACAGTTAGGGCATAGGTTGAGTGTAAGCCGCAAAGCGCCCCATTCAACTGCATCCCCTAAGATGCCATGATCATAGCGGTCCGTGGGCGAAATCAGCGCCGCCGACTGGATGACCGGGGGCATGCCATAGTCTTTCAGGGCGGCTTGTGCCACGGCGGCTAGGGGAAACAGCGCGATACACACTGCAACCCCCGCAGGCCACATCAGATTTGTTTTTGCGGCATCTGCACGCGCAGACCGTCCAGCGCGTCACTGACCTTCAGCTGACACGTCAGACGCGAGCGCACCGGATCGGGCGACCAGGCGAAATCAAGCATATCGACTTCCATCGCGTCTTTCTTTGGCAGCCGGTCAACCCAAGCCGCATCGACATAAACATGGCAGGTGGAACAGGCGCAGGCCCCGCCGCAATCGGCCTCGATCCCCGGAATGCCGTTGTCGCGCGCGCCCTCCATCACCGTCAGGCCGGTGGCAACCTCGACCACATGTTCGCGGCCGCTGTGTTCAACATAAGTAATCTTCGCCATGCGTTTGGTCCTGCCTTGGTCTTTGGTGGGCGGCGCGGGAAGGCCCCGGTATGCACCCATAACTGCGTTGCCTATGACATAAAACAAGACTGCGGCTTTTGCCAGAGGTCAGCGGGTGCACCGGTGCCGCCAAACAGTCACAAGCGTTCGACATTGATCACAACGGCGTCAGCCAAAGCTTTGCAAGGATTGTCAAAGGCGGTTAGGGTGCAGCAAGACAAATGTCAGGATCAACCTGACGGCGAAATTGGGCAGGGCATGAGCAAAAGCACAGGATTGGCCAAAGCGTTGTGGGTTGGGGGGCTGGTGTTGGCTGGCTGCACGCCGGGGCAAAACGACGGGCCTGCGCGGGCGGATCTGGCAATCGAATTGGTGCGCCTGCCGGAACCCGGCCCCCCCGACGGGCCTGACGGTGCCTGCTGGGCGTCTGCGACAACGCCGGCAATTATTGAGACGGTGACCGAACAAGTGGTGATCGCCGAAGAGGCGCGCGACGCGGCAGGCGGGGTGATCACGCCCGCCTCGTTTGAAACCCGAACCTTTCAACGCATGATGCAAGACCGCGAAGAGGTTTGGTTTCGCGCGCCCTGTGCGGCAGACATCACAGTTAACTTTATCGCAACCTTGCAACGGGCGCTAAAGGCGCGCGGTGTCTATCTGCAGCCGGTGACTGGCGAAATCAACGCCGCCACTGCCGATGCCATCCGCCGCTTTCAGGCCGCACGCGGACTGGACAGCCCAACCTTGTCGCTGGCGGCGGCAAAAGAACTGGGCATCAGCGCCACCGACCGGGATGATCTGTAGCGTGTGACGGGACGGTTTATTTGGCTGGCACCGTCGGGGGTTTCACACCCCCAAGCGGCAATCGACGCGCGATTGCCGCTTCCCCAGTGGGATATTTCGGAACAGATGAAACGCAATTTTAGGTAAATTTTCACGAGTCGGTGACAGTCTACGACTGGAAAAGGCGGCAGGGATCCCCGCCGCCTGTCTTTCAGACTTGTAAATGCCTTACTCTATCGACAAGGCCACAAAGCGCGGATCGCCTTCGCGGCGGATCAACAGCAAGATCGACTTGCGCCCCGCTTCTTTGGCCTCGGTGATGCGGTCTTGCAAATCAGTCAGCTTGACCACTTTTTGCTGCCCCGCCTCGACGATCACATCCCCCGCAGTGACACCTTTGCCAGACGCCTCAGACGTGGCATCGACGTTTGTCACGGCCAGCCCCGTACTGCCTTTTGGCAAGTTCAGGCTTTTGGCGACTTCATCTGTCATCGGCACGACAGTCAAGCCCAGCACCTCTGCGGTTTTAGGGGGCGCTGGCGTTTTTTCAACTGCGGCAGGCACCGGCTCGGCTTCGGCTTCTTCGCGGCGACCAAGCGTGACCTGAACAGTGGTTTCCTTGCCTTCACGCAGCACCATCACGGGCACCGCATCGCCGATCGGGCTGTCGGCCACGGTGCGGGTCAGATCGCGGGTGTCGGAGATGTCTTGGGCGTTAAAGGTCAAGATCACGTCGCCCGCCAGCAAACCGGCGGCTTTGGCCGGGCCTTCCGGCACATCGGTAATCAAGGCCCCAGCCGCTTTTGGCAGACCCATTGCTTCGGCGACATCGGGCGTGACATCCTGAATGCGCACGCCCAACCAGCCGCGCCGGGTTTCCCCAAACTCGCGCAGCTGCCCGGTGACTTTGCTGACCACATTTGACGCCATCGAAAAACCAATGCCGATAGAGCCGCCTGTGGGTGACAAGATCGCCGTGTTCACCCCGATCACCTGACCCTCCATATTGAACAGCGGCCCGCCAGAGTTGCCTTTGTTGATCGCGGCATCGGTTTGCAAGAAATCATCATAGCTGCCCTGCAATTCACGGCCGCGGGCCGAAACAATCCCGGCAGAGACAGAAAACCCCTGCCCCAACGGGTTGCCCATCGCCATCACCCAATCACCAACCCGCATTGCATCACTGTCACCAAAGGCAACAAACGGCAGTGCTGTTGGTGATTCGACCTTCAGCAGCGCAATATCGGTTTTCAGATCGGTGCCGACCAGTTTGGCTTGAAGGCGGGTTTTGTCATAAAACTCAATCTCGATCTGATCGGCCCCTTCGATCACATGATTGTTGGTAACGATATAGCCATCGGCGGAAATCACGAAACCCGACCCCAAGGCTTCGGATCGTTGCGGCTCATCACTGCCGGGGCCCTGTTGATTGAAATCCTTAAAGAATTCCTCAAAAGGTGATCCTTCGGGCACCATCGGCCCGCCTTCGGTAGAGGCGGCAACAATCGCCGACGTCGTGATGTTCACCACCGAAGGGCTGATCTGTTCGGCCAGATCGGCGAAACTGTCAGGCGCGCTTTCGGCGCGGGTTTGCAGCGCAGGCACAAGGGCGAGTGACAAGCCAAGACCCAGTGCCAGCAGCAGACTGCGGGAAGCTTGCGTTTTTTGCGGGAATGACAGTGGCAAAGCCAAAGCGGTGGCACGGTTTAACACGTCCGAACTCCTTTTCTACGATGTCAGGGGCGCATCTTTGCTGCCCGTGCAGATTCCGACATGGGGCCAAGATAATCTTCGTAGGCCGCAATGCAATTCCCTAGGTAACAGGCTCATTGGTTTGTGAACGCATTTGTCACGGCCGTGATGTGCGGGTGCAAGGGCCAAGATCCGGGGCTTTGCCTTGTCGGCTGGCAAACGCCGAAGTGCGCAATGCAAAAGGGCCGATGCGAACACCGACCCTGCACGATTTTTCGAAGCGTTATTGCGCCGCAGGCGCCGCAACCGGGGCCTTTTCCGATCCCAGATACTCGAAGAATTCAGAGTCCGGCTGCAACACGATGGATGAATTGCCCCCCTGTAACGCCCGTTCATACGAGGTCAAAGACCGGGTAAAAGCAAAGAATTCAGGGTCTTTGCCAAACGCCTCGGCATAGATCGCGTTGCGTTTGGCATCGGATTCGCCGCGCACAACTTCGGCGTTTTTACGCGCCTCAGAGACAACTTCGACGACCGAACGGTCTGCCGCCGCCCGCACCCGCTGGGCCGCTTCGTTACCGCGCGCGATTTCATCCGTCGCTTCACGCTGCCGTTCGGCCCGCATCCGCGCAAACGTCGCCTCAAGGTTCTGTTCGGGCAAATCGGTGCGGGTCAGGCGCACGTCGATCACATCAACGCCCAAACCCTTGGCCTTGATCCGTGAATTATCGCGGATCAGGTTCATCAGGGCGGTGCGGTCTTCGGACAGCACCTTCTGGCTGGGAACAGAGCCCAGAACCTGGCGGATTTCGGCGCTGATGATCTGGTCAAGGTTGCCCTTAGCGGCCTCAACCCCGCCCGCACCGACGGCGCGGCGGAACACTTCAAGATCAACGATGCGCCAGCGGGCAAACGCATCAACCACAAGGCGGCGATCATCCAAAGGCGTGACTTCCAACGGCTGCGTCGGCAGGCCAAGAATACGGTCATCATAGCGCAAAACGTCTTGGATGAACGGAATTTTGAACCCCAGACCGGGCTTGTCGATCACTTGCTTGACCTGGCCAAATTGCAAAACCAGCACTTTTTCACGCTCGTCCACGATGAACACCGAAGACAGCGCCAGCGCACCCAGCAAGATCGCGGCAGGAAGAATATAGGTAAGGCGCATCAGTTTGATCCTCCGGTGGTCGTGGTCGCGGCAGCAGCACCGGCAGCGCCCGGCATTTTGGCCAACTCGTTCAACGGCAAGAACGGCACAACACCAGACCCACCGTCGCCACCACTGACGCCATCAAGGATGACCTTGTTCATGCCGCCCAAAACTTTTTCCATTGTTTCCAGATACATCCGCTTGCGCGTTACTTCCGGGGCTTTGATGTATTCGGCGTAAACTGCCAAGAAACGGCTGGCTTCACCTTCGGCGTTGTTCACCACCTGGGCGCGGTAAGCTTCGGCTTCTTCCAACAACTGCGCCGCCTGACCCCGCGCACCTGCGGTTACTTTGTTGGCATAGGCGTCGGCTTCTTTTTCCAGCCTGTCGCGTTCTTGCTGCGCGGCTTGAACGGCACGGAACGCGTCGATCACTTCGCGCGGCGGGTCTGAGCGGGCAAAGTTCACCCGCACCACGTTGATGCCGGCCTCATAGCTGTTCAGCGTCGATTGCACGGCGACCATCAGGTCATCGGCCACGATGCCACGGTCGCGGTTCAGGATGGGCGCAAGTTCAGACCGTGCGATAATGTCGCGCATCGCAGATTCCGAAACCGCACGAATGGTGTCTTCGGGATCGGCCAGATTGAACAGAAATTTCTCGGGGTCGGAAATGTTCCACACCACCTGAAACTGAATATCAACGATGTTCTGATCGCGGGTCAGCATCAGCCCGTTATCCAACTCGCCCTGCGATCCCGATCCGATATCGGTGGTGCGCTGACCGGTGGTTTGCACGATCTCGGCGGTGACTAAGGGCCAGGGCGCAAAGTTCAGGCCTTCCTGGCCCATGCCGCTGGACTTGCCAAGGAACAATTCAACCGAACGTTCTTCGGGTTTGACGGTGTAGAACGACATAAAGCCCCACAGGGCAACCAACGCCAACCCACCAAAGACCAAGCCTTGGCGCGTGAACAATTGGCCAATGCCGCCGCCATTGCCGCCGCCGGTGCCGCCATTGTTTGGCGGGGTTCCACGACCACGCCCGCCCATCAGCACGCGCAGTTGTTCCTGACCTTTTTTCATCAGCTCGTCGATTTCGGGCATTTGTGGCCCCGACCCCGGTTTGCGATCCCCTCCACTCCGAGGGCGTTCGCCGCCGTTGTTGCCGTTTTGGTCATCATTGCCCGAGCCGCCGCTACCGCCGCCGCCCCAAGGACCCCCGCTACCCGCCATCTATATACCCTTCGACTTTCATTTCGTTGCCCCTGACTTGGGTGTTATTGACCCGAAAATCAAGCGGTCGCGTCACTTTGTGCAGCTTGCAGCTGTTGCATTTGCACTTGGCCTGCCGTCAAAACACCCGTGCCGGTTTGCGCATTGTCACCAATTCTTCCGACATCGTGGGGTGCACCGCAACAGTGCGGTCGAAATCTTCTTTCGTTGCCCCCATTTTGATGGCGATCGCAACCAACTGGATCATTTCCGCAGCCGCTGGTCCCACGATATGACACCCCATAATACGGCGGCTGTCCGCATCGACCACCAACTTCATCAGCACCTTATCTTGCCTGCCTGCAAAAGCTGTCTGCATCGGGCGAAACGCGGCAGAATAGATTTGCACCGGGCCTGCGTTGCGCGCAGCCTCTTCTGTCAGGCCAATCGCCGCCAGTTCGGGCTGGGTGAACACCGCAGAGGCGACCAGGTCGTGGTCGGCCTTGGTGGGCACACCCCCAAACACCGTATCGGCAAAGGCATGGCCTTCGCGGATGGCCACGGGTGTCAGATTAATGCGATCCGTAACATCGCCCACCGCAAAAATCGACGGCACGGCGGTTTGGCTGTAGTCGTCGACAAGTATCTGGCCTTTGCGGCCGATGCCCACCCCCAAATCGTCCAACCCCATGGCGCCGGAATTCGGCACCCTGCCGGTGGCAAACAGCACCAGATCAAATTCTGCAAAACTGCCATCGGTGGCAATCGCGCAAATACCCGTCGCAGTTTTTTCCAGCCGCTGCACGTCGGTGCCGCAATGAATGGCAATGCCGCGCGCCATCATTGCATTGGCGACATGGCCGCGCGCCTCATCGTCAAAGCCGCGCAAAATCTGTGCGCCGCGATAGTATTGGGCCACCTGCACGCCCAACCCATGCAAAATGCAGGCAAATTCCGATGCGATATAACCGCCGCCCACCACAAGCGCGCGGGATGGCAGGCTGGGCAGATGGAACATCTCGTCCGAGGTGACAGCCAATTCAGCGCCGGGAATGTCCGGCACAAACGGGCGGCCACCAGTCGCAATCAGGATATGTTTGGCGGAAAACTCGGTGCCGTCCGCCAGCCGAACGCGGTGCGCGTCCACCACTGTGGCACGCGCGTCATGGATAGTGACGCCAGCGTTTTTGAGTGTGGTGCGATAGGCCGCTTCCAGCCGGGCAAGTTCACCCTCAAGATGGGTGCGAAACCGGGGCCAATCGAACGGGCCCGTCGTGACATCCCAGCCATAGCTGCGCGCATCGGCGATGGTGTCGGGATATTCTGATGCAAACACCATCAGCTTTTTGGGCACGCAGCCCCGGATCACGCAGGTGCCGCCCATCCGGCTTTGCTCGGCCAAGCCCACTTTTGCGCCACCCTCGGCAGCCGCGATGCGCGCGGCGCGCACCCCACCCGACCCGCCGCCAATAACGAAAAGATCGTAGTCAAACGCCACGTCTATTCCCCCAGATCGGCAAAGATATTATCAGACGGCGCGAAATAAATCCGGTCATCGGTTTCTGAACCAGAGTTGATGTCGCGCACGGTCACGCGCCCGTCGCCATGCCCAATGACCACAATATCGCAGATGTCGATGAACAGCCCGTTTTCCACAACGCCGGGGATCTGGTTCAGCACCATCGCCAACTGACGCGGATTGCCGATGCGTTTGAGGTGCAGATCAAGGATGTAATTCGACTCGTCCGTCAGCAAAGGGCGGTCACCGTTCATCCGCAGCGATACCTCACGGCTCATCACATCCAACGCCACAAGGGTTTCTTCAACCAGCGCTTTGGTGGTTTGCCAGCCAAAAGGGATAATTTCGATAGGCAGGGGAAATGCGCCCAACTGCTGAACTTCCTTGGCGGCATCCGCGATGACGATCATCTGATCAGACGCAGTCGCCACGATCTTTTCTTGTAACAACGCGGCGCCGCCACCTTTGATCAGCGCAAGGTTCTGGTCAAATTCATCCGCGCCGTCGATTGTCAGGTCCAGCCATTTTGCATCATCCAGCGACGTCACCCGAATGCCGCATTGCTGGGCCAGCATGGCGGTGCGCGTTGATGTCGGCACGCCCACGATTTTCAGCCCCTCTTCACGCACCCGTTCGCCCAGACAGCGCACCATCCAGGCTGCGGTTGATCCGGTGCCAAGACCCACTTTCATGCCACTTTCAACAAAGGCGACCGCGCGTTTGGCGGCGACAAATTTGGCTTTGTCGATCGGGGACAATTCGGCGGGCATCGGCAATCTCCTGTTCTGTCGGCCTCTTTATAGGCAATGCAGGCCACAGGGGCGAGAGGGAATTGCGAATGACGGATTGACAGTTGGTCAACTGAGGTTAGATTGCGAATAATTCTCATTAACAGAAAGCCACCATGTCAGTAAACGACGACACCTCGGGATTTAGTCTTAAGGCCCTTGATTGGCGCCGCGCGCGTGGTGAGGCATCATTGAGTGAGGTCAACCGCTCAATTGCTTTGCCTGCCGGCAGTTGGCGGCGGTTTGCGGCGTTTCTGGGCCCCGGATATCTGGTGGCCGTGGGGTATATGGACCCCGGAAACTGGGCCACCAGCATCGCGGGGGGATCGAAATTTGGCTACACATTGCTGGTGGTGGCGCTGATATCAAACCTGATGGCGATTGTGTTGCAATCTTTGTGCGCGCGCCTTGCCATCGCCTCGGGGCGCGATCTGGCCCAAGCCTGCCGCGACGCCTTTCCGCGCTGGATATCGCTGCCGCTGTGGCTGATGGCGGAAATTGCGATCATTGCCACCGATGTGGCCGAAGTGATTGGAACAGCGATTGGTCTGAACCTGTTGTTCGGCATTCCGCTGGAACTGGGCGTGTTGATAACGGCGCTGGATGTCTTTCTGATTTTATGGCTGCAAAACAAGGGTTTTCGTTGGCTGGAAGCGTTTGTAATCACGCTGTTAGCGGTGATTGCGGCATGCTTTTTTGTGCAAATAGCACTGGCCGATCCGGTATGGGGCGATGTCATCAAAGGCTTTGCCCCGACGGTGGATATCATCCGCAACCCCGAAATGCTGTATCTGGCGCTGGGGATATTGGGGGCAACGGTGATGCCGCATAACCTGTATCTGCATTCGGCCATCGTGCAGACCCGCGACTATGGCGATACTTTGCCCGAAAAACGCCAGGCCCTGCGGTTTGCCACGATTGATTCAACGGTTGCGCTGACGTTTGCGCTGTTCATCAACGCCTCAATCTTGATTTTGGCCGCCGCCAGTTTCAATGCCACGGGGCAAACCGGGGTTTCAGAAATTGAAGATGCACACCGGTTGTTAGGGCCATTGTTGGGGGCGGGGTTTGCCCCGACTTTGTTTGCGATTGCGCTGCTGGCTTGTGGGTTAAACTCTACCGTGACGGCCACGCTGGCGGGTCAGGCGGTGATGGAAGGGTTCTTGCAAATCCGGCTGCCGCCATGGCTGCGCCGGCTGGTGACGCGCGCGATTGCGATTGTTCCGGCAGCGGGGGTGACGATTTTTTATGGCAGCGCGGGCACCGGCGAATTGCTGGTGCTGACCCAAGTCATCTTGTCGCTGCAATTGTCGTTTGCGGTGGTGCCCTTGGTGATGTTTACCACTAACCGCGCCAAGATGGGGCAAATGGTGGCCCCCCTTTGGCTGGCCCTGTTGGCCGTGGTGATTGCGGCGGTGATTGTGGCGTTAAACCTGAAACTGTTGGTCGATTTTTCAGGGGTGATGGGATAGCCAAGGCTTTTGCGCCCAAGCCATAAAGTGGGGGTTTCACACCCCCAGACGGCAATTGCACGGCAATTGCCGCCCCCCCCGTGGAGTAGTTGTGCCAAAATGAATGCGGATTCTAGATAAGTTTTAGGAAGTTATCGCGCTGGCCAAAATTGAACCTTTTTGAACCCTTCGCCGGACATCGGGATATTCACTATAAATCTGGCGCGAATAATTTAACCATGGCCTGAACTTCGGGGATCGTAACCGTGCCGTCCATATCGGTGTCAAATCCCATAAAGCCCAGCACCACCGCCGCATCCTGATCCGACATATTATCCATCGCATCTATCTGCGCCAGATCGCGCATCTCGTCCCAACTGACCGATCCATCGCGGTTCAGATCGGCCGCCCCATGCGCAAACCGCAAACGACCCCGGGCATTTGCCGCCAAGGTATCGGCGCGAGCGGCAATTTCATCGCCACTTACCGCGCCATCATTATCCAGATCAGCATCAAGGAACGACCGCAAGCTGCGCGCCCGTGTGCTGGCGCGTTGCAGCGCCACATAGCGTGCCAAACCCGGCGCATCTATCCCCCCATCCGTGCCATAGCCGTAAATCAGGCGCCCCGCCTCTTGCACGAACCGATCCGGTGCCGACCGCATCCGCTTTACCGTTTGGGCAGGCATAGCCTTGGTCGCAGCAGCGATTTCGGGTGCAACCGCAGGTGCTGGGTCTTTAGGCAGAGTTTGCGCCGCAAGGCCCGCTGGCACCATGGCGAGGGTTGTCATAAAGATACACGTCAGATGCATAGCAGTCCCCTTTTCACCAAACCATGCGCTGACTCCGGTTAACAAAAGGTAATCGGCGGTCGCAGCGCCACTTTGGCATCGCAAGCGTCGGTTTTGGCACTGGCCGCAACGGCTGCACCGGGCCATACTGATCGCCAAACGGGGGGCGCCGATGTATAAATTGCACTATTCACCTGATACCGCGTCTTTGGTCATCCGCATCGTTCTGGCCGAACTGGACGTGCCGCATCAAAGCCTGCTGATCGACCGCGAGGCGGGCCAGCTTTCCAGCCCCGCCTACCGCGCGATGCATCCATTGGGGCTGATCCCCGCGATGGAGACCCCTGACGGGCCAATGTTCGAGTCTGCGGCGATACTGTTATACTTGTCAGATCGCCACCCCGGATTGGCCCCCGCCCCGAACAGTGCGCAGCGGGCGACGTTTTTGAAATGGCTGTTCTTTACGTCGACCAATATTCACCCCTGTTTGCTGCAATTGTTCTATCCTGAACGGGTGGCGGGCGCGGCACTGGTTGATCCTGTCATGGCCTTTGCGCGGGCGCGCATGCAGACCTATCTGACAGCCCTAAATGATATGGTGGCACGCGATGCCCCTGACTGGTTGTCACCAGATAAGCCCTGTCTGATGGGGTATCATGTGGGCATGCTGGTGCGCTGGTTGGCGACCTATGGGCCGGGGCATCCGTCTTATTTCCGCAGCGCTGAATTTCCCGCCCTGCATGCGGTTTTGGCGGCGCATGAAAGCCGGGCTGCCGCCTTGGCAGTCGCGGCCGATGAAAATCTAGGGTCAGCCGTGTTTACCAATCCCGCCTATTGACCTTTGATCTGCAGAAAGCACGCCCATGTTTCTATCGGTTTTTGATATGTTCAAAGTGGGCGTCGGCCCATCGTCGTCGCACACCATGGGGCCAATGGTGGCGGCGGCGCGGTTTTTGGACACGTTGCGGCGCAGCCCGTTTCATCCCAAGGGTTTGCGCGCATCACTGCACGGATCGCTGGCCTTTACCGGGATTGGCCACGCCACCGACCGCGCCACGATTCTGGGCTTGGCAGGGTTTGAACCTGCCAGCTATGACGCCGACCGCGCCGAGGCCACTTTGGCCGCGATCCATCTGCATCATGTGATCAATGCGGATGGCCTGCCGCCGCTGGCTTTCAACCCCGCCACGGATTTGATGTTTGATTATGGCCCCGCCCTGCCCGGCCACGCCAATGGCATGATCCTGAAGGCCACCGATGCCCAAGGCGATGTGATCTTGCAAGAGACGTATTATTCCATCGGCGGCGGCTTTGTTCTGACCGAAACTGAAATGGCCGAATCTGGGGGTGCCAAATCCAAGCTGCGCGCGGATGTGCCCTATCCGTTTGAATCCGCCGCTGAAATGCTGGATATGGCCGCGAAATCCGGCTTGTCGATTGCCGCGATGAAACGCGCGAATGAGTTGACGTATCGCGCGGGCGCGGAGTTGGATTCGGGCATGGCGCGGATCTGGGCGGTTATGAACGATTGCATCAACCGTGGGATGGAGGGCACGGGGATATTGCCAGGCGGGTTGAAAGTGCGCCGTCGTGCCAAGGGTATTCATGATGCACTGATCGCCGAGCGTGGGCTGAACTTCACCCCGCCGCACACCACCAATGACTGGATGTCGCTTTACGCGATGGCGGTGAACGAGGAAAACGCCGCCGGGGGCCAGGTTGTCACCGCCCCCACCAACGGCGCTGCGGGCGTGGTGCCGGCGGTGCTGCGCTATTACCTGGATCATGTGCCGGGGGCGTCAACCAGCAAGATCGGGGAATTTCTATTGACTGCCGCAGCCATTGGCGGGTTGGTCAAGCACAACGCCTCTATCTCGGGGGCGGAATGCGGCTGTCAGGCCGAAGTTGGATCCGCTGCCGCAATGGCCGCCGCTGCCTTTGCCGCCGTGTTGGGGGGCACAGTGATGCAGGTGGAAAATGCTGCGGAAATTGCGCTGGAACATCATCTTGGCATGACCTGCGATCCGGTGGCCGGGTTGGTGCAGGTGCCGTGTATTGAACGCAACGGGTTGGGTGCCATCAAAGCGGTGTCGGCCGCCAGTCTGGCCTTGCGCGGTGATGGTATTCATCTGGTGTCGCTGGATGTGTGCATTGAAACCATGCGCCAGACCGGGCGCGATATGAATGTAAAATATAAGGAAACCTCGCTGGGTGGCTTGGCGGTGAACGTGCCGAATTGCTAAGCCGTTGACGCAAAACCGCACCCTTTACGGTATGGGCCTGATGCTGGCGTTTTGTGTGCTGGCACCTTTGCTGGACACTTGCGCGAAACTGGCCACGGCAACCATTCCTGTGGGCCAGATCACCACGGCGCGATTCGTGGTGCAGGCGGCGCTGATGATTCCGATTGCGCTGGGGATGCGGCTGGACTGGCGTTTGCCCCGACAGATGTTAGGGCTTTTGTCGCTGCGCGCGGTGTTGTTGATCACCTCGACGTTTTGCTTTGTCGCGGCCACCGCCGTTATGCCCATTGCCGACGCCTTGGCGATTGTGTTTGTCGAGCCGTTCATTTTGTTGCTGCTTGGCCATCTGATCTTTGGCAATCCGGTTGGACCGCGCCGCATTGCGGCTGCGGTGGTGGGGTTTATGGGGGCTTTGCTGGTGATCCAGCCGTCAATCGCGAACTATGGGTTGGTGGCCGTGTTGCCGTTGGCGACGGCGTTGCTGTTTGCTTTGTATATGCTGATCACCCAAGCCATCGCTGCCACGTTGCATCCGGTCATGCAACAATTGCACACCTCGTGGATCGGGGCGGTGATGTGTTTGCCTTTGCTTTTGCTTGCAGATGGCACCGGCTGGCAAACGATGGACCCGATTATGCCACAGGGGTTGGCTTGGGCCTGGCTGTTTGGGGTGGGGTTTTGGGCCGCAGCATCGCATATGTGCATGACGGTGGCGCTGCGCTATGCGCCCGCGTCAACCGTAGCACCGCTGCACTATCTTGAAATCGTCACGGCGGTGTTTCTGGGCTATGTCGTGTTTGGCGATTTCCCGAATGTGCTGACCTGGACGGGCATTGCGGTGATTGTCGGCTCTGGTCTTTATGTGATCCACCGCGAACGGATTACCGCAGCCCAAGCCCGGCAAGAACCGCCGCCAACGCGCGCAGCGGCACAGTGACCAGCATCTTGTCGGCATCAAAACTTAGCTGAACCTGTTTGGATGACACTTCATTAGACGTGCCAATCGTTCCATCCGGGGCAAAGTTCAACCCCTTGATCGGCCAGCGCAATCCAGTGCTGCGTCCAGTCACCACCCCCATGGGAAACAGTGACAACCGGCTGCCAATCGGCAAATCCAGCGTCAGATCGCGCGGCGCCAGAAACGTTACATCTTTGGGCCCAAGAATAAGACAGCGCCGGTCTGGCTGCCGCACCAGCGCGTTCAGAACCGCCAAACCATGATCCAGCCGCGCCCCGGCGAATCCCAGACCCAAAACAAAGGGTGCCTTAATTGACCGCAACGCTTTGTCAAAATCGGTGGTCTCTTGTTCGCCGATTGGAAACAACCGATCCGCCAGCCGCAGACGCGCGGTATCAGAGATCGAATCCAAATCGCCAATCACCGCCTGTGGCACCGCGTTCAGCTGTAAAAGCCTGTCCGCCCCACCATCTGCCCCAACAATTACTGGGGCAAACCTTAGCGCACGCGAAAGTGCCGCCTTGCCAAACGGCCCGCCGCCTGCCAGCGTTACGCCTTGCAATGTTGCGACAATCACTTGGTCCATTTACCTACTGTTCATCCAATTGCGGCAATCTGCCCGGTGCAAGAACACAATCAATCCTTCAAATCACCCTGATTTGTCCATGGATTAGATCGGTATCGGGTGCAAATAGACCAAGTGAATTAGTGAAAAGGCGAGCATCCTATGATCGGTGCGAGTAAAATTCTAACGGTGTCTTACGGAACCTTCTCGTGCACCCTTGAGGGGTTCGACGAGCCATTTAACACGATGAAGGCAATTGCGGAATATTTCCGCGATCTGGCTGCCGAAGATCGTTATTTTGGCGCTGAACCCCCGACGCCCGATGCGGCCATGCTGCACAAAATTGCCGAGCGCGAAATTCATCGCCGGGTGGACGCAAAAATTCAGGAAAACGGCGTGATCTTGCGTGCCGGCGACGCACTGGACGCGCCGGCCCCCGCACCAGCGGCTGTCACCACGCCGAAATTGACAGACTTGATCGACTATGACGATCAACCGCTGCTGTCTGACGCATCAGCATCGGCCGATTCTGTCGCCGCAAAATTGTCACGACTGCGCGCCACTGCTGCAGCGGCCATTGTCAGCGCACCGGTGCCTGTTGTGACATTCGTGCCCTACAGCGAAGACATAAGCGTCGATAACCAGACGGCCACAGTCAATGTAGACGTTGCCGAGGCCGAAATCGCCCCACTTCACAAGCCCGAAGCACCTATGATCGACAGTGTCACCCCAAAGATCGAACTTGACGATCAGAACCTGGCTGACGATGATTTTGACACTGATGAGTTTGCCGACATCAATTGGGCACCCGACGCCCCAGAAGAACCGGTCGATCTGATCGCTGATCACGCCGAAACTGAAGTTTTTACCGATCAGATCGAAGATCCGGCTGATCTGCCAGACGTTCCAGACCAAGACGCGCTTGACGATCTGGCGCGGCTGGAAGGCGATACGGTGGAATATGATGATCAGGTGCCACTGATCGCAGCTATCAACCGCGAACTGCCTGTTGACGATCAGCCCGAGGTGTTCGCGGCAGCTGAGGCTATTGCGGCACCGCTGGACATGGCCGAGGACACGCTTGCAGCCGACGACGCACTGCTTGCATCGCTGGAAAGCAAGATCGCCATCACCGATCGGCCTGATCGCCAATTGTTGAATGACGCGTTTGAAGACGAATTTGATGGCTTTGAAGACAGCTTTGCCGTTGATGCGCGACAAACCGAAATCCCTGCAAGCGATTTGCCTGACGAAAATGGTCGGACCAGTGCCGAAAATGTTGTCGCTGATACCTCTGTCCAAGGTGCAGTTGATGCGCCCGATGATGTCGTTGAACCAGAAATCGTTCAGCGCGCCCGGGCCCGCGTTATCAAGATCCGCCGCGCTGACGCCCCCGCATTGGTCGCCGAAGCCGCCGCCGCATTGCAACCAAGCCTGTTGTCGGATGAGGCCGAGGCCGCCTTGCAGGCCGAATTGGCCGCCCTTGAGGCCGAAGCAGCCCCCCCGCGGCCCAGCGAGACGTTGCAAGCGGACGTTGAAAATGATGCCAGATTTGATGCAGAGCTTGACAGAATTTCCACCGAGATTGCGGCTGATGCCCCCCCTGTGCCAGTGCGCCCGCAACGCCCGGTGCGCAGCATCAACGTTGCGCGGATCGCGGCGGAACCTGCCGTGCCTGTTACACCCACCGACGCAGAAGACACGACACACGGTTTCGAAAAAGTTGTTTATTCACAATCAGCTACGGATGATCTTCCGGTTGCAGAGGATATTATTGAACTTCGCCGTGACATCGAAAACGATCTTGCCGACGAAGCCGTGGGCCGCCTGATGGCGCAAACCAATTCGGCCCTTGACGGAGAAGACGTGAAACGCCGCCAATCGGCCATCGCTCATCTGAAGGCGGCAGTTGCCGCCACCGAAGCGGATCGCCTGATTGCGCCGAATCAGCCAAAAGATGATTTGATCGAAAGCTATCGCAGTGATCTGGAAAGTGCCGTGCGCCCAATGCGCCCGGCTTCTGGCGAAACGGGCATCGCAAACGCCGACCGCCCGCAACCGTTGGTTCTGGTCTCGGCGCAGCGCATTGATCGCCCATTCCGATCAGAGACAGCGCCGCGCCCTGACACAGCACCGCGCATTGTTGCACCTGTGCGTCCACGTCGCATTGTTGCGGGCGGGGTGGCAGCAGCGTCGCAAGACAGTATTTTGGGATCCGGCGACTTTGGTTTGGACGAAGATGAAGGCATCGACGACGCCGCCATCAACATGTTCGCCGAGACCGAAAGTTTTGCAGATTTTGCTGATCGGTTGGGCGCATCAGATCTGCCCGATTTGCTAGAGGCCGCCGCCGTCTATTGCGCCTCTGTGCTGGGTCGCCCGGAATTCAGCCGCCCGCTGGTGCTGCGTCAGGTCGCAACGCTGTCGGCAACCGCCGATCTTAGCCGTGAAGACGGCTTGCGGGTGTTTGGCACGCTGATGCGGCAGGGCCGGATTACCAGAACCCGACGCGGCCAGTTCGCGGTGACAGATCGGTCCCCCATTCTTGCCGAAGCGTTACGCAGCGCAAGCTGATCGGATTATTCGATTAGGGTCAAGGCTGCCACTTGCACCCCAAACAACAGGCGGAAAGGGATAGTCCCTTTCCGCCTGTTTGCATTACTCTGGTGGCGGATTATCGGCATCAGGGTCTGGCTGACCGATCCCCAAAAACACCGACCTGAACGGCACGATCCACGCCAACCCAAGTGCCAGATAGCACGGCACTTCCAACCAGATCGGCAGGCGTTGAATTGTGCTCATCAATGACACGGCCAGCACGACATAAATGGGCATACCGACCAAAAGGATCAGCAAAGACAAACGTTTACGTGCTTTATAGCCAAGTGTCATCGGTTCAATCTACAAAAGGGTCGGTGACAAGAATGGTATCGTCACGCTCGGGTGAGGTGGAAAGTAGCGCCACCGGGCAGGCAATCAACTCTTCAATGCGACGCACATATTTGATCGCAGCGCCGGGAAGTTCGGCCCAGGATCGCGCACCAGCGGTGGTTTGCGACCAGCCTTCCATTTCTTCATAGACGGGCACACAGCGGGCCTGTTGATCGGCGGCGGTGGGCAGATAATCCAACCGAACCCCATCCAATTCATAAGCAACGCAGATTTTCAGCGTCTTGAACCCGTCCAGCACGTCCAGTTTCGTCAGCGCGATCCCGGTAACCCCGGATGTCGCGCAGGTTTGCCGCACCAGCACCGCATCAAACCAACCGCAACGCCGTTTACGCCCGGTGACGGTGCCAAATTCATGCCCCCGCTCACCCAAACGGTCGCCATCGGCGTCAAACAGTTCCGCCGGAAACGGCCCTTCGCCGACGCGGGTGGTATAGGCTTTGACAATGCCCAGAACAAAGCCAATCGCGCCCGGCCCCATCCCGGTGCCCGTCGCTGCCTGCCCCGCGATCACGTTGGACGATGTCACGAACGGATAAGTGCCAAAATCAATGTCCAGCAACGCGCCTTGCGCCCCTTCGAACAAGATCCGCTTTCCCGCCCGGCGCGCGTCATTCAGCACTTTCCAAACCGGCTTGGCATAAGGCAGCACTTGCGGCGCAATCGCGCGCAATGCCGCCAACAGCGCCTCACGGTCAATCGGCTCCATCCCCAAGCCGCGCCGCAGGGCATCATGGTGCTGCAACAGGCGGTCAACCCGCGCCGCCAGCGTTGTTTCATCGGCCAGATCCGCCACCCGAATGGCCCGCCTGCCCACTTTATCCTCATAAGCCGGCCCAATGCCGCGCCCGGTGGTGCCGATTTTGGCCACTGAATTCTGGTTTTCCCGTGCGCGGTCCAACTCGCCATGCAAGGGCAGGATCAACGGCGCGTTTTCGGCAATCATCAGATTTTCAGTTGTGATTTCAACGCCCTGCCCGCGCAGTTTTTCAATTTCCATCACCAGATGCCAGGGATCAAGCACCACGCCATTGCCGATCACCGACAGCTTGCCGCCGCGCACAATGCCTGACGGCAGCAGCGACAGCTTGTAAACCTTGCCCGCAATTACAAGCGTATGGCCCGCGTTATGCCCGCCCTGAAACCGCGCGATCACATCGGCGCGTTCAGACAACCAATCAACGATCTTGCCTTTTCCCTCGTCGCCCCACTGGGCCCCGACTACGACGACATTGGCCATGATATACCTTTGGTTTGGGAAAAGCCGCCTGATCTATAGCGACACATCCGGGCAGGTGAAACCGCTAAATGTTACCTCTTTGCTGGACAGGGCCGCGCGGCTAAGGCACCACAGAGCAAACAACGGGGGCGACCATGGGAATTTTTCTACGCTGGCTGGGGGCCTTTGCCCTGTTATCGGCCACATTCAATCCGACCCCATGGAATTTTGTCCGCTGGTCGCAGGCCAATTACGCCAGCCAGATGCCGCTGACGGTGCTGTTCGGGCTGCTGCTGGCGGTGGGGTATATGATCTACATCGGGGCCACTTTGCGATCAATAGGGGCATTCGGGGTCATCTTGGTAGGCGCTATCGTTGGTGCATTGGTTTGGGTGCTGATCGACTTTGGGGTGCTGACGCTGCAAAATACCGATCTGAACCTGTGGCTTGGCATTTTCGCGGTGTCGGTGGTGTTGGGAATCGGCCTGTCCTGGAGTATCTTGCGTCAACGCTTGTCGGGTCAGGCATCGGTGGATGAAATTGACGGTTAACCGCGCGAAAGGCCATTGCATGATTATGTATACCACTCTTGGCACCAATGATCTGGCAGCCGCCCGCGCGTTTTATGATCCAACCTTGGCGACACTTGGCATAGCCATGGTCTATGAAGGGGCCGAAGAATGGGCTTATGGCCCCAAAGACGGCGATAAAGTGCAGCTTTACGTCACCAAACCCTTCGACCGGAACCCCGCCACCATTGGCAATGGCAGCATGTTGGCCCTGACGGCCGAAACCCGCGCCGCCGTTGACGCCTTTTACAAAACGGGTCTGGCAAACGGCGGCACTGACGAAGGTGCACCGGGCATCAGGTATAGCGAACACTTCTATTCCTGCTATCTGCGCGATCCCGATGGCAACAAACTGTCAGCGGTTTGCGACAAACCGATCTAATTTGACTTAAATTTGCGCCAGTGGCTTCATTTTGGCCCAAATACTCCCGCCGGAGGCACCTTGATACAGCGATAGTGGTCGGCGGGTCATCACAAACCACCCGCCCCCGAAGGGCTTGCGCCCACCCCCCCTTGCGCCTAGATAGACCCCGTCAGTCCTAACATGCGTGCCCCATGGAAAACGTTATCCTTACTATCCACCTGATCCTTGCCTTGCTGTTGATCGGCGTGGTGTTGCTGCAACGGTCCGAAGGCGGCGGCTTGGGGATGGGCGGCGGCGGCGGCGGAGGGGCGATATCGGGGCGGGCAGCGGCCACCGCTTTGGGCAAGCTGACGTGGATTTTGGCAATCTGCTTTATCGCCACATCTATCACTCTGACGATTCTGGCGGCACAAGACGCGTCAACCGCTTCGGTGATCGACCAGATCGGCGCAAAGCAACCCGTGCCGGACGCACCAGCCCTGCCAACCGGCACCGACCTTTTGCCACCAGCGGCCACGGATGCGCCGGCAACGCCGCCCCCTGCCGAAAACTGATCCGCCCTATCTGTTGATGAAAATGTCGCAGGCTCGCCCGCATATAGTGGTCGGCTTGTGCATGTGGCCAAAGCAGCCTATTTCTCTATTCCCGTGACACCGCGATTCCAATGACCAGAATCGCCCGACCCAAACCTGTTCACCGAGGCCCCATGGCACGCTATATCTTCATCACCGGCGGCGTAGTGTCCTCGCTTGGCAAGGGTTTGGCCTCGGCGGCTTTGGGGGCGCTGTTGCAGGCGCGCGGCTATACCGTGCGATTGCGCAAACTGGACCCCTACCTGAACGTTGACCCCGGCACGATGTCGCCGTTTGAACATGGTGAGGTGTTCGTCACCGATGATGGCGCGGAAACCGATCTGGATTTGGGCCATTACGAACGGTTCACTGGGGTTTCAGCGCGCAAGACTGACAGCATTTCATCGGGCCGCATCTATTCCAATGTGCTGGAAAAGGAACGACGCGGCGATTATCTGGGCAAGACCATCCAAGTCATCCCGCATGTGACCAATGAAATCAAAGAGTTCCTGCGCATTGGTGAGGACGAGGTTGATTTCATGCTATGCGAAATCGGCGGCACTGTGGGCGATATCGAAGGCCTGCCGTTTTTCGAATCCATCCGCCAGTTCATTCACGAACGCCCGCGTGGCCAGTCGATCCTGATGCACCTGACGCTGCTGCCCTACCTTGCCGCCAGTGGCGAGTTGAAAACCAAACCCACCCAGCACAGCGTCAAGGAACTGCAATCCATCGGCCTTGCCCCCGATGTGCTGGTCTGCCGGTCTGAACACCCGATCCCGGACCGTGAGCTGGAAAAGATCGCCCTCTTTTGCAACGTGCGCAAAGAACACGTCATCCCCGCCTATGATCTGAAAACCATCTACAACGCGCCCCTTGCCTATCACCGTGCAGGCCTTGATCAGGCGGTGCTGGATGCCTTCGGGATCAGCCCCGCGCCCAAGCCCAACCTGACCCGCTGGGAAGACGTGATGGACCGTCTGACCCATGCCGAAGGCGAGGTCCGCGTGGCCATCGTCGGCAAATATACCCAGTTGGAAGATGCCTATAAATCCATAGCCGAGGCGCTGACGCACGGCGGCATGGCCAACCGCACACGGGTTCGGGCCGAATGGATCGACGCCGAGATCTTTGAACGCGAAGACCCTGCCCCGCATCTGGAACGCTTTCACGCCATCCTTGTGCCCGGCGGTTTTGGCGAACGCGGCACCGAAGGCAAGATCAAGGCGGCGCAATTCGCCCGCACCCGCAAGATCCCCTATCTGGGGATATGCCTTGGCATGCAAATGGCGGTGATCGAATCCGCCCGCAATCTGGCCGGTATCCCCAACGCGGGGTCCGAGGAATTCGATGTGCAAACCGGCGACAAACGCTTTACCCCCGTGGTGTATCACCTGAAAGAATGGGTGCAGGGCAACCACGTTGTGGCCCGCAAAACCACCGACGACAAAGGCGGCACCATGCGGCTGGGGGCCTATACCGCCGCGTTGACGCCCGGTTCCCGCGTGGCGCAGATTTATGGCACGACAGTGATCGAAGAACGCCACCGGCATCGGTATGAGGTTGACGCGAAATACATCGCGCAGTTGGAAAAATGCGGGATGATGTTCAGCGGCATGTCGCCCGACGGGCGGTTGCCCGAGATCGTCGAAGTGCAAGACCACCCGTGGTTTATCGGGGTGCAGTTCCATCCGGAGTTAAAGAGCAAGCCGTTCGCCCCGCATCCGCTGTTTGCGGATTTTGTCAGGGCGGCGGTTGAGGTGGAGCGGTTGGTTTAGGGGGGGCACTTGCGAATACTAAGTATAATCTGTTGACAACAACTTGCTGCCACAGAATACAGTAAGCATTATTCTTAAAACATATCATTAAGGGAGATCGATAGTGAAGAAGTCCGCAACTGGCTTTGCTTCGGGTATTTTTGCTTTTGCAGTGGCAAGTTCAGGGTTTGCTGGGACAAACGACAATGTGTGCGTTCAAAGCGAACTTAAGGCGCTTGGCTATTATTCCGGCGAAATCACCGGAAAGATTGATAAAGCGACAAAAGTCGCAGGTGACGAATACATCGCTTACATGACTGCAAACAGTCCTGGCTGGGCTCAGCCCCGCCTTACTTCTGCTGAAGCTTCGTTATGGTGCAAACAATTAGCTGCAGCATTTCCCGACAAACTATCAAAGTACTTGGCTGCATCACAAGGTACTGGCACTGGCATTGTGCGGCTCACGGGACTTACAGTTAAGAACCCGGTATCAACTAAAGAGCCTTACACCGTTGTTGTAGATTTTAAGACCGAAGGGACTGTCTCTTTAACAGCAGCTTGTTTCACTTGGAACGGCAAAAGCGAAGTCTGCCTTGCACTCCCAGCAGGAATTACTAAAGGTCCGATCAAAGTTGGCCTGACAACAGGGCGGGCAGGCTCATACGATCTAAACGCATATGTGAAATATGAAAGTGCTGGTAAGAAATTGAAATCCCCGGAAACATCCACTCCATTAATAGCAGAGTAGCAATCGTGCTATAACGGGAATATCGACCTACTCTGTCACCTCAAACCGCCACAAAATTGTGGAAGTCACTAACCCTTCTCCTCTTCCCGTCAGATTTGCCCCAAGCAAATCTGACCGCGCCCGAACCGCCCCCACGGGGCGGGCGCGACTGGTGTCGCACCCTGAAGGGCCCCGTCGGTTCGGGCGCGGTCAGATTGGCACCCCGCCGGCGGGGTGCTGGGGTTAGGCAGTAAGAGGGGTGCGGCATCAACACCCGGCCCTCGCAGGCGTGCGCGGGCGTTCGGCGGGGAAACGGTCCACTGGACCGTTTCCTGATCCGCCTTACCCCATCAGTTCGGGCGCGGTCAGATTGGCAACCGGTCGGCGGGGCGAGATGTAGGGTGTGGGGTGGGGGGCCCCACAAGCCCCCCCAAAGGTGGGCCCGGACGCCCCCCCCCCACCCCCAACCCACCCCC
>JANNAT010000073.1:0-3266 GCA_031384605.1 Cypionkella sp.
TGGTCATGGATGCGCTGATGATGGCCGTTTGGCGCCGCGGCAAGGCTGACGCGCTGCTGCATCACTCGGACCAAGGGTCGCAATACACCAGCGAGCAGTTCCAGCGCCTGTTGGCCGACAACGGCATCACCTGTTCCATGAGCCGGGCCGGGAACGTCTGGGACAATTCGGCGATGGAGAGCTTTTTCTCCTCGCTGAAGACCGAGCGCACCGCCCGCAAGGTCTACCGCACGCGAGACGACGCACGCGCCGATGTGTTCGACTACAACGAGCGCTTCTACAACCCGCGCAGACGGCATTCAAAACTGGGCTAGCTCAGCCCCATGGAGTTCGACGCCCGCGCTATGCTAGCTTAACCCGCTGTCCACGAAACCGGCAGCAGGCCACCACGCGGTTCTATGACATCGCCTTAAGGCTCGCGCCAAAGCCTCAAATATCGCAGCCCGCCGGCCCTTGGCTCTACAAGGTTCAGACCACTGATCGCGCAGATGTGATATCTCAGGACCAGAGTTTGACTTCGTCAGGTCGATCATGGTCTTCAATAATCGGTACAACCAACACCGCAACCATGACGGCGACTGCAATCGCACGGACGCAACGCAGCTTGGCACCTACGGAGTGCAGGGCGACTATCGATGGGCCCGCTCAACATCCAGCGCTGTTCCGGCTTCCTCTGATTTTGATCCGCCGAACGGGTGCAACGATTACTTCTATCGATCGGTCTTCATCGACTGGCGCGATTACCTTGGGAACTACGGATCCGAGGAAGTTCCGTATTGATCCACCCAGTAAGGAAGTGCTTGCACCATCTTGGCGCGGCAAACTTTTTCCCGGCAATTGCACCCCTACTGAACAGCAGGGAAAAAAAACATCGCAGAGAATCCCCCAAAACACACTCCAGACGGCACAGATAGACGAAGGCCCGTCTTAGTCACGCCAATGCGGCTGTCCAAACTCGATAGCGCCCCTGCCCGATGATTTCCCGGATCAGGCACCGTACTTCCATCAGGTTGAGGTTGCGCTGAGTAGGAGCGCGACTCGCTCCAATATGCCAATCTCTGACATGGACGCCTCCCTTAAGTTGGTTCCTACAAACCGTTATGGCATACTCGATGTGATCGGATGCGTTCGTGTGGCAGGGATGGAACGGGGCTGCCGTCCAGCCTTCTCTGGGCCGAAAAGTATGGGATTGAAACGCTGTAAACAAACTAAGCGCGTTTCTTGCGGATTTCGGCGGCAAGCAATGGGCCAAACCTGTTTCACCAGAGCCGCCCTACTTCCTGCCTGATCTCGATGCCGCGTTCTTAGAGCAGATCCCCCGCATTCCTCTACGAAAATGGGCAGTGGCCATACAACATCACCGGCGGATGGTCTCAGGGCTGGTCCGAAATAAGTTGATCCCAGATCCTTAGTCAGATTTCCGACTGTTTCGATCTACACTTTGCCCCTGCTGATCGGTTTCGATCTTGCGGAAGCAGCCGAGGCGGGCGGCTCCCACGCTATATTAGGGGTGTCCGCTATCGGCTGCCCCGAAATTGCAGCAGCAACTCGGCGCGGTTCTGCGCTGCCGTCAGGGCCTCACGCGTAGTCTTGGCACCTGCCAGCAGGTCATGGATCTCTTCGCCTGCGATGGCCATGAGGTCGGCGATGCCGGGAACCGGGGGACGTGGCCACATCCGCAGGTAGCCGAGCCGCGCCATGTCATCCACGGCCGGGATCAGAGGCGACAATGCCGCCACCTCGGGATCGCGGCTGACGCTGGTCCTAGGACTGGCTAGACTGCCGTTGGCGAGGTAGAGTTTCGCCGCCGCGGCCGTCGTGAAGGTTTGCAGCGCGCGCCAGACCTCACCAACGCGGTTGGCCGCGATGTTGGCTGGGATCGCGAGCGAATAGCCGCCCATCGGCACGATCGGCCGTCCGCCGGGACCCGTCGGATGCGGTGCGTAGCCGGTGGTGCGGTGCGCCGGCGACCTTTGGTCAGTCTCGTGGATCGGCGCCAGGATTGAGTGGGAATAAGCCATTGCCGCCCGCCCCTGCGCGTAGCTGCGAGCCCGGTCATACCAGGTCATCTTTAAAATTCCGGGCGGCGAGACGGCCAACAGATCCAGCAAGTACTCTGCCGTTCGTCGTGCCGCGTCGGATTGGAACATTGGCCGCATGTTCTCGGGCGCGATGCGCTCGGCGTCAAAGCCGTCGGGCGTCGGTCTCAGGTCGATGATAGGCTGTCCGAAGGCGCTCATGATCATCATGAAGGTGTGGCCGAGAGGGGTTCCGCGACCGCCGTTCCAGCCGATGCCGGCAAGGCCCGCCCTGGGGTTGTGCAACGCGCGGGCGACAGCCAGCGTCTGTTCCACCGTTCGGGGTGGCTCCAGCCCGGCGGCGGCCAACAGGTCGGTGCGGTAAACCAGGATTTCGCCGGACACCATGATAGGGACGCCGTACTGCACGCCCTGCCACGATGAACTGGCCAACGCGTCGGGATAAATGTCGGACTGATCGAACCCGGTTTCGGCAATCAGTGCATCCAGCGGCAACAGGCGACCTTCGTCTGCCATCTCGCCGAACCACGGCAGGTCGACGGCGACAATGTCATAAAGCGACACTGCCCTTTGCGCGTTGATAATCAATTCAGCCCTCAGCCGGTCGATGGAGTGGGCCCGGCTTTCGATGCTGGTCCCAAGTATCATCTCGAACTGACGCTTGAGGTTCAGCATCGCCATGAAAGTAGGATCGGCATGGACAAGGACCCGCAGGCCGCGCCCGAGGCTCAGCTTGGTTTCAAGAGCAGCCGGTGGGGGCAGGACCGCCGGCAGCACGGTCCGGCGCGGCCTCGGCGAAGCCTCCTTGCGCAGGGTGCCGCGCATGAGCACGTCGCCGCGATAAGCAAACTGACGCCACCGTGCAAGCAGCCCGGCCGACGGGTGCAACGACTGCGACCGCCCCGAGGCCGTCCGCGCACGCAAGACAATCAAGCCGCGCTCGCGCAGGTCTTCAATAGTTCGAAGCGCCGTCCCGTACGTCAGACCCGACGCAGCGGCGAGCGAAGAGCTTGTCACCAGATGGCCGTCAAAATGGCTGGCAATCAGATGCAAGATCATGCGCATTTCGCGCTGGCTGCCGGTCGGGCCTAGCAGTGTTTCGGCCTCGTCGTAAATATGGGCGACGAAATCGACAAAGCGAACCTGTTCGTCGCGGATCGCCTTCTGGTCGGCCGACTGCCCGTCGCCGAGCTCGTACGGACCCTCTGGACGTTCATCCGCTGTGCG
>JANNAT010000092.1:0-45203 GCA_031384605.1 Cypionkella sp.
AGCGTCGCCATCTGTTCGGGCGTGATCGTGGTCACTTCCAATGCCCAAGCCGCATCGGGTGCTGCGATAAAGCCCACGCCGGTGACAGTCAGCGCGCCGGCCATTACGGCGCGCGTCAGCAAGGCGCGGCGCGTCAGGCCAGTTCCTTTAAGTGTTGTCATAGCTTCCTCCCTTAAAACTGCGTGTAGGCGGGGACGTCAGGCGAATCTGCCGCCCCTTTGCAAAACCTCGATCTGATAGCCGTCGGGGTCTGCGATGAAGAAAAACCGGGCGATCAGCGCGCCTGCATTATTGAAATCAACCAGTTTGCGCGGGGCAAGCCCGGCCGCTGTCAGGCGGGCATGTTCGGCATCGACGTCCGAAACACTGACGGCCAGATGGCCATAGCCATCGCCCAGATCATACGGATCGGTGCGACCTTTGTTCACCGTCAGTTCCAACTCGAACCCTTGTTCTGGGTTGGACAGATAGATCAGGGTAAAGCTGTCAAAATCCAACCGGTCTGCAACCTTAAGCCCGAACGCGGCGTCGTAAAACGCCACAGAACGGCCTTCATCCAGAACGCGGATCATCGAATGGATTGCTTTGGCCACGTGTTCCCCCAATGCCAGCGCTATTGGTAAGAATAGTGATCCAATTCTGGGGCGTGGTAGTAGTCAGCTACTACACCCGGATTTTTGCTTTATTCGGCGGCAAATCGCACGGGAGAAGGATCAATCTGATCCAGTTCGCCCAAATGAATGGTGCAAGCACAGCGCAACAACGAGGTAAAGTTGGGTGCTTCGCCGTGTTGCAGCAGAACTTCGGAATGCAGTTTGGACAAGAACGCAGGCGTCGCCAGACCTTCTTTTTCGGCAATCCGATCAACAATGCCCCAAAAGGCGCGTTCCAGCCGGATGCTGGTGCTTTGGCCATTCAGGCGCAAACGGCGCGTGACATATTCATATCGACTTGGGCTTTGCCCCGCGAACATCTGACACATGATAAGGCCCCCCTTGACCAAACCATAGGCGAAACGGGCGATCCGTCAACATGAACGCGCAAGATTGCCGTCGGAAGGCTTATTCTTGAACTTGGGCGGAAAGATGGGTTGGCGCGCCACACTAAATTCAGCGGAAAACGGGTCCGACGGCCAAGGTTTGATCGCAAGATGGGCAAATTGCCTATCTTACATTTCGTCCGCGCAGGATGGGCAATACTGCCCATCCCGCCGGTATTTCTTACGCCAGGATCTTCGACACCACACCAGCGCCAACAGTCCGGCCACCTTCGCGGATCGCAAAGCGCAGCTTTTCTTCCATCGCAATCGGCGCAATCAAAGTCACATCGAACTTCAGGTTGTCGCCCGGCATCACCATTTCGGTGCCCGCTGGCAATTCAACCGTGCCCGTTACGTCCGTGGTGCGGAAGTAAAACTGCGGGCGGTAGTTCGCGAAGAACGGGGTGTGACGGCATAACCTACTTTGGCTTTACCGTGTTGGCTGACCGTTAGGTTGTGTGGTCACAAGACGGGCCCCTATCTACATCAGCAGGCATGCGCTTGGCCAAGTTTGGCAAAGCTCAATTCGCGGCGGCAGCGGCCTGCGCGGGTGGTTGCGCAGCCGCGGTGGCGGCAGGCAGAGGCGCAGCACCTGGTTTGCCCAAGGGCGGCAGGCCGAACCATTCGGGATGTTGTAACAGCCAGCCTTCGATTTTTTTGGCCGCGTTATACGACAATACTTCCATTTGCTTTTGTTTGGACTGGGTTACCCCCGATCCGATGAATGTCTCTGGTGACAGCTTTTCAAAGATGGTGAATTGGCGCCCCTCGGGGTTCAGCTTTTTGCCCGCCGCATCATCCCAGATATTGGCCGTCACAACCAAAACCGACTTTGGTTTCAGCACCAACGGAATACCCGGAGGGGCAAGCGCATAGCCATCAATAGATACGCCGATGTTATACAGCTTGGTGCCCTCATAGCGGCCAAAACGGGCGTCGACTGCTTTTATAATCTCAGTTTCCCATTGTTCTGGTGTCACTGTGCGTGAGATAGGAACTTTTTGCACATTATCTGCGACGGCAATATTCAAACCCAGCGCGAAATCACCCAACGGCACAGGGGGTTTTGCAAGATCGCTGTTCTGACACGCCGTCAGCAGCGACACGCCGAAGACAAAGGCAGTAAAACGGGCAAATCGCATGGGGGTGATTCCTTTGGCAGCGGCTGTGGAGTGCATTCGGGCAACTGCATTTGGATAGCCGTGCCACGTTTTTTACGCAACCTGTGCTGAATGTCCCCGCGCGGCTTTGACGCCTTTGCCAAGGCATGATTTTGCCCTAGATTTGTTACAGCCCCGAAAGGACGCCGCCCGTGGACCATCCAAGCCAGACCGCCATGCAGTCCACGCCACCGCAAATGGCGCAAATCCCCGCGCGGGTGCCGTTGCATTCTGCCCCGTTGGGGATTTTGGGATCCTTGAAGGCCGGACGGCGCAATGTGCTGGAACTGATCCCCGAAATTGCCACCCATGTGCCTATGCTATCGGGCAAGACCGGCAAGCGGTGGCATATGGTGATGGATCCGGGTGCGCTGAAAGTGATCTTGCGCGACAAGGTGGCGGATTATCCGAAATCCGAAGTGACCAAGCTGATCTTGCAGCCCGCCATCGGCGACAGTCTGTTTGTGGCCGAGGGCGAGCATTGGATGTGGCAGCGCCGCGCTGCGGCCCCGGTGTTTACGCACCGCAATGTGGCATCCCTGGCCCCGGTGATGACGATCGCGGCAGAGCGTTCCGCCGCGCGGATTGGGGCCGCATCGGGCCGGGCGGTAGATGTGTATGCCGAAATGGTAACGGCAACGTTTGAGGTGATCTCGGACGTCACCTTTTCCGATGGCACCGGGTTTGATCGCGATTCCGTGCATGCCGCGATTGAAACCTACATTGGCCAAACGGCGAAAGTGTCGCTGCTGGATATTCTGGGTGCGCCGGCTTGGGTGCCGCGCCCGTCGCGGATGCTGGCCTCGTCAGGCATGCGCGAGATGAAGCGTGTGGCGGATGCAGCAATTGACCGCCGCCGCGCCGATGGTGCCAAACCAGTGCCTGATTTGTTGGACCTGCTGTTGGGCGGGGCCGATCCGGCCACGGGGCGCAAGATGACCACAGCAGAATTGCGCGACAATCTGTTGACGTTCATCGTGGCGGGGCATGAAACCACGGCGCTGACACTGGCTTGGGCGCTATACCTGTGCGCCTTTGACCCAATCGTGCAAGATCAGGCCCGGGCCGAGGCGCAGTCGGTGTTGCAGGGCCGCGCCGCCACCGCAGCCGACGTGCCCGCCCTGCCGCTGATCCGCCGCATCGTTGATGAAACGCTGCGGATGTATCCACCAGCCGCGTTTCTGTCGCGCACGGCGCGCGCCACAGACACCCTGTGTGGCCGCGACATTCGCCCCGGCGATACGGTCGTGCTGCCGATCTATGCGCTGCACCGCCATCACCTTTTGTGGGACAACCCCGATGCGTTTGATCCCACCCGCTTTGCCGATCCGAAATCCATCGACCGCTTTGCCTATCTGCCCTTCGGCGACGGCCCCCGTATCTGCATCGGGGCCAGTTTCGCGCTGCAAGAGGCGGTGATCGTTCTGGCCACCCTGCTGGCACGGCACAAGTTCACTCGGATTGCGGGCAAAGACCCGGTCCCGGTGATGATCCTGACACTGCGGCCGCAAGGGGGGGTATGGTTGGGGATTGAGGCGGCATAGGGGGTGATGCCTGCTTGCTAAGCGGGAAGCAAATGCGGGTGAATTGTGCAATCATATTGGAGGGTGGCCGATGCGCCGAACCCTTTTATTGGGCCAGATCACATCGGGGGTCTGCTTGGTTGCGCTTCCGGAAAATGCAGGTAACAAAAAAGTAAGCATTCAAATCATCTTTGCGCCGGCAAGTGCCGAAAAACTGACCGCGATGGGAGAGCGGGTTGATGTCGTGTGTATTTTTCGGCACCCCAATCCAAGGCAGCATGGTCAAAGCCGGTGAGATGGGCCGCAGTACCGCCGGGTCAGAACTGGCGACTGATATTTCCAGTGGATCAAGTGATCAGGTTCGGCGGCGTTCTTGGCAGTGCCCCGTTAGATCCGACATATTGGCATTTTCGTCCCAGTTTTGCTGATTTGTCTTTGCGAATCCAGTCTGTTAATCTGAGTGCAGAAGCAAACCGACATTATATTGCGACCGCCTTTCGAACTGACACTTTTATAGTGACCTTGAGGTGCCATTGGTTCAAGCCCTTTGGCGAGCGTTGCGCGCAGTTAGCGGGGTTGGCTGTCTTGCCATCGACCGGCAGGCGATTGCCTGCAACCGCCTGCCGCTATCCCGCGACGCAGTAACTGGCTGCGCCGACAGAAAAGTGTAAAAGGCAGCCCACACTTACCGATGCTTTGATCCAATCCTGTCAGACGCTGAAGGCGTTGCTCGGCTTGCCGTGGTGCAAGGTTGCCGGAATGGTGCCGAGGCATCTAAAATTGGCCGGGCTCGACGGGCTGTTGCCGGATTACACCACACTTTGCGGCCGTCAAAAGGGCTTGCGTCTAGCCATTGCCCATTAGCCCGGCAGATCGACTATGAAACTGCTGATTGCCTGAACAAGCGTCGAATCTGGGGGCGACGGCGAATGATTCTCCCAAATGCACTGACATCAGAGCCGCGGCAACGGCGCAAGTTTCAAGTTTCAACTGACGCGGACACGCTGAAAATCCACATCATCGGCCGTGTCAGCGCCTCTTCTCGTGGTTCAAAGGCAAACCACTTCTTAGCAACGGACAGTGCCTTTGATACACAGGCCTGCCGATCAATCGACAAACCCAAATAGTCTGGGCAGAAACCTATCGCATAACGCCAACATGCCCTTACCTTGCCTAGAAAGCTAGGATAAAGAGTGTATTATCGACGTTCGTTTTGCTACAAATGAGTAAATTCAGGTATGTGTGTTGTGATTTACAGTTCAAACTATCATCCCGCGCACGCGCAGCACATGCATGCATATGCGCTTGCCCTGCACGAAAGTGGTTTGTCGGTGGTGCTTTGGGCAAGCGATGCCTATTTTACAAATCACTCATTTTTACGCAAATTTCCACGGTCCAGTCCCGAACCGTTCTGGAGCATAATTGTTTTAAACATGAGCCTGCAAACTGTAATCAAATCAGTTTTGTGGCGAATGAAAAAAAGGAAAATTCTATTTTGCGTACATGAGCCTATTGGAAGCTTAAAAGATTTTCAAGACCTTGATTTGCCTCCTTTGCAGTTCGTAAAACTTCTACTAATGCGAATTTTGATTAAAGCTGAGATATTGCTAAGCTCACAACTAATTGCTTTTTCAAAGAAGAGCGTTAAAGAGCTTAGAGGCATCAAGCCCACTTTTCTGCACCCCCTAATTTATGTAGATCAAAACAGCACTGGGGCGGCGCCGTTAAAAAAATTTTTATCGTATATTGGAACAATCGCAAAAGATCATGCGTTTAACGAATTTGTAGGCTTTGTTGACCACTGTTTAACAAATGATCTGTTTCCTGATCTTAGATTTTTGATTGCAACGCGATCTGATTTCGACCCTCATCATTTTGATCATCAAGGAGCAGAAAAAGCAGCCCGAGTTGTTATAAAATCGGGGCATATGCTTTCCGACAGTGAAATAAACATACATTACGCCGCTTCAGCTGTCATTTGGTGTGCTTACAAACGATCGAACCAAAGCGGTGTTTTACCAAAGGCTTACATGTTTGGTGTGCCGGTTGTTGCGACGGAAGGCACTATGGGAGAACATTTTGAAGCTGGTCAACTGGGTGCCGCAATCACGTCTTACGAAATGGAACCTGTTGTCGACGCTGTCAGTGCTATTTTAAGAGACTACAATAGGTTATCAAAAAACTGTCGTAATTATTACAAGTCAACGTTTGATTACAAAGCTAATGTTTTTGGGATAAATAGAATGGTGCTTTCAAATGAATAAAGTTTCTGTCGACTTAACTCAGCCAACTCCCTACCTTGAAAAGACGGCGCGTTTGGGAGTGTTTAAGCGCAGGCTAACGCATCGGCACTATATAAAATTGATCCGTAAATATAGCACGCTCAATACTACTATCCTTGACGTCGGCACAGGATCTGGTTCTTTTTTGGTAGAAGTGAAACGCAACTTTCCTGATATGACGTTGTCGGGTATAGAATATGATGAACGACTTGTGGCCCAAACAAATGTACTATTTGGTGCGTCTGTATGTCATCAGGGAAACGCTGAAACATTTGATTTAGGCAGCCAATTTGATATTGTGACATCGTTTCAGGTTATAGAGCATCTTTATAATCCTGAAACCTTTTTGGCTAACTGCCGCAAACATCTTGCTCCGGGGGGTATTTTGGTGATTACTTCCCCTAATCTGGGGTGTGTTTCAAAATCCGTGATGAAACAAAAATGGCATGGTTTTCGGTATGATCACGTCTCGTTGAAAACTGCCGATGACTGGGAAGAATTGATTTCTGCTGCTGGATTAACGCCACTTTATGCAGGAACTACATTTTTTTCCGGGATACCCTTATTGAACAGATTCCCCCTTGGTCTGGTCAATTGGTCGTTGCTAATGATTTTTGGAAGTTTGCCTTGGTCAGGTGGTGAGGCCTTTGTTGGTGTGTTTCGGAATTCCTAGTGTGATGTGTCTTATTGTAAAAGAAGAATTGATCGGAACGCGCGTTTGGGGAACCTTTTCTGATTTTACCACTGCAGTATCGTGGGGCGTCTGATGAATCGTATTGTTGTAATGGGCAGTTCGGGTCGCTTGGGCCGAATGCTTCGTGCGAGTTGGGGTTTGAAACCCAATTTGGCGTTTGTGCCCATTTATCAGTACCGCCGCCCTGCTCTTTCGAATTGGGATCTTTTTTGGTCAAGTAATGTAGATCCTGCCGATTTTGCCAGATCGCTTCGAAACCTTTGTCCAATATCATCGGATGTAACGTCAGCTGTAGCGGCAATGATAATTCTGGCTGGTGTTACTCCAACGTCTGGAGGCAGACTCGACGAAAATACGGCAATCACGCGTGCCTGCTTGCTCGCTGCCCAAGCCGCGGGTATAAAGCGCGTACTGATTGCATCGTCTTCTGCCGTTTATGGCATAGATCACACTGGACCGATTACGGAACAGACCTTGCCCGCACCAAGCACCGAATATGGACGGCAAAAATTTGCGATGGAACAGCTGTGCCAACAGCCCGCTTGGAGGCATCTTGAAATTTCAATATTGCGCATTGGCAATGTCGCAGGTGCGGATGCCCTGATGCTCAATCACTATTTAAATCCCAACGCCCCGTTACCCCTTGACGTGTTTCCGAATGGGAAAAGTTTGCAACGCAGCTATGTCGGGCCAATAACCTTGGCAGATATTTTTGAAACTTTGCTATCCACTCAATACGTACTCCCTCCCGTTATAAACATTGCCGCGCCACTACCAGTATATATGTGTGATCTGGCATTGGCAGCGGGGGTAACCTGGCGCCCGCGGTGTGCTAGTTCTACGATTGTCCAAGACATCACGCTCGATACGTCACTGCTGCAGATGTTGCATCGTTTTGGTCTATATGACAGTAGTCCAATGGCTATGGTGCAGCAGCTGAAGAAAATTGGATTGTAGAATGACTATATCAAAGCGTCTGTTCGATATCGGTCTTGCAACAGTATTGCTGGTTGTTCTTTTGCCCGTTTTTCTGGGAATATCTATGTTGATTGCGGTGCTTGATGGTGCACCAATATTCTATCTTAACGCCCGGATGAGGACGGTTAACCAAGAATTTCGACTAATCAAATTTAGAACGATGCGCCCTGTTGACCATGATAGCGGCGTCTCTGGGGGGGACAAGCTAGGCCGGATCACCGGGCTGGGAAGTATTTTGCGTCGATCCCGCCTTGATGAAACACCGCAACTTTTGAATATTCTGCGTGGAGATATCAGTTTTGTCGGCCCCCGCCCGCCATTGCGCCAATATGTTGAACTGTTTCCTGATCTTTATGGCAGCGTTCTGAAATCGCTTCCCGGCGTAACTGGGTATGCCTCATTAAAGTTTCATCGGCACGAAGAATGGCTACTTGGCAAGTGCCAGTCAACTGCGCAAACGAATGATGTCTATGCTCGCAGTTGCATCCCCCGAAAAGCCAAACTTGATCTAATGTATCAGCGCAACCAAAGCCTATGCTTTGATTTGGTCATTTTGTGGCAAACCTTCGTCGATCGCTTGCGTCCGAACCGCTGAACAACTATGACGCACAACCACTCTTCCCTCTACACTGGCCCAAAATTGGCAGTTCTGGTTGTGCTTTATCATCCAGACGATAGCTTTATCAAACTGCACGACCATCTATTGCAATCGGGTCTCCAGACCTATGTTATTAACAATACTCCCGCGTTGATGCCACCGTTCATTGCCAATCGGCTTTGGGACGTGCCGTTTATCACGCTCCACAAGGGTCGTAACATTGGTCTTAGTCGGGCTTACAATCTTGCATTCGCGCAGGCCCGGGCAGACGGGTTTAGTCATGTCTTAATCTTTGATCAAGACACCCAGATTACCCAAGATAGTCTTTCATTTATAGCGGTGCAATTGGCTGCCAACCCAGCTGTTGGGATGTTGAATTTCAGCCAGCATCACCCGGACCTCGCAGGTCGGTGTCAAAAACGGCTATTGGTGATAAACAGCGCCACGATTTTCAACCTTGAAGTTCATCGTGCGGTGGGTGGATTTGACGAGACCTATTTCGTCGATTGTGTTGACTATGGCTATTGTTTGCGCTGCCTAGTTGCGCAAAAAGAGGTCTGGCAAATAGCGGGCACCCCGGGGCTTGACCATTTGACTGGCCAACCTGGGCGAGCGGTTAAGTTTTTCGGCAAAACCTTATATGCACGTGACTATGGTGCGCGGCGAAACCGAGATATCTTTTGGGGCCATCTGCGGCTTTTGTCCGCCGGTCTTGCCAGCTTGCAGCTGAAATGGTCAATCGCAATCTTGCGCAGTTTGCTGATTTTCATCATTGGCAGGGGTATCACGTTTGTTTTGCGGTACAAGAAAGGTTAAGCATGAACCAACTTCCAACGCTGTTTACGGTCTGTAATTTTGCCTATCTGCCGAAGGCTCTTACGTTAGCGGAAAGTTTGTTTGACAGCAATTCGCGGGTTCTGAACATTGTCATCATCGACGGCATCCCTGACACCAAGATCGTAGTGGCTTACGCAGTGATTCACTATATCGAGGATTTCGAAATTCCGGGCTTTGCAAATCTTGCTTTTCAATATGATATCATCGAACTTAGCACGGCTGTAAAACCTTTTTTGGCCACTTACTTTCTGCGCCAAAGCCCCTCGGTAATCTTTCTTGATCCCGATACTTATGTCATTGGCGAGATTTCTACAGTTCTGGAAGAGTTAGGCGAAAGCGCGGTTTTGCTAACCCCACATTATACCAAGCCACAACCCCGCACTGCGACTGAATCAGACTTAGCAATGTCTAGATTCGGATCGTTCAACTTGGGTTTTTTTGCAGTCCGCCATTGCGCAGAGGCTTTTGATTTCTTGAATTGGTGGGATGCACGATGTCAAGATTTCTGTTTCATGGAAAGCCAATTTGGACTTTCAACAGATCAAAAATGGGTGGCAATTGCGCCATGCTTTTTTCCGAACTTAAAGGTGTCATTTCATCTTGGATTAAATGTCGCCCCATGGAATTCCTTTGAGCGAAAACTTACAAAAACTGATGATGGGTATGTTTTAAACGATAAGTTCCCGCTGATTTTCTATCACTTTAGCAACTTTGATCCCAATGATTTGGATTATCGAAACAAGCGTGCATCGACCGAAAACAATGCGCCCGATTTGGCTTTGCTTTACCTTGCATCACAGTATCACGCCGCTATTCTTGCAAAAATTAACTTGCCGCATGTTAGGTATAAATTTGATTACTTTATGGGTGAAAACTATATTTCTCCATCTTTGCGTCGTGCCTTTTATGCAGTGAAAGGTGATTTAGCTTTGGAAAGTGATCCTTTCACAAGTGAAAAAGTTTATAAATTTGCTAAGAAGAACGCGCTTCTGCAACGAAGCAACAAACCCTATAAGCAGATAGGATTGCGCAGTATTAGCAAGAAATCTGTCACCATTAATCTTATTTTTCGTTTGATGAGGCTGATTCTGCGGATTGCTGGACCGAATAAATTCTTTGATTTTAGCAGATTGCTGGTTTTTCTGTCGCTATATTGGAAGAATAAAGAACTATGGCGGCCATGAAACAATCCAAATCCGGTTTGCGTATTTTATACGTGGTGACCCAATTTGCTGATGAAGACTCAAATTCAACGGGGTATCTTTGGTGGCTGTTGATCCAAAGCGCCAAGACGTCTGGAGTTGCTGTGCACTTGATCACACCGCGTACCGATTTCCCCCGTTGGATGCCAAAAGTACTTGTCAAGATCGTGGCCACGGCCGCATTGATAACGGAATGTCTTTGGCGACTGCCACGCCATAGCACCGTGCTTTGCGCTACCAATCCTGCCTTTTTGCCGTTGGCAATATCGATGGTGCAAAGGATCAAGCAGGCGAAGGTTTATGTCCTTATTCATGATCTATTCCCTATGAATACTGTCCAAGCAGGTTTGATGGCGGAAAAAGGCCTGGCGTTTCGCGTGTTGCTTGCCTTGTTTACGGCAGCGTATCGGCGGTGTGCAGGCGTGATTGTCATCGGGCGCGACATGCAGCAAGTGGTGGCTGTGCAGCTTGGCGCGCGAGTTCCGGTTTTATATGTGCCCAACTGGGTGCCGGCACCGACATCGGAAATCGCGCGCGTCAAACCCTTGGGCAGCCTGTGTCGGTTTCAGTATTTTGGCAATCTGGGCGTATTGCAGGGACTGGACTTTGTGTTAGAGGGCGTCGCAAAATCAAAAGCCAAAAATGCGCGTTTTGAATTCATCGGCGCAGGAGCCGCGCAGGCGGCGGTTGCCGCCCACCCCATCCTGTCTTTGGACGACCGCGTGACGTTGCGCGCCGGGGTAGCGTTTCGCGACCGTAACAGCATTTTAGCCGATTGTGATGTCTCCTTGGTCACTTTACGCCCGCAAATGTATGGGCTGGCCGTGCCAAGCAAGGCTTATTTCAGTTTGGCGCATGGCATTCCCTTTCTTTACATGGGCGATCCAGACAGTGAACTTCATCTGACACTGTGCGATCATCCGTCTTTGGGGTGGTTCGTGCCTGCGGGCAAGGCGCAAGACTTGGCTGATCAAATTGACCGGATCTGTTTAACTCCACCTGACTCTTTCTTGTCGGTAGAAGCCTCGGGTCTGTTGCTGGCTATTCACCCCGATCAGGCGCGTCGCAAGATTATGCGCTTTATCGGTATGTAGACACGAATTAGAACCCATCACTTCAACGGCCAGCGTGATATGGCGCAAACCCACTAAAAGGACCATTATGGCACGTCGCAGGTTCATTGCCCTGTTCGCAAGCAACTTGTTATCGTTGCCGCTGAACCTTGTGATCTCGGCGTTGTTGCTGCGCTATCTGGGGGTTGCGGCGTTTGGCCAGATTGCATGGATATCAGCAATATTGCTTTTACTGGGTAATATTGTTCTGGAAACGATGCAAAGCTTTACTTTGGCGGGGCCACGGCGCACCGATCTGATCCGGCAAATTTCCAGTAAACTCCATATGGTGTTAGGTCTGGCAGGGGTGATCATTTTACAATCAGGGTGGATTATATGGGGGGCCGCCCTTTATCCTTTCGCAAACATTGTCGTTGTTAGTGTCGTTTTGATTGCCACGATGGGCGTTATCGGCGTGATCTGGGCGGAATTGCGCAATCGTGATGACTATCTTGTGCCCAATCTAATCAACCGTCTCTTGCAGGCTGTGGTGCTGGTTCTGGGCTGCGTTCTGCTGCATGTCTGGGCTTTGTTGACCGTCGCCTCGACTTTGGGGCTTTATGCACTGGCAAGCACAGTGACGCTGTTTACTTTGGTCGTCTATTTGCCGCCGGCTGCAAACGCGGAACGTTGGGTGCCGACGCGAAGGGTGTTCAGTTATTTCAAAGATAATGCGATCACCATGTCGGCACCACAGATAGCGTTGATTTTACCCGGTTTTTTCGTAGCCGCCGAGGTTTTGGCAGTGTTACGCGTGGCCTTGCAGATGGCCAACCTTAGCCTGTTGTTGCCGACATCGCTGTATTACATATATGTGCCGCGGCTGGTGCAATCGTACAAATCGCGGCTGCCTGATTATCACACCGCCATGCGATTTGTGCGGCTGTGGGGGACAGTGTCTTTGTTGTTTGCGATTGTTGCGGCGATAATCCTGCATCGTGTTGTCGAGTTTGTTTTTCCGGGTGTAGATATGACATTGACCTATCAGGTCTTTTTGGTGGTGTCTTTGGGCAACCTGCTGGCCACCGCCCTTGGGCCCACCAATCACGTGCTGTCATTGACCGGTCAGGTAGAATTCAACTTTCGCCTGACGCTGGTGACTGTGGGCTGCCTGATCGTAGGAGGAGGCTTTGTGATGGCAGTTGGGTTGAACATTCTGTATTTTATCGGGTTGACCGCGGTGACGACAATAGTTGTGAAGGTTGTGGCATTTAGGGCTTTGAATACAGCGTTGGGGGTCTAAGAAATGGGAGAAATATTGTTTCTGATGGCTGGTGCGGGCCCGCTCATGTTGTCACTGACGGCTCGACTTGCAGGATACAAGCTGCAACGCACTTATTTAAACATAACATTGATAATACTTACGTTGTTTGCTGCCTTAAGATTTCAATCTGGCAGTGATTGGCCTGGATATGAACTATTCTTTGATCTAGTTAATCTTGAAATAAGTATTATAAGTCACCTCAAATATGCCAGTGATATTGAAATAGAAATTGGGTATTATGTTTTAATGCGATCCGTTAAAGCACTGAATGGAAGTTATTATCATGTTCTGGCTATATGCTCAGTAATAAGTGGCATATCAGTTTATTATTTGTATCGACCCATCAAGGAAAATACTGATTTTGCCATTGTTTCATATTTAGGGTATGCGTACTTACTCCTTGGATTTGAGCAGGCGAGACAAAGTATGGGCCTCGCCTTTGTTCTCTTTGGGATTGCCTTTTACTTAAAAAACGATAAAAGTATTATCTGGTTATTTATTATTGCTTCCTTGGGAGTTTTATTTCAATACTCGGTTGCAATTTATATATTTTGCGCTGTTATTTCATATTTAGTGACGCGATTCCCACGTATTGGGCGAGCCACATTGACAATATTCTTTCTGATTGCTTTGTTGATAAGAAACTCTAACGTTAATCTTTTTCAATTCTTCATGCTTGCTGCATTTAACGATACCCTTGTTTCAAAAGTTAATATTTACGAAGCTGCCCCAACAACAACTAGTGTGTTGAATTCAATCTTCAGCGTTTTTATACTACTCAATGCAATTCTTATTTACAAAAATGCGAAATATCAGGATAATTTCCGCCTCAAGTTTCTCTTTAATTTAACTGCATTTACGCTTTACTTATCGTTCTTAGTTGTTTTTATTTTACCGAGTTTTTATTATTTCTACTCGCGGATCTACACTTTGGGTAGTCTCCTTCTGCCACTCACGTTCTTCTTTTTAACAAGCCAAAAGAAATCTTTGATATACACTGGATTTCTAGTTGCGAATTATGTTGCTCTTTCCCTTACGTACTTCAGAATAATTTTTACCTACTCGGAGCAATACCTGCCTTATACTCCTTGGTTGTTTAAGGACTTCTAGGATGTTTCACACTCCCCCTACCCCAAATCATTAACCCTAATCCCGTCCCATCCGTTCGACAGTTTTGCTGTGCCCAAAATCAACCCCAGCACCCGTTCTGAGGTATTGTCGATGGCATACTCGGCCGGCACCGGATTGGCGCGGCCCTTCAATTTGCGGTCGGCAAACAGCCGCGTCACTGCGTCAATTCCGTTCAAAATAGTATCACGGTCAAGCCCGGTCATCAGTATACACCCCACGTCCAGCCCTTCGGGCCGTTCTATCGCGTCGCGCGGGGTGATCGCCGGAAATCCCAGAATGGCGCTTTCTTCGGCGATCGTACCCGAATCTGATATCGCACAAAACGCGTTCATTTGCAGGTTGTTATAGTCGTGAAAGCCAAACGGTTTCATGTATTGAACCCGTAAATCAAGGGGCACCTCGGCAAGCGCCGATAGACGTTTGCGCGTGCGGGGGTGGGTTGAAACGATCACCGGCAGATCATACCGCTGCGCCACCGCATTCAGCGTTTCGGCCAAAGACCGCAGCCGAGAAGAGCTGTCAACATTCTCTTCGCGGTGCAGGGAAACAATGAAATACCCCTGCGGTTTCAATTCCAGCCGGGACAGAACATCAGATGCATCTATCTGCGCACGGTAATGGTCCAGCACTTCGCGCATCGGTGATCCGGTCAGATAAATCCGGCGGTGCTGCAGCCCTTCAGACAACAAGTGCCTGCGCGCGTGTTCGGTATAAACAAGATTGAAATCCGCAATGTGATCCACCAGTTTGCGGTTGGTTTCTTCGGGCACATTGCGGTCATAAGACCGGTTTCCCGCCTCCATATGATAGACCGGCACTTTCAGCCGCCGCGCCATTATTGCCGAGATTGCCGAATTGGTATCACCCAGAACCACAACGGCATCGGGGCGTTCAGCCAGGATCACCCGTTCACTTTCAATCAGGATTTTGCCCATCGTCTGGCCGAGGGTGCCACCACCGGTGCCCAAAAAATGGTCGGGGCGGCGTACATCCAAATCTTTGAAAAACACCTCATTCAGTTCATAATCCCAATTCTGCCCGGTATGCACGATCACTTGTTGCGTGAAATCATCAAGCCGCGCCATTACCCGCGACAAGCGGATAATTTCCGGTCTAGTGCCAAGGATGGTCATCACTTTCAGTTTGGTCATGGTCTCAGGCCTTTTGCACAGGATCGGCATAAGTATCTGGCGCGGCGGGGTTAAACAGATCATGCGTCCAGAATAGGGTCAACAACGGCGTATCGCCGATATTGGTGATGTTATGGGTATGCAGGGTTGGCATATCAATGGGCGCAGGTTGATCGCCGCTGACCCGGTATTCCCAGACGGGCCCGCCCAGAACACGGCGGATGCGAATGATCGCCTCGCCCTGCAGCACCAAAAACCGTTCCACTTTGCGCAAGTGAAAATGGTCCCCTCGCGTGATACCTGGCTTTGTCCAACTGACAAAGCTTTGCCCCCCGCCGCCACCCTTGACCGCCTCAAACAAGCTGCCCCGTGGGTCGGTGTGAAGTGTCAGTGCGCGCGGAAAGCCCGAAGGATAAAGCGCTGCGCGATAGGTGTTGAACAAGGCAAGATCAAAGCTGTCGCTAAGGTCAGGAAAGATATTTGCCTGATAGTTGTTGTGAAAGTTTGTAAGACGGTCGAACAGAGCAGCCACGCTTATCGGGCGCGCCTCGGGCGCAAGATCGCCGGATCGGCGGGAAAGGCCCGCGGCAATCGCAGCGTCAGCCGCAGCACCCGCATGCAGCAATGCCACATGCCCATCAGGGTTCATATGTGGAAGTTGTCCTGCGATAACCGCTTCGACAAAAGTGGCGGTTACGTTATTGTATCGCGGCCGGGCACATTCGCCAAAGATATGCGGCAAGATCAGATTGGTAAAGCCACCGCCCAAGGCAGACAATTTTTCCGCCGCCAAGCGCTTGGATCGGCCATAGGGTGTGTCAGATTGGGCATGAGTGGAATTTGCATAAACGATATGGGGTGTCGCATTTACCGCACGGCACGCTGACACCAATTCAGCGGCAATCGCGATATTGCCCTGTTCGACTTCATCGTCAGCGCCACGATTTACGCCAGCGAAATGCAGCACAACATCAGCACCAATCAGTGCCTGGCGCAACCTGCCGCCATCTTCAAAACCGGCATGGTCTAAAGCAGCAATCTCATAGGGAGCGGTCTTTCCTTTGAACTGCGCGGAGCAGTTTTCGGAATGCAAACGCGCGGCTGTGTGCCATCCGATCAACCCACCTGCACCAGTGATCAATATTTTCATAAATGCTTCCTGATTTCAGGTCCGGCCCTTGGCCGCTACTGCCGCACGCACTTCGGCAAGCGACATCAGCAACGCCTTTACGCCCAAAACATCCAGACGCGCGGTGTTGTGCGAATGATAATCCTCATACTCGGCAACACGGGTATCGCCTTCGCTGAAATAAGCCTTATAGTTCAAGTCCCGTTTGTCCATAACGATGCGGTAGTAGTTACCCATATCTTCGCTTTGCGCCAACTCCTGACCGCTGGCCAGTGTTTCATAAAGCTTTTCCGCATGCCGCCTGCCAATCACTTCGACCGGGTGATCGGGCACATCAAACAAGTCTTTCAGTGCAGTTACCAAATCATCTATCGTCGAAGCCGGGGCTTTGCGAATGAACAAATCGCCTTGCCGTGCATTTTCAAACGCGTGATGCACTAAGGCGACCGAGTCGCGTAAAGGCATCAAAAAGCGCGTCATCTGTGGTTCTGTAATTGTGATGGGCGATGCATTCTTGATCTGGCGGACAAACAAAGGAAGAGCTGACCCGCGCGAATACATAACGTTACCATAACGCACGATCGATATTGTTGTCGGCGAATCCCTTCCTAGGCTGCGCGCCAATGACTGGGCCAATTTTTCCATCAAGGCCTTGGATATTCCCATAGCATTTATGGGAAACACCGCCTTGTCGGTCGACAGACATACTACAGACCGCACCCCCGCAGCAACGCTGGCCCGCAACACATTTTCTGAACCCATTACATTGGTGCGGACTGCTTCCATCGGAAAAAATTCGCAAGACGGCACTTGTTTCAACGCTGCTGCATGAAACACACAAGTCACCCCCGCCACCGCACGATCAACGCTTTCGCGGTCTCGGATATCGCCAATGTAGAACCGAACGCGGGAATCGCGCAGGTCATTTCGCAACGCGTCTTGTTTTTCTTCGTCGCGACTAAGTACCCGCACTTCGTCTGCGCCTCGGTCCAAAAGATCGCGCAACATTGTTTTGCCGAATGATCCGGTGCCGCCGGTTATCAAGACCTTGTTAAGCGCCAATTCAAATGATCCTCTTTTTCTATCATGCCGCCCGATACCCCACATACCACTCGACAAACCGCTGCACACCTTCCCGAAAATCGGTCTTCGGCTGATACCCCGTCAATGCGTGCAGCAAACTTGCATCGGCCCAAGTTGCGGGAACGTCGCCGGTCTGCATAGGCATGTAATTCCGGATGGCTTTTTTGCCCAAACAATCCTCGATCGCCTCAACAAAGTCCAGCAGGCGAACCTTATTGGAATTGCCGATATTGACCACGCGGTAGGGGGCGACGGGGCTAAGGCTGTCACCCGGCGTGATACCGGCGGTGCTGGCGGGGCGTTGGGGGATGGCGTCTATCAGAAGGCGAATGCCGCGCACCAGATCATCGACGTAGGTGAAATCGCGCCACATATTACCGTTATTGTAGATGTCGATTGGCGTGTCTTCGATGATGCCTTTGGCGAATTTGAACAACGCCATGTCAGGGCGGCCCCATGGCCCGTAGACGGTGAAAAACCGGAACATGGTGACCGGCAGATCGTAGATGTGGGCATAGGAATGGCCCATCGATTCGGTGGCTTTTTTCGTTGCCGCATAAAACGTCAAAGGGGTTTCGGTTTTTTCAGTTTCGGTGAAGGGCATCACTTCGTTTGCGCCGTATACCGAAGACGTCGAGGCCATCAGCAAATGATCTACCCCCAAACTGCGGGCGCATTCCATCACGTTGAACGTGCCTATAAGGTTCGAGTCCAGATAGGCGCGCGGGTTTTCCAAGCTATAGCGCACCCCCGCTTGGGCGGCCAAATGAACGATAACATCGGGCTGAAAGCTGTTCATCGCGGCGCTTAGGGCGGGCATGTCTTCCAGCAAGCCAATCGTTGCACCAAAGTGCTGTGATTGGTGCAACATCGCATGGCGACGATGTTTCAGGCGCACATCATAGTAATCGGTAATCGCATCATAGCCGTGAACGGCAAAGCCTTCGTCCAACAAAAGGCGCGAAAGGTGATATCCGATAAATCCCGCTGACCCGGTGACCAGAACTTTTCTCATAGGGTCATCTGCTCCGAAACATCGTCTGATACAGGGTATTCTTGGCAAAGCGGCATTGCCACTGCCTTAGCTGTCAGCTTTGCACATGGCAATATGGGGGATGCAGGATAGGCGGTTTGGGCAAACGCGAAGTGCCCCTGTCACCGTTAGAATTTAGCTGTCCAAACCCGGTATCTGCCTTGTCCTGTCACCTCACGGATCAGGCCGCGGGTTTGCATCAGCAACAGGTTGCGCTGAACGGATGCGCGGCTGGCTTTGGTGATTGCCTCGGCCATCGGGGCTGTCACCATCGGCCACTCGGCCAAGACCTGGATCAATCGCGGCGGCGTGCGGCCTTGTAAATCGGCAAGGGTGGTTTCGGCATTGATTTGCCAGTCGGACAGTCTTTCCAAATGCAACAGCGCGGCAAGTGTGGCGCGTTCGGCACCACGCAGCCACCGTATCAACCGGTCAAGCATTGATCCGCCGCTACCGGCCGCAAATCCCGATATTGCAATTGGCATGAACACCGCGCCCCACCCCTGCGGGTGGCCACGACCCATGCCAGACGCCAGACACGCAGCCAAAACCGCAGCCTCTATTTCGGTGACCTGACCGCCTTCGCCCAGCATACGCCAGCCGTGAAACGCTATGGCAGCGATGGTTATCGGGTGCATATGTGCAGCGCCGCGCAACAGATCCATCAAATCTTCGACGCGGTCATTCGCCGCGTCAGAGGGCCCATACCTGCCCAAAAACGCAGCCAGACTTGAACTTGAAATCTGCAGCGTCGCGCCACCGCCCAACCGCCGCAGCGCCCAGCCCATACGTCCCAAGGCCTGACTATCATTTTGCACCCCCGCTAAACGCAAGGCGTCCCACAACGCCAGACGATCAATACCGATGCGGTCACCCACCCACCAGCTTAGCTCGGCGGCCTCCAGCAGGGCCAACCGATGTCGCCATCCCGACGGCGCTGACCGCAACCGTTGGTCCAACGCGCCAAACAGCATAGCGACCGCAGCCAGCGGGCCTGCCAGTTCGGCCTCGGCTGCGGCCCAGTCGCGCGGATCCATTAAAACCGTTTGATCCGCACGCGGCAGCGGGCTTTCGTCAAAGGTGATTGGGTCTTCGGCGGCCAAAAACCACGGCTCGTGCAAAGGTTTTATGTCGTATGGCCCGTCTGACGGATCAGCCGAGTCATCATCAGGTAAGAGCCGGTTTTTTGCCATAATGGTCGTTTATCAGCTAAATTGATCAAAATCTATCGACAATAATCCTTGGAAAACAGTCGATACGGCCGGCCAACCGGGCAATAAAATTTAACCGCTATCGCGATGGCGACCGGCAAGGGCAAAAATCAGGATCGTAAGTCTTAGTTTGACTGGTTAGGGTGCGGGGCAACAGCTGGGCATCACGATGCCAGTCTTGCAAGAAGGGCCGGTCAAAATGGGCAATGCTTCCAACCGTTTGGGCGTCGATATCGGCGGCACTTTTACGGATGTTGTGTTGGAACTTGGCGGTCGGCGATACTCTGCCAAGGTGTTGACCACCAATGCAGCCCCCGAAGAGGCCATTGTAGATGGCACGCAGAAGGTGTGCCAAAAGGCGGGTATCGCCCCTTCGGATATCGGCCAGATCATTCATGGCACGACGCTGGCCACCAATGCGTTGATCGAACGGCGGGGGGCAAAGACGGCGCTGATCACCACCAAGGGGTTTCGCGATGTGATCGAGATGCGCACCGAAAGCCGTTTTGATCAGTATGATCTGAACCTGATCCTGCCGCAGCCCTTGCTGCCGCGCAACCGCCGTTATGTGGTGAACGAACGAATGGATGCGCGGGGCGAGGTTTTGATCGCGCTTGATCCGGCCGAAGTTGCCGCTTTGACGGATGAGCTGGCTGCGGCGCAGTATGAAAGCATCGCGGTAGGGCTGCTGCATTCCTATTTGAACCCAACCCATGAACGGATGATCCGCGATATTCTGGCGGAGCGTTTACCGGGGGTAATGATTTCAATCTCATCCGAAGTCTCCCCCCAGATGCGGGAATATGAACGGTTCAACACCACTGTGGCCAATGCCTATATTCAACCCCTGATGAAATCTTATCTGTTGCGATTGTCAGGGCGGTTGGCCGAAATTGGTGTCGATTGCCCGATCTTTCTGATGCATTCCGGTGGGGGTATTATCAGTCTGGAAAGCGCCGCCGAATTTCCAGTGCGCCTGGTGGAATCGGGGCCAGCGGGCGGTGCTGTGTTCGCGGCAGATGTGGCGGCGCGGCACGGATTGGATAAAGTGCTGTCGTTCGACATGGGGGGCACGACAGCCAAGATCTGTCTGATCAAGAATTACACCCCCAAAACCAGCCGGGTGTTTGAGGTGGCGCGCAGTTATCGGTTCAAAAAGGGGTCGGGGATGCCAATATCAATCCCGGTGATTGATATGGTGGAAATAGGTGCAGGCGGCGGATCGCTGGCGCATGTCGATGTGATGAACCAGATTCGGGTAGGGCCGGAAAGTGCGGGGTCTGAACCGGGGCCCGCCTGCTATGGCCGGGGGGGTCTGCGCCCCGCAGTGACCGATGCCGATCTGATCTTGGGCAAGTTGGATCCGGACGGCTTTGCTGGCGGCACCATTCCGCTTTCGACGCGCGATGCCCGGCAGGCGCTGAACAGCGTTTTGGGCCAGCGGCTGGATATGGATGCGGTCGAGGCCGCCTTTGGTCTGGCCGAAGTGGTTGATGAAAACATGGCCAATGCGGCGCGGGTGCATGCGGTGGAAAACGGAGAGGATCTTTCCGAATACACCATGATTGCCTTTGGCGGGGCCGCCCCCCTGCATGCGGCCCGGTTGTGTGAAAAGCTGGGTGTGGATCGCTGTCTGATCCCGCAAGGGGCCGGCGTGGGTTCTGCCATCGGGTTTTTGCGCGCGCCGTTCAGTTTTGAATCCAATCGGTCGGTGTTCATGCGGTTATCGGCTTTTCGCCCTGCGATCATCACGCAGTTGTTCGCCGAAATGGAGGCCGAAGCGACAGGCTTTGTGCGGTCTTGCGATGCCACCGCCAACATCACTGCCGGGTTCAAAGTGTATATGCGCTATTGCGGTCAAGGCTGGGAAATTCCGATTGCCCTGACGCCCGATCAGGCCCGCACCCCCGATGCCGCAACCTTCCTTGCGCTGTTTGAGACAGATTATGCCGCTTTGTTTGGCCGCACCGTGCTGGGGATGGAGGTTGAAATCACCGTCTGGTCTGTGAACGCCTTTACCCTGCGCGACCGCGCTGTTGCCGAGGCCGCGGTCGCCTTGGGCGGCGCGGTTGCAAAGACATCAGACCGCGCATTGTTTGATGCAGGCCTTGGGGCGCAGACGCAGGCACGTGTTTACAATCGCGCCGATTTCCGCCCCGGCAATCACATTACCGGCCCTGCAGTGATCACCGAAGATGAAACCACAATCGTTGTGCCGACCAGCCGGTATGCCGCCACATTGGCAGATGGATGTATAGACATGCGCCGCTTGATTGCCATTGATGCTCACGAGGAAACCGCAGATGCGTAAACTTTCGACCGTCGCCTATCAAGTGATGTGGAACCGGCTGATTTCGGTTGTCGAAGAACAGGCCCAAGCACTGGTGCGCACAGCGTTTTCAACTTCGGTGCGCGAAGCGGGCGATCTGTCTGCCGGGGTTTACGACGCGGATGGCCAAATGCTGGCCCAAGCAGTTACCGGCACGCCCGGCCATGTGAACGCGATGGCCGATGCCGTGCCGCATTTTATCCGGCGTATCGGGCGGGAAAATATCCATCCGGGCGATGTGTATATCACTAATGACCCATGGGAAGGCACCGGGCATTTGCACGATATCACCGTGGTGACGCCGTCTTTTCACAACGGCGCATTTGTTGGGTTTTTCGCCTGCACCGCCCATATCGTCGATATCGGCGGGCGCGGATTCGGCGCGGATGCGCATTCGGTCTATGAGGAAGGCCTGCATATTCCGATCATGAAACTGATCAGCCGGGGCGTGGTGGATGCCACCCTGATCACGCTGATCAGGTCGAACGTGCGCGAACCTGATCAACTGGTTGGCGATGTCTATGCCTTGGCCACTTGCAATGAAATCGGCCATCGGCGGTTGGTTGAAATGATGGTTGAATTTGGTTTGACCGATCTGGCGGGGATTTCCGATTTCATCCTGACCCATTCGCGCAATGCCACGCTTGAACGCATCGCCGCCCTGCCCGCCGGGGTGGCGAACGGCCATATGCAGATAGATGGCTATGACACGCCGATTGATCTGGTGGTCAAAGTCTCTATCGAAAACCAACGTGTGCTGTGCGATTTTACTGGCACCAGTGGCGTTGATAAAAAGGGCATCAACGTGCCCCTAGTTTATACCAAAGCCTATGCCTGCTATGCCCTGAAATGCGCGATTGCGCCTGAAATTCCCAATAATGCGGCGTCTTTGGCCCCGTTCGAAGTGATTGCCCCCGAAAACTGTATCCTGAACGCGTTGCACCCTGCCCCGGTGGCGCTGCGCCATGTGATTGGTCACATGGTGCCCGACACGATCTATGATGCGCTTGATCAGTTGTTGCCGCGTTTGGTGCCCGCCGAAGGCGCGGGCAGTCTATGCAATTTCCAGGTGTCTTTGCGCCCGCGCACCGATGCCCCTGCGCCACCGGGAACGCTGCGTGCAGAAGTGCTGACATTCAATTCGGGCGGATCAGGCGCGCGGCCCACATCCGATGGCATGAACGCCACTGCCTTTCCATCGGGCGTGATGACCATGCCGGTTGAGGCAACCGAGCAAACCGGCCCGGTGATCATCTGGCGCAAAGAACTGCGCCCCGACAGTGGTGGTGCCGGCGAATGGCGCGGTGGTTTGGGGCAGTTCATGGAGGTTGGCGCGCAGCTAGGCCACGAATTTGATATTCAGGCGATGTTTGACCGGGTGAACCACCCCGCGCGGGGCCGTCGGGGCGGGGCGATGGGGGCTGCCACAACGATTGGCCAAGATGACGGCACGGTGATGCGCGGCAAGGGCAAACAGTTTGTGCCGCATGGCCGCCGCGTGATGATGGCCTTTCCGGGCGGGGCGGGGTATGGCGCGGCTGCGGTGCGCGATCCGCAACTGGTGCGGCGCGATTTGGCGCTGGGATATATCTCGGCTGAATTGGCCCAAAGTGCCTATGGGATGGCCGAGGCGGATATTTCCGCCGTGCTAAGCCGCGCAAAACTAGGAGAGACTTTCTAATGGCGTCCGCGGGTCTTTCCACCACACCACAAAAATCCAGCTATGATGTGGTCATCATCGGCGGCGCAATGCTGGGCGCGTCTACCGCGTGGTTCCTGACAGACAACCCCGATTTCAACGGATCGGTCTTGGTGATCGAACGCGATCCCACTTATGAATTCTCGGCCACTGCCAAATCAAATTCCTGCATCCGGCAGCAGTTCTCCGAACCTTTGAACGTGCAAATCTCACAATTCGGTGCGGATTTCATCCAGAATATGCGCGCTAACATGGGGGATGATCCCCGGGTGCCGCACCTTCGTATTCAAAGCTATGGCTATATGTATCTGGCCGATACACCAGCGTTTGCGGAAGTTCTACGCAACAGCCATGCCGTGCAGGCGGCGGCAGGGGCGGCGACGCAACTGATGACGGCAGATCAGATCAAAGCCGCCTATCCATTCTATAACGTCGATGACATCGTTTTGGGCAGCATAAACTGCGTGGACGAGGGCTATTTTGACGGCATTACCGTGTTCGATTGCTGGCGCAGGCAATCCAAGGAACGTGGCGTGGAATATGTGGCTGCAGAAGTGGCTGCCCTGACCAAAAACGCCATTGGAACGCGGGTTGAAAGTGTCACTTTAACCAGCGGCCAAGTGATTTCCTGCGGCCAAGTGGTGAACGCCACGGGCACTCGTGGGGCCAAGACCGCCGCCATGGCTGGCATCTATATTCCAATAGAACCGCGTAAACGTTACACTTGGGTGTTTGCAGCCGAAACGCCTTTGGACCGCGAATTGCCGCTAACCATTGATCCCTCTGGCGTGCATGTGCGCCAAGACGGTAAAACCACTTATATGGCAGGCGGGCACAGCGCGCATGATCCGGCGGTTGATTTTGATGATTTTGAGATGGACCACACCCTGTGGCAAGATCACATCTGGCCGGCACTTGCCAACCGCATCCCGCAGTTTGAGGCGATCAAGGTTTTGCGCGAATGGGGCGGTCAGTATGACATGAACACTCTGGATCAAAACGCCATCATCGGGCCGCATGACGGGGTTGAAAACTTTCTGTTCCTGAACGGATTTTCCGGACACGGCTTGCAACAATCCCCTGCAATGGGGCGCGGAACGGCGGAATGGCTGACCTATGGGGAATTTCGCACACTTGACCTGCGGCCCTTCGGATATGGTCGCATCGCACGGGGTGAGCCGTTCTTGGAAAAGGCGATTATTTAAGCGGAAAAACGCGGCGTCCATAAAACGCCATGCAATGGCGATGGACGTAGAATAACCTGCCCTAGATCCTTCATGTGGTTTTTGCGAAAATCATTGCCATACCACGGGGTATCATCGTTTCACACCGGCAGTGAAACAAAAATCGCCGCATAAATTCGATGAAGGTATCCCATCAAAAATGGGGCGACGAACCGCGCACTGCCATTCAATTTAGCCGGCGTCGCAGCGTGAGCGTTTGCCAAAGCCGGCGGGTGAGCAAATCCAGCTGCCCTGCCCGGTGATGACGCGGTTTCGTTTCTGCGCGGCAGTAGATTTACCTGCCTGATCTGCCACTTTGCCGTTGGCCAACCAATCAAAGGCAACAGTTTGGGGCCTGATAACTCTGACTGGGCGAACTGCGGCAATAAAAGGTTCAGCCGACAATAGCCTGGTGCCAATAACGGCTTCCGTGCTGCCTTTGTCAGGAATCGCCATCAAGCAAGTTGTGAATACCATGGCGGCGATGCGATGTCGGACGGTCATAAAGCTCTCCTCGCGGAACCCCAGTGTTGCACTGAGGGGTTAAGCAAAGAGTAAAACAGTCAACTGAAGTGGCAGTTTGGGCAGATCGGGGCCAAATTAGGGCAATCACAAATATGTATTGCACCTTTCCAAGAAACTGCCTCTGCGCGGGTCATTGGGGTGAGAGTAAATCCGAAAGATTTGGCGCGCTGATAAAGGTTGGCTGGGTTGCGAAAACGGTGGCGCTTTTCTCAGGCGGCGGTGCCTTGGTCGCGGCAGGTCATGCCACCACGCAGCGCATTGCATTAAAGGCGGTCGCCCCTTCCAGGACGGCCCGATGTTGCACCCGACACATTTGTACGTATCGTGCAATCGGGGTTTGTCCGAACTGCTAGGGCGTGACACGGTTGGCCAAGCGCCAGTCGGGCTGGGGGAAATTGTCCGGCCAAGGATAAACCTCGGCCTGATCAAAATAGACTGCCCCCACAAGCAGCGGCATGTCTGGGCGCGCAGCGCACTTCAGCTTCCCAACTGGCGACGTATTCGGCGGTGCCGGTATAGCCTAATTCGGCCACCACAACCGGCTTGCCCAAATCTTTGACGTTGTCGTACTGCTCTGTCAGCCACTCAGTATAGGTGCGTTCACCGCCAAGGATCGCCTTTTCCCGAGCTTGATATCCAAATATCGAAAGCCCCAAGACATCAACATAATCGTCGCCCGGGTAGTAGTCTTTGGCGTTATCAAGCCCGATGGGTGACCAAATGACATTGATCTTGGGGGTCTCTGTGCGGCAAATGTCGATCATGCGTTTGTACGAGGTGATGTAGTTTTCCGGCTTCCATGCGGACTAGATAAACTGGCCGTCCTTGGTTTCCATCTCATGGCCCCAACGCACCGAGACCGGACTTTGCAATTGGCCAATCACTTGGCAAACACCGCGCATATTGCTGTCATAGTAGCCGCCGCTAATTCCGTTAAACAAGAAATCGGCGGTGTTCCGTTCGTCGCGGGGCCATGTCCACGGCTCGACCGTGATTATAAGCGCGCGATTGCAGTCAAGCGCGTATTGGTCGGCTTCCTGCAATGACCCGAGAGCCACGTCTTCCCAAGGTAAAAAGACATGCTCAATTGTCAGCGCCGGATCGGTGCTGTAATCCCCATGTGGGTCATATGCCCCATATGGCAGATCTCCGGGAGGCGCTGCCATCGCTTCGCTGTGCATGCCGACCCCGGCCATTAGTATAATGCAGACAATTCCTTTCGAAATTAAATTGTTGGATGATCTTTGTATTAGCAACTGTGAACTGGTCATTTTTTTGGCCCCGCTCCTGAAATTGTTTTCAATATCTGTCATTTGGTTGCCATTTCGCGTCCTTGAACCCAACCCGGGTCCCAAACAAAGTCTACGCGGTCCTTTGCCATGTGTCCGGCACCTGAAAGACCGTATTCTACACGCACCAACCGAATTGGTTCCAAGCCAAACGCCAATGCATGAATGCTCTCTACACCACGCCACGAAAACCCCGTCATAACTGTGCTGACCACGACAACTGCGGCGGCGATCTGCATCGCCGACGCCTGAAGCTTTTGTGTCTTAACCGCCCCAGTATCAGCAAGATGTCGCCAGACGATCACGACGACCAGAGCGGTATAAAGAACCGCGTTAAGCAGCGCCAACAGCAAGAACCCGCGTGCATTTCCCAGCTCGTCACTGAACAGCACAGGCAATGTCGCCCCGAGTGCAAGGCCGGTATAAACCAGTACCACCTTGATCGGAAGCGTCTGCGCGGCGGCACTGCCCTTCGGCGTAATTCGAAAATCAACGAATGTTCCCGTCAACTTATCACGAATTGCCATTATACAGCCCCACAACACCCACGGCCATTGCAGCGACAGAAACAGCGCCTTTTCCCAGCTAGGTACCGGGGCATCAATCGGCCGGAAGAAACCGTCCTTGCGGATGCGAAACACGATCATCGTCAGCACTACGTCAGCAGGTGCGCCATGCAGAATGAATTCGGGATAAGTTACATTTGCGTAACGCAAATCAAACGCCAGCGCGAATACCGGCGCGAGATAAAGCATCGCCGAAGTCAGCGCAAACAGCGGGTACCAAAGCTGGCAAAACACGAAGAAAAACTTCAGCCGCGGCGGCAGTCTGCGCAAATATGGACCCGTGTGTTGCAGCAGAAGCGTTACCAGGCTTCGAGACCACTGAAACTCTTGTGTCACCATATCGGCTACTGTCTCTGGCCCATCGCCAACGGCAATCGCATCAATCGCATGCACCCCCCGCCAGCCCGCAGCGTTGATCAGCAAAGAGGTGGAATGATCTTCGGCCAATTCAGGCCCCAAGCCACCCGCCCGCTGCAGGGCTTTCGTCCGGACAGCATAATGTGATCCAATGCACATCGGGGCGAAGGCCCGTGTATAACCCGTCTGAAACAGACCATGAAATGCCGCCTCGGTGTGCAACCGCGTTCGCGCCGCCCAGCTTGTCGCTGCATTTGCCGCGCAGATTGATGGGGCACTGACATAGCCGACCGTCATGTCAAAAACGGACGAATTATCTCGCGCAAATAATTTGGTTGTGGAACGTGGTCGGAGTCCAACTGGCTTACGATATCGTAAAGTTCATAACCACCATTATCGTAGAAATACGCCAGATTGCCTTCTTTGCAGCGCGTCCGACGTGGCCATGTTTTCTGATGATATGCAGTGACCCCCTGACGCGATGACACTTTGACTCCATTGCGCCTGCACCATGCCAGCGTCGCGGCGCTCGGGTCCTCATCCGCAAGCCAAGTGTCATGCGGATAATCCTGCGCCAGCATCGCCCGCAGTATTCGTTCCAGCACTTCGAATGGCTCTGATGCTGTTTTCGTTACAATCATGGCCACCCGCCATTGGCCGGGTTCTGGATCAGGCGCGCTTGTCTTTGATGCTTGTAACACCACAAAAACGAAAAACAACTGTAGCCCATGCAAACACAGCAAAGGTACTGTCGCAAACAGAAATTCTGGCCAGCCCACAAAATGCGCTGGGTCAAGCCACCAAATCCAGAACCACAGCACGCATCCTGCCCAAGCCACAATTAATATTGCATAGACAAAGCGCTGACGCTGCGAAAATAGACTTTGAATCACAATAGCCCGCAATGGCACGTCTGCAATTGCATTCAGTGGGGCGGATGACGTCGCCCTCATTGCGATGCCGCTGCTGCCGCAACCACAGATGACTTCGCAGCGTGTGTCAGCAACGTTGCCAGATCAGACAGCCGAGTCGCAAAACCAAGCCGTCGCTGCGACTCTGCCGGATCCGCCACCAAGACCGGCGGGTCTCCTGCTGCCGCGGTCCGATTATCACCGGTAAAGGCCGCGCGGTCATCGCCTCGATCGCGCAGATGATCTCGCGGACGGAAACTCCGCGACCCGTCCCTAAACTAATCGAAAGAGATTCCCCCGCATCCAACAGATGCCGCGACGCCAGAACATGCGCGCGCGCAAGGTCCGTGACATGGATGTAGTCGCGAATACAGGTGCCATCGGGCGTTGGATAGTCGGTACCAAATACCTGCAGTGGTGCTTTGCCCGCCGCTGCGCGCAGGGCAAGCGGGATAAGGTGGGTTTCGGGATCGTGATGTTCGCCCAACTCACCCTGTGGATCGGCACCTGCTGCGTTGAAATACCGCAGAGCGGCGAAATGCAGCCCGTGCGCTGCCGCGTGATCGCGCAGCATCATCTCGCATATCAGTTTGGTGCGGCCATAGGGATTGATCGGATTTTGCGGGCAATCTTCGGCAATCGGCAGCTGTGCCGGGATGCCATAGGTGGCGCAGCTGGAAGAAAAGACGATCTTGTCGACCCCAGCAGCACTTGCCCCCTTAAGAAGGCCAATCATGCCGCCTAGGTTATTGTCATAGTATAGTCCCGGGTTGCGCATACTTTCACCGACATAGGCCGACGCTGCAAAATGGATAATCGCACGTGCATCATGATATTGCAGCGCCGCAGCAACTGCGCTTGCATCGCGCACATCACCCCGTGCGAAGGGCCCAAATCGGACCGAACTGGCGTGGCCCGTTGACAAATTGTCAAAGGTTACAGGCGTATATCCTGCCGCTTTCAGTGCTTTGCAGGCGTGGGATCCGATAAAGCCTGCACCGCCCGTCACAAGGACGGCAATACCCCGCGTCACGATGCCATCGAACCTTTCAGGCAGTCAAACTTCAACCTTTGTGCGAACCAGGCGATTGTTTTGGTCAGGCCTTGATCCAAATTTACCGTCGGTGCCCAATCCAAAAGCTGTGCCGCGCGCGAAATGTCGGGACGGCGCTGTCGTGGGTCATCCTGGGGCAAGGGCAGAAAGGTGATCGGCAGATCTGATCCCATTTTGTCCAGCACCTTTTCGGCAAGCCCAAGCATCGTGAATTCACCCGGATTTCCAAGGTTAACCTGCATTTTCTCGGATGACGCCATCAACCGCACCAGGCCATCGACCAGATCATCGACATAGCAGAACGACCGGGTTTGCAGCCCCGCGCCATAAATCGTCAGGGGCTGACCCCGCAATGCCTGCACGATAAAGTTCGACACTACCCTGCCGTCGTCGGGGTGCATGCGGGGGCCATAGGTGTTGAAAATCCGCGCGATGCGGGTTTCTACGCCGCGATGCGCCCCATATTCCCAAAACAGGGTCTCTTCGGCACGCTTGCCTTCGTCATAGCATGCGCGTGGGCCGCAGGTATTGACGCTGCCGCGATAGCCTTCGTGCTGCAATGAAATCTCAGGATCGCCATAAACCTCTGAGGTTGAAGATTGTAAAATTCGCGCGCCCTTGGCCTCGGCCAAAGTCAAAAGGTTCAGCGTTCCATCGACGCAGGTGCGGAAAGTGTGGATCAGGTCTTTTTGACAGCGCGGCGGCGCGGCGGGGCATGCAGATTATAAATCTCATCAATACGGCCATCCACCCGCAGCGGTTTTATAATGTCATGGCGGCGAAATCGGAACCCTTTGCGACCAACAAGTTCGGCCACATTTTCCATGTCGCCGGTCAGTAAGTTGTCAACGCACAACACGAAATGCCCCTGATCAAGCAACCGTCGGCACAAATTTTATCCCACAAAGCTGGCCCCGCCAGCCACAAGTATAAATTTGCTTTGATCACCTGCCGGCACGAACTGAAGGTGCGTAACTTTATTAATTTTCATTATATAGCCTTTTGCCTTTGTGTCGTGATCAACGCACTCGCAAGCGCAACAAACGATGTGTTCTGCTGCTAACACTTAGATAAAAATCACCTTTATATTTATCAAGCATCCGGTCGCGCCGCAATTTTTTCAATATATTCGCCGCTTTTGCCACATTTACGCCTAATTTAGTTAATTGGCCCCAGATGTTGACGGAATCGCACCAATGCGCGCTACGACAGTTTCTCAGGGTAGAAAGCGCCTGAATGCGATTCAATCGCAGATAGCGCAGTTGCCGCTGCCTATTGCGAATCGGTTTGATGTGTTTGGATAAAAGTCCAATGCCCGATTGCGCGCAGCAGATTGCATCAGATAAAAATGCAGTCCATCGCCCGCACGGCTATGCCAATTTAGTTGGCAGAGATCAGGGCCGCTATGACATCTGGTCACAACAAATTGTCATCACAAGCCAAGCGATCCCGAAGCCCATCACAGGCCATGTTCATCGCCCGCAGGGTATTTTTGCCTGCAAAGCCATCCAGCCGGCCGTTATACAGCCCTTTTTCCTTTAGGCGCGTTTGCAGCAGATACATCGCCGCGCGTGGGTTCGCCTTTTGCAATTCAACGCCCAAAGGCTTGGTGATCCACGCTGGGTGTGCGGCCATTTCCTGCGCAACTAAGGCGTAGGCATCTGTATCGGGCGCACGTGCGGCGTTGATGCTTAGGGTATATTGCTAAGCCTCGGTCGTGGTCAGCAGTTTGGCGTATTTGTTGACTGCCGCAGTTGCCGCATCGCGGTCGCGCGAAACATTCACGCCGTTGCCGTCGCGCAAAAGCAATATCAGGTATTTCGCGGCATCCACATTGCCAGTGTCGGCGGCTGCGCGCAATTTGGCAACGGCTGCAGGGCCGTCAGCGCGCCGCGAAATCCCCCACATTTGCCGGATTACATCCAAGACCTCGATCCGGCTGTTCCCAGCTGCACGTGCCTTTGCGGCATAGCCATCAAACTTCGTGCGTGAAAACCGGCCACCGCCAAGATACCCGTACATCGCCCCTTCCGCCAAAGTGGCCCACGCGTCCGAGTGGCCCATCTCGCCCGCGCGAACCAATATGTTTTGAGCGCGCGCCCAGTCCGTCTCACCCCATGTCAACATCATGCCATATTGCGCCAAACCCGAACCATCACCCGCAGCGGCGGCTTTTTCGAAAAACTCAAGACTGCGTTTACGTTTGATCGGTGCCACGACGCCATACAAATGAGGGATTCCCAATGTCAGCATCGCTTTCACATTACCGCTTGCGGCGGATTGCTCTAGCAAGGCGATCCTCCGGGGCGACGTTGCGCAAAGCGGTGTCAGAGGCGTAGACGAGTGTTGCACCCTCAGCTTCCATGGCTTCCGGGCTGGCTTGCTCACTCAGTGCCGGTTGTGCTGCACCACTTGTCTGAATCACGGCCTCTGCCATCGCAAAGGTCGAAAGACTGGACACGAACAATACTGTGCAGACCGCACGGATCAGTGCAATTCGCAACGGTTGGTTCACTTTATGCTGCGACATCATCTGACAATTCCTTTGGGTATCTATTTTCATAATGGGCGCGCCTACAGGTGCCGCTTTGGTGGACTATATCGATCGGACGTTGGAAATAAGCTAGCAGCGTTCATTTAATAAATCTGTTTACGGATCAACCCACTTTCTAACCTCGCGATTTCGTCTCATCTTGTCTTGACGGGCAACCCCGCTAAGAACGCTGATTCCGCGAAAGGGTGCATGATGAAAAAACTGGTGCTGACAGGGGCTGCGGGCCGCCTCGGCTCTTACTTGCGCGAACCATTGTCGAAACTGGCCGATAGTTTTGTCTCATCGGATATCGTTCCCGATATAGGCAAACTTTATTCCAACGAAACTTACATCCGCGCCGATCTTGCCAACTATTCCGACATCCACACGCTGCTGCAAGGCGCGGATATGGTTGTGCATTTCGGGGCTATCGGGGACGAGGCCCCGTTTGAGCAGATCCTTGGGCCCAATATCATCGGGGCCTATAATGTGTGGGAGGCCGCGCATCAGCACGGTGTCAAACGGGTGATCTATGCCAGTTCTATTCACGCCGTTGGCATGCATCCCCGTCAGGATTTCATCGGCATCGACGCCCCCCATCGCCCCGATACATTCTACGGTCTTGCCAAGTGCTTTGCCGAAGATCTGGCCCGGATGTATTGGGACAAGCGCAGGCTTGAATCGGTTTGCCTGCGCATTCTGTCTTGCGCCAAGGTCAGCAATACCCGCGCTTTGGGAACCTGGTTAAGCTATGATGATCTGATCCAATTGGTGACCCGCGCGATTGATACGCCGACGGTTGGCTTTAGCGTCATCTATGGGGTTTCTGACAATGATCGCGCGCCGGTCGATAATTCCAAGGCCAGTTATCTGGGCTATCGCCCCCGCGATAATGCCGAACAATTTGCCGAAGCGATCTTTGCCGCCAACCCAGCGGCCGATGTCACGGATACAGCGCAAATGTGCCACGGCGGGCCATTTGCATCGATAGATTTGGGTAAAAGTGCGATGGGCGCGCTGAACATCGTGGATGATAAAAAGGTGAATGGCTGATCCGCGTTACAGCGTAATCGCATAAACTGACGCGGTTGCCAGATCTTTGATCATATCAATACGCGTGCCGTCCCAATGATACGACAAATGCCGTGCTTGGATGGGGGGTGACATCACATCGGGATAAAACGCGGCAAAGCAGGTGCCGCCGGGGTTTCTAACTGATGGATAAAGAATGCCGTGGGCCCCCGCCGCCCGTTCACTGCGCGCAAACGCTTGCGAAGCTGTGTAGTCATCAGGACCAAGCAGGGCGGGATACCCCGTTCGAACATCAACCAGATCGGCATCTATGTGTCCGACCAATTCACGTTTATCAGCGATCCAGCCGGCGGCCTCGCGCGTGGCGGCACAGAATTTCTGGGCATGATACACAGTTTCAAACAGCGCGGTTTCATAGGTATCTGCCGCATAAAACGCGCCATAGCTGCCGTCGTGAAACCGGCCCTGATAATCCGGGCTGATATGAGTGAACGGCGCCATGACATACGACGCCCCCGGCCCGCCGACACGCCGCCCGACGGGCACCAGATCAAGATTGCCAATGGTCGCGGCCAATCGCGGGTTGGTTTTACTTTCGGCCGATGCCAGCAACAGCCAATCGGCGGGGTCGGCGATGTCTTCGAACAGGTCAATCGGGGGATGCGCGGAATTGATCAGGCGGTGATAGCGTTCCCAAGTGACACGGGTTTGCGGTGCCGTCACCAAGGCCCTCGCATCGCATCCAGATAGCGCCGCACCCGCATGATATCGGTGATCTGGCCGCGCAGCATCACGTCCAATGCCGAGGCACCGCCAAAAACTTCGTTCGCCCGCTTAATCCAGCCATAACCGCGCTCAGGCTCTTTGAACAACAGCCGCAGTGCCTTGTGAATGCCCATCAGGTTGGAAAGCCGTGCGGCAGTATCCACCCCAGCACGACCAAAATCACCGACTTTCCAGCGGCGATAGGTGCGCACAGAGATATCGCCCATCAGGATCGCGGCCTGATCATCCGTGATCCCCCAAAGCGCGCCCAGCTTGACAAAAGCGCGCTGCATCGCCTGCACTTCGTCATCCGACAAATGTGGAGCGGTGACGGCAGGACGGGTTTCGATCAGGTGAAGTTGTGGCATGGCGGCACCTTGACTGTCATTTGACACCAAGATATATGTTTCCTGCCAAATGTCAATATATGTGCAGCTTTGTCCTTAGGCGGCATCGTCTGTGGGGCTAAGATCAAACTGTTCGTCGGGAAAGAACTTGGCCAATCGCACATCGGCTGATCGGGCATGGCCTTCCATTCCCTCCATCCGGGAAATGCGGGCAGTGGCAATTGCCAAGGGCTTTGACGCCGCACGCGTGGCGCGCTGCCATGTAACTGTTTTCATGAACTTATGCACGGACAAGCCCCCAGTATAGCGTCCCGCGCCAGATGTCGGCAGAACATGGTTTGGGCCTGAACACTTGTCGCCAAAAGCCACGGTTGTTTCTTCACCCAAGAACAATGACCCATAAGACCGCAGCCGCTGCAGCCACCACTCCAGATCGGCGGCCTGCACGTGCAAATGTTCGGGCGCATAGGCATCTGCCACTTGCGCCATTTCTTCGGCAGTGTCGCATAGCATTACCTCGGCACAATCTTCCCACGCCGCACGCGCATTGGTGGCATTCAATTCGGGCAATTCGGCAATGATCACGGGCACCAGCACCATCACCCGCGCGGCCAGGTCTGCATCGGTTGTCACAAGCCAGACCGGCGAGTTATAGCCATGTTCGGCCTGCCCCACCAAATCCCACGCCACCAGTTCGGGATCAGCCGCGCCATCGGCGATCACCATGCTGTCGGTGGGGCCTGCGAACATGTCGATGCCAACTTGCCCGTATAAAATCCGCTTGGCTTCGGCGACGAATTGATTGCCGGGACCAACCAGAATGTCGGCTTTTGGCAGGCCAAACAACCCATTGGCCATCGCAGCCACCCCCTGAACCCCGCCAAGGTTCAGGATCACATCCGCACCACACAAATCCATCGCAAAGATAATTGCCGGCGGAATGCCGATATCAGGGCGTGGCGGCGAACAGGCCGCAACATGCGACACCCCTGCCACGCGGGCCGTGGTGATCGTCATGATCGCCGAGGCGATATGGCTATAGCGTCCGCCCGGCACATAACATCCCGCCGATGAGACCGGAATTTGCTTTTGCCCTGCCGTCAGGCCTGGCAAAATCTCAACATTGCAATCCATAATCGTCGCACGCTGTGCTTCGGCAAAGCGGCGGATATTGTTATGGGCAAAGCGGATGTCACTGCGCAGCTTTTCCGGCACTTGGGCCGCCGCCGCCGCGCGTGCCGCAGGGGATACAACAATATCGCCGCCCCATTTGTCCAGATCCCGGGCAAAGCGTATGGCGGCGGCATCGCCATCGCGTGCAATTTCGGCCAGCATCGCCTGCACCTGATCGCGCACGTCGGCTTGACCCGTCGCATGCGTGCGGGCGGCTTTCTTCAGATAGGTTACGGCCATATTACCTGCTCACATCCGGCCCTTCCAGGGCACTACCTTGCGTTCAATGAACCGCATCAAAAGATCAAAGCCATAGGCAATCGCAGCAATGACAATGATGCCCATCATCACGGTCGAGGTTTGTAAAAACTGGCTTGCAGTCAGCACCATGTAACCAAGGCCTTTGGTGGCCGCCACCATTTCGGCGGCCACCAAGGTGGTCCAGCCAAAGCCGATCCCGATGCGCATGGCTGTCAAAATCTCGGGCAAGGCGGATGGCAGGATCACGTGGCGCATCACCTGCCACCGGCTGGCCCCAAAGGAATAGGCCGCGTGGATCTGCTCGATCGCCGCCGATTTCACGCCCGACCGCGCCCCCAAAGCAACCGGGGCCAGCACGGAAAGAAAGATCAGCAGCACTTTCGACGTCTCGCCAATGCCAAACCAGATGATCATCAGGGGCAGATAGGCCAGCGGCGGAATGGGGCGGTAAAATTCCAGTGGCGGATCAAAAACGCCACGAAAAAACGGCGACATCCCCATCGCCAGACCCAGCGGAATGCCCACCAGACACGCCAGCAAAAACGCCCCAAACACCCGCGCCGCAGAAACGCCTGCGTGTTCCAAAAGCGATGTGTTGGTAAAGCCGTTGTTCCAGATATCAATAAACTTGCGCAACACCGCACCTGGCGATGGCAAGAACAACGGCTTGACCCAACCCATCGCCGTCACCAGCCACCACACGAATATGATCCCGACAATCGAGGCCAATGACAAAAGCAGCGTATCGCCCTGCCCCGGCACCCCGTAGGTTTCGCCGGGTTTGGTTGCCCGGGCCTTCATCAGGAAAAAGAAGATGCCCTTTTTCCTGGATTGCGTGTTGGGATAGGATTGTTCGGTCATGCTGCGGCCTCTTCGTCAGAAAAGATGATCTTCAGAACATCTTCGCGCAGCCCGATGAATTCGCGGCTGGCCTTTACGTCGCGCGCAGGCGCACCCCCCAGAAATTGCCGCGAAAACGGCAGATCAAAGCGGTGCGCAATACGGCCAGGGCGCGGCGACATCACGATCAGTTTGGTGCCCATAAACAGCGCCTCTTCGACCGAATGGGTGATGAAAAACACCGACTTCGCGGTCTTGTGCCAGATGTTCAGGATCAATTCCTGCGCCTTTTCGCGGGTCAGCGCATCCAACGCGCCAAGTGGTTCGTCCATCAGCAGAACCTTGGGATCGCAGGTCAGCGCGCGGGCAATGCCGACCCGCTGCTGCATGCCGCCGGACAGCTGATAGACCCGGCTGGTTTCAAACTCTCCCAATCCCAGTAAATTGATAAATCCGCGCGCGATTTCGTAACGTGCAGCCTCGGCCACACCTTGCAGTTTCAATCCGAACGCCACGTTATCCAACACGTTCAGCCACGGCAGCAATGCGTGTTTTTGAAACACCACGGCGCGGTCGGCACCGGGGCCTTGCACTTTTGCGCCATCCAGCAAAATCTGGCCCGACGATGGCGATAAAAATCCCGCGATCAACGACAGCAAAGTGGATTTGCCACAGCCAGACGCCCCCAAAGCCACCACAAAATCATCACCAACGATATCAAGATCAATCTCGCGCAACGCATCGACCGGCGGGCGGCCATCGGCGGATGGATAAACAACGCTTGCCTTTTTGATGTTCAATCCCATCTTCGGCCCCCAGCCAATGCGGTTGCAAACCAGACGCGAAGCAAATGCCCCGCGTCTGGGTAAGTGCAAGGTTTACTGCGCGGCGGTCACGATTGCCGTGTTCACAAACGGTGCATAATCTTCAATCGCAGCATCAATCCGGCCCGCTTTGACCAGAAAATCCGCCGTGGTTTTCATGTTTGCCGCAGCCCCGCCCAGCCATGAAGGCGCCATCTGATCGGCCAGCGGGATAAAGGTGAACCCCTTCAGAATGTTTGGCACCTGATCGGCTGCAGCCCCGGTGACTTCGGCGATGGTCTTTACCTGCGCGCTGTCAGCAGTCCACGCAGCAGGGTCGGCCAGATAGGCCATGTTCGCGTCGTTCATCGTTTTGGCAAACGCCACCATCGCATCGGCGTTGGCGGCCGCGAATTCGGTGTTCACCACCCAACCGTCAAAGGTCGGGAACCCCCAGGCGGCGGTTTGATCCGCGCCCACGATAAAAGTTCCGGTTTGCAGGATTTGGTTTTGCACAGGTTCCCAGATAAAGGCGGCGTCCACCTGCCCTGAATCCCAAGCCGCTGCGATCTGATCGGCAGGAAGGTTCATGATGGTGACGTCAGCTTCGGCAATCCCTGCATGGGTCAACCCACCCATCAGCGAGTAATGCGCGGTTGACCCCACCGGAACCGCGATCTTTTTGCCTTTCAGATCTTCCAGCTTGGTGATGCCCGACGTTTTCGTGGCAATCAGGCTTTCAGCCGTGCCCAAGCCTTGGGCGATCATAAACAACTGAATTTCAAGCCCTTGGCTGGTGCCAATGGCCAGCGGCGACGACCCAAGTTCAGCCACCTGCACATCGCCCGATGCCATGGCGGCAATCACTTCGGTGCCCGATCCAAACTGACGCCATTCGATGGTCCAACCCGTGGCTGCGTCAAAGGTGCCCGCGGCGCGGGCAACCTGCATCGGTGTCGGGCTGCCAAAATGGCCGATGATCACGTTTTCGGCCAAAGAGGCACCGGCGGTCAACGCCAAAGCAGCCGTGCCGATCAATAGGTTTTTAAGGGTCTTTTTCATCTCTGTTCTCCGTTGTTGGTTATGAAACTGGCGCAGATGCGCTTAGCTTTGGCGAATTCTGTGTCGCCTTGTCGTGGCCCTTGCCGCTGTCTGTGGCAAAAGCAATTATCGCCTGAACCAACAGGTCCAATGTATCAAAACTGGTCACGCCGAGGGCCACCGATTGCGGGATCAGCGAAAATTCGGTGCAGGCAATCATTTGCACTTTAGCCCCGCGCGCTAACAAATCGGCAGAGGCGGCTGCCAATTCAGCGCGCGCTTTGTCATTCACACCGTCGGCTTTCAGACTGCGAATTGCAGCCAAAGTTGCGTCTTCGTCCGCCGCGTAGACTGACTTTAACCCTTTGCCCGCAAATGCCGCTTCAAACAATCCGACGCGGCGCACAGCGGGTGAGGCAAGAATACCGACCGTCCCGCCAGACCCTGCAAGGCGAACGGCTTCGGCCACCGACAGACCAACCATATCCAGAAACGGCACGGAAATCGCCGCCCGAATGGCGGGGGCATAGTGATGTGCTGTGTTGCACGGCATTGCGATGGCGTCCGCGCCCGCCACTTGTAACCGCGCGGCCATCGCCGCCAAGACCGGGCCGGGATCATCGCCCTTATGATCCAACAAATGGCGCAAGCGCGATGGCACTTGGGTGTTTTGATCTACCAGCAGGGGCAGATGATCGGCATCACCCTGCGCAGCAGTGGCTGCCATGATCTTTTGCATCAACAGCACCGTGGCCGCCGGACCCATTCCCCCAAGAATGCCAACGGTTTTCATACCAAACGCCCCCGCACCAGCAGGCAGCCATGGGCGATGATCGGGCGTGGCGTCATTGCATCCTCAGCTGGGTTTTGAAGGATCAGCAAACAGGTTGTCATAACCAAACAAAGCCACCGACCCGCCTGTATGCAAGAAGACCACCCTTTGCCCTTTCTTGAAATGCCCTTTGCGGCAATAGTCGATCAACCCGGCGGCACCCTTGCCCGAATAGACCGGATCCAGCAGCAGGCCTTCCAGTTGCGCAAACATCCGAATGGCTTCTATCGTGTCGGCCTGCGGCACGCCGTAACCGGGGCCGACATAAGAGGTATCCGCCACCACATCGCCGCGCGCCACCACACCGGGGCAGCCCAGTTTTTCCGCCGTTTTCACTGCCAGATTAAATACGTTTTCCTCTTGCTTGGCCTTTGGGGCCCGCACCCCGAACCCCAGCAGTGGAATATTGGCATTGATCGCCTTTAACCCCACGATCAATCCAGCCTGAGTGCCCGCCGATCCGGTTGCGGTAACCAGATGATCAATCACCAACCCGCGGTCATTGGCCTGACCCACCAATTCATAAGCGCAGTTCACATACCCCAGCGCACCCGTGGCGTTCGATCCACCCCCCGGAATAACGTACACCTTTTTGCCACCTGCGCGCATCTGATCTGCCAACAAATCCATCTCTGCCTGCATATCGACGCCACCAGCCCGCTTTTGCGTTGTGGCCCCATGCAGATGATCCAGCAGCACATTGCCATTGCCGTTGTAATTGAGATTGTTTGATCCGGTGCGGTCTTCCAACAAAATATGGCACGCCATCCCCAGCTTGGCTGCAAAGGCAGCTGTTTGGCGCGCATGGTTTGATTGCGTGGCCCCTTGGGTCATCACCACATCGGCACCCATCGCCACGGCTTCGGCCATCAGAAATTCCAGCTTGCGGGTTTTGTTGCCGCCCGTCGACATACCGGTGCAATCATCGCGCTTGATCCATATCTCGGGTCCGCCCAGTTCACGGCTTAGCCGGTCCAGCCGTTCCAAAGGGGTAGGAAGATGCGCCAGAAACAGGCGGGGAAACCGGGCAAGATGCATCAGCCGTTCCTTGTCAAGACTTGCGATAAACAATGATTGCATCCCATATTCAGCAATGCAAATGCGAAATTATTGATATATAATGCAATAATTGCAATTTAGGGGGCGCGGATGCGGCTGGATTGGTTGGAAGATATTCTTGCAGTGGCCGAAACCGGATCCTTCAGCGAGGCCGCCGAAAAGCGCCATCTGACGCAATCGGCATTTTCGCGCCGCATCCAAAACATCGAAGACTATGTCGGCGCCGAATTGTTTGATCGGTCCCGCAAGCCTGTGCAACTGCGCCCGACAACGCAAGATCAGCACAGCCAGATGAACCGATTGGCGTCAGAGCTGCGTCAGTTGGTGACCGAACTGCGACGCGGTGCCCGCAAAATGGCAAACCGCATTGTTATTGCCAGCCAGCACGCGTTGACCACCACCCTGACACCATCCATCCTTGACGGCATTCAGATCACCCAACCCGATATTTTTATGAAACTACGGTCGGCCAATCTGGACGAATGCTTTGCGCTGCTGCTGTCGCGTCAGGCTGACATTGCAATTGTGTATCGCTTGCCAGACCAGCAGCACCCGATCAGCGCCGATTACATTGAAACCGCGATTGTTGGCACTGATCGGTTGATCCCGGTTTATGCGGCCTCGAAGACTGCGCAGCTTAATGAACGGTTTCGCAAAGGTGATCTGCCCTACATCGCCTATCCCTCAGAAGTTTTTCTGGGACAAGTTATGGACCGGTTGGTTCTGCCAACCCTGCGCCGCCTGAGTGACCCTGTTCCCAAAGCGGAAACTGCCCTGACACTGGCCGCGGTAGAATTGGCAGCGGTGGGCGTTGCGGTGGCGTGGGTGCCGTTGTCATTGGCAGCCACGCGGTTAAACGCGGGCACGCTGATTGATCTGTCCGCCACCCTGCCAAGTGTAAAGCTGGACGTCACCGCCGTGCGACTGCTGTCTACATCCGGCCCTGTTGCCTTGGCGGTTTGGGATCATCTTGTGGCGCTGGGCGGACCCAAGACGGTTTAGGGAAATTGGGCAAGTCACCCGGCGCAAGCTGCGTTAAACCCCCCTACGACTGCGGCCGGCTTTTTTTCGGATCGTAATGCGACAGCCCGACAACCTTTGCTGGCAAGCGTTTTTGCTGGCCGTCCAGTTTGCCAACCTCAACCGCCGCATCGAGTGCGGCATGCGCCACATCCAGCCGTGCCAGCGCAATGTTCTTGCCCAAAATCGGGGATCGCACCGAAGAGGTCACCACCCCCACTTGCGCGCGGCCGACATAGATGGCGTCGCCATGGCCCACATCTACCGATGCGTCAATTTCCAGCCCGACAAACCGCTGCATCGGGTGTTCCTTGCGCCGGATCAGCGCGTCGCGGCCAATGAAATCATCGGTTTTCGACTTTAACGGAACGGTAAAACCGATCCCCGCCTCGAACGGATCGGTTTGATCGGTGAACTCATACCCGGCAAAGATCAGTCCCGCCTCAATGCGCACCATATCCAGTGCTGCCAATCCCATCGGGCGCAGGCCAAGATCGGCCCCGGCGGCCCAAACAGCATCCCAGACGGCAGTGCAGTCTTTGGGGTGGCAGAAAATCTCATAGCCCAACTCGCCGGTATAGCCCGTGCGAGAAACCACAACCGGGGCACCTGCAATGCGGCCAATGGAAAAACGGAACCAGCCCAGCTCATCTGCAGTGGCCTGAACCGGCGGCGTCCAGAATATCCGCTTGAGAATTTCGCGGCTATTCGGCCCCTGCACCGCCAGATTGTGCAACTGATCCGTAGAGGATCGGATCATCACTTTCAGCCCCAGTTTTTCGGCCTGTTCCCGCAGCCAGACGCCGCCGAAATCTTCGCCGCCAATCCAGCGGAACTGATCGCGGCCCAGCCTGAACAAAGTGCCATCGTCAATCATGCCGCCATGCGGGTAACACATCGCAGAGTAAACCACCTGCCCCACCGCCAGCTTTTTCACATCCCGCGTCAGGGTGTATTGCATAAGCGCCTCGGCGTCCGGGCCGGTGATTTCAAACTTGCGCAGCGGCGAGAGGTCAATCACCACAGCTTTTTGGCGACAAGCCCAGTATTCTTCAATCGCACCAACGCCCGCGTAGTCTTGCGGCAACCAATAGCCTCGATATTCCACCACATTGCGCGTCAAAGCGGCGGTAGATCCGCCAAACCCGGTATCCTTGGTCATCTTTGCCTCTGCATCCGGGGTGGCGCGGCTGGCCACGGCACGTTGAAACTTTTCCGCACCCGCATAGGTGCGCACATGAATATCCGACAGATACCAGCCATTCGCGGGCGAGGTATCATCAGGGCAGGCTGATGAGACGCAAATCAAATCGGTCAAGGCGCGAAACAGCACGTAATCGCCGGGGCGTGACCAAGGTTCGTCCGATATCAGCACGCCATGCGCGTCGATGTTGGTGTTGAAGAACAGGTTTACCGCCATCCAACCCGCCCGCGCGCCGACACCATGCACGGCCAACGCAGCATTGAAGTTATCCGAACAATTCACATGGCCCGGATAGCCGATATCGTCATAATATTTCGACGCACAAGCCATCGCAAAAGCATCGTGGCGCCCAACGGTATCTTGCACAACTTCGATCAGCGGCAAAAAATCCTGATCATAGTATTTTGAATGCAGGCCGGGCATGGAATAGGCGTGGCCCATCAAAGTGCGGGATGTGGTCACATCCAACGCATGCTCTAAGCCCCGGTCCAGCTTGCGCGCCGAAAAACATTGAAAATCCGTACACTGGCGGCCATCCACATCAATGATTTGAATGTAATCCCCAGCCTTCACGAAATAGGCCTGCGCGGTCGCCGATTTCACCCGCAAATCCAGCACCGGATCGGCCAATGGATCGGCCAGATCATGCTTTGCCACCTGCACCAGCACAGACCGCTGCACCACCACCACCAGCGGCGTCGCGGTATCCTGCGCGCCGGGGTGCATCGCCGCAGCAGGGGCCGCGATGATCACCACGCCATCACGAGTGGCCACAAAACTTTCCTCAACCCCGGCAGGCGTTTGGCTGTCAAACAGCGCCACTGCGCCCGCCTGCGCCAGATCAATCCCGCGCCGCTCGATACCAAGCCGCAAGCCACCCAAACCGCTGCCAGCATGGCCTAACAAAAGCGCCTTAAGACCTGAGCCATCAGAATTGGCCACCACCCCAAGGATGCCGGCATCAATCCGCCCCTTGCCATCTGCCGCCACCAACTCGCAGCGCTGCCCGCCCTCGGCATTCGTGACCGTAATCCTGTCACCCACCGATACCTTGACCAGCGCTGCACCTGCACCTGCCACTTCAAACCTCTCACGCCCAGAATGTAGCGCCAAAGACGATGGCGTGATAATCTGGCTGGGCCGTGGCGGGCCAGGTGTCACGCGCGGATAGGGGCTGTCCAGCATCTGATACCACCTTTGCGGCTTGTCGCATGTCTGTAAACAATGTTTAATGATAAGAATAACGAGGCTACACCCTTCCCGCAAGCTATCACAGAGTCTGCGCAAAAGCAGAACAGGCACAAACTGCAGAAAAGCAAATTATATGTCTGAAATGACAGACCTGATGTCGGAAATGAAGGCCCTGCAAAAGCCCGCAATCCCTGATAATAGCGGCAAGATAAAATAGGACCAACCAATGCGCTATTCCGGGTTCAGGGTGATCGCCGAAGCGCTGACAGGCCATAAAGGCTGGCGTCCCGCATGGCGCAATCCCGAACCGCAAGCCGCCTATGATTACATTATCGTCGGCGGCGGCGGGCACGGTCTTGCCACGGCCTATTATCTGGCGAAAGAGTTCAAACAAGCGCGCATTGCCGTGCTTGAAAAAGGCTGGATCGGCGGCGGCAATGTCGGGCGCAACACCACGATCATCCGCTCCAACTACCTGCTGGATGGCAACCAGCCGTTTTACGAATTTTCGTTAAAGCTATGGGAAGGGCTGGAGCAAGATTTCAACTATAACGCCATGGTTTCCCAACGCGGCATCCTGAACCTGTTCCACACCGATGCCCAGCGCGATGCCTATGTTCGGCGCGGCAACGCCATGATCATGCACGGCGCCGATGCACAGATTCTCAATACTGCCCAAGTCCGCGCGATGTATCCGTTCCTGAATTTCGACAACGCGCGGTTTCCCATCAAAGTCGGCTTGGCGCAAAAACGCGGCGGCACCGTGCGCCATGATGCCGTGGCCTGGGGCTATGCACGCGGGGCCGACAGCCGGGGTGTGGATATCATCCAGAACTGCGAGGTCACCGGATTTCGCATTGAAAACGGCCGCGCCTTGGGCGTCGAAACCTCACGCGGCTACATCGCGGCGGGCAAAATCGGCGTCGCCGTTGCAGGCTCCTCCAGCCGTGTCATGGCGCAAGCAGGCATGCGCCTGCCGATCGAAAGCCACGTCCTGCAAGCCTTCGTCTCCGAAGGCCTCAAACCCTTGATCGACGGTGTGATGACCTTTGGCGCGGGCCATTTCTACGTCAGCCAATCCGACAAAGGCGGCCTCGTGTTTGGCGGCGATATCGACGGCTACAACAGCTACGCCCAGCGCGGCTCCATGCCCGTGGTCGAGGATGTCGCCGAAGGCGGCATGGCCCTGATGCCGATGATCGGACGCGCACGCCTGTTGAGCATGTGGGGCGGTATCATGGATATGTCGATGGACGGCTCCCCCATCATCGACCGCACCGAAACCGACGGCCTCTATTTCAATGGCGGTTGGTGCTACGGTGGGTTCAAGGCCACCCCCGCCTCAGGCTGGGTCTTCGCGCATCTATTAGCCACAGATACCCCGCATGCCACCGCCACGGCATACCGATTCGACCGTTTCCGCAAGGGCCTGATGATCGACGAAAAGGGCCAGGGCGCCCAACCGAATTTGCACTAAGGGCCAAGCATTCTCAGGAAAAATCGCAACTGGATTTCCGGTTCGAGAATGCGGAAAGGAAAGACAACATGATCATCAATCACCCCCTTCTTGGCCCCCGCGACGCGCAGGAATTCGTCTACTTAGGCGATGCCAACCTGATCAACCGCCCCGATGGCATGGCCCCGGATGCCGCCGATACCTTCCACGATTACCTCTATCTGCGTGATAACCCGGCAGGCCTGCACCGCGAGTTGTGGTATCACGAACAGGGGGATCGGTCTTGG
>JANNAT010000094.1:0-171655 GCA_031384605.1 Cypionkella sp.
GCGCTTATTTTTTTTTAAAAAAAAAATTTTTTTATATAGCAAAATTAGTTCGCATTGTTGAAACTCTATTGCCCGACGGTCCCAACTACACGTCGTGGCAGTTCAATACACGCACGCGCGTATTGTTGTACACCCGCTCGTCGAAGAAACGCGACGGAAAGTCGAAGGCTTCGGCCTGAACGTCCTGGCAAAATGCCAGCACCACAGGGCCACAGTCTGCAGGATCGGTCATCACCCGCATTGCGCGCGGCAGCGCCGTCAGCAGATGTTCAGGGCGCGAGATGCGGTCAAAATAGCGGCTGACCGGGCGAAAACAATCATTGGCTGACATCGTGCCATCGCCGAACGCCTCAATCTGTTGCAACACCGGATCGGGCGCGCGGCTGGCAAACACATCGCCCGGAAGGATCAACACCGGCAGGCGGTTGGCATAGGCAAGGGCGGCAGCGGTAACAACATTCAACGCCCCCGGCCCGATAGAGGTGGTCACCGCCATCGCGCGACGGCGTTTCATTGCCTTGGCATAGGCAATCGCCGTATGCGCCATGGTTTGTTCATTGTGCCCGCGCCATGTGGGCATCACATCCTTGATGCCGTGCAGCGCTTCGCCCAAGCCCGCGACGTTGCCATGGCCAAAAATTGCCCAGACGCCTTCGATAAAGCGGTCCCCGTCTTCGGTCATCTGAACGGACAGCCAACGCACCATGGCTTGGGCGGCGGTCAGGCGGATGGTGGTCATATCGCGTCTCCTGCGGATGTGCGCGCTTTGTCCCAAACGGTGCAAAGGCGGCGGAAATTTTCGGCCATAGTGGCAACAGCGGTCGAATCGTCAAGGCGGCCAGCCATCCAGTCGCGGCCAACATCACCGTGAATTGTGCGGCCAACAGCAAAACCCTTGACCAGCGGATATTTGGCAGCCAACGCAAAGGCCGTGGTTAATTCCGCCTCTGATTGCCCCAGCCCCAACACAACAATACCTTGGGTGTAGGGATCATTAACGGTGATTGCATCGCAGGTGGCGGCCCATGCGGCATCGGTTTGCATCGGCTCCAGTTTCCACCAATCGGGATAAATGCCGATGTCATAGAACCGCTGGATCAGCCGGGCGGTGGTGGTGTCATCGACCGGGCCGACTTTGGATGGAATGACTTCCAGCAGCATTTCCAATCGGTTACGTCTGCACGCATGAAACAGTCGTGTGATCGTTGCCTCTTGATCGGCCTGCATTTGGGGGGCATCTGCGGGATGGCAAAAGCACAAAACCTTGACGACATGTTCCAGCGGCCATTCCGATAGCCCGCCAAAATCGGGGCCAAGTTCGGGTTCCAGCGTCAACGGGCGCGAACCGGGCCATTCCACGGGACGTGCAATCCACAACCCCTGCCCGGCGGCGCGGTGAAGGGCGGATTTGCCAAGCCGGTTGTCGCACAACAGACCAAACCCGGGTTGCCCGGCAGATACCGCCAAAGTGGCGTCCAGACACAGCTCTTTGAACCGCGCAATTTTGGCAGGCGTGGCCCCGGCGATATCTTCCAGTTGCGATCGGTGATCAAAGGCAAAGGCCTTGACCCCGGCCCAATCATGGCGGCGGTTGGTGGACCAGTGAAGTTGTTCCAGGGCGGCATCTTTGCGCAAGGCAGGCGTTTGCACGCCCCGATCCAGGAAGAACTGCAGTTCAATCCACGACGGATAGGCAGGCGTGCAGCCGTGGCGTGATACGGCAAAAGCCCCGCAGGCATTGGCATATTTCAAGGCGGTTGGCCATGCCGCGCCGTCAAGCCAACCCTTTGTTAAACCTGACATAAACCCATCGCCCGCGCCCAACACATTGAACACCTCAATCGGAAAACCGGGGCCGGTCTGGCCATCATCAAGACTGTCGGGGATGCCCGCGGTAAAGGCTGATGCCCCCATCGGCCCGCGTTTGCACACCAATGTGGCCTGCGATACCGCCCTCACGGCACGCAAAGCTGCGATGGTATCCGTAGTGCCGCCCGCGATATGGAATTCCTCTTCGGTGCCGACGATCAGATCAAAAAGATGCAGATGGGCCTGCAACTTGGCTGTCACATTTGCCGATGAGATGAACCGCGACTCGCCATCGCCATGCCCGGCCAGCCCCCAGAGATTGGGGCGATAATCAACGTCCAACGCGGTTTGCAGCCCATGCTTGCGCGCAAAACCCAAGGCCTTCAGAACGGCGGCTTCGGTTTTGGTATGCGACAAATGCGTGCCGGTGACGATCAGCGACCGGGCAGAGGCGATGAAGTCTTCGTCAATGTCGTCTTCGCACAAGGCCATATCAGCGCAGTTTTCGCGGTAAAATATCAGCGGAAACTGCGTCTCATCGCGGATGCCCAGCAAAACCAGCGCCGTCAGGCGGTCCGGATCTGTGATCACGCCGCGCGTATCGACGCCTTCGCGCGCAAGTTCTTCGCGGATGAAGCGGCCCATATGTTCATTGCCAACCCGCGTGATCAACGCCGATTTCAGCCCCAGACGCGCCATTCCGGCGGCCATATTGGTGGGGGATCCGCCGATGTATTTCTGAAACGACCCCATATCTTCCAGCCGCCCACCCGCCTGTGCGCCGTAAAGATCAACCGAAGATCGGCCAATTGTGATGACATCAAGGGTTTTCATTGCCAGCCTTACTCCACATCTGGGTCGCACTCATCTTGCACCACTACTTTGTGAACCGTATCTAACATTTTGGAATATTTATTCCAGCCCCTCAGCGCAGTTATTTTCGCCTATCTACGCTTTGCGCGCTGACCCCACGGCAACCGCCAGTGTAATCGCCATCGCAATCGTCGCGGAAAGGGATCGGAATGCGCCGAAATCAACCTCTGGGACGATCAGAACCGCATCGCACAGGCGTGCCACCGGACTGGTCATCCTGTCGGTCAGGGCCACCACGGGCAAGCCCCGATCGCGCGCATCCTGGGCCAGCGCAAGGGTTTCTTCCGAATAGGGTGAAAAGGTGATCGCCACCAAAGCATCACCCTTTCGCAGCGCGTGGCGGCGGTCAAGAGATCCGACGCCGTCGTGCAACATCGCAGGAACGGACATCTTTTCAAAAACATAAGCCAGATAGGTTGAAACCGGAAACGCCCGCCGCAGCCCCATGATATGCACCGTGTCGGCCCCGGCCAGCAGTGCAACTGATTGGGCCAATGCGATTTCGTCACAAGATTTTGCAAGCGATTCAAGTGACAAGCGCCCGGCTTCGATAAATTCGGCCAGCAATGCCGACGGGCTGTCACTGCCGTTGTCTTTCAGGTTTTTCAATCGGACTGTATAGTCGGGCAACCCGGGCGCATACGCCTCGCGAAACAGCTTTTGCATCTCGGAATAGCCGGAAAACCCGAGGATCTGACAGAACCGGATCAAAGCGGATGGCGGCACCGCAGCCCCTGCAGCCAGGTCCGCAACAGTCGATACGGCGATGCGATCGGTGTTGGCTGCGATAAATTCGGCGCATTGGCGCAGTCTTTTGGGCAAATCAAGCGCCACAGCCGCCAATCTGTCGCGAAACTCTTCCACGCTTGCGGGCGCACTGGCTGATCTTGATGCATCTTCCATCGGGTCAGTCTACCTGTTTTATCCTCAAATGCCATAGAGATAGAACAAAAATTCTAATTTTCGAAAGGCTTTGCTGCCTTTTGGTTTAAGGTCTGGGGTAACGGGCAATCAAAGCGGCTTCAACCGGCGGGGTCACAAATTTTGATACATCGCCGCCCAGACGACTGATTTCCTTTACCAGCTTGGATGCTATTGCTTGGCGGCGCGCATCAGCCATCATGAACACCGTCTCGATGGACGCGTCCAGCGCGCGGTTCATCCCCACCATCTGAAATTCATATTCAAAATCGGCCACCGCACGCAAGCCCCGCACAATAACTGTCGCCCCCACTTCACGGGCGCAATGGATCAGCAGATTTTCGAACGGATGCACGATAATCTCACCGCCCGTTTTGGCAATTATCGCGGCACATTCCGCCTCGACCATCGCCACACGCTGTTCAAGCGAGAACGCCGGCCCTTTGTCGCGGTTGATCGCCACCCCGATAACCAGCCGGTCCACCAAAGCCATTGCGCGTTGAATGATATCAATATGGCCCAGCGTGATCGGATCAAACGTGCCGGGGTAAAGGCCGATGCGCATAGGGATGCTCCTGCAAACAACTGCGATACGCAACAATATTGCCGTCGCTGATGCAAGCCAGAATTTGTTTGCCGAAAGCGTTTCGAATTTAAGGTGGATCAGAATTCAAACCAAAAGTGTTTGAATTCTGATGCTTAAGCTTTCAACGACACCTCGAAACGCTTTAAAAGCCTTTGATCATTCCTTCCAGCGCGTCTTTTTCCATCGACAGCTCTGACAGTCGCGCTTTGACGACATCGCCAATAGAGACCAATCCCACCATCTGATCGCCCTCCATCACCGGCATATGCCGAAAACGGCCATCGGTCATTTTTTGCATGACATCGGTGGTGCGGTCGCCGCGCGCGCAAGTGACAACCCGCCCTGTCATGATGCTGTCGACCGGATCCGACAGGCACGCCGGCCCGCGCCGCCCCAACTCTCGCACCACATCGCGTTCCGAAACGATGCCCAACATGGTTTTGCCATCGACCGACACCACAATCGCCCCGATACGCCGCGCCGACAGCACTTCGGCCACTTTGGCCACCGTCGTGCCGGGCGGCACGGTGACCACCCCATCATCCGATTTCAATTTCAGGATCTGGCTGACAAGCATGGCAAACTCCTATCGGGTGCGGTGGTTGTCAGAAACAGGTTTTACCCGATGTCGGATTCTGTCAAGGCCCGCGTGTGCCTTAAGGAATTGTTTTGCGGCAACTCTTTGCGTAAGCTGCCCCAAAACATGAGGTATGAGATGAAACTTTGCGTCGCTGTCCTTGCTTTTGCGTTGCCTCTGCCAGCACTGGCTGAAAATGCCACCATCATTGCGCCGGTTTTTGCGCAACTGGTCACCGGCCCGCTGCCTAATGGCTTTGTGCAAGCCTTCGAAAACGCCGATGCGACCGGGTATATCAATGAGTCCTTGCCAAAGGGCGAAACCCTTGAAGCCTGGACGCAGCTGATCACGCTGACGGCGGCCAAAGGCCTGGCAGTTGGTGAGGCGCCGACATCGGCGTTGGGGTTTGCCGAATTTCTCGCCGATAAATACAAGGCCGCCTGTCCCGACGCCCATGTGGCAGAGCAGTTTGAAACCCCGGCGATCAAAGGCGCGCGCGAAAGTTTCATGGGTTACCTTAGTTGCGGCGCGGTGAATGGCGGCGCGCAATCGGAATCGATGGTTTTCCTGGTGATGGTGGGCGCGCAAGACATCTACACCGTGCAATGGGCCGAACATGACGTGGCCAGCCCGACGGGTATTGCCTATGTTGCGGAAAAATGGGGGCCGCGTCTGGATCAAATGATCACGGCCACCCGTTTGTGCGAAATCTTGCCGGGCGAACCCGCGCCCTACACCAGCTGCGTGCAATAGGCTTCCAACCGCTGCATTTCGGTGCGCGCAAATTTGATCAGCTGATCGGCAAACCGGTTCAGCCGGTCATTGCGCCCGTCGCCTTCGTGACGGATCAGCCAGAACGCGCGGGTCAGATGCACCTGATCGGGCAGGATGCGGCGCAGTTCGGGGGCAGCAGGCAAGGCAAAATCATGCACGACGCCAACACCCGCCCCCTGCCGCAAAAAGTTCAGCTGCACCGATACCGAATTTGACCCAAGCACCGGGGGCGGCGCGCCAATTTCGGTCAGATAATCCAGTTCTTTGTCAAAGATCATGTCGGGGATATAGCCCACGATACGGTGCTGCTGCAGATCGGCGGCGCTGGTGATTTTCGGATGATTAGCGATGTAGTTAACCGAGGCCGCCAGATGCAGGTGATAATCGGTCAGCTTTTGCACGGTCAGCCGGCCCGCCTCGGGGCGTGATACGGCAATCGCCATATCAGCCTCGCGCTTTGATAGGTTAAACACGCGCGGCAGGGCCACAATCTGCACCTCAAGCCCCGGATTAGCATCACATATCCGCGCCAATACCTGCGGCAGCAGATAGTTTGCACAGCCGTCCGGCGCGCCAATGCGAATCTGCCCGGTCAATCCTTCGGCCCCTGTCAGCGCATAGGCCGCGCCGTCAACCGCTGATTCCGTGCGTTCGGCGTGATCCATCAGCCGCTGTCCGCTGTCGGTCAGCGCATAGCCTTGCGGCGTTTTGGCAAAAAGGGCTACCCCCATCGCCTGTTCCAGCCGGGCCACCCGCCGCCCCACGGTTGCCGGATCAATCCGCAACACGCGGGCCGCCCTTGACAGGCTGTCATGGCGGGCCACCGCCAGAAATATCCGCAAATCATCCCAATCCACTGCGCATCCTTTGCAAATTTGCAAGATAACTTTGGCATAATTCCTATATACCAAGCGTTTTCGCAAGACTACTATCTGCCAAACCTATAGGAGAATTGCGATGAACATGATTGGTCACTGGATCAACGGCAAACACGTTGCAGGCACATCCGGGCGCTATGCCGATGTGTTCAACCCGGCCACTGGCGATGTGCAGGCGCGGGTGGCACTGGCATCCAAGGCCGAACTTGATGCCGCCACAGCCGATGCCGCCGCCGCCCAAATCAAATGGGGGGCCACCAACCCGCAACGGCGTGGCCGTGTGATGATGGCGTTTGTTGGCCTGTTAAACCGCGATATGGACAAGTTGGCCGAAGCCCTGAGCCGCGAACACGGCAAGACCATTGCCGATGCGAAAGGTGATATTCAACGCGGGCTGGAGGTGATCGAATACTGCATCGGTGCGCCGCAAATGCTGAAGGGTGAATTCACCGATTCTGCCGGCCCCGGCATTGATATGTATTCGCTGCGCCAACCGGTGGGCGTGGCGGCCGGCATCACGCCGTTCAACTTTCCCGCGATGATCCCCTTGTGGAAAATGGGCCCGGCGCTGGCGTGCGGCAATGCGTTTATCCTGAAGCCGTCCGAACGCGATCCATCGGTGCCGATGATGTTGGCGGAGTTGATGAAAGAGGCGGGCCTGCCAGACGGCGTGTTGCAGGTGATCAACGGGGATAAGGAATCGGTCGATGCGATTTTGGATAACCCGGTGATTGCGGCGATCGGCTTTGTTGGATCAACCCCGATTGCGGAATACATCTATGGGCGTGGCTGCTCAAACGGCAAGCGTGTTCAATGCTTTGGCGGGGCGAAGAACCACATGATCATCATGCCCGATGCCGATATGGATCTGGCAGCAGATGCGCTGGTCGGCGCGGGATACGGCGCTGCAGGCGAACGGTGCATGGCGATTTCAGTGGCTGTTCCAGTGGGACAAGAGACAGCTGACCGGCTGGTGGCCAAGCTGATCCCGCGCATTGAGAAACTGAAAGTCGGCCCCTACACGGGCGGCAATGATGTCGATTACGGCCCGGTTGTTACGGCGGCAGCCAAGGCCAATATCTTGCGGTTGGTTGAATCCGGTGTGGCGCAGGGCGCGAAACTGATCGTCGATGGCCGCGGGTTCAAGCTGCAGGGATACGAAGACGGGTTCTTTGTCGGCCCCCATTTGTTCGATCATGTGACAACGGATATGGACATCTACCAAAAGGAAATCTTTGGCCCGGTGCTGTCGGTGGTGCGGGCGGAAACCTATGAAGAGGCGCTTGGCCACGCGATGGACCACGAATACGGCAATGGCACCGCGATTTTTACCCGCGACGGTGACACCGCCCGCGATTTCGCCCACCGCATCAACGTCGGCATGATCGGCATCAACGTGCCAATTCCGGTGCCTTTGGCCTATCACACCTTTGGCGGGTGGAAAAAATCATCCTTTGGCGATCTGAACCAACACGGACCCGACAGTTTCCGGTTCTATACGCGCACCAAAACCATCACCGCACGGTGGCCTTCGGGGATTAAAGAAGGGGCAAGTTTGAATTTCAGACCGATGGAGTGATCCAAAAGTATTCAAATACCAAAAGGCCGCCTTTCGGGGCGGCCTTTTTGCTAAAACCTTGCGCTATATCAATGCAGTCCGATAAATTTCGGCGTCAACTGGCCCAACGATGCCCGAAACCCCGGGCCAGTGGAAGGATCCGCCATGTTTACCACCAACGAAGGCACTGTTGATCGCGCTCTGCGTGTCCTTGTGGGCGCAGCGCTGCTAATCTGGTTCTTTTACGATCAATCAGCGGGATTTTGGCACTATGCCAAGTTGATCGGCATCGTGCCGCTGTTGACTGGCCTGATTGGCACATGCCCGCTTTACGCCGTTCTGGGCATCTCAACCTGCCCCCTGAAAAAGGCCTGATCCCTTAAGACTCAAGCGTGATGTCCCAGTCCTTAAACCCAGACGCCTGGCAGACCGCCTCCCAGATGGTGACGAAATGATGTTTGTGAAACACCATCCCGTTTGACATCATACTGGGGGTCATCCGGCCAAATTCCGGCGGCACAAGACCGGCGGTGCTGCACAAGGTAACGAACGCTTTTTGGTGACGCACGATATGGGGCACATTGACCGTGCCGTTCGGCAATTGCGTCACATCGGCAATTTGCATGCCCGATCCCTTGAAGGTTTTCACTTCGCCCGTCGTCATCGCATAGACGTTTTCCATCGCGTCACTGGTCATGGCATGCATGCAGACATATTCGTCTGGCAACCCAACCATATGGCCGAATTCATGCGCGACGGTGATTTGACGAAACAGGCTTTTGGTGCTGCCGGGTTTTTCCGGAAACAGCGCTTTCAACTCTGTATTGTCGAACGACAGCAGCACCCCATCAAGGTTCGTTGTGGCACCGCTTTGCGCTTCAACAATCGGATTTTTTATCCCGCAGCCCCGCAAATGCGCCGTCGCCGCAGATGCCAAAGTTGCCCGGTTGCCCGGGCCACAGCCGTTAACCGTCAAAGTCGGACGTCTTGACGAATAGTACTTCTTTGGCACCTTTAACTGCATGATCTCGCGTGCAAACTTTTCAAGACGTTGGCGGGCAGCGCTATCTTGTGCCAGCGGCGTCTTTATCGGAATCAACAGCTCTGTCTTTGACAGATCGAAGATAATGTTCCGACGATACGAAGATATCTCAGATGTTTGTGTTGCCGCAGACCCGAATGTGCCGGTGCGCGGCGCAAAGGCCGGATTTGTGCCCAGCCCCGTCGACGTCTTGTCGGTGACCATGGCAAACGGGCCAAGGGCATGTTCCTGCAGATCTTCATCTTCGATTGCAATGCGGTAATGGGCATTGGCCAGCGTTGTCACCATAACCTTCACCGTCACCAGCAGGCTGATATCGGTCCAACCCGTTTTCGTGCAGACAAACCGGGCTTTCTTGTTCCAAACCTCGGGCACAAGCTTGGTAAATTGCTTGCCGAAATTAACCATCTGCGCCTGAACGCTGGGCTTTTGCGTTTCCAGATAGACCCGCACGACAATTTCGGCACGCTTTTCTTTGGGCTTTAGCACGATATCAAAAGCCCCCAGATCGACCGAGGGAACAAAGTTGGTCAGGGAATGGGTGGCGGCAAGGAATTGAGCTTTGGTCATTATTTGAACCTGTATGAAGCCATCTTGAAATGAAAATATGGGCGAAACACATCACAGCGCACATTGCCTGCACGCCGCTGCTGTTGAAATTTTGCGGGCGTGAAAGATATTATAGCGCGACTATAGCCGTTCCGCTTTTGTTGTGGAGTCAAATTTTTAGTCAAATCAGACACCGTCAAGGGCCGACGCCGCCAGCACCACCATAAGCGGAACTTGCCGAACAAAGACACCCTCTTACACGGCAGGCCAACGCATGCGCATCGCCCTTGTATTCTGTGCCTTGGCCTATTCCGCCGCTGCCCGCCGTGGCCGCAGCAAATCCTTCAGATACCGCCCCGTATGGTTGCCCACCAGCTTGGCGATATCTTCCGGTGTGCCAACGCCAACGATCTGCCCGCCGCCATCGCCGCCTTCGGGGCCGATATCAATCACCCAGTCGGCGGTTTTGACCACGTCCAGATTATGTTCGATCACCACAACCGTGTTGCCTTGATCGACCAGTTCATGCAGCACTTCCAACAGCTTACGCACGTCTTCGAAATGCAGGCCGGTGGTAGGTTCGTCCAGAATATACAAGGTTCGCCCCGTGGCGCGGCGAGAGAGTTCTTTCGACAACTTCACCCGCTGCGCCTCGCCGCCCGACAGCGTGGTCGCTTGTTGGCCAACTTTGATGTATCCCAGCCCGACCCGACACAGCGCATCCATCTTTTCGCGGATGCTGGGGACGGCTTGGAAAAATCCTTGCGCCTCTTCACATGTCATATCAAGTACGTTGGCTATGCTTTTGTTTTTGAATTTAATTTCCAGTGTTTCACGATTGTATCGCGCGCCTTTGCAGGTCTCACAGGTTACGTAAACATCGGGCAGAAAGTTCATTTCAATCTTCAGAACACCGTCGCCCTGACACGCCTCACAGCGCCCGCCCTTGACGTTAAAGCTGAACCTGCCCGGCAGATAGCCGCGCGCTTTCGCCTCTGGCAGTCCCGCAAACCAATCGCGGATCGGGGTAAAGGCACCGGTATAGGTCGCGGGGTTTGATCGCGGGGTGCGGCCAATGGCGCGTTGATCAATGTCGATCACTTTGTCCAGATGCTCAAAACCCCGGATGGTTTCGCAAGGGCTGGGGGTTTCATGCGCGCCGTTCAGGCGGGATGCTGCGGTTTTGAACAGGGTTTCAATGGTTAACGTCGATTTACCCCCCCCCGAAACGCCTGTCACGCAAACGAATTTACCCAGTGGGAATTCCGCCGTGACGTTTTTCAGATTGTTCCCCGTCGCCCCCACAACAACCAGTTTCTTGCCATTCCCCTTACGTCGCGATTTCGGCACCGCTATTTCGCGAACGCCAGAAAGATACTGACCTGTCAGGCTGTTAGGGTCATTGGCCACCTGATCCGGCGTGCCGTGGCTGACCACCATACCGCCATGAATGCCCGCACCGGGGCCCATATCAAACACGTAATCCGCCTCGCGGATCGCGTCTTCGTCATGTTCCACCACCAGAACCGTGTTGCCTGCGTCGCGCAGGTTTTTCAGCGTGGTTAACAGCCGGTCATTATCACGCTGGTGCAGGCCAATGCTGGGTTCATCCAACACGTAAAGCACCCCTGTTAATCCCGATCCGATCTGGCTGGCCAGCCGGATACGCTGTGATTCACCCCCCGATAACGTGCCTGCATTGCGCGACAAGGTCAGGTAATTCAGACCCACATTTACCAAGAATCCCAGGCGTTCACGGATTTCCTTCAATATCGCCTTGGCGATTTCGTTTTTCTGGTTGGTCAGGCTGGCCGGAACCGTGGTAATCCACTCGTAGGCTTCGGTAATCGACATTTTAACCACTTGGCCGACGTGCAGACCTGCGATTTTCACCGCCAAAGCCTCGGGGCGCAGCCGGTATCCGCCGCAGGTGCCGCAGGACCGGTTGTTCTGAAACCGCTCCATATCCTCGCGGCTCCAGGCGGAATCCGTCTCGCGATAGCGGCGCTCCATGTTGGGGATTACCCCTTCAAAGACGCGGGACACCTGATAAATCCGCCCGCCTTCATCATACCGGAATGAGATTTCGGTGCCGCCCGATCCGCGCAAAAACACCTGTTTGATGGCGTCCGGCAGATCAATCCACTTGGATTTTTTATCAAATTCATAATGCTTGGCGATAGCGTCAATGGTCTGGGTGAAATACGGGCTTTTCGATTTCGCCCAAGGGGCCAGCGCGCCCCCCATTAGTGTAAGGCTTTGATCTGGAACAACAAGGCGTTCATCAAAGAACAGCTCTACCCCCAACCCATCGCAGGCAGGACAGGCCCCGAAGGGCGCGTTGAACGAAAACAGCCGCGGTTCTATTTCGGCAATGGTAAACCCCGACACCGGGCAGGCAAATTTCTCGGAATAAGTAGTGCGCTGCGGTTCGGCATCCGGCGTGTCATCGGCGATTTCAATCACGGCGATGCCATCAGCCAAATTCAACGCGGTGCGGAAACTGTCGGCCAACCGGGTTTCGAGCCCCGCGCGCACCACGATACGGTCTACCACCACGTCGATGTTGTGGCGGAATTTCTTGTCCAGAACCGGGGGTTCTTCCAACTCATAGAACGCGCCGTTAACCTTAACGCGCTGAAACCCCTGTTTGCGCAGATCGAGGAATTCCTTTTTGTACTCGCCCTTGCGGTCGCGAATGATCGGGGCAAGCAGATAGGCGCGGCTGCCCTCTGGCATCGCCATTACCGCATCGACCATATCCTGGACTTGCATCGCGGTGATCGGCAGGCCCGTTGCAGGAGAAAACGGCGTGCCGACGCGGGCAAACAGCAGGCGCATATAGTCGTAAATCTCGGTCACTGTGCCGACGGTAGAGCGCGGGTTTTTCGACGTGGTCTTTTGTTCGATTGAGATCGCAGGCGACAGGCCGCTGATGTGATCAACATCAGGTTTCCCCATCATATCAAGAAATTGCCGCGCATAGGCCGACAAGGATTCCACATAGCGGCGCTGACCTTCGGCATAGATCGTGTCGAACGCCAGCGATGATTTGCCAGACCCCGACAGCCCGGTGATCACCACCAGCTGATCGCGCGGAATGCTGACATTGACGTTTTTCAGATTATGCTCGCGCGCGCCGCGCACTTCGATGAACTTCTGTTCGGCCATGATCCACCCCAGTTGACCGCAGATAGATAAGACGAATTAACCGAGTCTCCAATAGAGAAATGGGAACGAAGGCGGAACATTTGTTAACTGTTGTGGATTAACCTGAAAAGGTCGCCCGGCGGCGCGCCTGCACTGCATGGATCACAATTCCCAATCCCGAAAACCCGACCAAGAACACAGCCAATCCCCCGACCCCGAACTGCGCCATCAGCAGGGTTAACAGCGGCGTGCCGGTGGTGGTGCCCAGATTGCCCAGCTGTGCGATGGCCCCTGCAGCGCGGGCGCGGTCATTTGCAGCGGCGTTCAGTTGTGGGATTGACGCGAAACTGGCACCTTGAACGATGCCCAATGATGCGGCTAAGGCGAGTGCGAAACCTGACTCAACCGCGCCCGTGCCCCATGCAGCCCACAGGCCAAAGCTGGCAATGATCGCGGTGGCGAAGCCGAGTTGCACAAGGCGAAACGCTGAAATGTGCTTTAGGGCCCAGACGCCAAGCGTCAGAGATAAAGCGATGGAAATCAATGGCATGGCGACGGCGATAAAGCCGCCCCAACCGGGGGTGGCGGCTGCGGGTAGCAGGGTTAATACGGCGACATAAGTGATGGTATAGCACCCGAACCCCATGGCCGGGGCGGCGATGCGGGGGCTTGCGTAGATGGTGGCGTGTTGGGCGATCAGGCCACCCTGCCCTGCGATGCGCGGCGATTTCGGGTCGGGCGGCATCAGGATGAATAACAGTGCGGCGATGGCCAGCATCCATAGGGCATGCAGGGTGAACAGGCCGGCGGGGCCGTGGGCTGCGATCAATCCGGGGGCTGCAAAGGCCAGCACGGCGTAAGTCAGGCCGAAAAACGATGACCACAGCGTCATCGCCAGCCCCTGATGGCGGATCGGCGCACTGGTGGCGATGGCTGTAGGCCCGACGACGACAATAGCCAGATGCGAGAAACCTTCCAACACGCGGGTGGCCATCATCACGGGATAGGGCGGAAAAGTGGATTGGATGGCCGATATCGCGGCCCCCAATATCAGCGCCGTCAGAATCGCGCGGCGCGGGCCGATGCGCGCCACCAACAACCCTGCCGTGGTGCCAAAGATCAGGCCAACGATGCCGACGATTGACACCATAACCCCAATACCAAAGCCTGCATGGGCGGCGTATTCCAACCCCAACGTTTGATACAGAACCGAGATTTTTCCAAACTGCGCCGCAGCCCCCAGTCCTGCGGCCCAGAGGGTGAGAACGGTTAAGACTGCGCGCATCCTAAATATGAATCGCCCGCCCGTAGGCATCGAGCACCGATTCGTGCATCATCTCCGACAAGGTTGGGTGCGGGAAGACGGTGTTCATCAGGTCGGCCTCGGTGGTTTCCAACTGCCGACCGATCACATAGCCTTGGATCAATTCAGTGACTTCGGCGCCGATCATATGCGCGCCCAGAAGTTCCCCGGTTTTGGCGTCAAATATGGTTTTGACAAAGCCCTCGGCCTCTCCCAAAGCAATCGCTTTGCCGTTGCCGATAAAGGGAAAGCGGCCGACTTTGACGCTGTAACCAGCCTCTGTCGCCTTGGCTTCGGTCATGCCCACCGATGCCACTTGCGGATGGCAATAGGTGCAACCGGCGATGGACCCCGGTTTGATGGCATGCGGATGGCCGCCTGCGATCAGTTCGGCCACCATCACGCCTTCGTGGCTGGCTTTGTGGGCCAACCACGGCGCGCCCGCGATATCGCCGATGGCATAAAGCCCATCAACGCCCGTGCGGCAGAATTCATCGGTGACAACATGGGTGCGGTCGATTTTCACGCCCAACGCTTCTAGCCCCAGGCCTTCGATATTGCCGATGATGCCGACAGCGGAAATCACGGTATCAAACTCTTGGGTGGTCGTGCCCGCGGCAGATTCCAGATGCGCCACAACTTTGCCGGGACTGCGATCCAGTTTTTTAACGGTGGTTTTTTCAAGGATTTTCATGCCTTGCTTGACGAAAGCCTTTTTAGCAAAGGCTGATACTTCGGCGTCCTCAACCGGCAGAACGCGGTCCATCACCTCGACAACCGTGGTATCAGCGCCCAGAGTATTGAAAAATGACGCAAATTCTATGCCGATGGCACCAGAGCCAATGACCAGCAGACGTTTTGGCATCCGTTTGGGTTGCAGGGCGTGGCGGTAGGTCCAGACCAGATCGCCGTCCGCCTCAAGGCCCGGCAGTTCGCGGGCCCGCGCGCCGGTGGCAATGATAATGGATTTGGCGGTCAGATCATCATTGCCTTTGGCCGACTTAACCGTCACCTGCCCCTTTGCGGGAATCGTGGCATCACCCATAAACACGGTAACTTTGTTTTTCTTCATCAGATGGCCAATGCCGCCCGAAAGCTGTTTGGCCACGCCGCGAGAGCGGGCGACGACGGCATCCAGATCATAAGAAATCCCGGTGGCCGACAGGCCGAATTCCTTGGCGCGCTGCATCAGGTGGAACACTTCGGCAGATCGCAGCATGGCTTTGGTCGGGATACAGCCCCAGTTCAGGCAGATGCCACCCAGACTTTCCCGCTCAACAATCGCAACCTTTAACCCCAATTGCGAAGCGCGCACTGCGGCGACATAGCCACCCGGACCTGCGCCGATGATGATAACGTCAAAGTTTTGCGCGGCCATGATTTCCCCCCAAAGAAAGTAGTTTAGCCTTAAACCAGTATTGATTGCGGTGCAACGCAGGCGCCGCCTTGGGCCTATGCGCTGGGTGCATGGCTGGCGCGGATTTCGGAGACGATGGTGCCACAGGCACCGTCGTTCATGAATTTATCCTCAGCAGCGCTACTGATCCGCCCAAGCGCCACGTTGCGAAACGGAAAACGGTCATAGCGTTCAATCACCGCATGATGGGCGCGGGCATGGATCACCTGTTCCGCGCCGGTTTCGGGCATTTTCGCCTCAAACAATGATATACATTGGGCCTGATCCGCCAGATCCTCGCTGTGCATCAAGGGCAGATAGAAAAACTGCCGTTCGGGTTCCGGCGCGTCCAGGTCCCAGCCCATTTCAACAGCGCGTTTCGCCGCCGCCAGCGCCATCGCATCCGTGGCAAAGGCATCCGCGTGGCCCCTGTGCATGTTGCGCGCCATCTGATCGCACAAGATCAGAAACGCCAGCGTGCCCACCGTGCCATCGACCCAATGGTCAAGTCCGCCATCACGGGCCGCAACCCAGACATCCTGAAACCGGTTGCGGATATCAGCATCCAGCGCCTCGCCTGCCGCATACCAGCCGTCCGGGCCAACCTCGCCCAACCAGTAATCCAGCACTTCGATCGGATCTGCCATCGCACCCTCCGTTTGGCCCAAGCCTGACAGGTTCGCATCCCGCCTGCAACAAATCACCGCCGGGGTTCTGCATCCAGCACCGCGCCCACCGCCAAAGATGACGCCGTTGGCGTAAGACCGGTGTAGCCGCCGGTATGCGCGGGCCCCGCGCGCCGCGTCATCCGCCAACCCACGTATCCGGCAAGGGCCGAAAACAGCAGACCTATGAACAGAAAATAGCCCTTGGCCCCCACCTGTTGCATGATCCACCCCAAACTAAGCGGGCCAAAAATCGCGCCAAATCCATTCAGAAAGATCAATCCGGCAGACGCAGCTGGCATTTCCTCTTTGGTCAGAAAGTCGTTGGTGTGGGCAATCAGCAAGGAATACAGCGGGTTGATGATGCCGCCCAACAGCAAGGCCACGATCAATTCAAAGGTGAATGGCAACCTGATCACCGTGGCAGCCGCCATCACCACAGCCCCCGCCACCGAAAGCCACAACACCAGCATACGGCGATCCAGCCGGTCAGATATCCAGCCAACCGGATATTGAAACATCAGCCCGCCGACATACATTGCCGCAACAAACGACGCAATCTGCCCGATGGTCATCGCACTCATCGCGCCATAAACCGATGCCATCCCGAACATCGCCGAATAAACGCCCCCCGTCAGCAGCATGCCAACGCAGCCCAAAGGCGAGATGCGGAACAAGGCGCGAAAGCTCATCGGTTTGATGGTGTCAAAGGTTGGCGCAGGCGTGTCGGCCAGCAACAGCGGCATAAACGCCAACGAAACCAGAATCGACGGAATGATGAACAGCGCATAGCCGGTGGGATCACCCAGTGACAAAAGGCCCTGGCTGGCAATAATCCCCAGCATCTGCACGATCATGTAAAGTGACAGTGCCTGCCCACGGGTTTCATTGCTGGCGGTGTTGTTCAGCCAACTTTCTGAGGTGACATAAATGCCGGAAAAGCAAAACCCGATCAGCACCCGCATCACCGACCACGCCGCCCAGTCCACCATCAACGGATACAAAATCAACAGCGCCGAAATCATCGACCCCAGCGCCGAGAACACCCTGACATGGCCCACCCGGCGGATCATTTCCGGCGCAAGTCGTGATCCGCCCAGAAAGCCGACGAAATAGGCTGACATGACAATAGAAAGTTCGAACGTGCCAAAGCCTTCATAGGCACCGCGAATGCCTAACAGTGATCCTTGCACCCCATTGCCCACCATCAACAGCATTACCCCCAACAGCAGGGGCCAGGATTGGGCAAGCACTTTGATCATCGCGGGCTCCGGGGGTATTTTGGGCTGTATAGCAGCAAGACGGCAGTTCAGGCTGTTGATATCGACGGGCTGTGACAGGCGGGCGTCACGGGATCAATAAAGACGCGTCACCATAGGAAAAGAACCGATACTGATTGGCAATGGCATGGGCATAGATCCGGTCCATCCGCGGCTTGCCCATCAGCGCCGCCACCAGCATCAGCAAGGTTGATTTGGGCAAATGGAAATTGGTCATCAATGCGTCGGTGACGCAAAAGCGGTAGCCGGGATAGATGAAGATATCGGTCGGACCGCTCCAGTGTTCCGCGCGCCCCGACGCACTGGCCGATTCAATCAGCCGCAGCGCCGTGGTTCCCACCGGAATGATCCGCCCCCCCGCCGCTTTGGTCGCGTTGATCTCGGCGGCAGCAGTGGGCGTGACCTGCCCCCATTCGGCGTGCATTTTATGGGTGGTAACGTCTTCAACTTTGACCGGCAGAAACGTGCCTGCGCCGACATGCAACGTGACTTCGGTGAAATCGACGCCTTTGGCGGCCAAGGCGTTCAGCAGCGCCTGATCGAAATGCAGGCTGGCCGTGGGCGCGGCAACGGCGCCAGCGTGGCGGGCAAAGACGGTTTGGTAATCCGTGGTGTCTTGCGCATCGGCAGGGCGTTTTGCAGCGATATAAGGCGGCAGCGGCATCAAGCCGGTGCCCGCCAAAGCCGCGTCGAAATCGGGGCCGGTCAGGTTGAAGTGCAGGTTCAGATCGGTGTCTGACTTGGCGATAACGGTTGCAGAAAGTTGATCGGAAAAGGTGATCACTTCACCCACCGCCACTTTGCGCAACGGCTTGGCCAGCGCGCGCCAGCCAACTGCCTGCGGTTCCAGCAAGGTTACTTCCACCTTGGCCACAGCGTCACCGCGCAGACGCTGACCGAACAACCGCGCCGGGATCACCCGGGTGTTGTTCAGGATCAACCGATCGCCGGGGCGAAAGATATCAACCAGATCAGCCACTTGGTGATCTGCGATGGTATCGCCCTGCGCCAGCAGCAACCGCGCCGCAGTGCGGGGGATGGCAGGCCGCGTGGCGATCAGCGCCTCTGGCAGATCGAAATTAAAATCCGACAGCCTCATCCGCCGCTTCCTTTCAAGATCGGGGCCGGGCCGCGGAACAAATCACGAAACATGCCCGGCGTGATGATCGACAACGGGTTTACGCCGATATCGGGTTTGGCCGAAGTGCCGCGCAACGTGTAGTTAAAGCCAAACAACCCCTCGCCGCGCCGGGTGAACACCGCCCCGATGCCGTTCAACAGATAGATGGGCGAGATGACGCCTTGCATATTCAACTGCCCGCTGCCGCTTTGATACACCCCGGCCATGGATATTCCCAACGACGCGCCAATTGCCGATCCGCGCCGCAGTTCCACCGCACCGGGGGTCAACAGAAACTCGCCTTCTGCGTCCGAAAACACCAACCCACCACCCTGAAGCTGTTCCAAAATGCCGATGACGCTGATTGCATTCAGCAAATCGGCCAATATCGACGTATTTCGCACGCGAATATTACGCAATTTTACCAGCCCGTCATAGGTGCCCGATACGGGACGCGGGGTCAGCGCCAGATCAAGCGTGCCGTTACGGGCAGATGAAAACACCCCCGCTGCTGCCAATGTGTCACCGGCATTGTCGCTAAGCAGCCGCACAGCACTGCCATGTTCAGAGGGAACAACCGTGCCTTGCACTGCAGACTTGCCATTTATTCCGGCGGTAAAGCGTCCGTTCAAGCCACCGGCAAGGTTGAAATCACCGCGAAACCCGGTGAAGGCAATGGCATCCGAGACGCGCAATTCATCTAAGCGCAATTCCAATGGGCTGCCGGATTTTCCCGATCCTTTGCGCTGATCTGCCCCCGGCATCCGTCGCAGATCAACCGATCCGCCCGTTAACGCCAGACCGACGGGTTTGCCACGCCCGCGCCCGCGAATTTCAACGGGGGCGTCCAGCCAATCGTCCAGCTGCACCCTGTCGAACCGCGCCAGATCAAGCCCGCCGCCAGCCCGCATCGTGACCGAACCCGATGCCTTCAGGCCCGCTGCGGATAAGGTCAGGCTTTCCACTTTTGGCGTTTTGCCCAGTTGCACCACGGCCTCCAGCCGTCCACGCGCGCCAGCAGGTTTTGACCAGCCAAGTTCGGGAATGCTTAGTCTAATCCGGTTCAGATCCGATACCAGTGTCAACATGCCCGGGCTGCCGGGGGCAAAGTCGATCACCACTTGCCCAGCACCTTGCCCTGTGACCAGACCTGCGGGCAGACCCAGGCCAAATTCCTCGGCGGTGCGCTGCGATAAGGTAACGCTGCCCTCAATGCGCGCGCGCCCCTTTTGGTCGGGGCCAAAGTCTTGGGCGTAGGTCACGTCAAACGGCACATCGCCAATCAGACCGGGCCCGGAAATTGCCAGCCCCTTGGGTGAAGCAGAGACTTGCAGCATATCTGCGGTAATCCTGCGGCCCGGCACCACCACGTCAGAGCTGAAATCCCCCACGGTGCCCGACACGTCATATTGCACATCGGCAAGGGCGATTTTCTTTTGCAATGGCATACGCAAAACAGTTTTGATCCGTGCCGCACCATCGCCCAAGGCGACAGGGCGATCGGCCTTTTTCATAAAGTTGAACGGCGACAGATCAAGCAACGAAAGCGCCGCCGTCAGGCTTGAAAACGTCTGCAGGATAATTTCGGCGCGGGCGGGTTTTTGGGTGATGTCCGGCACTGCGAAAACCGATCCTGCCATATCAATCTCGCCGCCTTCGGGGGCCGTGACCTTGCCGCGCGACAAGACCATCATATAGGTTTTGCCAGTCACCGACGCATAGCCGTAACCCGCCTTGATCGGCGGCAGCGTGGCCAGAAACCGCACTTCGGCATTGGCAAAATTATACCCAAGTTGCAGCACAGGGTCAGACCCCGGTGCAATGCGCAACGCCGCCTGCACATCCGTCAACGCGCCATCAGATACATTTTTATCTAGCCATATCCGGGTGTTGGGCAGCAACGCATAGGGCCAGATCGCCAGCAGCCTGTCATGCGTCACCTCGTTAAGTGCCATATCAATCGCAGCGGTCCAGCCGGTTGCATCGGCACTGATCGCGCCTTTTGCCGTCAGGCGGCGGGTATCTTCGGCCAAAGCCAACTGGCCGATCTCGATGGAAAACGGATCAAGCCGCAGGCGCAGATCCAAGGCACCCGCCGAAAATACCACCGGTTCCTGAAACAATCCTTCGGGATCAACCATCACTTGGGAAAACTGCAACTGCGTCACAAAGGCGGCGGGCAGTTCCGCCCCCAACGCCCCGATGATCGCAGAGCCGTCGGCACGGGTCAGATAGCTGTAGCCAGTGGCAGAAACCCGCAGCGACGGGCTTTGCACGGTAAAGTCGGTCAGATTGATGCGGCCAAGTGTTGGATCATAGCGCAGCGCCATGGCGGCGGCATCAAACAAAATCGGGCGCGCTTCGGGGTTGGGTTGCAAGGCACCTTTGCCAAAGGTCAGCGCTGCCTCCATCCCCGCAATGCCGGCGGCATCAAAAGTGGCCGCGATGCTGCCCGACAACGGCGCATCAACGATGCCCGCCCATGCCAGCGGGGCCACTTGCGACGCAATGTCTTTTGCTGCGATCCCGTCGATTTGTGCCGACAAACGTGCGGTGTCAGAACCTTTCGTCGACACAACCGAAATCACCGCATGCGGTGTCGATGTGCCGCCCCCCAGCAAGGACAATCCCAACTCGGCCGCAAGTTCACTATCGCGGTTGTAGATCGCAAGACGACCGTCGCCCGCCTCCCATATGCGGCCAGCCCTTTGGTCTTGCAACGTGATCGACATCGCTTCGGATTCAATCTTTTGCAGGCTGGCGGCGGCGGGGGTGGCAAAGAACACATCCGCCGCATCAAACAATTGCGCGAAACTGGTGATCGGCGGTTGCAGCCGCCCTGCCCCCAAAGACAGATCGAACCGGCCATCTTTGTCGCGGATCACCACCAGTTTTGCACCGATCAACCGCAAGGACCGCACCCGCATCTGGCCTTGCAGCAGTGCGGACGGATCAAGTGCAAGGTCCATTTCCGGCAGCGATAACAGCGCCTCGCCGCCTTGTTTCAACAGGCGAATATCTTCGACATGCAGCCGCGGCACCCAGTCTTTGTCAATAACCACATCAACCGCCCCGATTGCCAGCGCACCTTCTGGCAGGGTTTGCGACAAGCTGGCGTTCAGCCGTTCCTCGATTTCAACCACCGCCCACAGCGGCAAGCCGATCGGTTTACCCGGCAAAGCAAAGGCGGCAAAGACAACGCCGAACACCAATGCGGCAAAGAAAAGCCGCCCGACGATGCCGGTGCGATGACGGCGGGGTTTGCAGGGTTTAACGGGGGCCGGCAGGGCGATTTTGACGGGCGGAATTTTCTGATCTGCGGTCAGGATCAGGGCCGTCTGGCCGCTATCGTCTTTAGCCGCAACCATGTCGGGCACAGCAGTGCCTATCAAAGCCCCGGCACTTGCTGCCATGGGTTCAGCATTGGGCAGGGCCGTGCCGGTATCGCTTTCCGCCTGGCCGCTCATAAAAGTGCAAACCCTTTCAACGCCGTTTGTCGCCATAGTGCGGGCTTGCCTTTATCTTTGCCCAAAGGCAACTAGATCGCAAAGGATTGATCAATCCCCGCGCAAGGAGCCGCCCATGATTTTCCCCGGAACCCCCGCCCCTGATTTCACCTTGCCGCGCGATGGCGGGGCAAGTCTGACCTTATCCGCCTTGCGCCCCGGCAGAGTGGTACTGTATTTCTATCCCAAAGACGACACCCCGGGCTGCACGCTGGAAGCGCAGGATTTCACCCAAAGGCTGGCCGATTTTACCGCCGCAAGGTGCACGGTGATCGGTGTGTCCAAAGACAGCGTCAAGGCGCATGACAAGTTTTGCACCAAATACGGGCTTGGCATTGTGCTGGTATCGGATGAGGCGGGGCACACATCCGAAGACTACGGCGTGTGGTTGGAAAAAAGCATGTATGGCAAAACCTACATGGGGATTGAGCGCACGACCGTGTTGATTGATGGCGCAGGCATGGTGGCACGGGTCTGGAACAAAGTATCCGTAAAGGGCCACGCAGATGAGGTGTTGGCAGCAGTGCGCGCGCTTTGACCTTAACATTGGCGCAAATGGCGGTGGCGGTGTTGACCACGCCGGATGGCCGAACCAAAACTGCCCTTGCGCATAGCCATGCCGCCGCGTGGCGGGCGTCGCGCGCAGGTGGTGCTGCTTTGGCAATTGGCCAAACGGTCCCGCCAGACCAACCCGCGCGGCCCGCCAAACCCGATCTGTTGGATCCCCGCGATGTGCCCCGCCGCCGCCCCGGATCGCCCACGGGCCGCGTAGCCCTGCTGCACGCGATTGCGCATATTGAATTGAACGCGGTTGATCTGCACTGGGATCTGATCGCGCGGTTCAGCCATATTCCGATGCCCATGGGCTTTTACGATGATTGGGTGCAGGCGGCCGATGACGAGGCCAAGCATTTTAACCTGTTATGCGATTGCCTTGAGGCTTTGGGCAGTTTCTATGGCGCGATGCCTGCCCATGCGGGCCTGTGGCGCGCTGCCGAAGATACCGCGGATGATTTCAAAGGCCGGCTGGCCGTGGTACCAATGGTTCTTGAGGCGCGCGGATTGGATGTCAGCCCCGCGATGATCGAATTGTTCAGCAAAGCGGGCGATGCACAGGCATTGGCTGCGCTGCAAACCATCTATGCCGAAGAAGTGGCACATGTGGCTTACGGGTCAAAATGGTTCAACTGGCTGTGCGGGCGTGACGGGGATGATCCCAAGGACATGTTCCATTTCTTAGTGCGCAAATACTTTCATGGCAGCCTGAAGCCGCCTTTTAACGAAGAAAAACGCGCCGAGGCGGGCATTCCGCCCGATTTCTACTGGCCGCTGGTAAATCGTTCCGACTTGGACGGATGACCAACAGCGTATCGGCGGGTTTTTGCCGATGCCGGCGACATTCCGCCCCCTGTCCAACGCCCGGTGGTCAAATTTCTTGCCCAATGGCTGCGCGCTGGCTAATCAGGGTTAGCTTTGCAGGTGCATAGCGACATATTTTTCCTTGCAGCTTGTAGAAGCGGAACAGTCCAACGTGCTTACGCGCCTTGCCTATCGGATCAATGCTGCAGTGGAGCGGTATTTCCCTGAACAGCGGCTGTTCCTGAAATCGGACACCGAAACCCGGTTTATCCGGCTGCGCCCTGTTACCCAAGCGGTGGCACTGGGCGTTGGCGGGCTGCTGTTGGGGTGGACTATTCTGGCGACGGCGATCCTGATGATGGATTCTATTTCGGCCGGCACGTCGCGTGAACAGGTGCAGCGCCAGCAAGCGCTTTACGAAGAACGCCTGAACGCGCTGTCTGCCGACCGGGATCTGCGGGCCGATGAGGCCGCCCGCGCGCAAGACCGGTTCACTTTGGCGCTGACGCAGGTTTCCACCATGCAATCGCGCCTTTTGGCATCCGAGGATCGGCGCCGCGAATTGGAAACCGGCATTGACGTGATCCAGAACACCCTGCGCCGCACGATAAAAGAGCGCGAAGTTGCCCGCGACGAAGTGTTGGCGCTGTCGTTGGCCCCCGGCAAGGGGCGCACAGACGCGGGCCGGATGCGGGATGCGGAATCGACGCTGGAGTATATCACAGCCGCGTTGGGGGACACCGCCACCCAGCGCGATGCGATGGCGGGCGCGGTAAAGAAGGCCACCGATCGCACGGCGGCGGTGATGCAGGAAAAAACCGATCTTTTGGCGCGCAATGATGTAATCTTCAGCCAATTGGAAGAAGCGTTGACGGTCTCTGTCGAGCCGTTGAAAAAGATGTTTGTCGATGCAGGCCAGTCGCCTGATGCGATGCTGGATGCGGTGCGCAAGGGCTATGACGGCCAAGGTGGGCCGCTGACACCGATCAATTTGTCAACCCGGGGCAACGCGGGCCCCTCTGCCGAAGAGCTGCGCGCCAACGCCATCCTGAAGGGCTTGGACGAGATGAACCTTTATCGCCTTGCCGCCTTCAAGACCCCGTTTGCGATGCCGGTAAAAGACGCGTTCCGGTGGACCTCTGGTTTTGGGTATCGCAACGATCCAAAAGGGGCTGGCACCCGGATGCACGCGGGCACGGATTTGGCTGGCGCTTATGGCACCGCGATTTACGCCACCGCAGACGGTGTTGTGACCGAAGCGGGCTGGTCAAACGGCTATGGTCGGATGGTTCAGATAAAGCATGCCTTCGGGCTTGAGACCCGTTACGCCCATTTGTCGCAAGTTCGGGTAGAGGTCGGACAAAAGGTATCGCGCGGCGAGCGCATCGGTGATATGGGAAATTCTGGCCGATCCACCGGCACACATCTTCACTATGAGATCCATGTAAACGGAACTCCTGTAAATCCGATGACCTTCATAAAGGCAGCGACCCATGTTTTCTAAAAGCCGCATCAACGAACCCGGATCAAAACCCGGCGACACCGACAAACCCAAAGCCCCGGAGGCCCCAATGACAAAGCCGTCGATGGACTTTACCCCTTCTGCCCCCAAGGGCAAATCTGCGGCGTCGATTCTATCGGCTGACCTGACGGTGGTGGGCAATCTGCGTACAACCGGCGATATTCAGGTTGAAGGCACGGTTGAAGGCGATATCCGCGCGCATCTGTTGACGGTTGGCGAAACCGCCACTATCCGGGGCGAGATTGTTGCTGACGACATCGTGGTTAACGGCCGCGTCATTGGCCGGGTGCGCGGGCTGAAAGTGCGCCTGACATCGACGGCGCGGGTGGAAGGCGACATCATCCACAAGACCATCGCCATCGAATCGGGCGCACATTTCGAAGGATCTGTGCAGCGGCAAGAAGACCCGTTGTCGACCGGCCGCACGCCATTGCCACAATCCCGGATTGCCGGACCTGTCGCCAGCAGCGAAGAGGCCTGATAAAGGTTTAATCTCCGGATGGCAGTTTGTTAGGCACCCCACCAGTAAGGTTGGGGTGCTTTTTCTTTTGGGTTTAACGGCAACAAAGGCAGTGGGGGGTTTCACACCCCCGCCCCTTGGCTTTGCCAAGGGACTCCCCCGTGGGATATTTTCGAACAGATGAAATGCAAATTTTAGATTTATTTTAAGGGGTTTGCGCGGACGCCCCTAATCCTCCGCATTCGCTTCGGCGCGCGATTTGCCTGCCACGTCCATTGCCAGCGTTGCGGCCATAAAGCGATCAATATCGCCGTCTAACACACCGCTGGTGTCAGACGTTTCGACATTGGTGCGCAAGTCTTTCACCATTTGATACGGTTGCAGCACGTAAGACCGGATCTGGTTGCCCCAGCCCGCATCCCCCTTGGCATCGTGGGCGGCGTTGATGGAGGCGTTACGTTTGTCCAACTCCAGTTGGTAAAGCCGCGAGCGCAGGGCGTTCATGCAAATCTCGCGGTTCTGGTGCTGCGATTTCATCGACGACGTAACCACGATATTGGTGGGAATATGGGTGATGCGCACGGCGGAATCTGTGGTGTTGACGTGCTGACCGCCCGCGCCGGAAGATCGGTAGGTATCAATGCGGATATCGCGGTCGGCGATTTCGATGTCGATGTTTTCATCCACGACCGGATAGACCCAGATGGATGAAAAAGACGTATGCCGGCGTGCCGCGCTGTCAAACGGTGAGATGCGCACCAGCCGGTGCACCCCGGATTCAGACTTTAGCCAGCCATAGGCGTTGTGGCCCGATATCTTATAGGCAGCAGACCGGATGCCCGCCTCTTCGCCCGCCGTTTCGGATTGCAATTCAACCTTGTAGCCCTTTTTTTCGGCCCATCGCACATACATCCGCGCAAGGATCGACGCCCAGTCACAGGACTCGGTCCCGCCTGCACCGGCGTTAATCTCAAGAAACGTGTCGTTGGCATCGGCTTCGCCGTCCAGCAATGCCTCTAGTTCTTTTGCGGCGGCCAGTTCGGCCAATGCCTTAAGGGCGCTTTCGGCTTCGGCGACGATTTCGCCGTCGCCTTCGGCTTCGCCCATTTCGATCAGTTCAACATTATCGCGCAGGCCAGAATCGATCATCTTATAGGTGGATACCGCATCCAGCAGCGCTTGGCGGTCGCGCATCAGGGCCTGGGCCTTGGCCGGATCGTTCCACAGATCGGGGGATTCGATCAGCGCGTCAAATTCTTCCAACCGGTGCGGGGCGGTTTCCCAATCCATCCGCTGCCCCAGCAGCTTGCGCGATTTGGCGATGGCATCAATGTGGTTTTGCGTCTCGGCGCGCATGTGGTCGTCCTTTGGGAATTTCAGCTTGTGGAATTGAGCGGGTGATAGCGCGGAGGCGGGCCTGGGGCAAGTCTTGGTCAGTAAAGCCCACCCGACGACAGCGTGCCAAAATCGGCCTTTTTCGGCACGGCTTTGGTTTGGCCGTCCGAGGTGGTGACGGTATCACTGCCCAGCCCCTCGTTTTCGCCATAAGCAAACAGCGGCAGGTTGGACCCCATGGTAAAGCCGCCATCCACCAGCGCATCAAGGCCAAACATCACCTCTTCGCCTTCGCGGAAGTATTCGGCGATCACATTGTCGCCCGAGGCCCCTTCGGGCAGTTTCGCGCCACTGAACCGGTCGATGTTTTGAAAATAACCGCCCGGCGGCACTTTGAACCGGCTGCCGCCATAGCGTTTCACCGCCTCTTTCATGAATTCCTGAAAGATCGGCACACAAAGCGTGCCGCCATAAGCGCCTTCGCCCAGCGATCGCGGCTGATCAAAGCCCATGTAACAGCCGGCGGCGATGGTTGATGTATAGCCGACAAACCACACGTCTTTTGCATCATTGGTGGTGCCGGTTTTACCTGCAACCGGGACTGGCAGCTTGACGCCGGTGCCCGAGCCGCGCGTGATAACCCCCTCCATCATCGAAGTCAGCTGATAGGCAGTGATCGCATCCATCACGCGTTCCCGCTGATCGGTGATTTTCAACCCGTCGCCTTTGGCGATGCGGGGCGATCTGCAGTCGGTGCAGTCGCGCTGATCATGGCGGTAGATGGTTTTGCCAAAGCGGTCTTGCACCCGGTCAACCAGCGTGGGTTCCACCCGCACGCCGCCATTGGCGAACATCGCATAGGCCGACACCATCTTTAGCAGCGTGGTTTCCTGCGCGCCCAAAGCATTGGCCAGAAACGGATTCATCGGCTTGTAAACGCCAAAGCGTTCTGCATAAGACGCCACGGTTTCCATACCAACCTCTTGGGCGATACGGACCGTCATCAGGTTGCGCGACTGTTCGATCCCGGTGCGCATTGGGGTTGGGCCGTAGAATTTGTTCGAGGCATTCTTTGGCGTCCACAATCCTTGGGGAGTTTCCACCTCGATGGGGGCATCGACGATGATGGTGGCGGGGTTAAAGCCTGAATCCAAAGCTGCGGCATAGACAAAGGGTTTGAACGACGATCCGGGCTGACGGGTGGCTTGGGTGGCGCGGTTGAACACCGAGGCCTGATAGGAAAAGCCGCCCTGCATCGCAATGACGCGCCCTGTGTTGACGTCCATCGCCATAAAGCCGCCCTGCACTTCGGGCACTTGGCGCAAAGACCAGCGCACGAAACTGTCGTCTTCATCGCTGGTAATCGCACGCACCATCACCACATCGCCCACGGCAACCAGATCAGCCGGCACGCGGGCCTTTTTCGACAACTTGCCATCGGACAGACGTTTGCGCGCCCAGGTCACGTCTTCGGCGGCAATGGTTGTATCGCCCGCCGCAATGTCGTCGATGGGGCCTTCGATACCCAGACGTGCGGTATCTTCGGTCAGTTCCAACACAACGGCGGCTTTCCAGCCCACCACATCGCGCGGCAATTCGGTAACATTGCCCAATGCGGCGCGCCAGGCGTCTTCGGATGTCAGTTGATCGGCGGAAATGGTCTTGCCGGTGCCGCGCCAAACGCCTTGGTTGCGGTCATATTTTTCTAAGCCCCGCCGCAGCGCCTTGGCGGCAATCGCCTGCATTTCCGGATCAGCGGTAGCCCGGATTGACAGACCACCGCCAAAAAATTCAGCCTCGCCAAAGGTGCCAGACAGTTGTCGGCGGATTTCATCGGTGAAATAGTCGCGCGGTGGCAGGGCAAGACGGTACGCCGGATAATCGCCGTTTTGCACCGAAAGCAAGGGTTCGGCTTTGGCCGCCGTGAACGCCGCATCGTCGATATAGCCGTTTTGCAGCATTTCGTTCAGCACATAGTTGCGCCGATCGGTCAGCTTTTGTTTGGCTGTCACCGGGTTGTAATCGCTGGGGGCTTTGGGCATCGCGGCCAAGGTGGCGGCTTCGGCGGGGCTAAGCTGATCCAGTGATTTGTTGAAATAGGTCTGCGCCGCTGCTGCCACACCATACGAGTTTTGGCCAAGGAAGATTTCATTCAGATAAAGTTCAAGGATTTTGTCTTTCGACAGGGTTTGCTCCAGCCGCGTGGCAAGGATGATTTCCTTTACCTTGCGTTCAACCGACCGGCTGCCATCCAGCAAAAAGTTCTTCATAACCTGCTGGGTAATCGTCGACGCCCCGCGCGCATTGCGCCCGCCGCTGCGAATTGCCTCAAGACCCGCCGCGACCATCCCCGTGACATCATAGCCTTTGTGGGTGAAAAAATGCTTGTCCTCGGCCGACACGAAGGCGAATTTTACCAGATCGGGCACATCTTCGATCGGCACGAAAAGACGGCGTTCCTGGGCAAATTCGTCAATCACCCGGCCTTCGCCAGAATATATCCGGCTGATGGTGGGGGGGGTATATTGCGCAAGGCTTTCATGGCTGGGCAGGCCTTCGGAATACATCCAGAATATACCGCCCACGGTAATCGCCCCGAACATAAGCCCAAGGGTGATCGTCGTGAATACAGCCCCAAAGAAAGACGTAATAAACCTTAACACAGCACCAGAATCCCTGTCCGCGCAGGCAATGTGCCTGCTTGGGGGGCTTATACACCTGTGTTGGCACAAAGGTCAAAACACCGCGGCGCGATTGGCAGGGGTTGGCCGGGGAGTTTCACACTTCCCCAACAATATTGCTGCCTGCCAGTGTTGCCTGCCCCACGTCGAGGCATTTGCGCCAAAATGAAACACAAATTTTAATCAAGGTTTCATCGACCGGGTAAATAGTGTGGCATAAAGTCGGTCTATTGCAGCGGCAAGGTGGCCAAAGCCGCGTCTTCTTTCGCCCAAGTGTTCAGCCCGTCGCGCAACGCCACTGCCATCTTTGCCCGCCAGTCGGGATCTATCAGCCGGGCAAGATCCTTGTCCGACGACATAAACCCCAATTCCAGCAAAACTGATGGAATATCGGGGGATTTCAACACTGAAAAGCTGGCTTTCTGTTGCGGGTTGCGGTGCATCTTCAGCCGAAGTGCTTCGATTGCAGCTGCCAAAGCCTGCGACAGGCGTTCCGTGCGGGGGATGGTTTTGGTCCGCGCCATGTCCATCAAGACCTCGGCCACCACATCGTCTTGTTGCGTCAGATCAACGCCGGCAAGCAGATCATCGCGGTTATGGCGTTCGGCCAGCGTTTTCGAAGCGGCCGAGTTGGCTTCGGCCGACAAGGTGTAAATCGTAACGCCTGTGGCATCGCCTTCGGTTAAGGCGTCGGCGTGGATTGAGATAAAAAGATGCGCGCCCGCCGCCCGCGCGATGGAAATACGCTGTTCCAGCGGCACGAAAATATCATCGTCCCGCGTCATGACCACCGAAAAATTGCCGTCCCGCACCAACAATTCTTTCAATTCACGGGCAAATATCAACACAAGTTTGGCTTCGGTCAGATCGCCCCGCTCTGCCCCCGGATCAATGCCGCCGTGACCGGGATCCAGCACAATAATCAACGGCCCCGCGCCGCGCGGCACCGGCTTGACCACCTGCGCCGGTTTTGGCAAGCTCCATGCGTCGGGCTCGGGCAGACCGGCTTTGGCGGCAAATTCGGCGGCGGTTGCAGGCACCAGTTTGACGGACACAACGGTTTGGCCAACGGTCGACATTTGCGCCGTCGATATCACCATTGGCTGTGACAGCCGAAGCACCAGACGCGACCACCCAGATCGAAAGATGCCCGCGCGCAGACCTTCAATCATCGGGGTCGGGACGGGAATTTCGGAAAGACCCGTCCAATCCACTTCGCGGAAGTCAAACACCACGCGGGGCGGCGCGTCCAATAGCCGCACCCGCCAAGGCACGGGTTGCGACAGCGACAAGGTAACGCCAAGCCCTTGCGCTGTGGCGGAAATTTCAGACCTTTCCGGCTGTAACCGCGCCAAAGCCGACAACTCTTGCGCGAGGCCAAGCTGCGGGCCAAGCATGCACAGCAGCATGGCTGCGATCAGATGCCGAAAAAGGGTCATGCGCGGGTTCATCAGGCCGGATTATTCCAGTGCTGGCAAGGATTGTAAACCTATGGCGCAGCCGGTCGGCCCGCCATAAAGACGGTCAGGCGGCGCAGGCCCTCGACGATTTCTGCCGTTGCACCGGCATAGGAAAACCGCAGGGTCTGCTGCCCACGCACCGCATCAAAATCCAGTCCGGGGCTGACGGCAACGCCGGCGCTGTGCAAAATTTCATGGGCAAGCGCAAAGCTGTCCTCCGTCAGGTCGGACACATCGGCATAAATATAGAACGCGCCGTCGGGTGGGGCGAATTTGGTAAAGCCTGCTGCCGTCAACCCTGCCAACATCAGCGCGCGGTTGGCAGCATAGACGGCGCGGTTTTGCTGCAACTCACCCTCGCAGTCCAGGGCGGCAAGCGCTGCGATTTGCGCCACATGGGATGGGCAGATGAACAGGTTCTGCGCCAGCCTTTCAACAGTGCGAACATGCGATTCCGGCACCACCATCCAGCCAATGCGCCAGCCGGTCATGCTGAAATACTTGGAAAATGAATTGATCACATAGGCATTGTCAGTGATTTGCAGCGCCGATGTGGCGGGGGCATCATAATGCAGACCATGATAAATCTCATCCGAAATAAAGCTGATGCCGTGCTGGTCGGCATAGGCGATAAGGGCCGAAAGCGCATCATGCGACAACATAGTGCCCGATGGATTGCCCGGCGATGCGACGATCAGCCCTTTGATATCAATGCCTTGCAGATCTGCGGGGGTGGGTTGAAGTCGATTTTCCACAGACGTGGCAATGCCCACAGGCACCAGCGACAGCGCCTTGAGGATCTGGCGATAAGACGGATAGCCCGGCTGACCCACCCCAACCCGCGCGCCCGCATCAAACAAGGCCGAGAACGCCAGCACAAAGGCCCCAGATGATCCGGCAGTCACGATCACCCGGTCGGGGTTCAGATCGACACCATACCAACGGCGGTAAAGGGCAGCGATTGCACAGCGCAATTCCGGCAGACCCAAAGACACTGTGTAGCCCATGGTTTCATGCATCAATGCCTGCGCAACTGCTGCCCTTGCGCCTGCGGGTGCCATCGTGCCGGGTTGGCCCACCTCCATATGGATAATAGAGCGGCCCTGCGCTTCTAACGCCCGGGCCTGCGCCACCATATCCATCACGATAAAGGCATCCACCTGACCCCGGCTTGATCTATCCATCTTATTCCCTTTATGTTGCGCCCAATTGGCGTGCGCAAAGTGCCTTCGTCAACCCGATCTGCGCCCTTGTCTTAAGCCCGAGGTATCTGATGCGTCTTTTCTTCGCCACCCTGATGACCGCCGCCTGTTTGACAACCACTCCTTTGTTGTCGGGCGGATTGGGCGAGATGACGACTGCCGAACGGGCAATCTTTCGCGAAGAGGTGAAAGCCTATTTGCTGGAAAACCCCGAAGTGCTGGCCGAAGCGTTTGAAGTGCTGCAACAACGCGAGCAGTTGGCAGAGGTAAGCCGGGATCAGCAATTGTTGATCGAAAATGCCGACCTGATTTTCAAAGATACCACAAGCTGGGTTGGCGGTAATCCCGACGGCGATATCACCATTGTCGAGTTTATCGACTACCGTTGCAGCTATTGCCGAAAGGCCAAGACTGATGTTGAAGCGCTGGTAAAATCGGACGGCAATATTCGCTTTGTTGTCAAAGAGTTTCCAATTTTGGGCGAAGATTCGGTGCTGGCGTCGCGCTTTGCGATTTCGATACTGCAATTGCATGGGCCGGATGCCTACAAGGCGGTGCATGACGGGCTTTTCGGCCTGCGCGGCGCACCTGATGCAGCAACATTGGCGCGGCTTGCAACGGAATTGGGCGTTGAACCGCAGCCAGTTCTTGACCGGATGAACAGCGCAGAGGTAACGGCCGTGATTGCGGCCAACCGCGCGCTGGCTGATGTGATGTCTTTGTCGGGAACACCGGCCTTTGTGATCAACAAGACCTTGCTGCGCGGCTATGTTCCGTTGGAAGCGATGCAGGCCATTGTCGCGGATGAACGCGCAGGCTGATGTTAAAGCCTGCGGAAAAGGGGGTTTCACACCCCCGCCCCTTGGCTATGCCAAGGCGCCCCCCCGTGGGATATTTTTGGACAGATGAATGCAAATTTTAGACAAGTTTTATGGGCTTAAGGTTTGGAGATAACCTTTCGCCGCACGTCTGTCAGTCCGTCATGCGGGCCAAGGGTGCGTGCGGGGATATCGTTCCACCAATCACTGCGGTGCGCGCGCCGATCCGGGTTTACGGCGTAACAGATTTTATTGTCAGCGCGGCTTGTATCGCCAACCACCAAAAGGCGCACATCCGTATCGGTGTTGTTCAAAAAGCTGTGTGACAGCCCCGTGCCCGCCGGAAAACCCACGCCATCGCCGGGTTTCAGGCGGTGCAAATGCCCGTCAAGCCAAACATCGGGGGCACCCTCAATCACATAGATAAATTCATCTTCGGTGCTTTCGGCATGGGGGAAGGAACTGCGATTGCCGGGCGGAAGACGTTCATGGTGAATGCCAAGGCGTGCCAGCCCGAAATGCCGTCCGAAAGCCGCCCCTAACGAGTGTTTTTCGTCACTATCAGGATAGCTCCAGGCGGTGTCTTCTTCGATCTCACTGGTGTGGATGATCGCTGGATGGCGGTCTGTCAAAGAACTACTCCGCTGCCTGGGGGGCTGCTTCGGCTTCTGCCGCATCAATCTCGGCGGCTTTTCTGGTAACAAGATCAACGATATGGTCAACCATGCCTGCATTGCCCATCGTATGGCTTTGCTTGCCCGCGAGGTAAACCATGCCTTTGCCCGCGCCCCCCCCCGTGAAGCCGATATCGGTCATCAGCGCCTCGCCGGGCCCGTTCACCACGCAGCCGATGATGGAAAGTGACATCGACGTGGTGATATGGGCAAGCCGGTCTTCCAGCGCCTGCACGGTTTTGATCACGTCAAAGCCTTGGCGCGCGCATGAGGGGCACGAAATGATCGTCACACCCCGATGCCGCAGCCCAAGACTTTTGAGGATTTCAAAGCCAACTTTCACCTCTTCGACCGGATCGGCCGACAGCGACACCCGAATGGTATCGCCGATGCCCATCCACAAAAGATTGCCCAAGCCGATCGCCGACTTCACTGTGCCCGATACCAACCCGCCCGCTTCGGTGATCCCCAGATGGATCGGTGCATCGGTGGCATCGGCCAGTTGTTGATAGGCAGCCGCGGCCATGAACACGTCTGACGCTTTGACCGAGATTTTGAATTCATGGAAATCATTGTCTTGCAGAAGGCGGATATGGTCCAGACCGGACTCCACCATCGCATCGGGGCAAGGTTCGCCGTATTTGTCCAGCAGGTGCTTTTCCAGTGACCCTGCGTTCACCCCGATGCGGATCGAACAGCCGTGGTCTTTTGCAGCCTGCACCACATCGCGCACCCGTTTGGCATCGCCAATATTGCCGGGATTGATGCGCAAGCAGGCAGCGCCCGCCTCAGCCGCTTCTATGGCGCGTTTGTAGTGGAAATGGATATCGGCGACGATGGGCACAGGGGATTCCTTGACAATCTCACGCAGCGCCTGGGTGCTGGCCTGATCGGGGGTAGACACCCGCACGATATCGGCGCCTGCAACTGCACAGCGTTGAATTTGCTCAATTGTCGCCGCGATATCGGTGGTCAAAGTGTTGGTCATGGTTTGAACTGAAATCGGCGCGTCGCCGCCGACCAGAACTTTGCCCACGCTGATCTGGCGCGACACCCTGCGCTGAATATTGCGCCACGGGCGAATGGGATTATGGGTCATGGCGATATCCTTCCGACTGCTTGGGCGTAAGATAGACAGACCAAAGCCCCGGAGCAACCGCTTCGGGGCCATATGCCACATCTTCCGGCGGCTTACCTTACTCGGCAGGTGCCGCAGGATCGGCAACAACCGGAACTGACGCATCTGCCACTGTTACATATTGCGCAAGATCGGCGTCGCCGGTCAGATCAGCCAGCGCATAACTGGCGGTCAGCGCCTCGGATGCCAAAGACACGCCCTTGACGACCTGCGCGCCGGGCGCTGCTGGGCCAAAGGTTTGCCCGTTTACCACGAAATAGATCGACCCCGAATTGCCGGACCGCAGTTCAGCGGCCTGTTGCAATGGCGGCACGGAATAACGCTCGCCCGCATCAAGGATTTTCTCGAACAACACCGTGCCATCAGCGGCAGAAATCCGCACCCAGGATGGGCGAACTGCCAACACTTCGACACCCGGTTTGGCCGCCGCAACAACCTGAACGGTGCCATCGGCGGTTGGAACAGCCGCACTTGTTGCATCAAGCGGGGCTGCATCAGCGACCAAGCCCGCCGCACGCGGATTGATCGCAGCAATCGGGCCGTCGCGTGCCGTCATCACCGGCACGTCAAGCGCCTCGGGTTCGTAAAGCCGGTCAAGCGGATCGGCCGTCACACCATTGTCGGCCAACAGCTGGGTCTCAGCCGCATCCGCCACCGGAGCAGACCGCGTTAGCGCAGCGCCACCTTGAACACCGGCCAACGGATCAAGTTCGGCCACAACAGTCGGGGCCTGATCGACCGGGGCCAACTGCACGCGCTGCACCTCTTGCAGCACCGACCAACCGCCATAGCCCAATGCCCCGATCAAGGCCAGCAGCACGGCAAATGATCCCACAGCACCAGGCTCCAGCTGTGACAACAGGCTATCGCCGCGAGGGCTGAAAGAGGTGTTCAGGCTGGAAATGGGATCGCGGCCTTCGGCCAGATTTTGCCGGGCACGCAGCGCTGCAACAGAGGCGGATGACGCCGCCGCCGACATGCCGTGCGCCACTTCAAAATTGGCCTCACGACAGAATTTCGAAAATGCCCATTCGGGATCCATCCCCAAATATCGGGCATAAGACCGCACATAGCCTGCAATAAATCCGGGGGTTTCAAACGCGGTAACATCGGCATTTTCGATGGCAGCAATATAGGTCGCCTTCACTTTCAATTCGCGCTGAATATCCAGCAGCGACTTTCCCAGCGTGGCCCGTTCGCCGCGCATCAGATCACCAAGGCGCAGGTCAAAATCGTCAAACCCCTTGGGTTTGTCGACTGCTGGCACCGGAGTACGAAACCTCCGCCCGATCATGCGCTAAGCCCCATCACTGCCCCGAAATCCCTAAGTCGTGCCGATGCCGACTCATGTTTTGTCGTATTGGTGATTTTTTAACACAGGGCAACCGATTCTGCATATGCAGAACACGCGAACTCTGCGGCTTCGGCGCGATTTAGCGCAGATTCGGTGCGGGCGTGGTAATTCGCCAAAGCGCAACCGCATTTTTGGGCAAAATCTCGCTAATTTCGCTTATAATCTTTCACATCAAACCGGATTTTGGCGGCCAGATTTCTTTAGCACTGAAAAAACCCGGCTGACGCCTGAAACCTGCAGTCCGGTCTTGGCCCCAATCTATAGCGGCGGGTCGGGCGACACACACAAGATGCAAGCTGCCCTTCAGCCACTTCGCCTGCTTTGCGCGGCCCCACTGCGATCAATCGCGACAACTCCTACAGCCATTGGCCCAAAAATCTGCCGCGCAAGACGCCCGTGATTGGCCCGGCAACTGATCTGGACATTATGTCGCAGCAAGGCGCGCCTGAAGGGGGGCAAAGCACCCCCAATCTTGTATGTGCAAGTGCAGCATTTGTTGGCAAAACTATCAGTTCGCAATGACCACGGCACAGTCTTTGGCTGCTGGATTTCGCGCCGCACATGCCGCAATTGCACCGTCCGCATCTGGTGCAATCCCCCAAGCGCCAGACCCCGCCGATATTGCCAGCGCCGATCCGGAAACCTGATAATCGGCTTTGAAACCCGCTGTGGCATCGGATGAAAGCGACAGGCCTTTATCGGTCCAACCCTTGGGTCGGATCAATGCTGCCACGACGCAGTCTTTCTTGCCCGGCTTGACCGCATTGCACCCCGCCAACGCCGCAGCCGATGCCGCTGCACCATCATGGTAATTGGCCGCAGCAACGGTGGTTTCAAACATCAGGCCTTTCTCAGGCGAAATCGCAATTGCACCGTAATACAATTGACCGGCACCAACCGATTTCAAAATGATGGCCTGATCTTTGGGCAGGCCCGCATCAGCCATAATCTCGACTTCGGCCTTCATTGGCGCGAAAAGCGCCTTTTTCGCCGCTTTGCCATCCATCGGTTCGGCCATTGCCAAGGGGGCAAACACAACCGCTGCCAGCGCCGCCAAAATCCCAACCCGCATCTTCATCCCCATTCAAAAGCTTACGCCCAACCTTATCGCGATGTGCCCGCTATGGACAGTGCCAGCCCTGCTGTTAGGCTGCAATTTGCCCTGTTGGCGGAGAACCCCATGACCCTGAACGCTGTGCTTGACCAGATTGATGCAACCTTGCCGCAGGCCCTTGAACGGCTGCTGACCTTGCTGCGCATTCCTTCGATCTCAACCGATCCGGCCTTTGCCGCTGACTGTGCCAAGGCCGCCGACTGGTTGGTGGCAGATCTGCAATCGCTGGGGTTTGACGCATCATCGCGGGCAACGCCGGGGCATCCGATGGTGGTGGCGCATGGCGGTGCGGGCGACAAGCATCTGCTGTTTTACGGCCATTATGACGTGCAGCCGGTGGATCCGCTGGCCTTGTGGACGCGCGATCCGTTTGATCCGGTGATCGAAGAGACGCCCACGGGCCGGGTGATCCGCGCGCGCGGCGCATCCGATGACAAGGGCCAGTTGATGACATTTCTTGAGGCGTGCCGGGCCTGGAAAGCGGTGCACGGCACCCTGCCCGGCCGGCTGACGATGTTCTTTGAGGGCGAAGAGGAATCCGGATCGCCATCGTTGATCCCGTTTATGCAACAAAACGCAGCGGAACTTCATGCCGATATCGCCCTTATCTGCGACACCGGGCTGTTTGCCTCTAAAACCCCGGCAATCGTGACCATGCTGCGCGGACTGGTGGGCGAGGAGGTTACCATTCAGGGGCCTTCAAAAGACCTGCATTCGGGGATGTATGGCGGTGCCGCGATCAACCCGATCCGGGTTCTGACACGGATACTGGCCGCCCTGCACGATGATCAGGGCCGCGTCACTATTCCCGATTTCTATGATGGCGTCACTGAATTGCCAGATAATATCCGCCAGCAGTGGCAATCGCTGGCCTTTGATCATGCGGAATTTCTGGGCGATGTCGGCCTGTCAGTGCCCGCAGGCGAGGAGGACCGCACGCCGCTGGAAATGATCTGGTCACGTCCCACGGCAGAAGTAAACGGCATCTGGGGCGGCTATACCGGCGATGGGTTCAAAACCGTGTTGCCGGCACAGGCGCATGCCAAAGTGTCGTTTCGTCTGGTGGGGAGCCAAAATCCCGATGCCATCCGCGACAATTTCCGCGCCTTCGTGCGCGCGCATTTACCCGCAGATTGCACCGCAGAATTTCACGGCCACGGTAATTCGCCCGCCGGGGTGATGTCGATTGACAACCCGGCGTTTGAAGCCGCGCGCGCCGCACTGACCGATGAATGGGGTCAGCCTGCCGCCTATGTTGGTTGTGGCGGGTCGATTCCTATCGCCGGGTATTTCAAAACCTATCTGGATATGGACGCCATGCTGACCGGCTTTGCGCATGATGATGATCATATACATTCCCCGAATGAGAAATACGGCGTGGAAAGTTTCCACAAAGGTATCCGGTCTTGGGCGCGTATTCTGGCGCGTCTGACATGAGCCTTGTTATCCGCGATGCGGGCCCAGGCGATGAGGCCGCCTGGCGGGGGCTGTGGCAAGATTACCTTGCGTTTTACGATGTGGAATTAGACGCCGCGATTACTGATTTCACTTGGGCGCGGCTGATGTCTTCAGACTCGGCTTTGAAGGCGCGGCTGGCGGTAGAAAATGCGCATGTGCTGGGATTTGCGATCCATCAACACCACGCGTCAACATGGGTGCGGGGCAATGATTGCTATCTTGAGGATTTGTTTGTGGACGCATCGGCGCGCGGGTTGGGCATTGGGCGCGCGTTGATTGCGGATTTGAAAACCTTGGCCACAGCGCGCGGCTGGCAGCGGCTGTATTGGCATACCGATGAGGAAAATACCCGCGCCCGGAAACTTTACGACAGCATTGCCCCCAGTGATGGCCATATCCGCTACCGGATTAAGTTGTGATATCAAAAGGTTGTGATAATCAGTGAAAGTGGCGCGGCGGACGGGACTCGAACCCGCGACCCCCGGCGTGACAGGCCGGTACTCTAACCAACTGAGCTACCACCGCGCATTTCACAGGTCGGACAAAGGATGCATTGGCGCGGCGGACGGGACTCGAACCCGCGACCCCCGGCGTGACAGGCCGGTACTCTAACCAACTGAGCTACCACCGCGCATTGCACCCCGGTTGCCCGGCGTGTGGGGGTATTACGAAAGTGGCGCGGCGGCGTCAAGCGGGGTTTGGCGGGAGAAGGGAAAACTTTGGGATTGGCACACCTTAGCTGTGGGGCAAAAGCAAGTGGGGGTTTCACACCCCCGTCTCAATTGAAGATCAATTGAGACGCCCCGGTGGGATATTTTTGAACAGATGAAGCGCAAATTTTAGATGAATTTTGGGGATTTGTGACGGGCGGGCTTTTTGAGCCGTCTTATTGGGGTTTGGGCGGGGCTGGGATGAAATCAACATTGTCGCCCGGCGGCAATTGGAAGCGGCCATGCGCCCAATCGCCCGCGCGCCATGCCTCGCGCGCGGCATCAATGCGGTCCTGGCTGGAGGCTACAAAGTTCCACCAGATATAGCGCGGCCCGTCCATTGTGGCACCGCCCAACACCATGATCCGCGCGCCGGCATCCCCTGCTTGCACCGACACCTGATCACCGGGACGGAACACCAGCATAGCGCCCGCCCCATAGCTTTGCCCGCCCTGTGCTACTGTGCCTTGCAGCACATAAACGCCGCGATCTTCGTGATTGTCAGGCAAAGGCAGGCTGGCATGCGCGGCCAAAGTCGCATCGGCATAAAAGGTTTCCGACGGCAGCGGCAGATCGACATGCGCCCCCCAAGCTGATCCAAGGATCAGGCGCACGTGTTTGCCTTCGGCTTCCAGCAGCGGCAACGCAGCGGCGGGGGCGTTATGGAATGCAGCCGTATCGTCTTCGCGGGTTTTCGGCACGGCCAGCCATGTCTGCAATCCGAACAGGCTTTGCGGGGTGTGCTTGGCCGGGCCATCCATGCGTTCGGAATGTGTGATGCCTTGCCCTGCCACCATCAGGTTAACTTCGCCGGGTGAAATCCATGCATCGGTGCCAAGGGAATCGCGGTGATGGATGCGGCCTTTCAGCAGATAGGTCACTGTTGCCAAGCCGATATGGGGGTGCGGGCGCACATCCACGCCCTGCCCCGTCAGAAATTCCGCCGGACCCATCTGATCAAAAAAGATGAACGGACCCACCATTTGGCGTTGCACCGACGGCAGGGCGCGGCGCACTTCAAACCCGCCCAAATCACGGGCGCGGGCGATGATCACGGTTTCAATGGCATCAACCGCATCGCCAATCGGGATAGATGCATCAAGGAGGGGGGACCAGCTCATATCATACCTGTTCAGTTGCGTGCCTTTAAGATGACAATCGCGGCTGGGGTTACAAGCGCTATGGCTGCACAACCCCTCTGCGTTTTCGTGATTTGGTTAGGCACTGAAAAGGTCTGCTGTCGCGGGCTCACCTCGCGTGTGCCTAAAATTTGCGCAAAAAATCTGCGCGTGCTGAAATTTCAGCCAGAATCGAAGGCCCGGCGGGTTGACCGGCAGGACGGCTATTGAAACCGCGACGACAACGCGCAAAACTTTGGCAAATGGAGTTGACATGACTTTTTCCGCCCCCGTCATAAGGATGCAGCGCAGCCATGGGGCGGCGGCGGTGTCTTTGGCAATGCGGGCCGGGCGGGTGCGGCTGCTGGATATGGCGCAATCGGGGTCTGCCAAAGTGATTTTGCCGCTGGGTAGCGCGACTGCCGTGCCAGAGCTGGTGTTTTTGAACACCTCGGGCGGGCTGACAGGGGGCGACTGGCTAAGCTATCAGATCACTTTGGGCGATGGCGTGCGCGCCGTGGCCACCACCCAAACCGCAGAGCGCGCGTATAAGTCGGCGTCGGGGGTTGCTGTGGTCAACGTATCGGCCACGGTTGGGGCCGGGGGGTGGCTGGATTGGGTGCCGCAAGAAACCATCTTATTTCAGGCCAGCGCGTTGCAGCGCAAGACCCGGATAGATCTTGGCGCGGGTGCAGGCTGCCTGATGCTGGAAACGATCGTTTTGGGGCGCGCCGCAATGGGCGAGGTTGTCAGCCATCTGGCTCTGCTGGACCGCCGCGAAATCTGGATGCAGGGCCGCCCGGTGGTCATCGACCCTTTCGCGCTGAACGATGGCAGTCTGGCCGAAAGTCCAGCTCTTTTGGGGGGCGCCAAGGCCCTGTGTTCGCTGGCTTTTGTTACCAAGGATGCACAGGATGCGTTGGCGGCCGTGTGCGCGGCGCTGAATGAGCCGGGGGTGCATGCGGCGGCGTCGGGATGGGATGGCAAGTTGACCCTGCGGTTGATGGCGCAAGACGGCTGGCCGTTGCGGCGGCAGGTTTTGCGGGTATTGGCAGTGCTGCGCCCCGGCCAGCCAACCCCGCGCGTTTGGCAGATATAGGAGAGATGCAATGAACCTGACCCCGCGCGAAAAGGACAAACTGCTGATTTCGGTCGCGGCCATGGTGGCGCGGGGCCGTCTGGCGCGGGGCGTGCGGTTGAACCACCCCGAAGCGATTGCGCTGATCACCGATTTCGTCGTTGAAGGCGCGCGCGATGGCCGGTCAGTCGCTGATCTGATGCAGGCGGGCGGCCATGTGATCACCGCCGATCAGTGTATGGAAGGCATCCCCGAGATGATCCATTCGGTGCAGGTCGAGGCGACGTTTCGCGACGGCACTAAGCTTGTCACTGTTCACCACCCGATAAGGTAAGATATTGATATGAAACGATTTATAGCTGTCTTTTCCCTAAGCCCCGTCGCTGCTTTTGCCCATGCGGGGGGGCATCCGCCTGATTTCCTGGCCAATCTTGCGCATCTGGTGACCCAGCCGGATCATCTGACCATGTTGGTTTGTGCAACGGCTTTGGTGGGTTTGGTGTTTTATCTGCGCAAAGCAGGCAAGCTGTGATTCCGGGTGAAATCTTTCCCGCAGAGGGGGATATCATCTTGAATGCAGACGCTGTTGCCGTGGTTTTAATCGTCGCCAATACCGGCGACCGGCCCGTGCAAGTCGGCAGCCACTATCATTTCGCCGAAACCAATACGGGGTTGGCCTTTGATCGTGGCGCCGCCCATGGCCTGCGGCTGGACATTGCCGCAGGCACCGCTGTGCGGTTTGAGCCGGGCCAACGCCGCGAAGTGCGGCTGGTGCCTTTGGGCGGTTTGCGCCGGGTGTTCGGGTTTAACGCCGCCGTGATGGGGGATTTGTAGATGCCCACCCCAATTTCCCGCGCCTCTTATGCCAGCATGTATGGCCCCACCACGGGGGATCGGCTTCGGTTGGGCGATACGGACCTGGTCTTGCAGGTCGAACGCGATCTGACGACGTATGGTGAAGAGGTGAAGTTCGGCGGCGGCAAGGTGATCCGCGATGGCATGGGGCAATCCCAGATTTCACGTGCGGGCGGTGCGATGGACACGGTGATTACCAACGCGCTGATCGTCGATTACACCGGCATATATAAGGCCGATGTGGGCCTGCGTGATGGACGGATTGCGCGGATTGGTAAGGCGGGCAACCCGGATACGCAAAGCGGCGTTGACATCATTATCGGACCGGGAACTGAGATTATTGCCGGCGAAGGCCGGATTTTAACTGCAGGCGGCATGGACGCGCATATCCATTTCATCTGCCCGCAGCAGGTTGAAGACGCGCTGCATTCCGGGATCACCACGATTTTGGGCGGTGGCACTGGCCCCGCGCATGGCACGCTTGCCACCACCTGCACACCGGGGCCTTGGCATATTGGCCGGATGATGCAGGCCTTTGATGCGCTGCCGATCAACGTGGGGATTTCCGGCAAGGGCAACGCCAGCCTGCCCGAGCCTTTGCATGAAATGGTGAACGCCGGGGCTTGTGCGTTGAAACTGCACGAAGATTGGGGCACCACGCCTGCCACGATTGATTGCGCGCTAAGCGTCGCTGACGCGATGGACATTCAAGTGATGATCCATACCGATACCTTGAACGAGTCCGGTTTTGTCGAAAACACCCTTGCCGCCATCAAAGGCCGCACCATCCATGCTTTTCATACCGAAGGGGCGGGCGGCGGCCATGCCCCTGATATCATTAAGGTTGTCAGCCACCCGAATGTGATCCCGTCATCGACCAATCCGACGATGCCCTACACCGTCAACACCATCGAAGAACATCTTGATATGCTGATGGTGTGCCATCACCTTGACCGCCGGGTGCCCGAAGACGTGGCCTTTGCCGAAAGCCGGATTAGGCGCGAAACCATCGCCGCCGAGGATATCTTGCACGATATGGGCGCGTTTTCGGTGATTTCTTCTGACAGCCAAGCGATGGGTCGGGTCGGCGAAGTGATCACCCGCACCTGGCAAACCGCGCATAAAATGCGTCAGCAACGCGGGGCTTTGCCGCAAGATCTGGGGCGCGCGGATAATTTCCGTATCAAGCGCTATATCGCGAAATACACCATCAACCCGGCGATTGCGCATGGCATGTCCGCCCATATCGGCAGTATCGAGGTGGGCAAACGTGCCGATCTGGTGTTGTGGAGCCCGGCGTTCTTTGGGGCCAAGCCCGAAATGGTGCTGTTGGGCGGGGTGATTGTGGTGGCACAAATGGGCGATCCGAACGCGTCAATCCCTACGCCGCAACCGGTTTATACCCGTCAGATGTTTGGCGCTTTGGGGCGGTCGGTAGAACGCAACGCGGTGATTTTCGTCAGCCGCGCGGGGTTTGAAAATGGCATCGGCACTCGGTTGGGACTGGCCAAAGACACTGTTGCGGTAGAACACTGCCGGGGCATCGGAAAGGCTGACATGCGCCTGAACGATGCGACCCCGCAGATCGAAGTGGATTCCGAAACCTATGTCGTGCGCGCGGATGGCGAGGTTCTGACCTGTGAACCCGCGTCGGAACTGCCGCTGGCGCAACGCTATTTCCTGTATTGAGGCCCGATGCCCGATCTTCCCGCCGCCCATGTTTTGCACCGCGCTGGCCACTGGTCAAACGCCTTTGATCGGGTAATCCTCAGCTATGATGAGCGGTTTTTGCGCCGCAAACGGTTGGAAACCGCACATGCCGAGGGGTTTCTCGTCAGCCTGCCCGAAACCACCAGCATGGCACACGGCGACGCGTTTGAACTGCTGGATGGCCGCCTGATCGAAGTGATTGCCGCCGAAGAACCGGTTCTGGCGATCACCGGTGATCTGGCACGATTGGCCTGGCATATCGGCAACCGCCACACGCCGTGCCAGATTGAAGCTGCGCGGTTGCTGATCCGCCAAGACCATGTGCTGGAGGCGATGCTGCGGCAGATGGAAGCCGGGATAGACTACCGGATGGAGCCTTTCACCCCCGAAGGCGGTGCCTATGGCCATGGCCGCACGCTGGGGCATGATCACGGGCCGGATCAATCCGGGTTCGCCGTAACGGCGGTATTTCAGATGGGTAAAGGATGACCGACACGCCTGCCCTGCTGTCGCTGATGCAATGGCTGTCGCCTGCTTTTCCGACCGGGGCCTATGCCTATTCGCACGGGCTGGAATGGGCGATATCGGCGGGCGATGTGACCGATGCTGCATCCGCGCAAGCCTGGCTGGGGGATGTTTTGCAGCATGGCACCGGATGGCAAGATGCTGTGATTTTGGCGCAGGCGCTGCGGCACGGGGCCGATCATGCCGCCTTGGCTGACTATGCCCGCGCGCTGGCCCCGTCGCGCGAACGGCTGGTCGAGACTATGGATCAAGGGGTTGCCTTTGCACGGGGGGTTTCGGCGTTGGGCAATTGGGTTGATCCCGGCCCTTTGAGTGTCGCGGTTGGTCAGGCTGCGGCCAGATTGGCCCTGCCGCCCACCCAAGTGATCGCGCTTTATTTGCACGCTTTCGCCGCCAATCTGGTATCCGTTGCTGTGCGGTTTGTGCCCTTAGGCCAATCCGCTGGGCAGCGTGTTCTGACGGCCCTGCACCCGGTGATCATCGCCGTAGCCGATGCCGCTGCCACCGCGGGCCTTTCAGACATCACCACCGCCACAATCGGGGCCGATCTGGCGGCAATGCGACACGAAACCATGGACGTAAGGATTTACCGCACATGACTGATCTCGGCCCGTTGCGCGTAGGTATTGGCGGCCCGGTGGGGGCTGGCAAGACCACTTTGACCGAACATTTGTGCCGCGCCTTGGCGCATCGTTGTTCGATGGCGGTGATCACCAATGACATTTACACCCGCGAAGATGCCGATTATCTGACCCGCGCCCAAGTGCTGCCCGCAAACCGGATCAGGGGGGTGGAAACCGGCGGTTGCCCGCACACTGCGATCCGCGAAGATGCCAGCATTAATCTGGCGGCGGTGGCGGATTTGCGCGGGGCCTTTCCCGATCTGGACCTGATCTTGATCGAATCCGGCGGCGACAATCTGGCGGCAACGTTTTCACCCGAGCTGGCCGATATCTCGATCTATGTGATCGACACTGCCGCAGGCCAGGACATTCCGCGTAAACGCGGGCCCGGCGTGGCGCGGTCGGATCTGCTGGTGGTCAATAAAACCGATCTGGCACCCTATGTGGGCGTTGATCTGGTAATGTTGGAAGCCGACACCACTGCCGCGCGCGCGGGGCGGCCCTATGTTCTGGCGCAACTGCGGCATGGCAAAGGGGTCGATGATGTGATTGCGTTTCTAGAGCGCCATGGCGGTTTGGCGTTAAAGGCGAAGATTTCAGCAGGCTGAAATGACATTAACTGTCGCGCGCAAAGCCCTGAATTTTCGATTATAAAGGGAATGGTGGGTCGTGACGGACTCGAACCGCCGACATTCTCGGTGTAAACGAGACGCTCTACCAACTGAGCTAACAACCCAACTTGGCATCGTTTACTGAACACAGGCCGGAGATGCAAGTCAGGTTTTAGGGCTAATTTTGGTCCAGAGCGGAAAATAACGGTGTGGCTGGCTTAAAAGTGGGGGTTTCACACCCCCGTCTCGATCGCAGAGCGATCAGGCCCCCCCGTGGAATATTTTCACCAAAATGAAGCCAAATTTAAGGTAAATTTAAGCGAAATTGAAGGGAAGTGGTGGGAGATAAGGGATTTGAACCCCTGACATCATCGATGTGAACGATGCGCTCTACCACTGAGCTAATCTCCCATAAGGGCGATGTTTAGCCCGCCTCGCCCGCATCTGCAAGACCTTCGATTTTTGCCTTTTTGCCACCGGGTTTGGCCGGCATGCGGCGCAGTTTCAGCGTCATCATAGACCCGTTTGCCAGATCGCGCGACCGCCCGACCCGCAGTTTTCCAAAGGGTGGCAGGTTCAGAACTTCGCCAGATTCAAGCGCGCGACCCAGTTCGACAAGCGTCGCCTCGACAATGTCGCGCACCTCTTTTTTCTTGAAATCGCCCGCGTTTGATACCCGCTCGACCAAATCCTTGACCCGCAGCGCGACAGACACCTTGGCATCTGCGCCATCGCCCGCGTCGTGCGCCGGGGCAGCCTTGGCGGCGCCTGCGATTTTCTTGTCAGCAACAGCCTTTGGCCCAGCACCTTTGGTGGCGTTTTTCTTAATGGCGATCGTTTTCGGGGCAGCAATTTTCGCAGGCATGGCTGGGCTCTTTCGTTGTTTCTTGTTTGAAAACGACCGTAGATTATTAATTCCAAACTGGAAACAGTTCTGATCACTTACGCCAAATTTTACAAATAAAAACGGCGCGACCAAGGTAAAGGTCGCGCCGTCAATTGCCTGGCTTTAACGATCAGTGCGCAGATCGTGGTGCCACTGTTCCAGATGCCAGCGCGCGGGCTGCGGCAGCGGCTTCTTCAACCGCTTCGTCCCATTCCACCGCTTCGGGTTGCCGCACCAAGGCCTGCGCCAGCACTTCACGCACGTTGCTGACCGGAATAATGATCAGCCCGGCTTTGACGTTATCGGGGATCTCTATCAGATCTTTTTCATTCTCAACCGGAATGAACACAGTCTTGATCCCGCCGCGCAACGCCGCCAGCAGTTTCTCTTTCAGCCCACCGATCGGCATCGCATTGCCACGCAAGGAAACCTCGCCGGTCATGGCGATATCTTTGCGCACCGGAATGCCCGTCAACACCGACACAATCGCCGTGACCATCGCCAGACCTGCCGAAGGGCCGTCTTTGGGCGTCGCCCCGTCCGGCACGTGGACGTGGATATCCAGCGTTTCGAATTTCGGCGGTTTGACGCCAATTTCTGGACTGATAGAGCGCACGAATGACGCCGCCGCTTCGATGCTTTCTTTCATTACATCGCCCAGTTTGCCTGTGGTTTTCATCCGCCCCTTGCCGGGCAGCCGCAACGCTTCAATAGACAGCAATTCACCGCCAACGGACGTCCACGCCAGACCGGTGACCACGCCGACCTGATCGGTCGCCTCAGCCAAGCCATAGCGATAGCGCTTGACGCCAAGATAACCTTCCAGCTTGTCGGGGGTCACCACCACCGATTTGGCGGTTTTCTTGACAATCTCGGTCACCGCTTTGCGCGCAAGTTTGGCGATTTCACGCTCAAGATTACGCACGCCCGCTTCGCGTGTGTAGGTGCGGATGATTTCTTGCAGCGCGTCATCGGTGATAGAGAATTCACCCTTTTTCAACGCATGGCCTTCGGTCTGCTTGGCGATCAGATGGCCCTTGGCGATTTCACGCTTTTCATCTTCGGTATAGCCCGAAAGCGGGATAATTTCCATCCGGTCCAGCAGCGGGCTGGGCATGTTATAGCTGTTGGCGGTAGTGATAAACATCACGTTCGACAGATCATATTCGACTTCCATATAGTGGTCGATGAACGTCGAGTTTTGTTCAGGGTCCAACACCTCCAGCATGGCCGATGCCGGATCGCCGCGGAAATCCTGCCCCATCTTGTCAATCTCATCCAACAAAATCAACGGGTTGGTTGTTTTTGCCTTTTTCAGCGCCTGAATGATCTTACCGGGCATAGAGCCGATGTAGGTGCGTCGGTGGCCGCGAATTTCGGATTCGTCACGCACACCGCCCAAGGAAATGCGGATAAATTCGCGCCCCGTGGCCTTGGCAACCGACCGGCCAAGCGAGGTTTTACCCACGCCGGGGGGGCCGACCAAGCACAGGATCGGGCCTTTCAACTTGGCCGACCGCGCCTGCACCGCAAGATATTCAACAATGCGGTCCTTGACCTTTTCAAGGCCATAATGATCGGCGTCCAGCACCTTTTGGGCCGCCCCCAGATCCTTTTTGACGCGGCTTTTCGTGCCCCACGGCACCGCCAGCAGCCAATCAAGATAGTTGCGCACAACAGTTGCTTCCGCGCTCATCGGGCTCATATTCTTCAGCTTTTTCAGCTCTGCCTCGGCCTTGTCGCGCGCCTCTTTTGAAAAGGCGGTTTTCTTGATCCGGGCCTCAAGTTCGGCCAATTCGTTCTGGCCTTCTTCGCCGTCGCCCAGTTCCTTCTGAATGGCCTTCATCTGCTCATTCAAATAATATTCGCGCTGGGTGCGTTCCATCTGGGTTTTCACCCGCGATTTGATCTTCTTTTCCACCTGCAAAACGCTCATCTCGCCTTGCATCTGGCCGAAGACTTTTTCCAGCCGTTCGGCGACATCCAGCGTTTCCAACATGTCTTGCTTGATTGCCACGTCAATCCCAAGATGCCCCGCAACCAGATCGGCCAAACGGGCGGGTTCACGGGTTTCCGACACCGCCGAAAGCGCCTCTTCGGGGATATTTTTCTTGACCTTGGCATAGCGTTCAAATTCTTCGGCCACCGCCCGCACCAGCGCCCCGGCTGACGGTTTATCACCGGGGGTTTCCGACAGGGCTTCGGCACGGGCCTCAAAATATACGGAATTCTCAATGAATTCCGTGATTTTGACCCGCATTTTCCCCTCTACCAGCACTTTGACGGTGCCATCGGGCAATTTCAGCAGTTGCAGAACATTTGCAAGCACCCCGACACGGTAGATGCCGTCGATGGATGGATCGTCAACCGATGGGTCGATTTGTGACGAAAGCAGAATTTGCTTGTCGTCCGCCATCACCTCTTCCAGCGCGCGCACCGATTTTTCACGCCCCACGAACAGCGGCACGATCATATGCGGAAACACCACGATATCGCGCAGCGGCAAAACCGGGTAACTGAGGCTAAGTTTGTCAGTCATTTGGGTATCCTTTATTGGCAGGACGGTCAGGGCCCCAACGCGCGGCAGCCGTTTGATCATCCCCTTCAGACGCTATATCTGGTATCGGCCGGGGGGGCTGTCAACCATTGCATTGCAACAATAATGCGCCGACGCTTGCGCCGGGGCAAGTCTGGTTTGATCAAGATTTTAGCAGATTGCGAGGAACTCTGTTTCGGGGGGCGCCTTAATGGCGGCCCTCAGACCGGCTCGATATCGCCATCAGCGCGAAGCGCATGGAAATCGGCCACGAACAGCGTCAGGGTCTGGGTGGCAATAGCATCGCGCAAACCTTGCATAAGCTGTTGGTAGTAATGCAGATTATGCCATGTCAGAAGCATGGATGCGATGATTTCCTGACTGCGCAGCACGTGGTGCAGATAGGCGCGGGAATAGCTGGCACAACAGGGGCAACTGCAGTTTTCGTCCAGTGGACGCGGATCGTCGATGTGGCGGGCGTTGCGCAGATTGACCTGACCGCGCCGCGTCCAGCCCTGCCCGGTGCGGCCCGACCGGGATGGCAACACGCAATCCATCATATCAATGCCACGCGCGACAGCCCCCACGATATCATCGGGCTTGCCCACCCCCATCAGATAGCGCGGTTTATCGGTGGGCAGCATATCCGGGGCATAGTCCAGCACGCCAAACATCGCTGCCTGCCCCTCACCCACCGCTAAACCGCCAACTGCGTAGCCATCAAAACCGATTTCCGTCAGGGCTTTGGCGGATTCTTCGCGCAAGGCTTGCGTGACGCCGCCCTGCATGATGCCAAAAAGCGCATGGCCGGGGCGATCCCCGAAGGCATCGCGACTGCGCTGCGCCCACCGCATCGACAGCGCCATCGACTTTGCAACCTCGGCATCTGTGGCGGGCAGTGCGGGGCATTCGTCAAAGCACATGACAACATCAGACCCGAGCAGTTTTTGAATCTCCATGCTGCGTTCAGGCGACAGCATGTGTTTGGACCCGTCATAGTGGCTGGAAAACCGCACCCCCTCTTCGGTCAGTTTGCGCAAGGCCGACAGCGACATCACCTGAAAGCCGCCCGAATCTGTCAAAATCGGCCGATCCCAGTTCATGAACCGGTGCAGCCCCCCCAGATTGGCGATGCGTTCGGCCGTAGGGCGCAGCATCAGATGATAGGTGTTGCCCAACAAAATATCCGCCCCCGTCGCGCGCACCGATCCCGGCAGCATCGCTTTGACGGTGGCCGCCGTGCCAACAGGCATAAACGCAGGCGTGCGAATATCGCCGCGCGGGGTGGAAATAACCCCGGTGCGTGCCCGCCCATCGGTGCCATGCAGTGTAAAGCCAAACGCCGTTGTCATGGTTATCCCCGGTTGCCGTTGCCCTTTTGGGCGATTGGGGGCACAAAGTGAAGGGGGATGCGCCCCCTTTGGATTTTGCCGATGCCAATAACCCCACCCCGCCCGATGGAACGCCGAAGCGCCGAAGACCGCCGTGCGCAAATTGCCGCCGCGGCCTTACGCTGTTTGCAGCAGGTTGGGCACGCAGGTGTCACCGCGCGCAAAGTGGCCGCGGAAGCGGGGATATCGCTGGGCCATATCAGCTATCATTACAAAGACATGAACGGGGTGCTGGTGGCCGCCTTTACCCTGGCCGCCGAAGCGGTGCAGGCGGCGGGCCGCGCCCAGTTGGACGTGCGCGGCGGCACCCCGACAGAACGCTTGGACAGGTTCTTGCGGGCCGGATTTACCCCCGATCTGATGACGCCCGCGCATCTGCGCCTGCGCATTGATCTGTGGTCGGCGGCCCTGACCGAAACCGATATCGCGGCGATAGAGCGGGGCTTGTATGACAGCCATCGTGGTGCTGTCGAGACGTTGTTAGAGCGGATGGCCGCCGATTATGCGATCGAACGGGTGCCGGTGGTGGCCGATATGATCATGGCGACGCTGGATGGGTTGTGGCTGGACTGGCTGCGGCGCAGTGATGCGGTGGCCGTGAAGAACGGTCTGGACGGCTGCGTTTTGTTCGCGCGATTGCGGTTGGGGGGCAGTTAACGGGGTTGGCGCGGCAAGTGGGGGTTTTCACACCCCCGCCCCAATATCTGCGATATTGGGACTCCCCCGTGGGATATTTTTGGACAGATGAAACAAATTTTAGTCAAGTTGTAATAAGGTTAAGCGGTGCGCGACGGAATTTGCGCCTCGAACCATTTGAACAGCAACACGATCATCCCGGCCAAAATCATATAGACCAGTGCCAGCAACAGCAGCGGTTCATAGACAATGAAAGTGTCTTGGGTGACGCGTTTGGCCAGCGAATAAATATCAACCACGGTGATTGTCGCAACCAAAGGTGTTGATTTCATTTGCAAAACTGTCTCGCCGCCAATGGTGGGCAATGCGCGGTGCAAGGCCTGCGGCAGCCAAATGCGCAAGAAGATTTTCATCCGCGGCATGCCCATCGCGCGGGCGGCTTCCAACTGGCCACCCGGCACCCCTTTGAACGCGCCGCGCATCACCTCGCCTTCATAGCCTGCGACAGACAGGGTCAGTGCCAGCACCGCATAGGGCCAGGCTTGGCGCAAAATGGGCACATAAAGCTGTCGCGAATTTCGGGAAACTGCGCAAACACCGATCCCAGCCCGTAATACAGCAGCCAAAGTTGCAACAACAACGGCGTGCCACGGATGATGCTGCAATAGACGCGCGCGGGCACTGCCAGCCAAGCGGGGCCCTGTGCCATGGCAAAGCCCAGCGGGATCGCCAGCAGCATGCCCAGGATCATCGTGACCACTGTCAGCCAGATGGTGCGCCAGATCGCCAATGGCAACAGATCAAGGTATTTCGGCGTCGCCAGCCAAGACCAGTTCAGCGCCATCGCAGACCATAAAACGATGCCTGCCCCAATGGCGATCAACACTATCCGATGCGGGCGCACAAAGGCGGTCATATCCCACCGCCCCCGGCATTGCGTTGGCCGCGCCGGGCCCAGCGTTCAATCCGGCTGAACACCGCCCCTGATACCAGCGACAACGCCAGATAAAGCGCCCCCGCCGCCAGATAAAACGTCAGGAACGATTTCGTCGTGCCCGCCGCCAGCGAGGTGGCTTTGGTCAGCTCGATAAACCCGATCACCGCCAGCAACGCCGTATCTTTCGTGCAGGTCAGCCACAGATTGGCCAGACCCGGCACGGCGGCCAGCGTCATCAAGGGTAGAGTAATGCGTTGGGCGATTTTGAACGGCGACATGCCCATGGCGCGACCAGCCTCTATCTGGCCTGCGGGCACTGACAGGATGGCCCCGCGCAACACTTCGGTGGAATAGGCACCCTGAACCACGCCAAGGACGATAATCCCCGCCACGACGCCTGAAAAATCAATCGGATCAAATCCATTGCCGCGCAGCACCGCGTTGATGGCATCCTTGGCGGCGAATGTGATCAACAGCAGCAGCACCAGTTCGGGCACCGCGCGCACAAGGGTTGTGTAAACGGCAAGCAGGTCTTTGGTGATCGGCCCGCCGTAAAGTTTGCCAAACGCCCCCAGCACCCCAATGAACAGCCCCAAGGCATAGGCCCCGGCGGCGATCAGAATGGTTTTGCCCAAGCCCACGATCAGCGTGGCCCCCCAACCCGGGGGGGACCATGCCAACAGTTCGGCAGCCGTAGCCGCCATCAGGGGGGCCAGCATTGGCCTTAGCCGCCGTAGATCGACGATGCGAAGTAGGGCTTGGTGATCGCGTCATAGGTGCCATCGGCGATAACCTTGGCGATGGCCGCGTTGAACTTGGCTTTCAACTCATCCTCGCCCTGACGCAGGCCCACACCCACGCCCAGTCCCAGAATTGCGACATCATCGGCAACAGCACCAATCACTTCGCAGCAGGCCTTGCCCGCATCGGTGGCCATAAACGCGTCGATGGCAATGCTGTCAGCCTGACTTGCATCCACCCGTCCGGCTGCCAGATCCTGAAAACCTTCGTCGGTGGTTTGATAGGTTTTGATCTCGGCAGCGGTGGCTGCGAAGTATTTTTGCGCATAAGCTTCATGCACGGTAGACACTTGCACACCGATAACTTTGCCGGTCATGCCTGCAGCATCCGGCGTCATGCCAGCGCCTTTGGTCGCGACAATCACCGTGGGGGTGTTATAGTATTTGTCCGAAAACGCGATGGTTTTGCTGCGTTCTTCGGTGATCGACATCGACGCCATAATGGCGTCAATCTGCCCACCGGTCAGCGAGGGAATAATGCCTTCCCATGCTACGGGGGTGATCACGCAGTCCATTTCGCCGGCGGCACAAACCGCGTTGATGAAATCGACTTCCCAGCCAACCCAGGCACCTGCAGCGTCAGGTGACGCAAAAGGCGGATAGGGTTCAGCCGCGATACCGATTTTCAAAGGCTCGGCCAGTGCGGCGGTGCCGAAGGCCAGTGTGGCGAAGGTGGCAAGGATGATTTTCTTCATGTTTTCCTCATAGGTTACTTTAAGATACGGTGTTAACTGACTGATTTCAGGAACTGTTTCAAGCGATCGGATTTTGGCGCGCCAAACAATTGTTCGGGCGGGCCTTCTTCTTCGATCACGCCATTGACCAGATAGATCACGTGGCTGGCGACTTCGCGGGCGAACTTCATCTCGTGCGTGACCAAAATCATCGTGCGGCCTTCATCGGCCAGCCCCCGGATCACTTGCAGCACTTCGCCGACCAATTCAGGATCAAGCGCCGAGGTCGGCTCATCAAACAACATCGCGCGGGGTTCCATGCACAGCGCCCGCGCAATCGCCGCGCGTTGTTGCTGACCGCCCGACATGAAGGCCGGATAGGCCCCGGCTTTTTCGGCCAGACCCACGCGGGCAAGCAAAGCCTCGGCGCGCGTTACGGCCACGGATTTAGAGGTTTTCATCACCTGACACGGCACTTCGATCAGGTTTTCCAGCACGGTTTTATGCGTCCAAAGGTTAAAGCTTTGGAATACCATGCCCAAAGATTGGCGCAGCCGTTCGATCTGACGGCGATCCGACGGGCGGCCATCGGGGTGCATGGCAACCGCCTCGCCGCCGATTTCAATACTGCCACCCGACGGGGTTTCCAGAAAGTTGATGCAGCGCAGCATAGTCGATTTGCCTGACCCCGACCCGCCGATGATGGCCACAACATCGCCTTCGCGTGCGGTCAACGACACACCTTTCAGCACTTCATGTGTGCCGAATGACTTTTTCAGCCTTTCCACCCGAATTGCGATGGGGCGGTCGCCCGCCAAATTTCCCTGCGTCGGCATGTCTATGTCCTGCCGTTGTTGTGTTACCTATCTGACACGCAGCAAGGCTTGTGGCGCAAGTAAAATATTCACCTGCCGGATTTATGACGCGGCGATGCAGGGTTAGCCCGCAAATCAGCGGCGGTTCAGGTTTGATTGAAACCAGAAATCGCGGCCGCTCGCCTGGCCCGAACACGGTTTCCAATAGGTCTTGGTCCGTCAAACCCTGAACCGCTTCAATGGCGCTGTGCCAACGCATCGTGCAACACGCTGCGCACCAGATCGGGCGGCACATCGTCTGCAACAAAGGCCTGACCGATGCCGCGCGCCAGTATAAAGCGCAGCTTGCCGTTGATCACCTTCTTGTCCTGCCCCATCAGGGCAAGCAGCGCCTCGGCCGAAGGCAGATCGCCACCGATATCGGCCAGATCGGTTTTAAGACCCAAACCGCGCAGATGCGCCCGCACCCGGCTGGGGGTTTCCTGGGCGCAAAGCCCCATGCGCTGCGAAAGTTCAAACGCCAACGCACAGCCAATTGACACGCCCTCGCCATGCAACAAGCGGTTGGTATAGCCAGTTGCCTTTTCCAACGCGTGACAAAACGTGTGGCCAAGGTTCAGCAACGCGCGTTCGCCCATCTCATGTTCATCGCGCGACACGATGCCCGCTTTCATCTCGACCGCGCGTTTGACCGCATATTGTCGCGCGCCAGAATCGCCGGCAACCATCGCGGGCGCGTTGATTTCCAGCCAATCAAAGAACGCGGCATCGCCCAGTAACCCATATTTTACCACTTCGCCGTAGCCTGCCAGAAAGTCACGCGCGGGCAACGTGGCCAAGGCGTCGATATCGGCCAGAACAAGGCTGGGCTGGTGAAACGCCCCGACAAGGTTCTTGCCGTGGCCGGTATTGATGCCTGTCTTGCCGCCAACGGAACTGTCAACCTGCGCCAGCAAGGTTGTGGGCACCTGCACAAATCGCACACCGCGCCGCAGAATTGAGGCTGCAAACCCCACCAGATCGCCCACAACGCCCCCGCCAAACGCAATCACCACATCGCGGCGTTCGATCTTTTGATCCAACAGCCACTCAACGCTGCGTTCCAGTTGGTGCCAGCCTTTGCTGCCCTCGCCGGTCGGGATGGCAAGGGCAGTCATCGCAATTCCCATGGCTTCCAATGACGCGGCAAGTGCCATCAGATGCTGGGCTGCGACGGTTTCGTCGGTGATCACGGCCACTTTCTTGCGGTGCAGCAAGGGCGCTATCTGGCGGCCGACATCTGCAATCAACCCCGGCCCGATGCGGACCTCATAGCTGCGCGTTCCCAGCGCAACATCGACAACATCTACGGCCATCTTACGTCCTTTCCAGAACATCGGCCCGCAGACCAAGAGCATCCACCACCCGCTGCGCCATATCCTCGACCGACAGATCGGCGGACGAGTCTACAACAATATCGGCCATCTGGTAGAACGGCTTACGGGCATCGTAAAGGGCGCGCAGGGTTTCGCGGGGATTGGCCGTGCGCAACAGCGGCCGGGTGGTTTTGTGGCGCACGCGCTGCCATAACAAATCCAGATCGGCGCGCAGCCATACCGAAACGCCGGACATGCGCACCAAATCGCGGTTGGGGGCCGACAAAAACGCGCCGCCTCCGGTGGACAAGACGCACGGTGTTCCGCGCAGCAAACGGCCCAACACCTCGGATTCGCGGGCGCGAAAAAACGGCTCGCCGTCGCGGGCGAAAATCTCGGCAATGGAACGGTCTGCGGCGCGGGTTATCTCGTCATCCGAATCAACAAAAGGCACCGACAGCGCACGGGCAAGCGCCGCCCCCACCGCCGTTTTGCCCGCCCCCATCATGCCAACCATCACCACGGTCTTTGTTAGCCGCATCATTTTTGTCGTCGCACCCTGTTTATCCCTGTCTATACTGACAGTTTGATCCATAAAGGCGGCCCGCCGCCGAAAGCGCAGTCTTTCTTCCTTGAATGGCGTGAAGTTGGATGAAATGCCATATATATTCGCAGGCAAATCGGGGTATCAAAACAGCGGTCTGCCCGACACGACAGCACCGGGGCAAGCCTTGGGCTTTTCAAAAAGGCAAAACGGGCATGGGGCGTTTGATAAAACTGGTGGGGTTGTTGGTGGTTTTGGGGTTTGTAGGCTTGGTAGGTTATGCGTATCTGGCCGATATGACGCCAGTGCGCCAACAGGTGAAACAACCGGTGGTGTTGAATGCGCAGTAGCCGGATCTGGGCGTTTATTGCCGTTCTCGCTGGGATCTGCGCACCAGCCGCCTTTGCCGAAAAACGCCCGTTGTCGGCGATCAACTGGTTGTCGCAATCGATCAAAGCGCCGCCTGCCACGGGCGTGCAGCCCGCGGCTTCGGATCCGGTTTCCCCCGCCCCCGTGGTAAACGGCAGCCAGGCGACGCTGCCGGCTGTTGCGGGTGAAGTGGCTGTAACCCAAACCAGTGTCTTGCCGCAACCTGTGGCGGTTTCCGTTTTGGGTGGGCCGTCGCCCGATGCCGTGGGGCTGCTGCCCGCCGCCGTTACCGGTTTTCCTCGCAGATTATGGGGGCCGGGCCGCAGTGCCGACATCGTCACGGCAATCGGTGCCGTGCGGATGGACGGCTTGCCCGCAATGCAGGGCCTGTTGATGACGGTGTTGCTGGCCGAAGCCGACGCGCCGCCGGATTCTGCCGGGTCAGGCGTGTTGCTGATGGCGCGCATAGACAAGCTGCTGGAGATTGGCGCGCTGGATCAGGCACAGGCCTTGATCAATGCCGCAGGGCCCACCAGTTCACCCGAATTGTTCCGTCGCAGCTTTGATGTGGCGCTGTTGACGGGGGAAGAAGGTGCGGCCTGCGAGGTGATGCAAGGGGCGCCGGGTTTGGCACCCACCTTGACCGCGCGGGTGTTTTGTCTGGCGCGCGCCTCAGATTGGTCAACCGCAGCACTGACATTGCGCACTTCGCAGGCGCTTGGGCAAACTGAACCGGTGGATGATCTGCTGCTGACACGGTTTCTGGACCCGGATTTGTTTGACGGCGATCCGATGCCGCCGCCGCCCAAACCGATCTCACCTTTGGTCTGGCGGATTTATGATGCGTTGGGCGAGCCGGTGTCGACCGCCACGTTGCCCGCCGCCTTTGCCCATGCCGAACTGTCAGACCGCGCCGGATGGAAAGCGCAGATAGAGGCCGCCGAACGGTTGGCACATCTGGGCGCGATTGCGCCAAACGTCCTGCTGGGGCTTTACACCGATCGCACGCCTTCTGCGTCGGGTGGGGTTTGGGACCGTGCCGATGCGTTCCAACGCTTTGATGCGGCTTTGGCAAAAGGCGACGTGGCAGCGATTGAGCAGCGCCTGCCGCTGGCCTATGCGCGGATGAAGGATGTGGAACTTGAGGTGCCTTTTGCCGCGCTTTTTGCCAATGCGCTGGCAAAACTTGATCTGACCGGCGATGCGGCACGGATATCTTATGAACTGGGCCTGCTGTCGCCCGATTATGAACGGCTGGCCAAGGCCAAAGGCGCAAGTTCAGACGCGCGCAGCTTGTTTTTGGCCGGTTTGGCGGCGGGATCGGTCAAGGATCTGGTGGCCCCCGACAGCATGTCACGCGCAATCGCACCCGCTTTTGTTGCCCCGCAGCTGCCTGCGCATCTGGTGCCGATGGTGCAAGAAGGCCGCACGGGTGAGGCCGTTTTGGCAGCTATGGGTCTGATCGAACAGGGTTTGGGCGGCGAATTGGTCAAAGTTACCGAAGGGCTGTCGGTGCTGCGCAAACTGGGACTGGAAGATGTCGCCCGCCGCACGGCGATAGAGCTGATCTTGCTGGAACGGCGCGGATAGCCTGATGGCCGCCCCCAATGCCCCCTATTTGTGGATCAGCGGTTATCTGGCGGCGGCGGCGGCCGAACTGGGGGCCGCGCGCAACACTTTATTGGCGTACGGGCGTGATCTGAAGGATTATGTCGATTGGTTGGCCAACCACGACCTGGCGCTGGCATCGGCGGCGCGCGGCGATGTTGAAACCTATCTGATCTATTGCGAGGCGCAAGGATTGTCCAAAGCCACCCGCGCGCGGCGGCTGTCGGCCATTCGGCAGCTGTACCGTTTTGCCCATGACGAAGGCTGGCGCGCCGATAACCCGGCGTTGCGCCTTAAGGGGCCAGGGGCCAGCAAGCATTTGCCTGCCACATTAAGCCGCGACGACGTCAGTGCCATGCTGGATGCCGCGCGCAGCTTTGGCCGCAGCCCGTCTGACCGCCTTCGCAACCGGGCCCTGATGGAGCTGCTATATGCCACGGGGATGCGCGTTTCGGAATTGGTCGGATTGCCGGTGGCGGCAGTGCGCGGCGCACCCCGGATGATTTTGGTGCGCGGCAAGGGCGATAAGGAACGCATGGTGCCATTATCCACGCCCGCACGAGAGGCGCTGGCCGACTGGCTGATCAGCCGGGACGCCGCCCAAGATGCCGCCCGCGCGGCAGGCAAACCCGCATCAAAATTCCTTTTTGCCGGCCCCGGTGTGGATGGCCATCTGACGCGGCAGCATTTCTATCTGCTGATCAAAGACATCGCGGCGGCGGGTGGGGTTGATCCGTCCCGCGTCACCCCCCACACCTTGCGCCACGCATTTGCGACGCATTTGCTGGCTGGTGGTGCCGATTTACGGGTGATCCAGACGCTTTTGGGCCATGCCGATGTTGCGACCACTGAAATTTACACGCATGTGTTGGAAGATCATCTGAAAGATCTGGTTTTGACGCATCACCCTTTGGCGCGCAAACCGTAACCTGCCTAAAGACCGGAAAATATGACCCTTCCCGCCCTGACTATCCCGCTTTGGCTGATTGCCGTGTTGCTGATCGTGGTGATTGCCTTGCTGACCCCACAAGTGCGCACCCGGCTGCGCCGATTTGGCATGCGCGTCAGTCCCGATGGAAAAATCCTAGCGCTGCGCGAAGAAATCATGGGCGCGATTGCCATGGGGCATTCCGGCGGCGCGGTGGAAAAGGAGGACCGTGACCGCCTTTTGGGCGCGCTGGATCTTGCACACCGCACGGTGGACGAAATTATGCGCCCGCGTCGGCAGATCGAAATGGTTGATGGCGATCAAACCCCCGATGACATTATCACCCAAGTGCTGGCCTCGGCCTATACCCGCTTGCCGGTGTTTCGCGGCTCACAAGACAACATCCTAGGGGTGATCCACGCCAAGGATTTGCTGCGCGAAGTTGACCGTCTGGTGCGCGGCGAAGATGGATCGGTGGCGTCGATCCAAGGGCTGGATATCGTGAAAATCGCGATGAAGGCCTATTTCATCCCCGACACCACAAGCTTGGATGAACAAATGCGCGAGTTTCTAAAGCGGCGCACGCATTTTGCGCTGGTGGTCGATGAATACGGCGCGCTGCAGGGGCTGATCACGCTGGAAGATATTCTGGAAGAAATCGTTGGCGAGATTACGGACGAATTTGATGTTGTGGCGCGCGATGCGGGCCTGACGCGCGATGAGGCCGGGCAGTATCTGGTCGACGGCGCAATGACGATCCGCGATCTGAACCGCGCGCTGGACTGGCGGCTGCCCGATGATGAGGCCAACACCATAGCCGGCCTTGTGATCCACGAGGCGCAAATGATTCCGATTGAGGGACAAGCGTTCAGCTTTCACGGCTTTCGCTTCGAAGTGGCACAGCGGCGCGAAAACCGGCTGACAAAGCTGAAAGTGCGGCCCTTGTAGGGGCAAAAGAAAACGCGCGCCGGGGATGCCGACGCGCGTTCGAAAGGTTCGGTCAAGACATCAGATAATCTCGATCAGCGCGCTTAGGCCCGACAGGGTTCTGATGCCAGTCAAGGTAACGACATCGCCGTCGCCAAAGTTGAACACCACACTGCCCGCGATGACGGATGCATGCTGCGAAACAACCTGGGCCTTGGTCAAAGCAGCGTTGCCCCACAGTTCATCGTCGAAAATCAGTTTTTCGCGCGAAACACGGTCAAAGTCTGCGATCGAATCGCGGCCGTTGCCATTTTCGAAAACAAACGAGTCGATCCCGGTGCCGCCAAGCATTCTGTCACTGCCTGCACCGCCAAACAACTGGTCCGCGCCCGAGCCGCCAGACAGATAGTCATTGTCCGCCCCGCCATAAACTTTGTCATTGCCCGCGCCGCCGTAAACGAAATCGTTGCCCGCGCCGCCAAACACAAAGTCATTGCCGCCCTCGCCGCCGATTTTGTCAACGCCGTCGTTACCAACCAGAATGTTCGCGCCTTTGTTGCCAACAATCAGGTTATCCGCGGCATTTCCTGTTGCGTCCAACGCGGCCACACCCAGCAGACGCACGTTGTTGATGCCGGTCAACAGTGTGATATCGCCAGAGCTGTAAAGCGTTTTGCCATCGACGACGTCCAACTTGACGTTGCCGCTGTCTGTCCCGATTGTCGCGGTAAAAAGTTCCGTTGCGCCAACCGAACCCGTCACATGAACGGATGCCATCGGCACTGCCAACTTGATGGCATAGCCCCCCGCCGAGGCGGATTCTGTTGCGCCAAAAACGGTTGGAATGACGGTTGATTCATCAATTTCTGTGTTCGCCGGCAGCAGTGCGATATCCGACGCGACCATTGTCAGCCCGGCTTTGCCTTCGCCAATCGTGTAGAAACGGTCCAGGTTTTTGTCGTCATAGGCGACGCCGGTGATGAATACGTCCGAACCAGACTTGCCGAACGACTGCGCGACCATCGAGGCGTTGAAGCTGTTGGCACCGGATTGAAACCTGCCCAATTCCTGGGCGATGCCGATTTCGCTGAAGTTTTCTTTCATCAGGTTGGCGCGGTGCCCTGCAGATTTGAACAGCGCGTCATGCTGCTTTGAGATCAGCAAATTCGCGCTGATCGCAGCGGTTGATCCTTGCCACGAGATATTCTCACCGACTGTATTCCAGTCATAGCCCGCAGCAGTTGCCCGCTGACCCGGCGTCGATCCGCCAGAGCCGGTATGCGAAAACACATCAGCCGCCAGCATCCATTGTGCATGACCAACAGCCGTATTTTCCAACATGCTATTGTGCACAAGCACCTGCTTTGCGGCGGTCGTGATCGAACCCGGCTGCAACCCGGCAGTCAGGGCCACCCCCAAACGCGACGCTTCTGCGCCTGGGTCCAAACGAGCACGGTTCACCATTTCCAACATGTACTGTTCAGCAGCACTGATTGATGCCGTCATAAAGACCATGATATTCCCCTAAGACTAATTGGCAGATTAACTCTGATCCAAGGGGTACCTGTCGATTGTGGCCGCAGATGGCCTGCTTTGTGGCCACCCTGCCGCGCCATTGTTTCGCGGAGTAAGGGTAATCGGGCAGGCTGGCCGCTATTGTTTCACCTGCGCTTAAAAAGCGACCCCAAAACCCCCCGAATTACGGCTTGACCGGTTTTCGACCCCAGACTGCGCGCAAAACTTTTTGCAAATGCCTCGCCCACCGAATCAGATCGCCCGGCGGCGCTGGGGCGTTTGGGCGCAGGGGCCTCTGCCCCGCCATCATAGCGGCGGGCGTTCTTGAACTCGGTTGAATCCCACCCTTTGATCGTGGGCCCTGCTTCGGCTGCGCTCGCCTCTTGCGCGGCCTTGTCGGCCTTGGCGCGCAGGCGTTCGTATGCCGAGTCGCGGTCAACGGTTTCGTTATACTTGGTCCCCATCGCCGATGAGGTCATCAATTGCGCGCGCAACGCATCTTCAATCGGCCCCAGTTGCGATGACGGCGGGCGGATCAGCGTGCGTTCAACCACCGATGGAATGCCCTTTGCCTCAAGGAAAGAGGTCACCGCCTCGCCTGTGCCGACATCGCGGATGGCGTCTTCGGTGGCAAAGCGCGGGTTGGCGCGGTAGGTTTCCGACGCCATGCGCAGATCCTTTTGGTCTTTGGCGGTAAAGGCGCGCAAAGCATGTTGCACGCGGTTTCCCAACTGACCCAAAATCACTTCGGGCACATCGGCAGGATTTTGGGTGATAAAGTAAATCCCCACGCCTTTTGACCGGATCAGGCGGGCCACCTGTTCAACCTTCTGCACCAGCGCGCGGGGTGCGTCGGTGAACAGCAAATGCGCCTCGTCAAAGAAGAACACCAGTCTGGGCTTATCGGGATCGCCCACCTCGGGCAGGTTTTCGAACAGTTCTGACATCAGCCACAACAGGGACGTCGCATAAAGCCGCGGGCTGTTCATCAGCTTATCCGCCGCCAGAATGTTAACGATGCCCATTCCATTGCCATCGGTGCGCATCAGATCGGCCAGATCCAACGCAGGTTCGCCAAACATTTGCGCAGCCCCCTGATTCTCCAGCACCAGCAGCCGGCGCTGAATGGCCCCCACAGACGTAGGCGAAACCAGACCAAAGCGGGCTGAAATCTCGGTCGCGTGGTCTGCAACAAAGGTCAGCAGCGCCTGCAAGTCTTTCAGATCCAGCAGCGGCAGTTGTTCTTCATCGGCCAGACGGAAGGCCACGTTCAAAACACCCTCCTGCGGTTCTGTCAGTTCCAGCAGGCGGCTAAGCAGCAGCGGGCCCATTTCGGCCACGGTGGCGCGGATGGGGTGGCCCTTTTCCCCGAACATATCCCAAAACACCACCGGAAACGCGCGGTACTGCAGATCAAGCCCGATGGTTTGGGCGCGTTTCATAAACGGCTCATGCAGTTTATGGGTGGCGGACCCCGGCGCGCCAAGGCCCGACAGATCGCCTTTCACATCGGCCATGAACACAGGCACGCCTTCGGCAGAAAAGCCTTCGGCCAGAACCTGCAGCGTGACTGTCTTACCCGTGCCGGTTGCCCCTGCGATCAGACCATGGCGGTTGCCGTATTTCAGCAACAAAGATTGTGGCAACGCATAGCCTTCGCCACCCCCGCCCACGAAAATTGTTTCGCCCATCTGTGCCGTCCCCATCATTATGCTGCGGCGATCCACATTCACCGTTTGCGTGCAAAATACATTGTTAACCTAATCGTGCCAGTGTTGATCGCACAGACCGCGCGTTTCGCATGGGACTGTGATGACTTCCTCCCTGTCTGACTGGCCGCACCCCCAAAAGGTGCGGTCTTTTTTTGGCGAAATGGGCGAAATCAGCCACAGATTTCATGTTGACGCTTGCCTCAAAGCGCCGTAGTTTGCTCCATCAAGTCGGCCAGTCCGACAGGGAGCAAAGAAAATAGGTGTGGAAAAAGGGTCGGTTTGCCGGCCCTTTTTCTTTTTTGAAGGGATATCAAATTGTTACCTGGCTAAGCAGGTTTTTGCTTACCTTGACCTTAATTTTACCGCGCAGGGCCGCCTGTGCCGTTTTTCGCACCTGACTTGGGAAAAATGGCATGTTAGACCCTGCGGCGAACAACCAAGAAAGTGACAGTAATGTCGATGATTGATTTTAGCCGTGCGATTGCCTTTTCCATTGGTCTTACCTTGGCCGCAATGCCGTTTTCCAGCGCAGCTTTTGCCCAAGATGCCACCACAGAACCTGCTGCGCCTGCCACCGATGCGCCTGCCGATCCTGGCGTGGTCGTCGATGCGCCGGTTGATGATGGCTTGTCGATGGGCGCAGCCGAGGCCGCGCCGTCAGTGCCGCTGACCCAGGAAACGGCCGAGGTGAATGACACCTATCTGCTGAACACCATTGATGCCTGGGAGCTGCGCTGCGTTAAAACTGCAGATGGGTCTGATCCGTGTCAGTTGTATCAGCTGTTGAAAGATGCAGACGGCAATTCAGTTGCTGAATTCAGCCTGTTTGCGCTGCCCGATGGCGGCCAGGCAACCGCCGGGGCAACGGTGATTGCGCCTTTGGAAACCCTGCTGACGGCAAATCTGCGCATTGCCATTGATGGCGGAGAGCCAAAGATTTATCCCTTTACCTTTTGCGCCACCCTAGGCTGCGTCGCCCGTGTGGGATTTACCGCGGAAGAAGTGGCGCAGTTCAAAAAGGGCGCGAAGGCTGTGATGACCATCGTTCCCGCAGGTGCGCCGGACCAAAAGGTTAATCTTGATATCTCACTGAAAGGCTTTACCGCAGGGTTTGACGCGGTCAAGGCGACGATGCCAAAGCCGTAAATTTACTTGCCAAGAGCGTTTCGAGTTTAAGTTGGATCAGAAATTCAAACCAAAAGTGTTTGAATTCTGATGCTTAAGCTTTCAACAGAAACTCGAAACGCTTAAACGGGCCCCGGATCAGGTTCGGGGCCTTTAGCTTGCACGCCGTAGCGCAATGACCGCGTTCATGCCCCCAAACGCAAACGCGTTCGACAGCGCAACAGACACATGTACATCGCGCGCCACGTTTGGCACCACATCCAACCCACACTGCGGATCAGGCTGTTGATAGCCCAACGTCGGGGCGACCACCCCCTTTTGCAGCGCCATCAGACACGCCAGCAGTTCCACCGCCCCAGCCGCGCCGATCAGATGGCCATGCATGGATTTGGTTGACGACACCATCAGCCGCGCCACGTGATCGCCAAACACCTGCGAAATCGCCGCGCATTCCGTCTTGTCATTTGCCGCCGTCGCCGTGCCATGGGCGTTGATGTAATCCACCTGATCGGCATTGATCCGCGCATCGCGCAACGCCCCCGCAATCGCGCGCGCAGCCCCCGTGACCGACGGCATCACGATATCAGACGCATCAGATGTCATCGCAAACCCAATCACTTCGGCCAGAATTTCGGCGCCGCGGGCACGCGCATGATCGTAGTCTTCGAACACGAAAATCGCCGCCCCTTCGCCCATCACCATACCATTTCGATTGGCACTGAACGGGCGGCAGGCATCGGGCGACATCACGCGCAAGCCCTCCCAAGCCTTTAGCCCGCCAAAACACAGCATTGATTCCGCCCCACCCGTGATCATCACCGGCGCTGCCCCCGACCGCACCATCCCAAACGCCAATCCCATGGCGTGATTGGCGCTGGCACAGGCGGTAGACACGGAAAAACTCGGGCCCTGCAGCCCGTGCTGGATAGACAGATGTGCGGCCCCTGCGTTGTTCATCAGGCGCGGCACCACAAACGGATGCACCCGGTTTTTGCCATCGGCATAAACGCTGTGATAGGCGTCATCCCACGTGGTAACGCCCCCCGCTGCCGTGCCCAGAACCACACCCGCCGAAAGTGCCAGATCACCGTCAAACGTCAGCCCCGATTGGCCAACCGCTTGGCGTGCCGCGATCAGGGTGAATTGGGTAAAGCGGTCATAAAGCACCAGTTCCTGTCGGCTGAAATGCACTTCAGGATCAAACCCCTGCACTTGCGCACCGATCTTGATCGACAGGCGGTCAACATCGCGAAACTGCAATAGGCCAATGCCGCAATGCCCGTCTTGCAGGGCCTGATAGGTTGCGGCCACATTGGCACCCAACGGATTGACCGTGCCCGCGCCGGTAATAACAACCCGCTTCATCGCGCTTTGGCGGCAATCAGGCTTTGCACAGCGGCGATGATGGCCCCAACGGAAGAGATATCAAAATCAGATTGCGCGGTGTCGTTGGCATTGAAGGGCACGGTGATATCAAACGCCTCTTCGATGGCAAAGATCGACTCGACCAGACCCAGACTGTCAACGCCCAAATCGGTCAAGCTGGCCCCCGGATGCACGTCCGCTAGCGGTAAGACCGCTTGTTCGGCGATAATGGCCATCACCCGATTGGCAACCTGCTGCGACGCCGCTTGGTTAATCTTCAGGATTTGGTTCATGTGATATTCCCTGTGCCCAAAGTGGTAGACTTATTTCGTGTCATCACGCTGTTTTTCAAGTGCGGCCACCCGTGCGGCCAATCGCGGCAACCGACGCAGGGCTTTTTGCATTTCAACATGGGTTTCCATCTTTACTGCAGGATACCCCAACATCACACGCCCCGATGGCACATTTGTGAACACCTTGGTCGCGCCGCCACAAATCACGTCATCGCCGATGAATATATTGTCATTCACCCCACATTGCCCGCCCATCACCACGCGGTTGCCGATGCGCGCCGATCCGGCAATGCCCACCTGACCACACAGCAGGCAATCGGTGCCCACCTGCACGTTATGACCAACATGCACCAGATTATCCAGTTTGGTGCCCGACCCGATGCTGGTGTTGCGGATCGTGCCGCGATCAATCGCACAATTGGCCCCGATTTCCACATCATCGCCAAGGGTCACCGCCCCCAGCGAATGAATACGGATCCAGCTTTGGGCGGTAATGGCATCGCGCTGCCCCAAGGTTTCGCGAATTTGTTCAACGCCCGATTTTTCGGGGGTGACAAAGGAAAACCCATCCGCGCCGATCACGGCACCCGGTTGGCAGATGAACCGATCGCCTATCACTACGCCCGCGCCAATGCGCGCGCCCTGCAAGATCATCGCATTTGATCCGATCACCGCGCCCGCCTCGATTGATACATGGCTGGCGATGCGGGCATGGGGCCCAATGCGCGCGGCGGCACCGATGGTGACAAATGGGCCTATCGCCGCATTTTCACCAAGAATTGCGGATGGGTGGATCACTGCCATCGGATGCACGCCGGGCGCTATATCGGGCCCCGCATCCAATATCCGGCTTAATCCTGCCATTGCCAGCCGCCCGCGTGGCGCAAAGATCGCAGCCTTCAGTCCCAATTCGCGCCAATCGGCACCGGGCCACAGCAGTGCGGCACGCGCCCGCCCTTGGGCCAAACCCGGCGCATATTTCGGATCCATCGCCAATGCCAGATCATCCGGGCCAGCGGCTGCAGGTTCTGCGGCGCGCGTAATGACAATGTCCAGATCGCCTTGCGCATCCGCCCCCAAAGCTGTGGCTATGTCACGGATCGTATGGGGCATATCGTCCTTTCAGGCGGTCTGGCGCAAAGCGGCGGCGCTTATCCCAGAATTAACCCTGAAACGGCTAAAGCACCACCCCGGCCTGCACCAACGCCTCAAATATCCGCGCGTCGCGCCCATATATATCGCGCCGGTAGGTCATCGCCCCCTTGGCCGAGGGCCATGCCGTGAAATAGACCAGATGCACTGGCACCGGCGCATCCAGCGACACCGGGCTTTCTTTGTCAGTCGCCAGATTTCTGGCAAATACCCCTTTGGGATCATCAGTTTGCCGCCCCAACAGCGTATAAGCAAAATCCATCGGATCACTTAGGCGAATGCAGCCATGACTGAAGGCACGCACCTCTTTGTCGAACAAAGATTTCGCGGGGGTATCGTGCAGGTAGATATTATAGGTGTTGGGGAACATGAATTTCACCTTGCCCAACGCATTGCCATCCGACGGCGGCTGACGCAGACCAAAGGGGAAACTATTGGCCGAATAGGCGGCAAAATTCACCGCTCCGCGCGGCACAACACGGCCTGCGCCATCAATCACCTGCAAATGGCTGACCGCATTTGCGTTGCGCTGCAACAGTGGCAGATATTCCTTGACGATGATCGACCGCGGCACGCCCCAACTGGGGTTGATCACCATAAACTCCATCGTATCAGAAAATTCCGGGGTGCGGCGGTCGGCCTCGTTTGAGCCGATAACGGCACGGGTTTGAAAGGTGATATGCCCATCATCGACGATTTTGGCCGTGAAATCAGGCTGGTTCACCCAGATATGGCGCGCGCCACGCGGCGCATTGCCCATCCAGCGCAACCGTTCCAGTGCCACAACAACAGACTTCAGCCGATCCTGGGGCGCTGCGTTCAGCGCAAGGATTGTGCTTGCCCCAGCCACACCATCGGCGACAAGACCCTGATCCAACTGATATCGCTGAACGGCGCGCTGAATGACTTTATCATAGACAGCACTGGACGAACGATCCAGATAATTCAACGCAATCAGCCGGTTGCGCAATGAGATTAAAGCGTCACCTGAATCACCAGGTTGCAATTTTTCGGCCAAAATCTGGCCACCCCAACCGCCCGAGGCAATCCGCGCCTCAAGGATGAACTTTTCTTTGATCAGGCGGGCATATTCCGGGGCTTTGGGGGCAAGATCGCGCAAAAAAGCGTCCGGGGCCGGGCTGGCAGCAAATTGTGCCAGTAATATCGCGGGATCGGGCCTGATGATGTCGCGCACAATGCCGCTGTCTACCGATTTGGGCTGCAACGCGCCTGAACTGACGTCATTGGCATAAGATAAAAACGCCGTTGTCAAAGCCACTTCAACGCGGCCACGATCGCCTTCGGTAACAGCCGCTTTGGCCTGTTCGACCAAGCCGGCCGCATCGTAGCGCGTAGCTGGCAAGCCATGCATGGCGGCTTGCGACAACGCTGTGATCAGGGCGGTGCGGCGCGCCCGATCTTGTGGGCCTGTCCATAAGGTCTGATAACCGCCTTGACGATAAAATGCGGCAATTTCATCCGAAGACGACGCCGCTTCGGCCAATGAGCGGGTAAAAGCGGTTGTCTGCGCCTGCGCGGCCCCTGCCGCAGCCCAAACGATCGCCAAAGCCGCAACTGCAGAACGCAAAATCAAAAATCCGGGTAATCCGGCGTAAACACGAACTTTCACAATTCACCTTTTGTGTCAGGTGGCAGCAGCCCTGCACCGATAAGTCTTATGTTCCCGAAAATCTGGCAAGTGTAAACTGATCTTGCGGGCCTGCGGAAAACTGACAGCGTCAGTGTGTCTTTGATTGTGGCAAATCTGGCTTGAATGGGCAGGTGCGGATTTCCCCACTTGTCACAGCCAGATTCAGCAATTTTTCGCCTATTACCTTTAGGTTCCAATGAATACGGCGATTCTGCACTTTGGCTTCGGATTCAGGTGTGCCATAACATCGTCAACACTTGGGGATGAAGTGGCAGACAAATCGCCGATACAGGCGGTCAAAGACCAGCGATGGGACAGGCGCAAAGAATGGCGATATCGAACTTGACGGGGGTCACGCGGCGTGGGCTGCTTGGTGTTTTTGCAGCTACGGCTGTGATTGCGGCACCAACGCTTTCTAACGCGTTCGGCTTGTTGAAGGGTGCAGGCGACATACGCCGCATCAAAATGTATTCGGGCAGGACGGGTGAAAGTGTTGACACCATCTACTGGATCGAAGGCGAATACATTCCCGAAGTGTTGAAGGAAATCAACCACTTCATGCGTGATTGGCGGTCAGACGCCACGGTAAAGATGGATCCGGGCAATCTTGACATCATCGCGGCTTCGCATCGTTTGATGGATGTGACAGAGCCTTATATGCTGCTGTCGGGCTATCGCAGCCCCGCAACAAATGCGATGTTACGGTCAAACTCTCGCGGGGTTGCAAAGAATTCCCTGCACATGAAAGGCAAGGCGGCTGACCTTCGGTTGAAGTCGCGTTCTGTCGGGCAAATGGCCAAAGCCGCTGAGGCCTGCGGGGCTGGCGGCGTTGGACATTACTATCGGTCAAACTTTGTCCATATGGATTGCGGCCCGGTTCGCACCTGGGGCGGATAACGCCGATCACGAAGATTTTATTGAAAAAGGGCACCTTTGGGTGCCCTTTTGTTTTCCGATGCACCGCGATTGTTTCCCAAATGTGGTTAATCTTCTTCCTGATCCTGTCGATACCCCGGCTCCAGATCGGCTGGTTTGCCTTTGAACCCTTGGGCCACCACAAATTTTTCCGAACTATCGGCCCGGCTGGCCGGAGGTTTCACATTGGCCACTTTGGTAAAGCTGCGCTTTAGAATCGTCAGCAATTCGTTTTCCGCGCCACCTGCCAGAACCTTGGCCACAAAGGTGCCTCCGATTTCCAGCACGTCAAAGGCGAAATAGGCCGCTGCCTCGCACAAAGCAATTATGCGCAAGTGATCCGTGCCCTTGTGTCCCGACGCCGACGCCGCCATATCCGACAGCACCACATCGGCGCGGCCCCCCAGCCAACCCTTGACCAGCGCATCGGCCTCATCCGACAGAAAATCCAGCTGATGGATTTGTGCACCCGCTATCGGTTCAATCGCCTGTAAATCAACGCCCAACACAGTGCCAATGGGTTTGTTCGCACGGTCCCCCAAGGCATTTACGCGGCTCACCGCTACTTGACACCAGCCACCTGGCGCGCAGCCCAGATCAACCACCCGCGCACCGGGTTTCAGAAATTCAAACTTGTCGTCCAGTTCCAAAATCTTGAACGCCGCGCGCCCGCGATAGCCGTCTTTCTTGGCGCGGATCACATACGGATCGTTCAACTGCCGTTCCAGCCACAAGGTAGACGACAATTTGCGTCCCTTGGCGGTTTTCACCCGCACCCGCAATTCCCGTTGCCCGCGCCCGGATGCGCCCTTTTCGGGGGTCTTTTTATCACTGCTCATTCGAATGGCCCGTCTTCCAGAACGCCATCGGCGCCCATTTGTGCGTAAAGCAGCCCCTCGCGCAGGCCACGGTCGGCCACTGACAACCGATCTGTTGGCCATATCCGCATCAGCGCCTGAAGGATAGCCGCCCCGGACATGATCAGCGTATGACGATCCCGCCCAATGCGCGGATCGGTGCGCCGCCCTTCAGGGCCCAGCGTCAGGTATTCGCGAATCACGAAATCTATCTGATCCGAGGTCATCTGCAACCCGTCCACCTTGGTGCGGTCATAGCGGCGCAGATTCAGATAGGACGCGGCCACCGTGGTAACCGTGCCAGAGGTGCCGATGATCTGAAAGCCTGCACGCGGTTGGGCAGCGGCAGCATAGGGCGAAAACGACGCCAGATGTTCTTCGAAAAACCAACTCATCAAGGCAAATCGCGCGCCATCATCTTCGACATCAGCGAATTGGTCTTTCAGCGTCGCCACGCCCAACGGCACCGAAATCCAATCCACCACCCGCGCCCCGCCTGCGGGCTGCGAGGCAAAGCCAGAATGCAGCCGCATAATCGCGCGTGGGCGGTCCTCGGGGGCTACGGTCGACAGATCAACCCAGACCAATTCGGTTGACCCACCACCAATATCCACCACCAACAGCTGTTCCGTGCCCGCATTGACCAAAGGCGCGCAGGAAATCACTGCCAGCCGGGCCTCTTCTTCAGCAGGGATGATTTCAACGATCAACCCGGTTTCACGCCGCACTTGCCGCATGAATTCACGCGCATTGCGGGCGCGCCGACACGCCTCGGTTGCCACCAGCCGCATCCGCGTCACACCGTGCTGTTCGATTTTCTTTTGGCAAATGCGTAGCGCTTGCATCGTGCGCCCCATCGAGGCGCGCGACAACTTGCCCGACGCCTCCAGCCCCGCGCCCAGCTGCACGGTTTTGGAAAAGCTGTCAATAACCGTGAACTGACTGCCCTTTGGCTGGGCAATCAACATCCTGCAACTGTTCGTTCCCAAATCCACCGCAGCATAAAGCCGCAGCGGTCCGGGGCTGGGGGAGGCCTGCGTAACATCTTTGCGGGAAGCGCCGGTTGGCACCTCACCTGCAGTTGGCATCGCGTCCACCCCCGTGGGACGCTGGGGCGCCATAATCGCCCTCCATATGTGGTTATCGCCAAGTTAGCCCTGTTCCGCCCCACTGGCAAGCACCCTGCCCCTGCCGCAGCTTCGCGGCCCCGCATGCAAATGATGAAAAGCTTTCCTATCCAGCCATATGGCCCGCAAAACGATTTCACGATAATGTGCGGCGATCTGCGTTAAGGGTCGCCATCAGCGCGTGCAATGTCGAAAACCGACTTTGATTGTCGCGGATGAGCATCTAAAACAAAGTCAGATAGCCAAAAGGGATTCGGAAACTATGCCAGAGGTAACAGTGGTCTATTGGCGTGATATACCGGCCCAGATTATCGTTGGCAAAGGCCGGGGCGGCTCGAAGGTCAAGCTGACCGAACGGTTTGAACAGGCCATTGACCGGTGTGCGATGAAAATCGGGGCAAAGGATGCCGATGCCTATCTGGCCGAATGGCGCAAAGCGGTGCCTTATGTCGTCGAAGGTGAACCTGCCGAAGTGGCTGCAGCCGAGGCTGCACGGCTTGAAGTTGAATTTGATGCTGATCGGTTGAAAACCCTGATCAACGCCGATGGCTGGGCCAAAGCCTGACTTTTCATCTTAAGGAGGCCCCGATGGCCCTGTTTAATTTCCGCCGCGAGGCCGCACAGCCAGCCGGTGTTTCCGCCGAGGTTGAGGCGTTTCTGGCTGGCTATTCCATCGAAGTGATGCCGCGCACGGCGGAGAAGGTCGAAGAATTTCGCGCCCTGCTGCCGCGCGGCACCCGCGTTTACATCGCCCATATCGAAGGCACGCCGATTTCTGAAATGGTCGCCACTGCCAAACGGCTGGCGATTGAAGGCTATACAGTGATGCCGCATTTCCCGGCGCGGATTATTCCCGACCGCGCGACGTTGGCCGATTGGATCGCACGCTATAAGGGCGAGGCGGGGGTGAAACAGGCGCTGTTACTGGGCGGCGGCGTGAATACGCCTGCAGGTGATTTTGACGCTTCGATGCAACTGATCGAAACCGGGCTGTTTGACGGGTTTGACCGGCTGCATGTGGCGGGCCACCCGGAAGGCAACAAAGACATCGACAAAGACGGTGGCGACCGGATGATCCTGCAGGCGCTGCGCTGGAAACAAGCATTTTCCGAACGGTCCGATGCGAAAATGGCGATCACAACCCAGTTCTGCTTTGAAGCCGAGCCTGTGATCAAATGGGCCGATCATCTGGCGGCGGAAGGCATTCATTTGCCCATTCATATCGGTGTGGCAGGCCCGGCCAAACTGCAAACGCTGATCAAATTCGCCATTGCCTGCGGGGTTGGCGCATCGCTGCGTGTGCTGCAAAAACGCGCGATGGATGTGACCAAATTGCTGCTGCCCTATGAGCCGAACGATCTGATCACCGCGTTGGCCGCCCATAAGGCGAACAACCCCGCCTTTGGCATTGAACAGGTTCACTTCTTTCCCTTGGGTGGTATCAAAACCAATGCCACTTGGGCTATTGATCATGGCGGCGCGTCTGGCGTTCCCGCAAACAGCTAAGAAAGCAGTTTACCTATGACCCGTACTGTCATTGAATCTAAAACAAAAACTGTGATCATCGGGTTTGATGAACCCTTCTGCGTGATCGGTGAACGGATCAACCCCACGGGGCGCAAAAAATTGGCGGCGGAACTTGAGGCGGGCAATTTCGAAACCGTTCTGCGCGATGCCTTGGAACAGGTGGCCTGCGGGGCCAATGTGCTGGACGTGAATTCTGGGGCCGTGTTCACCAATAAAATGGCGCTTGATCCGCGCTATGCGGACAACAACTTTGTCGAACCGCCCCTGATGCGCGAATTGATTTTGCGCATTCAAGAGGTGGTCGATGTGCCCTTGTGCATCGACAGTTCGGTGCCCGGCGCGTTGGAGGCTGGATTGATCGCCTGCGAGGGGCGACCCTTGTTGAATTCGGTTACTGGTGAAGAAGAGCGGATGGAACTGGTGTTGCCGCTGGTGAAAAAATTCAACGTGCCGGTGGTGGCGATTTCGAACGATGACACCGGGATCAGTGAAGACCCCGATGTGCGCTTTGCGGTGGCCAAGAAAATCGTGCAACGTGCCGCTGATTACGGCATTCCGGCGCATGATATCGTGGTTGATCCGCTGGTGATGCCCATCGGCGCAATGGGCACGGCGGGCCAACAGGTGTTCGCGCTGGTGCGGCGTTTGCGGATGGAACTGGGCGTGAACACCACCTGCGGGGCGTCGAACATCAGTTTCGGTCTGCCCCAACGCCACGGTATCAACGCGGCTTTCCTGCCGATGGCAATTGGCGCTGGCATGACATCGGCGATCATGAACCCGGTCCGGCAAGTGGAAATGGAAGCCATCCGGGCTGCAAATTTCCTGATGAACCACGATGCCAATGGCGGCGAATGGATCCGGTTTGCAAAAGTGATCGAAGCCGTAACCGCAGGGGCCACCTTCGCCGAAGCCTCGGCTGCCGCATCGCAGGCGACATCCGGGCGGCGGGGCGGACGGCGCGCACGGGGATAGCCCCTGCAATTTTACTAAAATTGCGTTTCATCTGTCCAAAAATATCCCACGGGGGGGCCGCAATCGCTTGGGCGATTGTGGTTTGGGGGTGTGAAACCCCCATTCAGTGCTGGGGCAACGATCAGCGTAACCGTTTTGCCAAATTCGCCGCTTGTCGCGCGCGTTTGGCGGCCACGGCGGGGTCTTCCGAAACGGCAGCAGGATCTTGGGGTGTCCCGTGATCCGACGCAGACCTGCGTCGGTTCGTGAACATGCCGATGCCCTTGTTGATCCCCCCGTTGATCACTTTACGCAGTAGAATATTGATGACCATCTGGATGATTTTGCTGATATCCATTGCTTAATCCTCAAATAATTCGCTTTGCCCGGTCTGGGCCTCGTCCTCATCCGGCGTGACCAGCATTGCCCCGGGCAAGGGGCGATTGTCCAGCAACCCAGCTTGGCGCAACTCTTTCAGCCCCGGCAGATCGCGGGCCGATTCCAGCCCGAAATGGTCAAGAAAGTGTTCGGTGACCACAAAGGTCGTCGGTCTGCCCGGCGTCATCCGCCTGCGTCCCAATCTGATCCAGTCCAGTTCCAGCAATTGATCCACCGTGCCACGGCTGACGGCGACACCGCGAATTTCTTCAATCTCGGCGCGGGTAACGGGTTGATGATACGCCACAATTGCCAAAGTTTCGATAGCTGCGCGCGACAGTTTGCGCTGTTCGGCGGTTTCTTTTTGCATCAAATGCCCCAGATCGGGGGCAGTTCTGAACGCATAGGCATCGCCCACCCGCACAATCTGCACGCCGCGCCCGTCATAGCGACGGCGCAGCGTGACCAATGCCTCGGCAGGGTCTGCGCCATGCGGCATACGCGCGATCAACTCGGCCAAAGTCACCGGCGTGGCCGAGGCGAACAAAATCGCCTCGACCATGCGTTCCTGCTCGGCCAGTGGCGGGGCCTCGAACAGGGTTTTCTCGATAGGATCGCTCATGTTGCGTCCTTGCGCCGGATCAGCAGGGGCGCAAACACCTCGCCTTGGCGCAATTGCACCTGGCCGCGTTTGGCAAGTTCCAGAATGGCCGCAAAATGCGCCGCAGTGGCCGATCTGCGCCGTTCGGGACTGACGTTCCAGCCATCGGGCAAAAAGCTGGTCAAATCGGCCCAATCACCGGCATAACCCAAAAGGCCGCGCATCCGATCAAGCGCCTGTTCCATTGTATAAATATTCTGCCGATCAAAGGCATAGGGGCGAAATTCGTCTTTGGTTCTGATCCGGGCGTAGGCGCGCATCAGGTCCAGTAAGGTGGCCCCATAGGTGACGTTGTTGCGCCGGGTGATATCTTCGGGCACGCCGCGCGCGAAAAAATCGCGTCCCAACTGATCGCGCCCCATCAGGCGCGCCGCCGTTTCCCGCATTGCCGCCAATCGTTCCAGCTGAAACGCCAGATGCTGTGCCAGATCATCGGCAGAGGGGCCCGCATCGCCCGGTTCGGGGGGCAGCAGCAGGCGCGATTTCAAAAACGCCAGCCATGCCGCCATCACCAGATAATCGGCGGCGAGTTCAAGGCGCAAGTCCTGCGCTTGCGCTACAAATTTCAGATACTGTTCTGCCAGTTGCAGCACCGATATGCGGCGTAAATCCACTTTTTGGGTGCGCGACAGCATCAACAGCAGATCAAGCGGGCCTTCAAAGCCGTCGATATCAATAATCAACGCCTCATCCGCCTGCCGTTCGGCAGCGGCGGGGCGGCCCAACTGGCCCCAATCATCGGTTTCGGTTTTAGCCATGCACGCCCTGCCCCATAAGGTGCGAAAATTCGGCTTGAAAGGCGGCAATGTCAACGTCCAACGGCGTGGTTCGGCGGGCAAGGGCAGCGGATGCACGCAAGTGTGCCGCCGTGGTCATCTCACCCGCGGCCGCTGCCACAGCGATCATCTGATCCAGATCGCCTTTGCAATGCAGAGCCACATCACAGCCGGCGGCAATTGATCGGGCAGTCCGATCACCCAGATCGCCCGCCAGCGCCTTCATATTCAAATCATCCGTCATCAAAAGGCCTTCAAAGCCGATGACATCGCGGATGATCTTGATCATGGCGGGCGATTGGGTGGCAGGGCGTTCGGCATCGATCGCGGAAAAGACGATATGCGCCGTCATCGCCATCGGCAGATCGTTCAGGGCGTGGAAGGGGGCAAAATCTGTAGCAGTCAGCGTGTCCAGCCCTGCGGTAACGGTTGGTAAATCGTCGTGGGTATCGGTATGCGCGCGGCCATGGCCCGGCAGGTGTTTGATCACCGGCAAAACCCCCATCGCCAGATGCGCATCGGCCACCGCGCGGGCGATATGCGTCACGGTTTCGGCATCGGTGCCATAGCAGCGGTTGCGCAAAAACGGATGCGTGGCATCGGTGGCAATGTCGCCCACCGGCGCGCAATTTGCGTCAATGCCCACGGCGTGCAACTCTGCCGCGATGATCATTGACCGCAACGCCATGGCACGCACGGCGTGGGGACCAGCGTTTAGAACCGTCTCCAAAGGCGGCTGCCATTCCCGCCAGAACGGCGCTCGTAACCGCTGCACGCGACCCCCTTCCTGATCAATCAAAACTGGGGCATCGCGGCCAACGCAGCTGCGCAGATCATCCGTGAGGCGGCGAAGCTGATCGGGATTTTCGACATTGCGCGCAAAGATGATAAAGCCCAAGGGATCATAATCGCGAAAGAAATCAGCCTCTTGCGCCGCCAAGACCGGACCCGCGCATCCAAAGATGGCAGCGCCCCGCCCAATGGTCATCGTTGTGCAACCGGAATGCAGGATGCGTTTTCGGCCAGCAAGGCCGCACAGAACCGGCGCGCCTCGTCTTCGCCATCAAAGCCATGCGCGCGCAGACGGTAAAACGTGCGCCCGCCGCTTTGCGCCGATTGCACGACCATGGCCTTGCCATTTATCAGCGCACCAAAGGCGCTTTGCAACTTGGCCCATTCGGCCCGTGCTGCGGCCTCGTCGTCAAAGGCCCCCAATTGCACCAGCCGCGTGCCCGCAGCAATTGTCGTGGGGTCAATTTCAAGGGGGGCAATGGCTGCAACCTGTTGCACGTCGGTCATCGACACATCATCACCCGTTGCTACCGCCGCAACAGGCCGCAACCGGGGCCGCACAGATTTCACCAAAACCGCAGTGGTTTGCGATGCGGCGTCCGTCACAGGGTCAGCCCCATCTGCCAATGCCGCAGCAAGCGCCAGTTCCACCGCTTCGGCCTGGGTTTGCGGGGCGGCTTCAAGCACAATCTCTTGCGGCACCATAATGTCAGAGGCCGCGATGTCGGAAACCGTCAGGCCCGACGACGCCGACAGGTTCAGATCGGTTGCGGCAACATTCTGGTCCACCGTCGCCTCAATCACTGTGCTGCTTTGGGATGTTACAGCCAATCCTGCGACATCTTCTGCCGCCAATTCGGCCCCTTTGGGCGCAAGTGTCAGGCTTTCGGGCAGCGGCATCGCCGATCCGGCCGAGGCTATCGCATTGACTGACAGGCCCTGATGCGCCATCACATCGCCGCCCGGATTATCGGGGGCCACGCGCAGCGGCCCGGCCAGCGCGCGAAACACCGGGATGCCGTTCACATCGCGCACCGCCAGCTTATAGCCCCAAACCGCCATGCCAAGGATCAACGCGACAGAAACCACCGCCCCTGCGAGGTTGACCGCACGACTGATGCCGCTGTTTGAAGAAACAGCGTAGCCGCCATCGAAATCATCGAATTTCACATCCGCCATATTTGCCTCGTGTGCCGGGGTGATACATGCCACCAAAGCTTAATTTACCCGCTCGAACCCGCAAGGAATGTGTTAGCGCATTTCCAATACAGGTCTTACGCCAAGGATACCCAAGCCCGCCGAAATCACAACGCCAGTGGCACGGGCCAGCGCAATTTTTGCCAAAGTTGTTGCTGCATTGCCCTCTTGGACAAAGCGCAAACCGGGATCATCATTGCCCTTGTTCCAAAGCCCGTGGAATTCCGACGCCAATTCAAACAGATAAAACGCCACGCGGTGCGGCTCGTTCGACTTGGCGGCGATTTCCACCAGACGCGGCCATTCGGCAATTTTGCGGGCCATTTCCAATTCGGCCGGGTGGGAAAGCTGGGTGAAATCGGCTGTCAGCAAGGCCGCATCGTCGCATGTAATCCCGGCTTCGGTTGCCTTACGGATCACCGAATTGATCCGCGCATTGGCATATTGCACATAGAAAACCGGATTGTCCTTGGACTGCTCCAGCACTTTTGCAAAGTCGAAATCCAGCGCCACATCGTTCTTGCGTGTCAGCATCATGAACCGCGTTACATCCGCGCCCGCCTGTTCGACGACGTCGCGCAGCGTCACGAAAGTGCCCGCGCGTTTGGACATTTTGAACGGCTCGCCATTCTTGAACAGCTTAACCAATTGCACCAGCTTGATATCCAGCGGCACGCGGCCCCCCGAAAGCGCCGACACCGCCGCCTTCATCCGTTTGACATATCCGCCGTGATCTGCGCCAAAAATATTGATCAACTCGTCAAAGCCGCGATTCACTTTATCGAAGTGATAGGCAATGTCGGGGGCAAAATACGTCCAGCTGCCGTCTGACTTCTGCACCGGACGGTCCACATCATCGCCATGCGCGGTGGAGCGGAACAGCATCTGTTCGCGCGCCTCCCACTCATCTGTGGTTTTGCCTTTGGGCGGCTCCAGCGTGCCGATGTAAATCAGATCCATGCCGCGCAGGGTTTCGATTGCGGCTTCAATCTGGCCGGTGCCATAGAGCGCCTTTTCGGATGAAAACACATCCATTTTCACGCCCAGCAACGCCAGATCATCCCGGATCATCGCCATCATCATGTCGGTGGCGAAGGTGCGCAGATCGGCCAGCCAAACCTCTTCGCCCTTGTCCAGCAATGTATCGCCGTATTTGGCTTTCAGCGCCTCGCCCACCGGGATCAGATAATCGCCGGGATAAAGGCCTTCACGAATTTCAGGCTCCAGCCCGTTCGCTTCGCGGTAACGCTCAAAGGCTGAGCGCGCCAGCATATCCACCTGCGCGCCGCCATCGTTGATGTAATATTCCCGCGTCACGTCCCAGCCCGCAAAGGCCAAGAGCCGCGACAACGCATCCCCCACCACGGCACCGCGCACATGGCCCACATGCATCGGGCCGGTGGGGTTGGCGGAAACGAATTCCACGTTCACCCGCCGCCCCTGCCCCATGGTTGACGCGCCAAACCGGGCCCCTTCCATCAACGCCGCGCGCACAATGCCTTGCCACATCGCGGGGGCCAGCGTCAGGTTCAAAAACCCCGGCCCTGCCACATCGGCGGCGATAATGCGCGGATCGGCCAGCAGTCTGGCGGCCAGTGCCTCGGCAATCACGCGCGGTTGCAGGCCGGCAGGTTTGGCCAGAACCATCGCCGCATTGGTGGCCATATCGCCGTGGGCCGCATCGCGGGGCGGTTCCACCGTGACGGCCCCAACCTCTAACCCACCGGGCAAAACCCCTGCATCCGCCAAAGCAGACAGGTTTTCCAGCACAAGGCCGCGGATTTCGGTGAAGAGATTCATTTGATCATTTCCTGACTTACCCGTTTGGCAATGCCAGAGCGCGCAAGTCAGGTCAAGGTTTGGCCTAGGGCTGTGCCGCCCGCCAGTCACTCAGGGCCGGATTTTCGTCGGGTGCGGCGGTCGGTGCACCGCCCAAACCCTGCGGCATACCCACGGGGCGATTGCGGAAATAATAGGTTTCCCGCGCGCCAAAGTAAAACGCAACCACAGCCCCCAACAACCACCACAGCGGTTCGGGCACCGCGTTCAACCCCACCATCCGGCGGGCAAATTGCACCGGATCGGCCATGGCATAGACAAACAACCCGATGGTGCCAAAGGCAAGCATTGGGCGCGGCAAACGGTTGATGCCGTTGACCAATCGGTCAAACCAGCCCACCGATGGATTGCCATATTCCGCCCCCAACTGGCGCAGGGCCGCCATCTGCGCTTCGGCCGACAGCTCCATCCGCTTGGTCGCCGATGGCACGAACACCTCGGCCACGCCGCGCGCCGCATCGCCCAAGGCCGCCACCGCGGCAGGGCCACCGACCAAAGTGCCAATCATCCCCATGCCGCCACCCGCGCAGCGTGCTGGGCATCGTTCAGATGATACTTCTGGGCGATGAATTCCTCGGCGCGCACGATCCAGCCCCCTTTGCCCCCCAATCTGGTGCGCGCGAATTTGCGGCTGGCGGGACGGGCATCTGCAAGGGCGTAATAATAGTTGCGCCGCGCAATGCCGTAAGCATCGGCCAAATGGCTGGGCGCTGCATCATGGGCCATCTGGGCGGCCCGCAGGGTTTGTGGCCCCACTTGGCCGTCGGGATCGCAAGGATACCCCATATCCGTCAGCAATCGTTGCAACACCTTGATGGCATTGCTGCCGGCGTTGACATACATATCGAACACTGACGCTTGCAGGGCTTCGGGCAAACCTGCCAACCCCGGACGTCGAAAGTAGTGGTCAATATAAATATCAATGGCTTGCGCGACACTTAATCGGCGCACGTCTTCAACATCAATACGTGCGTCGCCCGTGACATCAACCCCCAACCGCCGCATGGTGTGAATGGTAACCCCGTGGTTGGTGGCGCCACCGGGATCATCGGGATCATTCACAAAGCCGCCTTCACGCGCGACAATCTCTTGCGCCAGATCTTGCACAGTTTTCATCGCAGCCCCCATCGGTTCACCCGATGGCCATGCTGACCCAGCAACCTTAACGCTGCAGAACCACACAGCGCGCCGCAATACCTACAATTTATCTAAAATTTGCGGTCAATCTTGGTCCAAATACCCAAACCTGTCGCAGCCAAGCCATCTCAGGATTTTGGCTCCACATAAACGCCCTGATCTTTCAACGCGTCAATAACTTCCTTGGGCATATAGCTTTCGTCATGCTTGGCCAAAATCTCGGTGGCCACAAACACATCGCCTTCCATCGCCCCAGTGCCCACCATCCCCTGCCCCTCTTCGAACAGATCAGGCAGCACCCCGGTGTATCGCGCGGGCACGGTTTTGTTGGTGTCGGTCACCGAAAAACGGATCGTCTTACCCTGCCCGCGGATCAGACTGCCTTTTTCCACCAGCCCGCCAATCCGAAACACCTCGCCGGGCCTTGGCGGGTCTGACAAAACCTGACTGGGCGAGCGGAAAAAGTTGATGCCGTCGCGCATGCCATAGCCAATCAGCGCAGTCGCCCCAACCAGCGCCACAAAAGTCAGCGCAATCACTTGAATGCGACGTTGTTTTTTAAGCCCTTTCAGACCAGCCATATCACCCTCTTACGGAAAAATCGGTGCCATCATCAGGCCCGCTGTCTCGTTCAGGCCCAACATCAGATTGGCGTTTTGCAGCGCTTGGCCCGATGATCCCTTGGTCAGATTGTCCAACACCGAAACTACCACGGCGCGGCCCGGCAAACGATCACCGATCACACCCAGATGACAGTGGTTAGACCCGGCAATATCGCGGGTTGAAGGCAAAGTGCCATACGGCAGCACGTGAAGAAACGGCTCTGCCGCATAGGCATCTGTCAGCACGCGGTGAATGGCAACCGGATCGCCTTGTACATAAGTTGTGGCCAGAATGCCCCGGTTCATCGGCAGCAGATGCGGGGTGAATTGAATATGCACCGCACGGCCCGCAAGCAGGCTGAATTCCTGATCAAATTCACCCAAATGCCGGTGCTTGCCGCCCGCGGAATAGGTGTGCGTGCCGCCTGACAGTTCGGCATGCAGCAGGTTTTCCTTGGCTGACCGCCCCGCGCCGGAGACCCCGGCTTTCAGGTCGATCAGAATACTGTCCAGATCAATCACGCCCGCCGAAATCAACGGGCGCAGCGCATATTGCCCGGCAGCGGCGTTGCAGCCGGTGCCAGCCACCAGACGCGCCGCGCGTATATCATCGCGGTAAAACTCGGTCAGCCCATAGACCGCTTCCGCCTGTAAATCGGGTGCGATATGCGGTTGGCCATACCATTTTTCATAGGCGGCAAGATCGCGCAGCCGGAAATCCGCCGAAAGATCAACGATTTTCAGGGATTTGGGTAAAGCCGAAACAACCACTTGCGTGGTGGCATGTGGCAATGCGCAAAAGCACAGATCAACTTGGGTGAAATCAATTTCGTCAATCTTTTGCAGGCGGGGCAGATCAAGGTGGCGCAGAAACGGAAAGACCTCGGCCATCGCCATGCCCGCTTTGCGATCGGCAGACAGGGCCACGATTTTCATTGACGGATGCGTGGCAATCAGGCGCACCAGTTCCGCCCCGGTATAGCCCGAGGCCCCAAGTATCGCGATCCGCTGCATCGTTCCGTCCTTATCGCTGCATTTGGTGCAGATGTGGCGACGCGGACGCGCAGATGCAAGGGGAAATCAGCCGCGCGCCTGCGCCTGATCAACCGAAGATCAGATCATCCGCCAAGGCCAGTTTGGTGGTGTTCAGCACGGTCAGGCTGTCAGTTGCACTTAGCTGAAACACCACATTGCCGCTGGATTCGACCGCCAAAGCCAAGGCTTTGTCAACGGTATTGGCCGCGACAAAGCCCAGAATGAACAGCGTGTCGATATTGTCTTGAAAGTCCATCACCCGGTCCGCGCCAGACGCTGTCTTGAAGATGAAAATATCCGCGCCGTCGCCGCCAAACAAGGTATCTGCACCGCCGCGCCCCCAAAGCCTGTCATCGCCGGCCATACCCCACAGGGTATTGGCCCCAATATTGCCCAAAAGGACGTCGCCCAAACCTGATCCTTCAAGGTTTTCAACGCCGACAAAAATATCGCCCCTGGCATCGCCAACGGCGACCACTGTCTTTGTGGCAACAAGGCTAGCAACCACCCGCGTGGTGGCTGTGGCATAGCTGGCCGTATCAATGCCCGCGCCACCCTCCAGCCGATCTGCGCCTGATCCCCCTTGCAACAGATCATCGCCCGCATCGCCCAGCAGGGTATCCGCGCCTGCCCGACCGATCAGCCTGTCATTGCCCGCCCCGCCCATAAGCCGGTCAGCCGCAGCGCCGCCAGTCAACCCGTTGTTCCGCGCATTGCCGGTGCCATTGAAAGCGGCCACTCCGGCATAGGTCAGATTTTCAACAAATCCAAACTGCTTTGCCGCCAAAGACCAGGCACTGACGCTGGTTAAAACCGTATCGGTGCCTGCATTTGCATATTCGACGATGGTATCGGTGCCCGAGGCCAGGATGTAGGTATCATCGCCCTCGCCCCCCGCCAGCGCATCGCGGCCAAGTCCGCCATCCAGCGTGTCTGCGCCTGCGCCGCCAAACAGATGATCAATGCCGCCCCCGCCCATCAGGCGATCATCGCCTGCCTGACCAAACAGAAAATCATCCGCCGCAAGGCCCGACACCGCATCGCTTCCGGTGCCACCATAAAGGAAATCGTTGGAGAGATCAGTGCCCGATAGCGTATCATCGCCGCCAAAGCCAAAGCCAAAGCCAGCCTTTTTCACCGCGTCAAACAGCGCCTCGCCCGCTGCCACCTGATAGGCCTCATTGCGCAGCTTGGCATCAATCAGCCTGAGGTGCGTCACCTCGGCACCGGCATTGGACTCGGGGTTTGATCCCAGCGAATAGGCGTCCATTGCGTGGGCCAGCGAATGCTGATGGCGATAGTTCAACGCCCCATTGCCCTCGATCGACAGCAAATGCGAGGCACCCGTCTGCAGGCCGGGATACCAGCCAAGGCCAATGCCGTTATCGGCGAACCAATCATAGGCGGCCACATACATATCTGCGACATCGGGCGCGTTGGCAGGGTTATCGACCGCGCCATTGGCGTTGATTTCGGTAAGCAGCACATCATCGCCTGCAACTGACGCAAAAAGCACATCCAGCTTGGCACGCAAATCCGCTGGCGAGGTTGCATTGTCGGTGCCCATCCAGCCAGCATAAAGATGCGCCGACCACACCAGACTGTTACCGACGCCGCTTCGGATATAATCCAGAACCGATCCATCGCCGATGGCCGTTTTGTCCAGCGTCAGAAAATCGCCGTTATAGCCCCAGCCGCCAACCAGCACCTTACCCTCCGCGCGACCCTGCACCAGATCCGACAAAGCGATCATGTGATCGGCGTATAGTTTGGCAAAGCTTGCCACCGAATAGGTTGCATCCGCGCCGTTTGCCTTGATGCTGTGGCGGTATCCGGCGGATTCGTTCATCAGATCCCAGCCGTAAACCGCGCCCTTTACTGCGGCGTGCCCGTCCATCCAGCCCATCATTTTGGTCCAGGCACCCGAAACATCGGCAATGTTTGCCTGCAACGCGGCATCCGCAGCCGCATTGCTTAATGCCCCCCAGGTCGCATTGCCGATGCCGATATTTTGCGCATCACCCCCGCCATAGCTGATGGTCAACTGATAGCCATTGGCCGCAGCGGCCGCGAGGAACCGCTCCATCTGCGGATGCAACGTGCCGTCCGCGTTGAAGGAATATTCGTTGAACAACACCCGCAGATTGTTCACCAAAGGCAAACCTGCGCGGATTGCGGCGACGAACCCTTCGGGATCGCCGTTCATCGCCACCGGGATCATTTGCGCCACGTCCTGCCACGCCTTGCCTGACCCATCGGCAGCGATCACCGCGATATTGATCATCTTCACAGCACTGGTGTTTGATCCGGCCATTTTGGAATTCCCTTGAAACATCGGCAAACCCACTGGGGGCTTGGCTGTGGGTAGACCAAGACTTCGGGGCGAAATCAGGGCACAAAACGGGTGCCTGACTTAGAAAATATCTAATGATTTTAGTGTATTATAAATGGTTTCGCGCCAATGATGGCGGATTAGACCGGGTGGCGGAAACAGTGTGGCAAGGTCGTTTACCAAACACCGCCAATCAGCGCGAATCATTCAGGCTCAGGGCCACATCTCGCCGGCCTGAACCGCGAAGGGCAGAATATTGCTGCGCGGTGGCAATGGGCAGATCGCAAATTCGCTAAAGCCGCAAGGCGGGGTAAAGGCGCGGTTGAAATCCAGGGTGATCTGGCTATCCCCTGCGTTTTCACCGATCAAAAACCGCGACGCGGCATAGGTTTGGTGGCCCGACGTGGCATCGCGGATCACAAACATTGGCCTGCCCGCCTTCCAATGGGTGGCCAGCAGGGTAACATCCTGATCAGCATGGTGAAACCGCGCAACATGCGTTAGCGCCACCGTGGTGGGTGCGCCGCCTTTTTGATCAATGACCTGCGATTGGGGCTTAGGTAAAACCAACCAGTCGGCGCGGATGATCCATGCCGGATCTGCGGGATAATACCTCAACTGCACATCGCGCGGCAGCGCAAGATCGCGCACCCGCAACGCGGTTTCCCCGTTATCGCTGTGCAGTTCCAACAGCAGTCCAGCGGCGTGCAACTGCGGCGGGGTTTCGGGTTTTGCCACGAAGGGCAGATCCGCTCCGTCGGGCAAGCAAAGCCAGCCGCCCTGATCGGTCAACGTCAGGGTGCCCAAATGATCGGGACCGGACCGGATGATCACAGCGTTTCCCGCAGCACGGCCCACGGTTTGCGCGCCGATGACCAAAGCAATACGATCGGTCAGGTTCAACCAGCCGTCATCGGCGGTCAATGCCGCCAGACGCGCAGCTTTCCATCCGGCAAGATCAAGGATCACTGGTAAGGCCATCGCACGCAGGTCATTGTTTTTCCAACAAAAAGTAAATATCGATCATAAGATCATGGCCAATTGCCGGTGACGTAAGGTGCGCCTTAAGGCACACCCTACACTTCCCTTACGCATAAAGCGCCGCCACGCCCAGCTTGGCGTGGATATCATTCACGCCGTCTTTGTCGATTTCCAAGGCCGTTGCCAGATCGTGCAGATATTGCGCCTCGGCCTGACTATCCAGATCAATCGCCATCACCGACATGGTATAAACTTGGCTTTCCAACCCCGCCGGAACATTGCGCACAAGGGCCGGTATATCGACTTTCTTGGCCATTTCGGCCTGCACAAAGGCCATTTCGGCGTCGGAAACATCTCCAAGATTGCCCAGCAGTTTTTCCTTTTCAGCGTCCTGAATTTCGCCATCTGATTTGGCGGCCTGAATCATCGCACTTAGCATCAAGGCCGCCACGGCGTTCTGATCGGCGGTGGGTTCAACGTCCGGCTCGCCCTGATTGGTGAAAGAGCTGTTCAGCACATCGCCAAAGCTGCGGTTGTTCGCAGGAGCGGCCGGGGTTTGGCCGCCGCCTGTCAAGCCGCCCAACAGCCCGCCCAATCCGCCAGCAGCACCACCGCCCAGCAGGCCACCCAACAAATCGCCCAGACCACCGCCCGCACCCGTCCGCGAAGACCCGGATCGCCCACTGGTCAATCCACCCAGCAAATCCCCTAATCCGCCACCCGACGCGGCCCCAGTGGTGCGACCGCCGCCGCCCAGTTGTTCCAGCATCCCGCCAAGCCCGCCTTGCGATGTGCCACCCGCACTGCCCCCCAAAACCGAGCCCATGCTTTCCCGGCTGCTGCGCCCGGGATTATCTTGCGCAGGGCTATGCGCGCCACCAAACAACCCGCCCGTCCCTGCCCCGCCCTTCCTTGCGTTGCCACCCCCGGTATTCGACGTCTTGGCGCGCTGCGTGACGGCCTGCACCCCCTTGGCCAAGACCACGCCAATTGCAACCTTCGCAAGTGTTCCCATCAGTGACATAGCGATCTCCAATTACAAAACCAGAGCGCAGCTTATCGGGGATTTGTAACAAAGAAAGCGGGGAAAATTTGCGTAGGCTTGGCAGCGGCAATGCGTGGTTTCACATACAAACTTTCGGCAAAACTTCGCCGACTGCGGATTACGCGGGCTTCACGCTGCCTCAAACACCACGGATTTGCGCAAAAACTGCGTGGATTTATCCGACACGGATCGCGCATCGCCCGTGGTGATGAATTTCGAAACCGCCCCTGCCCCCAGCATTTCGGGGCGGCGCGCAAGGTAGTCTTCCAGCGATGCCGCCACCAGATCGGCTTGGGAATAGACCTTTACATCGGGGCCCAGTGCGGCGGTAAAAACGGCTTCCATCAATGGATAATGCGTGCAACCCAGCACTGCCGCCTGCGGGTGCGGCATGCGGCGCTTTAGCGCCTCGACATGGCTGCGCACCAATGCTTCGGCGAGCAATTCATCGCCTGCTTCAATCGCATCGACGACACCGCCGCAGGGCTGTGCTTCGACATCAACACCGATGGCGCGAAACGCCAGTTCGCGTTGAAAGGCGCGGGATGCCACGGTGGCGGGGGTTGCAAACAGCGCCACATGTTTTACCGCCACTTCGCGCGGCGGGGAATTGTCGCCCCATTGCCGTTCCGTCAGCGCCTCAATCAGCGGCACGAACACGCCCAACACGCGTTTATCTGCCGGAACCCAGGTTTCCTGCATCCGTTTCAACGCCGCGGCAGACGCCGTGTTACAGGCGAGGATCACCAGATCGCAGCCTTCGTCCCATAACCGCATCGTGGCTGCCGTGGTCAGGTTGAAGATATCATCGGGCGTGCGCACGCCGTAAGGCGCATGGGCATTATCGCCGAAATAGACAAAAGGCACATGCGGTAGCCGTTTTTGCAGCGCGTCCAGCACGGTTAATCCGCCGATGCCGCTGTCGAACACTCCAACCGCCATTACGCCCCCATGGCCCTAGCGGGCCTTATACTTCGCCTCAAATTCGTAGCCATGATCATAAGACCGAAGCGGATTGGGGGAAAGCCGATAGGTGGCATTGCGCAAAAATTCCATCAACGCGGTGGGATCAGATTTCAGCGCGTCAATATCCGGCGCGGGGATGGGTTTGCCGATCACCACGCGCACGGGTTCATCCAAGCGGCTTTTGAATTCCTTCAGCAACAATGCCAGCCGCAAGTTGGAATGCACGCGCGAAGCCAGTTGGAACAGCCGCGAATTATGGCCGTCGAAATAGATCGGGACGACGGTGGCCCCGGATTTTGCGATCATCTTGGCGGTGAAATTGCGCCAGCTGGGGTCCATCGGCTGTGAAAACGGCTTGGCCGAGGTGGAAACCGTGCCGCCCGGAAACACCCCGATTGCCCCGCCGCCCGACAGATAAGCCAACGCTGTGGCACGGGTATCAAGGTTCAGCCGAACCGCCTCTTTGGTTTCATCGAAGGAAATCGGCAGCAAGACGCGGTTCAGCGCCTCGGCTTTGCGGAAAACCGAGTTGGCCAGAATGCGGAAATCGCCGCGAACATGGTCCAGAAGATACCCCATCATCAACCCGTCCAAGATGCCGTAGGGATGATTTGCGATCACAATCAGCGGGCCGGTTGCGGGGATGTTTGTCATCTGACCGGCGATGATATCCATCGAAAGGCCATATCGTTCCGGGATCACCTGCCAAAATGAACGCCCGCGCGCCAGTTCGGCCTCATACCCCGCCGCCCGGCGGATCAAGGCATTTTTGCCGGTGGCGCATTCCAAGGCATGCATCATCGCGCGCCCGGCGCGGGTGCGTGCCGCCCCGGAATAGGTGATATCGCGGGTAATTTCGGTTGTTGTCATATTGCCCCCAAGACGCAAAACTGGCCGAACCGTGCAGTCACAGACAGCGACTATTGTCCAAGTGTAGCGTTCCCCGGTCACAGATTAATGACGGTTGAACCGTGCAGGTGCGGTGGACCCCGCCCATGCGCCGGGCAATGTTTTGCAAATGCCGTCCTTGCCGTGATAGGGTCTGGCGATAAGAAAAAAGGGGTTGGGATGGATTGGGATAAGTTACGCATTTTTCATGCGGTTGCCGATAAAGGCAGCCTTACTCATGCGGGCGAAGTGCTGCATCTGTCGCAATCCGCTGTCAGCCGCCAAATTCGGGCGTTGGAAGAATCGCTGGCCGTCACGCTGTTTCACCGCCACGCGCGCGGGTTGATCCTGACCGAACAGGGTGAGTTGCTGTTTGATGCCACACAACAGATGGTTAAACGTCTGGATGCCACAGCCGCGCGCATTCGTGACAGCGAAGACGAGGTGTTTGGCGAGTTGCGCGTCACCACAACCACCGGCTTTGGCACCTTGTGGCTGGCCCCGCGCCTGCCTGCGCTTTTCAAGAAATACCCCAGCCTGAAGATAGATCTGATGCTGGAAGAGCGCGTTCTGGATTTGCCGATGCGCGAAGCCGATGTGGCGATCCGCATGAAAGAGCCGTCGCAAGCCGATCTGATCCGCAAACGGTTGATGAACATCCGGATGCGCCTTTACGCCACGCCGGAATATCTGGCCGAACATGGCACGCCCGCGTCGATGGCTGATTTCAGCCAACACCGCCTGATCTGCCAGCATGCTGGCACGGCCCAAGTGGCGGCAGGGGCAAATCTGGTGGTAGACCTGATGGCCAATGATATTCCATCAACCCTGACGGTGAACAACTATTTTGGCGTGCTGCAAGGGGTTTTGAACCACCTTGGTATCGGTGTGCTGCCCGATTATCTGACGCAGGATTTTCCGCATCTGGTGCGGGTGCTGGATGACGTGGAATCCACCGAAGTGCCGGTGTTTCTGGCCTATCCCGAAGAGCTGCGCCATTCCAAACGGGTGGCGGCGTTCCGCGATTTTGTGGTGGAAGAGATCTTTACCTTCCGCAAACGCAATCAGGCGTTGCTGCAGGGGCTGGATGTTGCGGTTGAGGGGTAGAAAACCGAAGTTTTAACCAACTTCTATTAGTTTTGCCGCTGGCGTTTCTGCAGGGCCGGGGAATTGCGGGCGGCGCAAGCGCGCTCAAGGTTCAGGAACCATGCCTCCAGCTATGCAATGGCTGCATGACGGGCATGATGCATTAGCACGGTGCCAACCGTTGAGGCCGAAGACTCATAGGTATACATAGAAATCCGAAGTAACAGTCGAGTTCGCTCTTGTTGCTTCATACCTCCCTGTTGGACTTGGCCGAGCGAAAGCTCGGCCTTTTTTTGAATTGTTAGGGCTAACAGAGGGTTGCGCGTCAATTCAGCAATTTCGCGCGCCGATTGATCAAGAATGCAGCGTCAGATGAAGATGCCGCGAGGTCAATCGCGCGACCAAAGGCGGCATATGATTCGGGCTGACGCCCGGCGCGGGCCAGCAGATCGGCGTTTGCGGCATGAAAGGGTTGATAATCGTTCAGGGCCTCGGCCAAAGCACCACGCTGCGCCAAGGCCGCATCAAGCTGCCCGGTTTCCGCCATTGCCACGCCGCGGTTCAGGGCAATCGCGTTCACCATGCGCGCCAGATAAATCGCCTCTTGATACAGATCACGGCTGAATGCGGCGCCTGCGGTATAGCCTGCGTTGAAAATCAGATAAATCACCACCAGCACCGAATTCAACCGATCTGCAATATCTTCGGGTCCGGGTATGACAAAGGGACTGCCCGCAGCCGCAATCTTGGCCTCTCGCAGGGCCACTTTCAGCAGCCAGCCTTGCGGATTGTCGGGCAGGCCCAGCCGACCCCAGTGTATCATGGCCGAAGTTGCCGCCTCTTGCAGGGCGACTTCGGCCAGTCGGAAATTGCACAAACGGGCAATCAGTGCAGAAATAAGCCGCCCCCGGCCGTTGCGCATCACGTCCGTCAGGGCACGGGTGATGGCAATGGCCTGCGCGGCGGCTGCCATGTCAGTTACCAGCCGGGTTGTAATCCATCAGCGGGCGCACCTCAACGGTGCCCCAATGGGCGGGCGGCATCCTTTCGGCATAGCGCAGGGCGGCATCCAGATCGGGCACGTTGATCACATCATAGCAATCAGGGGTTAGAGGCCAAGGATATTCACGGCGAGGCAAACCATAATGTTCAGCGTCGCAAGAATGTTGGTGCCGTTGTCGACATAGCGCAGCGGGTGGCCGGAATTGTCGATTTTCAGGCCGAAAGGATGCGCCATCCGCCCGATCAGCAACAAAGCACCCGTGATATGCAGATACATCGCAGGGGGCCCTATGCCTTCGGCCAAAATCATCAAGATCAGCACAAAGCAGGCCCACTCGATAAAGTTTCCATGCTGGCGAATGCGCTGCAGCAACTCGGACTGCCGCCATCCCCGATCGACAGTTTCATGGCTCCGCGCATGCTGGTGGTGCGGAACCACAAGATCAGGAAAATCACAACCAGCGGCAAAGCGTAAAGCGGTGTTACAGCAAAGGTCATCATAGGTTCCTTTGTCGGTTTTGTGTTTCGATATGCCAAGGACGCCGCAGGTTTGCCGATTTCGACATCGGCTCAAAATCCGTTCCATTTTTTTGCGAAGTATTTTTGTGCGGCATGGTTTGGCTGTCGCAACGCGGCCATTTCAACGATTGCGTCCACCATCTGACCGGGGTCTGCGGTGCGCTTCAGCCCCATGCAGCGGGCACGCAAAAGGCCCGGCAGTTTCCTGCCGGGCCTTTTATCGTTTGATTAAAGGTAACTTAGTTGCTTGATGGCACAAGTTCCGCGCTTAGGGCGGTAAACAGTTCTGCTTCGGTCCAACCCAAAGTAAGGGCACCGTCGGCAACCATGTCAGCCCCCAGCGGAATCGTGAAGGTTTTGACGCTTGATTTTGCAGCAATGTCTGATTTCAAGGAAATCAGCGCCATCGGGCCTTTGTCGCCACCATCATACACAGCATCAACCAGACCGATTGAAATCTGGTCTTTGGTGAATACTGCGTTGCCAACAAAGGCACTGTTTTCGATCATTTTGATGACCGTCATGTCTTCTGGTGCAGCGCCAAGCATTACATCGGCAGACATCTCAATCGCCAAAGCGGGCGTTGACAGCAACGCGGCAATAGCGGTGGCGGCGAGTAGGGATTTGCTCTTGAACATCGGTTAGCTCCTATATGTTACCGTCAGAACGGCGTGTCTATCCAACGCGTCAACCGGCAACCGGTTCCTTTTGTGGCAAGCATCTGTTGGTCTTTGCTGTATCAGCCGGTCTTTCATGTTTTGTATTGATCGCTTAAAGAACCCGCATCCACGTGGAGAGATGTCATGCCCGATCCAAAGATCACTCCAGAACTGGTTGCCAGCCATGGGCTGAAGCCCGATGAATATACGCGCCTTCTGGATATCATCGGGCGTGAGCCGTCGTTCACCGAACTGGGTATCTTTTCGGCGATGTGGAATGAGCATTGTTCGTATAAATCATCGAAGAAATGGCTGCGCACTTTGCCCACGACCGGGCCACAAGTGATTTGCGGGCCGGGTGAAAACGCCGGCGTGGTTGATATTGGCGATGGCCAGGCGGTGATCTTCAAAATGGAGTCGCACAATCACCCCAGCTATATCGAACCCTATCAGGGGGCGGCGACAGGCGTGGGTGGCATTCTGCGCGACGTGTTCACCATGGGCGCGCGGCCAATTGCGGCGATGAATTCGCTGTCGTTCGGTGTGCCTGCCCACCCCAAGACCGCCTATCTGGTCAAAGGCGTGGTTGAAGGCGTCGGCGGCTATGGCAACGCGTTCGGCGTGCCTACGGTTGGCGGCGAGGTTCGGTTTCACCGCAGCTATAACGGCAATTGTCTGGTCAACGCCTTTGCCGCCGGGTTGGCCGATACCGACAAGATTTTCTATTCGGTGGCCAGCGGCGTTGGCATGCCCGTCGTCTACCTTGGGGCGAAAACGGGGCGCGACGGCGTTGGCGGCGCCACGATGGCATCGGCCGAATTTGACGACACGATTGAGGAAAAACGCCCCACCGTGCAGGTCGGCGACCCCTTTACCGAAAAGCGTTTGCTGGAGGCGTGTCTGGAGTTGATGGCATCGGGGGCGGTGATATCCATTCAAGATATGGGGGCGGCTGGGCTGACCTGTTCGGCGGTGGAAATGGGCGACAAGGGCGGTTTGGGCATAAAGCTGCAACTGAATGCCGTGCCGCAGCGCGAAACCCATATGACCGCCTATGAAATGATGCTGTCGGAATCCCAGGAACGCATGTTGATGGTGCTAAAGCCGGAACTGGAAGGCGTGGCGCGCGCGATTTTCGTCAAATGGGATCTGGATTTCGCCATAGTGGGCGAGACGATTGCCGAAGACCGCTTCGTTATTATGCATGGCAATGACGTGAAGGCCGATCTGCCTTTGTCAAAACTGTCATCGTCAGCCCCCGAATATGACAGGCCTTGGATTGAAACCCCGCCCGCAGCACCTTTGGGCGAGGTGCCCGCGATTGACCCTATTGAAGGCTTACGCGCGCTGATTGGCAGCCCGAATTACGCCCACAAAGCGTGGGTTTATGAGCAATATGACAGCATGGTCGGTGCCGATACCGTGATTGCGCCGGGTGCAGGCGCAGGTGTTGTGCGGGTTCACGGCACGGGCAAAGCACTGGCGTTTACGTCCGATGTCACCCCGCGCTATGTGATGGCCAACCCGTTTGAAGGCGGCAAACAGGCGGTTGCCGAAGCCTTTCGCAACCTGATTGCAGTGGGGGCCAAGCCATTGGCCACGACGGATAACCTGAATTTTGGCAACCCCGAAAAGCCTGCGATCATGGGGCAACTGGTTGGCGCGTTGCGCGGCATAGCGGCGGCATGTATCGCTTTGGATATGCCAATCGTGTCGGGCAATGTGTCGCTGTATAATGAAACCGATGGGGCAGGCATCATGCCAACGCCCACAATTGGCGCGGTTGGCATACTGGCGTCACTGGATGATCTGATTTCGGGGCGGCCCATGGCGGGCGATGCGGCGATGCTGGTTGGGGTCACGCATGGCCACCTCGGCCAATCGGCGCTGCTGGCCGAAGCGTGCGGGATCGAGGCGGGCGACGCGCCGCATGTCGATCTGGATGCCGAACTGGCGTCGGCTGCGGTGATCAGCACAATGCGGCATCATATCCGCGCCTGCACCGATCTGGGTGATGGCGGGTTGGCCCTTGCGGCGTTTGAGATGGCCGAAGCGGCGGGTTTGGGCGTGACGCTGGCATCGGGTGATATTGCGGACTTGTTCGGCGAAGATCAGGCGCGGTATCTGGTAGCCTGCGCGCCCGCCGATGTGGCGGCGTTTTTGGCGGCAGGGGATCACATTGTGCAGGTTGGCAGTTTTGGCGGCGAATTGGTGCAACTGGGCACCTCATCTGCCCCCTTGGCCGACCTTTCCGCGCTATACCGCAGCGCTTTTGCAAAGGCTGTTGGATGATCCTGCGTGCAGCCAAAACCACCCAAGACCTGCAATTTATCCACGGGCTAACATCTCATCCGGCAAACACCCCGTTTATGGGCGACGACGATGAAGCGGGGCTTGCCGTCTATCTTGCAGACCCTGCTTGCCGTCTTATGATTTTCGATCACAACAACGGCCCGGAAGCCTTTGCTTTGTTTCGGGAAATTGGCAATCCATCAGGGCGGGTTGAACTGTTTCGACTTGCTTTGGCTACATCAGGCGCAGGCCAAGGTGCGGCATTTCTAAAGACCTTGATCGACTTTGCTTTCACTGAACTTGGGGCGCAACGGCTGTGGCTTGATGCGTCATCCGAAAATCCCCGTGCGCTAAAGGTCTATGAACGTGCAGGTTTCACAATCGAAGGCTGTCTGCGCAACCATTGGTATCGCCCCGCACTTGGCCATTGTGTAGATCTGATCATGTTTGGCATGCTGCGCGATGAATGGACAACATTGCGCGCCTGAACGCCCCCCTTGCAGCCATGCGCGCGCAAGCCTACATTCGCAGCAGTCCAAAGGAGCCGCCCATGGCCATGCAAGCCCGCGATATTGAAGATCTGATCCGCGCCTGCTTTCCAGCAGCAAAGATCACCATCACCGATCTGGCAGGCGACGGCAATCATTGGGCCGCCGAAGTGATTGATGCCAGCTTCAAAGGCATGAACCGCGTGCAACAACAACGCGCAGTTTATGCCAGCCTGAAGGGCAAAATGGACGGCGCACATGGCGAATTGCACGCGCTGGCCCTGACGACCAAAGCACCGGAATAGGAAACTTCGAAATGACCGCTGTTGATAAAATTAAAGACACTGTGACGAAAAACGACGTTGTGCTGTTCATGAAGGGCACCAAGATGATGCCGCAATGCGGGTTTTCATCGAAAGTGGCGGGCGTGTTGAACTACATGGGCGTCGAATTCGCCGATGTGAACGTGCTGGCAGACGCCGACATTCGTCAGGGCATCAAGGATTTTTCCGATTGGCCCACGATCCCGCAGTTGTATGTCAAAGGCGAATTCGTCGGCGGCTGTGATATTGTCACCGAGATGACGCTGTCAGGCGAACTGGATCAGTTGTTCGAGGCCAAAGGCGTGGCATACGACAAAGCCGCAGCTGACAAAATCCGCGCAGCCAACGCCTGATTTACTGCTGCTTGCATGCAGACAAGATCGGGGTTTCAACCCCGGTTTCATTTTTCCAATACAGCGTTGCCGCGTCGTCCTTGGTTAACCACACATAATTTGACCCGTCCGATGGCCAGCCATAGCGCGCGCCTGATGCCGATGTCTCAACGTATAGTGAAATTTGGCGGCCTTCTATGGTCAGCGTGACCACGCTTTGATCATCGGCGTTTACATAGGTCGCCGGCACTTCGACGCCGCGTTCGCAGGCATACCGCGCGGTGATCATTTGCAATTCGGCCTGTGCAGGCACGGGTAGAAAGACCAACAGCCCCAGCCAATATCTCATGACGCCAACCGCTCTTCCACAGATGCCGCCAATGCCTCGGCCCGTGCGGCAATTTCGGCAAGGGTTTCAATGACAGCGGCGGGCACGACAGGCACCTCAAGTTTTTCGCGCGCCACCACAGGGCGGCCTTCGATTTCGGCCAATTTCGCCTTTAACTGGCGGTTTTCATCCTCGATGGATGCGGTCTTATCCGCCAGCATCAACCCCGACATCAACAGCATCCGCACTTCGGGCAGGCGGCCCATCTGGGTCAGCAAGGGCTGCGCTTCGGCGTCGATCATGGCGGCGGCAGAGCGCAGAAAATGCTCTTCGCCCGGCTGACACGACACGCTAAAGGCGCGCCCACCAATGGATATTTCCAGATCAGGCATGGGGGCGGGCCTCCGATATCAAAGGGTTCAGCGCGGCAACGATTTCGGCAACTTCAACGGCCTCGGACGCGCGGGCTGATCGCAATGCCTCCAGTTCGGCCAACATCGCCTTGTTAATATGTTCAGGTTCCACCACACCGCGTTCGGCCAGATCCCGCAGATCGGCCAATTCGCCGTTGACCTGATCCAGACTGCGGCGCAGGCGGGTCAATTCATCCGATTGGGTGGTCAGCTGATCTTGCAGCGCATCGCGCGCCGCGACCAGGGCGGCCTTTTCAGTGTCGTCCTTGTCACGCACCACGCGCAGCCGTTCGGCCAGTTGCGCATTGGCCATCCGCTCTTCGTCCAGCGCTTCGGTCAATTGCGCCAGATCACTTTCGCCCGCCAAAACAGGCATTGCTGCGATACCTTGACTGCCCAAAGTTTCAACGCCTCGCCCGATGCGTTCCAAGGCTGCGGTGATCCGACGTTCCAGTTCGGCGATGTCTTGCATCTTGGCAACCTTTTTTAACCAGCACCCGGAATGTTCCGGCCTTGACCACCACAGTGCGAATCGCAACGGCCTTCGTCAACCTTGATCTTATCCAAACCCAGCGGCAAGGTCGCCCCTTTGTGGCCAATGCCTTGCGGCGCGCGCTTGATCTTGCCGCACGGGGTGTTATGCAGCCTGCAACCCTTATTCACGTACAGGATCATCGCCTTGGACATTCAAACCCTTCGCACGGCCCACCCCGACCATTGGATGCGGGCCGCTGCCATTCGCACGCTGACGTTGGATGCCGTGGCTGCAGCCAATTCGGGGCATTCGGGCATGCCGATGGGGATGGCCGATGTGGCGACGGTTTTGTTTGAAAAGCACCTGAAGTTTGATCCATCGGCCCCGCGGTGGGAAGACCGCGACCGATTTATCCTGTCGGCGGGGCATGGATCTATGCTGATCTACAGCCTGTTGTATCTGACGGGCTATAAAGACATGACGCTGGCGCAGATCAAGAATTTCCGCCAATGGGGGGCGATCACCGCTGGCCACCCGGAATATGGCCATGTGGCGGGGGTTGAAACCACCACCGGGCCGCTGGGGCAAGGCATTGCCAACGCAGTGGGCTTTGCGATTGCCGAAGAAAACCTGCGCGCGCGCTGGGGCGCGAAGATCGTCGATCACCACACTTATGTGATCGTCGGCGACGGCTGTTTGATGGAGGGTGTGTCCCAAGAGGCGTTGGCGCTGGCGGGCAAGCAGCAGCTGTCACGCCTGATCGTGATGTGGGACAACAATGGCATCACCATTGATGGTAAGGTTTCCATGGCCGACATCACCGACCAAAAGGCGCGCTTTGCCGCCAGTGGTTGGGATGTGTTTGCCTGCGACGGCCATGATCCTGTGGATATTGACCGCGCGATTACTGCCGCCAAAGCATCGCCCCGCCCGGCGATGATTGATTGCAAAACCCATATCGCCTTGGGTCATGCGGCACAGGATACGTCGAAAGGTCATGGCGCGTTGACCGATGCTGCACAGATGGCGGCGGCAAAGGCCGCCTATGGCTGGACAGCCGCGCCGTTTGAAATTCCCGCCGCCATCAAGGCGCAATGGGAAGGGTTCGGGCTTCGCGGGGCTGCGGCGCATGCGCAATGGGCTGGGCGGATGGCGGCACTTTCGCCCGCCAAACAAGCCGAATTTTCGCGGATATTCGCGGGCGACGTGCCTGCAAAACTGGCCGCTGCCGTGCGGGCGGTGAAAAAGGCGGCATCGGCTGAGGCACCGAAACTGGCCACACGCTCTGCATCCGAAAAGGTGCTGGCGGCGTTGAACCCGATCCTGCCGGAAACCATCGGTGGGTCTGCCGATCTGACCGGATCAAACAACACCAAAACCGCCGATCTGGGCGTGTTCATGCCCGAATCCCGCGCGGGCCGGTATGTGTATTACGGTATCCGCGAACACGGCATGGCGGCGGCGATGAACGGCCTCGCACTCCATGGCGGCGTGCGGCCCTATTCCGGCACGTTTATGTGTTTCACCGATTATGCGCGCCCCGCGATGCGCCTGTCGGCGCTGATGGGCATTCCGGTGGTCTATGTCATGACGCATGACAGCATCGGTCTGGGTGAAGATGGCCCCACCCACCAGCCGGTGGAACATCTGGCAATCTCGCGCGCCACGCCAAACACTTACGTGTTCCGCCCCGCCGATCTGGTGGAAACTGCCGAGGCATGGGAATTGGCGTTCACCTCAAAAACCACGCCGTCTGTGCTGGCCCTGTCGCGCCAAAACCTGCCAACCGTGCGTAAGATTCACACAAATACCAACATGGTGGCCAAAGGCGCCTATGTGCTGGCCGAAGCTGTCGGTAAGCGTCAGGTGATCTTGATGGCCACCGGATCTGAGGTGGAAATCGCCCTCGCCGCACGCGATCAGTTGCACGCCATGGGTATCGGCACGCGAGTGGTGTCCATGCCCTGCATGGAACTGTTTGCCGCCCAGGATGACGCCTATCGCCGCAAAATCCTGCCCGCGGGCCCGGTGCGTGTGGCCATCGAGGCGGGCGTGCGGATGGGTTGGGATCGTTGGCTGCTGGGGACGGGTGGCCGCGACGGCAAGTGCGATTTCGTGGGCATGTCAGGCTTTGGCGCATCCGCCCCAATTGACCGGCTTTACAAAGAGTTCGGCATTACGGCGGAAAACACGATTGCCAAGGTCAAAGCCCTAATCGGTTGACCGCTTTTCATTCGCAGGGTCGGGGAATGATGGTTCCTCGGCCTGCGCATCGCTAAGACTTGGAAATTCGCCAAGGTTGCCCTGCAACGATGCCTCGTCAACCACTGGTCTGGCAGCGTCGGCAGGGTCAATCGTACCGGAATTTGGGTTTTCTTCTATCGCGATCAACTCACTCGCTTGTTGGGTAAACGTGTCGCGCGATCCATCCGGGCGACCTGCGTCTTGCCATAAATGCAGCGCACGCGCGGCGATGCGTTGTTCCCATTTGGCAAACTCTTCGCTGTTCATGGCGACCCCCTTTTCTGCAGTCAGACCACAAACGTAACGACGCCCGGTTTGGTTCCGCAGCGCACCCTAAGGTCGCCAAGCAAACCGCCCTGCCCCGTGCGCTGCCAACACCAGACAACCGCCCGCAATCGCCCAGTTTTTCACGAAAATCGTCATTTGCCACGGATCGGCGGGAATATAGTGGAAAAGACTGGTCACCATGCAATACCCCGCCAAAGTGGCCGCCACAGGTCGCACCCATATCCCCGCAATCAGCGCCACACCGGCCCCAAGATTGAACAGCAGCGCCGGCCAAACCAACCACGCGGGCCAACCCTGCCCCGCCAGCAACCCTTCCACTGCCGATGGATCGCTGCCCTTTTGCACAGCGCCACCAAGAAACAACACCGCGATCAGCACCCGGCCCGCCAGCGTGGCCAGGTCCGCGATCAATGCGCGGCCCTAGCACCCGTCAGCCGCGCCCAAAGGGGGGCCACGACCCGCGTGCCAACCGGGACCAATGCAATGCCCAGGATCAACCCCAACACCCCATCACAGGCGGCGGTCACAAACCATTTCACAAACCCGGCGGCCTGGGGGATGGCATTTGCCGCAGTTTCAGCGAAATGTTTGATCGTTTTGTAAGGCTCAGCTACCCCCAACACATCCATGCCATGAATGATGATCGACCCACCCACCCACAGCATTGCCATTGTGCCAACAGTGGACAACACGTTCATCAGTTTGGGCATACCCCGCACCAGCCCCCCGCCAATGGCGCGCGCGGTAGCGGTTTTGCGGTTTGCCGCCATATGCAGGCCGATGTCATCCATTTTAACGATCAAGGCCACCGCGCCGTAAACGCCCGCCGTGATCATAATGCCAACGACTGCCAAAGTGATGGCTTCGGTCCAGAAATTGGTCACCGGAATAGCGGCCAACGCGATGGTCATAATCTCGGCTGACAGAATAAAATCTGTCTTGATCGCACCTGCGATCTTTTCTTCTTCAAGTCGCGTCGGATCTTTGGTGTCGAAATCCTCGGCCACTTCGGCATCGGCATGCGGCATCAGCACATGCACCACCTTTTCCGCGCCTTCAAAGCACAGATAGGCCCCACCGATCATCAACAAAGGCGTAATCGCCTGCGGTGCAAAGTGTTGCAGTGCCAACAGGCCCGGCAGCAAGATGATCAGCTTGTTCTTCAAAGACCCCTTGGCGATCCGATATATGATGGGCAATTCGCGTTTGGCTTCAAAGCCATGCACGTATTTTGGCGTCACGGCTGCATCATCTATCACGACGCCCGCCGCTTTTGCCCCCGCCTTGGCAGCCGCTGCCGCGATATCATCAATCGACGCCGCAGCCACTTTGGCGATTGCCGCCACATCATCCAACAATGCCAGTAAACCGCTCATACCTGCCCCATATGTCCTATCTGATGTCATTTAGGGCCAGATCGCACCAAAGGCAAAGACGGCACAGCCAGCTTTGGCTTTCTATCATCCCTAAACTGCGGCTATAAGACGACAGATGCCGCTTAAACCGGCACTAAAACCCGAACCGACCCCCAAGAAACAAGCCGAGGACCATCTTGACCAATCAGATCGCTTTGGTGTTGGCTTGCGTCATACTTACAGCCATTCTTGCCGATGTTGCGCTGAACGGCGGCATCGCGTCGGTCTTTATGCTGAAAAAACTGATGAACTTGATCGAATATGTTGAGTTTTGGCGCTAGAGCACTGATCTGCGGTTGAAATTCATGCGATTATACTGATGTTACCGCTAACAATTTGCGCCTGAAGAGCGCATCCTAAAAGGAGAATTCCATGGCCGTCAAAGTTGCAATCAACGGGTTCGGGCGCATCGGGCGCAATGTGTTGCGCGCGATCATTGAATCGGGTCGCACCGATATCGAAGTGGTCGCAATTAATGATCTGGGCCCGGTGGAAACCAACGCGCACCTGCTGCGGTTTGATTCGGTGCATGGCCGCTTTCCGGGCGTGGTGACAACCACCGCCACCACGATTGACGCAGGGCGCGGTCCGATCGAAGTGACTGGCATCCGCAACCCCGCCGATCTGCCTTGGGCGCATGTCGATATCGTGATGGAATGCACAGGGATTTTCACCGACAAAGAAAAGGCCGTAGTGCATCTGGAAAACGGGGCCAGCCGCGTGTTGGTGTCTGCCCCGTCGGCGGGTGCCGATAAAACCATTGTTTACGGGGTGAACCACGACACGCTGACTGCCGCCGATCTGATCGTATCGAATGCGTCGTGCACCACCAACTGCCTGTCGCCGGTGGCGCAAGTGTTGAACCAGACCGTTGGCATCACACGCGGCTTCATGACGACGATCCACAGCTATACCGGTGATCAGCCGACTTTGGACACGATGCACAAGGATCTGTATCGTGCGCGCGCGGCCGCTTTGAACATGATCCCAACATCCACAGGGGCCGCCAAAGCGGTGGGTCTGGTGTTGCCGGAACTGAAGGGCAGGCTGGACGGCGTGGCCATCCGCGTGCCGACGCCGAACGTTTCCGTCGTTGATCTGGTATTCGAATCCGCGCGGGTAACGTCGGTGGAAGAGATCAACGAGGCGATCCGCGCTGCAGCAAACGGGCGGCTGAAGGGCATTCTGGGCTATACCGATCAGCCGAATGTCAGCTCTGATTTCAACCACGATCCGCATTCGTCGATCTTCCACATGGATCAGACCAAGGTGATGGATGGCACAATGGTGCGGATCCTGACGTGGTATGACAATGAATGGGGGTTTTCCAACCGCATGGCAGATACCGCCGTGGCGATGGGGAAACTGATCTAAGCCTTTGTTATAGTTTATGAAATGAAATCTGGGCACCTTCCGGTGCCCTTTTTCTTTCACAGCAGCCCGTCACAGTTATGACATAATTGGCATAGCCATGCGTTGAACGCATAGCTCCACAGCAACATCATCCGTTGTATGCAGATGCAGCAATACGATATTTAGACCATGCGAAAGGGGAAAGCCATTCGGGCCAACCATCGCAGATGAAAGGAAATACTATGTTGAATATGATCGCCCACTACCGTGCAAACGCAGCAAAGCGCGCGCTTTACCGTCAAACCCGTGACGAGATTGCCGCCATGCCCCGTTACATTGCGCTTGATCTGGGTATCTTCCCCGAGGATGCCCACCTGATCGCCCAAAAGGCTGTCTGGGGTTAATCCTGCGACAAACCGAAATTCACGGCTATAACCACACGGGGGCCAATTGGCCCCCTTTTTCATATCTTACACCAACGTCAGACCTGCCGCGAAACGCCTGGCATTGGCTGAGTAGCGATCTGCCGATTGCAACAGCGCCATTTGCGCCTCGGCGTCCAGCATACGCACCACGCGCCCCGGACTGCCCATCACCAGACTGCCATCTGGAATGACTTTGCCTTCGGTGATCAGCGCACAGGCCCCGATCAGACAGCCTTTGCCGATGCGCGCGCCGTTCAGCACGGTCGCCCCCATGCCGATCAACGTGCCTGCCCCGATTGTACATCCGTGCAGCATCGCTTTATGCCCGATTGTGCAGCTTTCCCCGATGGTTAACGGATAACCCATATCGGTGTGCATCACCGCGTTTTCCTGCACGTTCGATCCGGCACCAATACGAATTTCCTCGTTGTCACCGCGCAGAACCGCGCCAAACCAGATATTCGCCTGCGCGCCCAATACAACCCGGCCAATCAACACGGCGGTGTCGGCCACCCAGGCATCAGGGTGAATTTCGGGTATGATGCCGTCCAAAGCATAGATCATCTGGTGTCAAACTCTTTGTTCAGGGCGCGCACAAATCCGGTCAGGTCAGGCTGACGTTCGCGCTTTAACCTCTCGGCAATAACAATTGATTTCAATTCTTCAAAAGCCGCCGGAAGGTTTTGATTTATCAGCACATAATCATATTCGGGCCAATGGCTGATCTCTGATCGGCTTTTCGCCATACGCTCGGCTATGATGGCGGCGCTGTCTTGCCCCCGGCCCCGCAGCCGCTTTTCCAGATCGGCGATGGAAGGCGGCAGGATAAAGATCGACACAACATCATCGCGCAGTGCCTGTTTGATCTGTTGCCCCCCTTGCCAATCAATATCAAACAGCACATCGCGGCCATTTTCCATCGCATCAACAACGGGTTGCTTTGGACTGCCATACAGATTGCCGAACACTTCGGCATGTTCCAGCATATCACCGGATTTCACCATCGCCTCGAACGCGTCACGGCTGCGGAAATAGTATTCGCGCCCATCCGCCTCGCCTGCGCGGGGCGGGCGCGTGGTGGCAGAAACCGAAAACTTCAACGTCGGATCCCATTCCATCAGCATTCTGGCCAGCGTCGATTTGCCCGCCCCCGACGGCGAGGATAAGATCAGCAATAACCCGCGCCGTGCCATGATCTATTCCACATTCTGAACTTGTTCGCGCATCTGATCTATCACCGTCTTCAGGTCAAGCCCGATGCGGGTTAATCCCAATGATTGCGATTTGGAACATAAGGTATTGGCCTCACGCATGAATTCTTGCATCAGGAAATCAAATTTGCGGCCAACTTGCCCCGGTTCCGCCAACAGCGCGCGGGCGGCGTCGATATGGGCGCAAAGCCGGTCAAGTTCTTCGGTGACATCATTTTTCACCGCGATCAACGCCAGTTCTTGCGCCACCCGGTTGGGGTCAACGCCGTCAACGCTGGCCATTACCTTGGCCAACGCATCGCGCAAAGTGGCAGCACTGGTGGCATTGCGCGCGGCGGCCTCGGTTTTGGCATCGTCGGTCAGTGTGGCAATTCGCGTCACCTGTGCCGCAATTACTGCGCCCAAAGCTGCGCCTTCGCCCGCGCGCATGGCTTGGAAATCTGCAATCAGCGCCGGCAGATCGGCAAGAATGGCGCTGCGTAACGGCGCGGTATCGGCATCAAGACTGGCCGTTTCCAGCACTCCGCGAAAGGCCAGAACATCGGCGCTGTTGGGTTGGCCAAGGGTCACACCGCGCGCCATCGCAGCGTCTTCGATTGTGGCCAATGCGCCAAGAACATCAGCCAGAACCAATGGATTAACCCGCAGACCTTCGCCCCCCTCGGCCCCGTCGCGCGACAGTTTCAGCGACAGGCTGACATTGCCGCGCAGCAAGGCACGGCCCAATTCCGCGCGCAAAGCGGCCTCTAGCCCGTCGATCCAATCGGGCACCCGCAGGCGCAGATCAAGCCCCTTGCCGTTGACAGACCGGATGTCCCACGCCCAGACATGCCCTGCCCCCTGCCCTTTGGCAGCCGCAAATCCGGTCATCGAAAGGGTCATCGCATTCTCCTGCAACAGCGCACGCTTCGGGCGCGAGGTATTTACCATTTGTCGAGATTCTACGCAAAAGGCCACCGAATTGGTGTAGATTAAGAAATTGGTAACAAGTGTTGCGTCAGATTTAACCAACTCTGGCAGGCAACCCTTGAAGGCTGCGCAAAAATCACAGTTTGGGCGACCAGATTTGCGGGTTACGAAAAGGATCGGGATGATGTTGACCTATTTTGGCAAGGGACGCGGGGCTGCAGCGGCACCGGGGTTTGCGGCAATCCAAGCCGTTCGCGGCTATTGGGAGGCGTTGCGCACAGCCGGTGCGCTGCCACGGCGCGACCAGATTGATCCGCGCGGCATTGCGCAGGCTTTGGAAAATGTCTTCCTGATCGAACGCATCGCACCGGGCTTGGCGCGGTTTCGGTTGGCGGGAATGCATGTGAATGAAATCATGGGGATGGATGTGCGCGGCATGCCGCTGACCACGCTGTTTGATCCCGGCGCACGCACCCGGATCACCGATGCACTTGAGCCGGTGTTCGCGGGCCCCGCCGCCTTGGAGGTTTGGCTGGAGGCCGAACGCGGTATTGGCAAACCCGCCCTTGAGGCGCGGATGATCTTGTTGCCGCTGGTCGGGTCTACCGGCGAGCCGGGTTTGGCTTTGGGCTGTCTGGCAAGCGTGGGCGCAATCGGACGCACGCCGCGCAGGTTCACTGTGGCCGGGATGGTGCGAGAGCCTTTGGCAGCAGGCGTGGTCGCCACGCCGGACTACAGCTTTGCCGAAAGTGCTGTGGCCTATTTTCCACCCTCACGACGTGGCAAGCCGTATTTACGGCTGGTGCATTCGCAGGATTGATAGGGCGGCTGCGGTGCAAAGGGCGGGGCGGTTTAGACCAAGATGAAACGCAATCGTAGATAAAGCTCGCTAAAATCTGATAGGTTATCCGCCGTCCACGCACGCAAAACGGGCGCAGGACTGGCCCGCGCCCCCATGGTAAATGTCGGATTCGTTTACAACGCCACGCGGCGGGCGGCTTCGCGTTGGCTGGACAGCTCTTCCGATACCAAAAACGCCAGTTCAAGCGATTGGCTGGCGTTCAGGCGCGGATCGCAAGCGGTGTGATAGCGATCCGACAGGTTTTCATCCGTCACAGCCCGCAAACCACCGGTGCATTCGGTGACATCCTGGCCCGTCATTTCGAAATGCACGCCGCCGGGGATTGTGCCTTCGGCTTTGTGGATCTGGAAAAACTCGCGCACTTCGCGCAGAACGGATTCAAACGGCCGGGTCTTATAGCCAGATGCCGCTTTGATCGTGTTGCCGTGCATCGGATCGCAGGACCACAGCACTTGCGCACCCTCTTCGCGCACCGCTTTGATCAGGCGCGGCAAATTATCACCAACTTTGCCCGCCCCAAACCGTGCGATCAGCGTCAGACGCCCGGCCTCATTCGTGGGGTTCAGCTTGGCCATCAGCACTTTCAGATCGTCCGCCGTGGTGGTGGGCCCGCATTTCAACCCGATCGGGTTCAACACGCCACGCGCGAATTCAACATGCGCGCCGTCGGGCTGACGGGTGCGGTCGCCAATCCAGATCATATGGCCCGAGCCCGCCACGTTTTGCCCGGTAATGCTGTCTACCCGGCACAGAGCCTCTTCATATTCCAGCAACAGCGATTCGTGGCTGGTATAGAAATCGACCGTCGCCAGATGATGCGTGGTTGTGCTGTCAACGCCGGCCGCCGCCATGAAATCAAGCGCGTCCGAGATGCGGTTTGACAGTTCGCGGTAGCGTTCCGCCTTGTCATGTTCGGCAAAACCCAGCGTCCAGGAATGCACGCGGTGGATATCGGCAAAACCGCCCGTGGAAAACGCGCGCAAAAGGTTCAGGGTGGCTGCGGCTTGGGTATAGGCCTCAAGCATACGCTGCGGGTCGGGGCGGCGGGCCTCGGGCGTTGCCTCGAACCGGTGAATGATATCGCCGCGGTAGGACGGCAGTTCGACGCCGTCGATCATTTCGGTGGGCGCAGAACGCGGCTTGGCAAACTGCCCCGCCATGCGGCCAACTTTGATCACCGGCACTTTGGCACCGTAGGTCAGCACCACTGCCATTTGCAGCATGACACGGAATGTGTCGCGAATGTTGTCGGCGGAAAATTCGGCAAAGCTTTCGGCGCAATCGCCGCCTTGCAACAAGAACGCCTTGCCTTCGGCCGCCAAAGCCAGCTGTTTTTTCAGCCTGCGCGCTTCGCCCGCGAAGACCAACGGCGGATATTTCGACAGCTGCGCCTCAACCGTGCGCAAGGCTGCGGTATCCGGATAATCCGGCATCTGCACCCGCGGTTTTGCGCGCCAATCTGATTTCGTCCATCCCTTGGTCATCGGGCATTCCCTTGCGTATCTGCTATTGGTTCGCGGTATAGGAAAAATATCAAGGCTTGCAAAGGGTAAAGCCCCGGTTTTGGTGGGCTTTGCCCTTGCGGTGGCCCGCATTTGCTGTATCCAAGCGCCATTACCGACACAAACAGGTCGCATCATGTCACTTGCACAGCGCAAAGCCACTATGGTTGCCAAAACCGAAGGCCCGCGCCGCTTTGTTTTTCTGCTGCTCGACAAGTTCACCATGATCAATTTCGCCGGCGCGATAGAGCCGTTGCGGTTGGCCAATCATGTGTTGAACGAGGCGGTTTACAGCTGGGCGTTGTGCGGCGAGGGCGGGACAGAGAAGACCTGCTCGAACGGGGCGGTGTTTCGGTTGGATTTCGGGCTGGACGAGGTAGACCGCGAAGACATCATACTGGTCTGTGGCGGGATCGACATTCAAAAGACCACAACGCGCGGCGTGATCGGCTGGTTGCGCCGGGAATCGCGCCGGGGCGTGGCGATTGGCGGGCTTTGCACCGGGTCTTATGCGCTGGCCAAGGCGGGGCTGCTGGATGGCAAAAAGGCGACAATCCACTGGGAAAACCAAGACGGATTTGCCGAGGAATTTGAACAGGTCAACCTGACCAAGTCGGTGTTTGTAATGGATGGCAACCGTTGGTCCACCGCCGGGGGAATTTCGTCGATTGATCTGATGTTGAAGATCATCGCAACCGATCATGGTGAAGATGTCGCCAATAACGTCGCCGATCTGATGATCTATTCCACCATCCGCACCGATCAGGACACGCAACGGCTGTCGATCCCCACCCGCATCGGCGTGCGGCACCCCAAACTTAGCCAGGTCATCCAGATGATGGAGGGCAATATCGAAGATCCGATGTCACCCGCCGATCTGGCTGATGAGGTTGGCATGTCGACGCGGCAACTGGAACGACTGTTCCGCCGCTATCTAAGCCGCAGCCCCAAGCGCTATTATATGGAGTTGCGGCTGCAAAAAGCGCGCAATCTTCTGATGCAAACGGATATGAGCGTGATCAACGTGGCGCTGGCCTGCGGCTTTGCCAGCCCGTCGCATTTTTCCAAATGCTACCGCAGCCATTACAGCACAACGCCCTACCGCGAACGCGGATCGCAAGGTATCGGCAGCCCCGGCATCGGGGTGCGGTTGTCGATCTAAGACGCCATAAATTCAAGGTGCGGGGGCCATGTGGTATGCAGCCCCGTTGATCACCGACAAAAACCAGATCGACCCATCCGGGGCCTCAATCACATCGCGCACCCGGCCGGTTTGCGCACTTGTGATGCGTTCTTCGCCGTAGCCCTGATCGGGGTCCAGCCGCGCGATGAAATCGCTGTTCAGACTGCCGGTAAAAACATCCCCCTGCCACAAGGGCACGGCTTTGCCCGAATAGATCATCAACCCCGATGGGGCAATCGACGGCACCCAGTAATGCAAGGGTTGTTCCATCCCTGGCTGCGCGGTGCCTGTGCCGATCTGCCCGCCGCCATATTTCTCGCCGTAACTGATGACCGGCCAGCCGTAATTGCGCCCCGCCTGCACCAGATTTAGCTCATCCCCGCCCTGAGCGCCGTGTTCAACCAGCCAAAGCGCGCCATCCGCGTCCACCGTCAGGCCCTGCGGATTGCGGTGCCCAATCGAATAAACGCCGGGGAAATATCCGGGAAGGGCTGTGGCAGGATTTCCGTCGCGGGTCAGGTGCAGCACTTTGCCCTCAATCCGGGCAGGGTCTTGTGCCTCTAGCCCGTCAGGCCCGGTGCCGCGATCGCCGATGGTGACGAACACACTGCCATCCGCCGCCTCAACCAGACGCGAGCCGAAATGATTGCCGCTGCGTGTTTTGTCACCAACAATCAAGGTTTGAAAATTGGTCAATTCGGTGCGGTCAGGCGACAACAACGCCTTACCAATGGCCGTTGCACCCCCCAAAAGGCCGGGTTCGGCATAGGTGAACCACAGCTCATTAGACGCCGCAAAATCCCGCGGCACCATGATATCTAGCAAACCGCCCTGGCCTTCGGCATAAACGTCGGGCAGGCCAGTGATCTCGCGGCGCTGTCCTTGGGATATCAACAGCAACCGGCCCGCCCGTTCGGTGATCAAAACATCACCATCCGGCAGAAAGCCTATCGCCCAAGGCTCCTGCAGCCCGGCGGCCATTTCGGTGACAAGCATTGCACCGGCGCTGGTGTTTACCCGCGTTTCAGCGACAAGAATCGCGGGAAGCAGGCACAGAACCGGGACAAGTGGGATCAGCTTCATGCGCATTCTCCGATCTTTTCAGACGTTGACACAATAAATAGGGCCGATCTGACGCCGTCCAAGGGCTGCGATCCGGCCTTTGTTCTGTCGCGGCGTCACGGGCAGATTGTCGCCATTTAAGATGCTTTTCTTTTGGAACGTCGCAGACTAGGTTCGCACGCAGGACGAAGATCCTTCATGGGAGTTAAAAATGAAAAAACTACTTTTGGCCACGGCAGCAACCGCGCTGATGGTTGGTGCGGCTTCGGCAGAAGACGTAAAGATCGGCATTCTGATCGGCTTTACCGGGCCGATTGAATCGCTGACAGGCCATATGGCCAATGCCGCCGAAATGGCGATGGCCGAAGCCAACGCTTCGGGCAAAGTCGCCAACGGCATGGTGTTTGTGCCTGTGCGCGCTGACAGCACGTGTGGCGATGCCGCAGCAGCAACCACCGCCGCAGAACGTCTGGTGACGGCTGATGGCGTAAAAGGCATCATGGGTGCCGATTGTTCCGGTGCGACCGGCGCTGTTTTGCAAAACGTAGCACGCCCAAATGGTATTGCTATGGTATCGCCATCGGCAACGTCGCCTGCCCTGTCGACCGCCGAAGATGACGGCCTGTTCTTCCGCACCGCCCCGTCGGATGCGCGCGAAGGCGAAGTCATGGCTGATATCCTGATGGAAAAAGGCGTCAAGTCGATTGCCCTGACCTATACCAACAATGACTACGGCAAGGGTCTGGCTGAATCGATCTCGGCCTCGTTCATTGCCAAAGGCGGCGTTGTGACGATCAACACAGCGCATGAAGATGGCAAGGCCGACTATTCCGCAGAAGTGGCTGCTTTGGCTGCGGCTGGCGGCGATTTGCTGGTTGTGGCGGGCTATCTTGATCAGGGCGGGAAGGGCATCATCCAGGCCTCGCTTGATTCCGGCGCGTTCACAAAGTTTGGTCTGCCCGGTGGTATGGTGGGTGACAACCTGCCAGTGGCAATCGGCCCGGCTTTGGACGGATCATACGGCCAGGTTGCGCAATCGGATTCCGCCGGTGCGGCAATGCTGATCGAAATGGGCAAAGCGGCAGCGACACCGTTCGATGCATCCTCGCCCTATTCGATGGAATCCTATGATGCTGCGGCGCTGATCATGTTGGCAATGCAAGCGGCTGGGTCGACCGACTCCAAAGTCTATGCCACCAAGATCATGGACATTGCCAATGGCCCGGGCGAAAAAATCCTTCCCGGTGAAATCGGCAAGGCATTGGAGCTGATCGCGGCTGGCACCGACATCGACTATGATGGTGCGTCGGGCGTTGAACTGGTTGGCGCTGGCGAAAGTGCCGGTCGTTACAAAGAGTTCGAAGTCAAAGGCGGCAAGTTTGAGACGATTAAGTTCCGTTGATAACCGGCTGATCTGATACGGCATGGCCCGGGGTTTACCGCCTCGGGCCATTGCATCGGTAAACCCGCCCGCGGCCTGAAAGGCTGACAAGAGGTGGGTTACAGGGGGAAATCTGATGATAGTTGTCGAAGATCTGCACAAGCATTTCGGCGGGTTTCATGCCGTTGATGGCGCGTCGCTGACGATCAAAACCGGGTCAATCACCGGATTGATCGGGCCGAATGGTGCCGGAAAAACCACTTTATTCAATGTGATCGCTGGCCGCCTTGCCCCCACATCCGGGCGGGTTTTGATGGACGGTGAAGATATCACCGGCCTGCCCCCGCATCAGTTGTTCGGCAAAGGGCTGTTGCGCACCTTTCAGATTGCGCATGAATTCGGGTCAATGACCGTGCGCGAAAACCTGATGATGGTGCCAGATGCGCAATCGGGGGAATCGTTGTGGAATGCCTGTTTCCGGCGCAGCGCCGTGGCCGCGGAGGAACGCCGCATTCGTGAAAAAGCCGATGAAGTGCTGGAATTTCTGACCATCACCCATCTGGCCGATCAGCGCGCCAGCAATATATCCGGCGGGCAGAAAAAGCTGCTGGAACTGGGCCGCACCATGATGGTCGATGCCAAGATGGTGTTTCTGGATGAGGTGGGTGCCGGCGTGAACCGCACTTTGTTGAACACCATCGGCGATGCGATTATTCGTCTGAACAAAGAGCGCGGCTATACGTTTTGCGTCATTGAACATGACATGGATTTCATTGGTCGGCTGTGTGATCCGGTGATCTGCATGGCCGAAGGCAAAGTGCTGTCACAGGGCACCTTGGCAGAGGTAAAGAACGATGAACGGGTGATCGAGGCCTATCTGGGCACCGGGTTGAAGAACAAGGTGAAGGAGGCAGCACTTGGCTGATCCCTTTCTGATAGGCGAGGCGATGACGGGCGGCTATGGCCCGGTTGATATCTTGCATTCTTGCACGATTGCCGTTGAAAAAGGCCAGATCGCCGTAATCGTCGGCCCAAACGGCGCGGGCAAATCGACGGCGATGAAGGCAGTGTTTGGGATGTTAAACCTGCGCGGTGGCAGGGTGCTGCTGGACGGTGAGGATATCACCAAGCTTTCCCCGCAAGCCCGCGTGCGCAAAGGCATGGGGTTCGTGCCCCAAACCAGCAATATCTTCACCACTATGACGGTGGAAGAAAACCTTGAAATGGGCGCGTTCATCCGCACCGATGAAATTGCCGACACTATGGCCCAGGTCTATGATCTGTTCCCGATCCTGAAGCAAAAACGCAATCAGGCGGCAGGGGAACTGTCGGGCGGGCAGCGCCAACAGGTGGCGGTGGGGCGGGCGTTGATGACCCAGCCCAAGGTGCTGATGCTGGACGAACCCACCGCAGGCGTATCGCCGATTGTGATGGATGAACTTTTCGACCGCATCATCGGTATCGCGCGCACCGGGATTTCCATTCTGATGGTTGAGCAAAACGCCCGCCAAGCACTTGATATCGCGGATAAAGGCTTTGTCTTGGTGCAGGGGGCCAACCGGTTCACCGATACCGGACAAGCATTGCTGGCCGACCCCGAGGTTCGCCGTTCTTTCCTGGGGGGCTAAGATATGCACAAGAAAATGCCTTTGACCGCAACGCTTTTGGCCGCTTCTGCGACGGCCCCCGACGGATGGGCGCGCAGATTTGACCAGAGTGGCAGGTTCGGCAAAATCACCGCGCCCGGCCTGTATGAGGTGCAATGATGGACGCGCTGAACGCCCTTGTTGCATTCCTGAATTTCGTTTTCGTCCCCGGCGTGGCCTATGGCAGCCAGTTGGCGCTTGGCGCGCTGGGGCTGACGCTGATCTACGGCATTTTGCGGTTTTCCAACTTTGCCCATGGCGACACGATGGCGTTTGGCACCATGTGGGTGATCCTGATCACCTGGTGGCTGCAATCCATGGGCATCACCGGCGGGCCGTTGCCCACGGCCTTGCTGGCGTTGCCTTTGGGCATCATCATCACAGCGGCCTTTGTGTTGGGCACTGACCGGCTGGTCTACAGGTTTTACCGCAAACAAAAGGCGGCTTCGATCATTCTGGTGATCGTGTCCACAGGCGTGATGTTCATCATGAACGGGTTGACCCGGATGATCATTGGCCCCGCCGAGCAGAATTTCTCGGATGGTGAGCGGTTCGTCATGACGGCGCAGGCGTTCAAGGATTGGTCCGGTCTGGCCGAAGGGCTGGCGATCAAAACCACAACGGCAGTGACAGTAGTAACGGCGACGATCTGCGTGGCCGCGCTGTTTTGGTTTTTGCAAAAAACCCGCACCGGCAAGTCAATGCGCGCCTTTGCCGATAACGAAGATCTGGCGCTGCTTTCGGGGATCAACCCTGACCGGGTGGTGCAGGTGGCGTGGATATTGGCGGCAGGGTTGGCGGTAATTGCGGGCACGCTTTACGGCTTGGATAAATCCTTCCGCCCGTTTGTGTATTTCCAACTGCTGTTGCCCATCGCGGCGGCGGCGATTGTGGGCGGCCTAGGCTCACCCCTCGGGGCCATCGCGGGCGGCTTTGTCATCGCGTTTTCCGAAGTGTTTGTCACCTATGCGTGGAAAAAGGTGGTCACCTATCTGGTATCCGCCGATATGGCCCCCACCAGTTTGATTCAGCTGCTGTCCACCGATTACAAATTCGCCGTCAGTTTTTCGATCCTGATCATCGTTTTGCTGTTCATGCCCACCGGCATTTTCAAAGGGAAATAACATGGCGCAGCAGCATCCGGTGGTAAAGCCATCAAACACCCGCAATCTTTTGCTGTTTGGCGCGGTGGCGATGTTGTTCGTCGCCACCGGGGTTTTCCAAAGCTGGAACCTGTCGCTGTCGATCCTGAACATCGGCGTGTTGTCGGCGATCATGGCGTTGGGCGTGAATATGCAATGGGGGTATGCGGGGCTGTTTTCCACCGGCATCATGGGGTCGGTGGCCTTGGGCGGCTTGGCCGTTGTGCTGGTGTCGGGGCAACCTGTGCCCGAAGGCTGGGCGGCGGGCGGCCCCCGGCTGATGCTGGCGCTGGCCGTTGGGGTGGCGGTGATTGCGGCGGCGGTTCTGGTCTATAAAAAACTGCACGCAGGCAAGCGGCGCAATCTGGCCGTGGCCGCGATCCTGATCGGTGGATTTTTCGCCTACCGCGCGATTTTTGATCCGGCATCCGAGGCGATAGAGGCGTTCAACCCTGCCACCGCAGGCAATATGGGCGGGCTGGGCCTGCCGTCCTTGCTGGCCTGGCCAGTGGGGGGGCTGATGGCGGCGGCGGCGGCTTGGGCGATTGGCAAAGTGGCGCTGGGGCTGCGATCAGACTATCTGGCGATTGCCACGTTGGGCATTGCGGAAATCATCCTGTCGGTGATGAAGAACGAGGATTGGCTGGCGCGGGGCGTGAAAAACATCATCGCCCTGCCCCGGCCCTGGCCCGTGCCCTACGAGGTTGATCTGCAAAAGGATCCGGGCTTTTTGGCTTGGGTGCAAAACTGGGGGATGGACCCTATCACGGCGTCAACCATTCTGGTCAAGCTGTTGTATCTGCTGATCTTTGGTGCGGTGCTGTTGGCACTGATCTGGCTGTCGGAACGCGCGTTGAACAGCCCTTGGGGCCGGATGATGCGGGCGATCCGGGATAACGAGGTATCAGCCGCCGCGATGGGCAAAGACGTGACGCGCCGCCACTTGCAGATATTCATCATCGGATCGGCCGTCGTTGGTCTTGCTGGTGCGATGCTTACGTCGATGGAGGGCCAGTTGACGCCATCAAACTATTCGCCACTGCGGTTTACCTTTCTGATCTGGGTGATGGTCATCGTTGGCGGCTCTGGCAACAACTGGGGTTCAGTGCTGGGCGGGCTGTTGCTGGGCTGGCTGTGGCTGATCGTGGAAAACGCAGGTCCGGTGTTCATGGGCATCATCACCAGTCCGATGGCCGATGGCGCACTTAAGGCACATCTGGTCGAAGGGGCACCGCATCTGCGTCTGATCACGCTGGGGCTGGTGTTGCTGTTGGTGCTGCGGTTCAGTCCTAGGGGGCTGATCCCAGAGAAATAATCGCAGCTCTGCGCCAAATGCCCCACTCTTTGCCCATGTAACGCAAGGTTTGGTCCGGTGCGACAGTGATCGGGTTGTCTTTGATCAGACCAAAAATCAAGCCTTTTGGGTTGTCTTTTGCCCACGCGGCCCAAGCGGCGGCATCTTTTGGCATGGCCACTGGCGCGGTCAACCCAGCGGTAAAGTTAAACTCGGCGTGATACGGGTTTTGGGTTGTCGCCAGACCAAAGCCTTGCTCTTGGGCAAGCATTGCCGCCATTTCGCGCCCGTCATAGGCCGCATAAAGCCCGGTGGTGGCAATCACGCCGTGCATTCCCAATGTCAGGCCAACGCCCGCCAGAACATGCCCGGCGATCAGCGGCAATCGCCACATTTGCAGCGCCAAACCCGCGCAAAGCACCCCAAACGCATAGATTGGCCACAGGGGTGTAATATCTGCCAACCCTTTTGATGCCACCTGCCCCGCAGCGACGGCAATGGCCAGCGCAGCCAATAAGACCATCGGCACCCAAGCAAACGATCTGTTCAAAGCCGTGGTAGAGGCAAAGGCGAACAACAAGGCCATCGCCGGAAAGACAGGGATAAGGTAATGCACTTGCTTGCCCGAGATGAACGAAAACAAGATCAAAACCGATGCAGCCCAGATCACGCACATCCGCACTGCGGGTTCGCCCCGCCAACTTCCGCGCAACGCCCGCCACAGCGGCCATGACCATGCCCAGGGAAACAGCATCACGGGCACAAGGGCGGCCAAGAACCAGAACGGGCGGTCATGCGCCATGCCACCTGCGACGCGTGCGGCGGATTGGGTCCATAAAAGTTCGGTGCGGTATTCCGGCGTCGCACTGATCAGGGTGGGCACCAGCCACAGCGCCGTTGCCGCCAGTGCCACCAGCACGGCCACGCCCAACCCCTTGGCCACAGTAGAAAATCTTGGCACCACCGCCGCCCAGATCGGCAAAGTCAGGGCCAAAGGCACCAGATGCACCAAGATCACCGGGCCCTTGGCAAACACCCCGAACCCCAATGCCAGTCCGAACGCACCCCATGCCCGCAGACCGGCATCGCCTTGCCCGATCCGCCACAACGCTGCCACCCCCGCCAGCACGCCGATCCCCAGCAGCGCATCAAACATCGTGGCCGAGCCGTAGATCAAAAACACCGGAAACCCGGCCAGTATCAGGGCCGCACGCACCCCGATGCCGGGGGTCGGCCACAGCCGCCCTGCCAGAACCCCGGTGCCTGCGACCATCACCACTGCACAGGCGGGGCCCACCAGTCTGCCCGCAAACTCTGACACGCCGGTGATCAGCCAGACCAGATTGATCAGCCCGAACAGCAACGGCGTTTTGTGGGTATAAAGCTCGCCATTTTTGGTCAGGTGCAGCACATCGCCCGACTGCCGCATCTCTAGCGCCACTGCCAGATAGCGTGTCTCATCAATCGGCAGCAGGGGTCGCATTGCCACCAATGCCACAAGGATCACTGCCACGCCCAACACAATTGCCCAAAGCCTGCCCGTCATGTCGCCTTCTCCGCCGCTGCTTAAACCAACGCCATTTGCCACATCCTGCAATCCGTCACGCAAATACGACGCGTTTTAGTCGCAAGTGATATGACGACCCGCCCAAAACGAATTATGCACAGGCAAAGGGCCAAATCAAACCCGTCTCTGGCCCGCTTGTTCTATGGAAGGATGACCGCAATGAAAACCCATACCCGCGTTCTGGTGATTGGCGGCGGCGTTGTAGGCTGTTCGGTGCTGTATCACCTGACCAAACTGGGTTGGTCGGATGTGATGCTGGTGGAACGGTCTGAATTAACGTCCGGGTCAACCTGGCACGCGGCGGGCGGGTTTCACACGCTGAACGGCGATACCAATATGGCGGCGCTGCAAGGCTATACGATCCGGCTTTACAAGGAACTTGAGGCGCTGACCGGCATGTCCTGCGGGTTGCACCATGTGGGTGGCATCACGCTGGCCGACAACCAAGAACGGTTCGATATGCTGAAGGCCGAACGCGCCAAGCATCGGTATATGGGGCTGGACACGGCCATTCTGACGCCTGCCGAGGTGGAGACGATGACCGACGGCATGGTCAACACCAAGGGTATCTTGGGCGCGCTTTATGATCCACTGGATGGCCACCTTGACCCCTATGGCACCACGCATGCCTATGCCAAGGCCGCAAAAATGGGCGGGGCGGAAATTGTGTTGCACAACCGGGTGCTGGAAACCAACGCGCTGCCCGATGGGTCTTGGGAGGTTGTGACCGAAAAAGGCACGATCATTGCGGAACATCTGGTCAACGCAGGCGGTCTGTGGGCGCGCGAAGTGGGGGCGATGGCGGGGGTTTACCTGCCCTTGTTGCCGATGGCGCACCAGTATCTGGTGACAGATGATATCCCCGAAATCGTCGCCCGGGGGGGCCGTGAATTTCCGCATGTGATGGATCCGGGCGGCGAATCCTATCTGCGCCAGGAAGGTCGCGGCTTTTGCATCGGGTTTTACGAAAAACCTTGTGAGGCGTGGTCGATCGACGGCACGCCGTGGAATTTTGGCCAGGAACTGATGCAGGAACAATTCGACAAGATCGCGGATTCGGTGGAATTTGCCTATAAACGCTTTCCCGCGCTGGAACGAGCCGGGGTGAAACGGGTCATCCACGGCCCGTTTACCTTTGCCCCCGATGGCAACCCGCTGATCGGCCCGGTTCAAGGTTTGCGCAACTATTGGTCGGCCTGTGCCGTGATGGCCGGGTTCAGCCAAGGCGGCGGTATGGGGCTGTCACTGGCGCAATGGATCATTCACGGCGAGGTCGAACGCGATCCGCGCGGCTTTGACGTGTCGCGCTTTGGCACATGGACGACGCCCGGCTATACCGTGCCCAAGGTAATCGAAAACTATCAGATGCGGTTTTCGGTGTCTTACCCGAACGAAGAACGCCCCGCAGCACGGCCGTTCCGCACCACGCCGATGTATGACACGTTTACCGAAATGCGCGCGGTTTGGGGCGCGCAATACGGGCTGGAAGTGCCGAATTACTATGCGCTGCCCGGCGAGCCTGTCTATGAGAACCCCACCTTCAAGCGGTCAAACGCGTGGGAGGCGACGCGCCAAGAGGTGATGGCGGTGCGGGGTGGCGTTGGCATCAACGAAGTGCAGAATTTCGGCAAATATCTGGTCAAAGGCCCCAATGCGCGGGCGTGGCTGGACCGGATCATGGCGGGGCTTATCCCCAAACCGGGGCGCCTTTCCCTGACACCGATGCTGGCGCATTCGGGCAAGATTATCGGCGATTTCACGGTGTCTTGTCTTTCTGAAAACGTTTTTCAACTGACCGCCAGCTATGGCGCACAAGGCTGGCATCAGCGCTGGTTTGAACAGAACCTGACCGATGGGGTGACGATTGAAAACGTGTCAGATGCGCGGTCTGGGTTCCAGATTGCCGGCCCCAAGGCGCGCGACTTGCTGGCGCGGGTAACGCGGGCCGATGTATCGGCGGCTGCGTTCAAGTTCATGGATGTGCGCCCGATGACCATCGGCATGGCCAATTGCACCGTGCAGCGCGTCAGCTATACCGCCGATCTGGGGTATGAGATTTTCACCGATCACATGTCGGTGCGACATTTGTGGACAACGCTGATGGATGCTGGCGCCGATCTGGGGCTGCGCGCCTTTGGCATGCGCGCGATGATGTCACTGCGGCTGGATAAGTGGTTCGGATCCTGGGGCCGCGAATATTCCCCGGATTATACCCCATGTGAGACGGGTCTGGAGCGGTTCATCCGCTGGAACAAAGACGCCGATTGGATTGGCCGCGCGGCGGCATCGGCGGAAAAAGCTGCTGGCCCAAAACGCAAACTGGTATCGTTCGTGGTTGATGCCGATGACGCCGACGTGGTGGCATGGGAGCCGATCTGGCTGGACGGGGCTGTTGTTGGGTTCTGCACGTCGGGTGGATTTTCGCACTATACCGGGCTGTCGGTGGCGCAAGGGTTCTTGCCAGCCGACCGGGTGGTTGACGGATTAGCGGTTGAGATTGAGATTTTGGGCCAACGCCGGGCCGCAAAGGTGCATCTGGCCCCGCTGTTTGACGCCGATGGCGCAAGAATGCGGGGGTAAACCGCGACCCCGGCGTTGCCGGAGGGCAAACGTGCCAGTGGCCCGTTTTCAGCGGTTTACGCACCGCGCCACGCGCGGGGCCGGGTTGGTAGTGGATCACTTCGCTGTCAGGCCCCGGCCTTCGCCGGGGCGATTGGCCCCGCTATGATCCCTTGACCTACCCTGCGCGATCCTACACCCTGCCCCAATGCCCAAATTGACCATCCTGATCCCAGCCGCAGGTGCGTCATCGCGCATGCAGGGGGGTGATAAACTGCTGGAACTGGTCGAAGCCCAGCCTATGCTGCGCCGTCAGGCACTTATCGCCTGCGCGGTTTGCCCCAAGGTCATTGTTACCCTACGCCCCACCGACGCCGCACGTCGCGCCGCACTGTCCGATTTGAAGATCACAATCGTGACCGTCACCGATGCCGCCGAGGGCATGGCAGCCTCGATCCGCGCCGGGGCAATCACCGCCAAAACCACTGCTTTGATGATCCTGCCCGCCGATATGCCTGATCTTACATCGGCAGACCTGCAATCAATGATCGACACTTTCGATCAAGAAGCCAACCAGATCATCCGTGCAACCGCGCAAGACGGCACCCCGGGTCATCCCGTGATATTCCCACCCGATTGCCTGACTGCACTGGCCTTGATAAAGGGCGACGCGGGCGCGCGTTCGGTTTTGCAAGTGCACAAACACCGCATCCGGCTGATCGCCCTGCCCGATCAGCATGCGATAACCGATCTGGACACGCCTGAAGATTGGACGGCGTGGCGCGCTAGACTGTAAGTAACACCCGTGCTTCATGTGCCTTCAAAGACAGGCGCGCGGACTGGTAATCGCCGCAATCCACCACCAATTCAGGGAATAAGGCTGCGATTTCCTCACGTTGGGCGTGGTCCATTGATCCCAAAGTGCGATCGGCGGGTTGAAAGCTTTCCGTCCACGACCCATTGGCGCAGATGATTTCATGGCGGTCCAACAACACATGGATATAAGTCACGCCGGGGGTCAACCGTTGGGCAACACCGGCAAGCCCCGTCAAATGCACGGCGGCAACCAGAACTTCTGTTTCACCAAACAGCATTTCCGGCGCAGCCCCTTCGATCAACATGCGGTGTTGCGGTGATACAAGTGTGTCGCGCAATGGCAATCCGCATCCCAGCGCACCTTTGGAAATCTGCACTGGCCGCAAAGCCGGGCGCACGATCAAATCCGCCAAGCCAAGCTGACAGCGGCCAACCCAGCGAATGGGTTTCAACCCGCCATCGCGCGTCAACACCAGATCACCGGCGCGTAAATCTTCTACCGCCACGTCACCCTGCGCAGTCGTGATCATCACGCCGGGGGTAAAACATGGGATGATCTCTTCGATATTTACGAACGCCATCGTGCCGATGACAGCACCCGCACCATCCAGAAACTCTACTGTGCCATTTTCTGCGTTGAACGGATCATAAACAATATTGGTCAGCGCCCAACCCCATGCCGTCAGGTCCAGCACGTCGTTGGTGTCTTGCCCGCCCTCACCGCCGTCGACGACATCACCGAACGCATTCAGATCCTGAATGAACAGGTCTTCATCGTCGCCGCCCAGCAAAGTGTCAACGCCAATATCACCGTAAAGCGTGTCATTGTTCGCACCGCCGTCAAGGAAATCGTCGCCCGATCCGCCGGTGAGCAGATCGGTTGCTGCCCCGCCAAACAACGCGTCGTTGCCCGTGCCGCCAAGCAACGTGTCGATGCCGTCACCGCCAAACAGTGAATCGTCGTTGTCGCCGCCCTGCACATCATCAGCGCCATCGCCGCCATAAACCGTGTCATTTCCAGCACCGCCGTCAAGATTGTCGTTGCCCAACCCACCCGTCAGCGTGTCATTGCCCACGTCGCCGCTCAGGGTGTCGTTGCCGTCACCGCCGTCAAGGCTGTCGTTGCCAGCGCCACCGGCGGCACTGTCATTGCCGGTGCCACCATAGACATCGTCGTTGCCAAAACCGGCAGCGATTGTATCATTGCCAGCGCCCGCCTGAATGATGTCATCGTTGCCGGCTTCGCCGATCAGAAGGGCATCGTTGCCGTCAACCATATCGCCTTGCGCATCGGTATAGCCCGCGCCGATCAGATCGCCGCCAGCGGTGCCGTTGACAATACCGTCACGGCCGCCGAACACCAAAGATTCAATATTGCTGAAGGTCAGCGTGGTGGCATCGTTGAAGGTGACGGTGCCGGATTCGTTGTTGCCGCCGCCGTAAACCACGTTCAACACGTTGGTCAACGACAGCGTATCGTTGTCGGTGCCGCCCTCGCCGCCATCGACAACATCGCCGCCGCTGCCAAAAATCGTGTCCTGATCGTCGCCGCCTTGCAGCAGATCGGCCCCAAGCCCGCCCGTCAGCACGTCCGCGCCAGTGCCGCCGCTCAGCGTATCCGCGCCGTCCCCGCCATCAAGGCTGTCAGCGTCAGCACCGCCGCTCAGGCTGTCATTGCCGGTGCCACCGATCAGCGTATCAGCGCCCGCATCGCCGGTCAGCGTGTCATCGTTCGCACCGCCGTCAAGATTGTCGTTGCCGGACCCGCCGGCCAAGGTGTCGTTGCCCGCGTCGCCCGTCAGGGTGTCATTGTCGGCCCCACCGTCAAGATTGTCGTTGCCCAGACCGCCAACAAGCGTATCCGCGCCCGCATCCCCCGTCAGAATGTCATCGTCAGCACCGCCGTCAAGATTGTCGTTGCCCAACCCACCGGCCAAGGTGTCGTTGCCTAAGCCGCCGATCAGGATATTGGCCCCGCCGTCCCCGGTCAAACTGTCAGCAGCGCCCGACCCTGTCAGGTTTTCGATGCCCGACAAAGTATCGCCTGCCGCGTCGCCGCCAAGACCCGTTCCTGAAACAAGGTTGACCGTGACGCCCAACACCGAGGCCGAATAATCTGCCCAGTCAACGTCGGCCCCGCCGGTCAGAACATCCGCCCCGATGCCGCCAGACAGCGTGTCATTGCCTGCGCCGCCGTCCACCGTGTCGTTGCCATCGCCGCCGTCAAGCAGGTCATTCCCGGCGTCGCCCCCAATCAGGTCTTCGCGCAGCCCGCCATAGATGCTGTCATTGCCATTGCCGCCATAAAGCGTGTCATTGCTGGTCACACCGCCGGTGTCAGAAATCAGGTCATCGCCGTCACCGCCGTAAACCGTATCCGTGCTATTGCCGCCGTCCAGACTATCGTTGCCGGTGCCGCCATAAATGACATCCGTGCCATCGCCGCCGGCAATCGTATCGTTGCCGCCACCGCCATCCAGCGTGTTGGACGCCGCATCGCCGGTCAGACTGTCGTTATTGGCAGAACCAGTCAGGTTTTCGATGCCTGTCAGCGTATCGCCCGCCGCATCACCGCCGGTGCCTGTGCCGCTGGCAAGGCTTACGGTAACGCCTAGGCTTGACGCGGCATAATCTGCAGTATCCGTGCCGATGCCGCCGATCAGCGTGTCGCTTCCGGCCCCGCCCACCAACGTGTCATTGCCAGTGCCGCCATCAAGAACATTGGCCCCGCTGTCACCCGTCAAGCTGTCGGCGTTGCCCGAACCTATCAGGTTTTCGATGCCCGTCAGCGTATCGCCCGCCGCGTCGCCGCCCGCGCCTGTGCCGCTGGCAAGGCTGACGGTTACGCCCAAAGTAGATGCAGCATAACTGGCCGTATCCGTGTCCGCGCCGCCAAACAATGCGTCGTTGCCTGCGCCACCCGTCAGCGTGTCATTGCCTGTGCCACCATATAGGGCATCCGTGCCCGTGCCACCGTCAAGGCTGTCATTGCCGGCGTCGCCCAGAAGGGTGTCGTTCTCACTGCCGCCAAACAGCTGGTCGGCCCCGTCGCCGCCCTCAAGGCTGTCTGCGCCGCCGCCACCTGTCAGGCTGTCATTTTCGGTGCCACCAAACAAACTGTCCGCCGCCGATCCGCCCGTCAGCGTATCCGCGCCTGCCTGGCCCGATAGCTGGTTGGACGCCGTTGTGACGCCGGCGTTGATGGTGTCGGCAAATTGGGTGCCCGAAACCGCCTCGATCTGCGAAAAGCTGCCCGTGGCATCACCGACGCCGTTGTAATCATAGGTTCCCGCCTCGTTCGCCGTGAACGTCGCCGTAACGCCAACGGTGCCCAGGAAGATGTTGAACGACAAGGTATCAAGATCGCCAGCGTTTTCGCCGCCAGTTATGGTATCGTTCTGATGGTCTTCAGTGACAATGAACGTGTCATTGCCAAGGCCGCCAAAAACGCTGTCAGTGCCAACGCCGCCCGACATCGTATCATTGCCATCATCGCCGTAGACCTGATCATTGCCGCCTCCGCCGTAAACCAGATCGTCGCCAAGGCCGCCATAAAACGTGTCATCGCCGCCATCGGTTGACCAACTACCAACGGTATCGTTGCCGTCGCCGCCATATGCCACATCATTGCCGTCACCGCCGTAAACGGTGTCATTGCCGCCATCGCCGTGCAGCAGGTCATTGCCGGCATCGCCGTTGATCAGGTCTTCATTGCCGCCGCCATAAAGGCTGTCATTGCCGGCACCACCCGCCAGATTGTCGTTGCCTGCATCGCCAAGGATGCTGTCATCGCCCAAACCGCCAATGCCGGTATCATTGCCGATCCCGCCCGACAGCACGTCGTTGTCGTCGCCGCCGTCCAGACTGTCATTGCCATCCTCGCCCAGCAGACTGTCATTGCCGGTGCCGCCGGTGATGACATCATTGCCGGTGCCACCATAAAGTGTGTCATTGCCGCCCACTGCCGCCGCAATATTGGGCGGGTTGGTATTGGCGTAATACTCATAGTAAAGCCCGGCCGAGCCGCCCGAGGTGGTGCCGTTAACCGTCAAGGCCACTGATGTATAAGGCACATTTATGGTCAAAGTGCCCACTGTGGTGACGTTGCTGCCACTTAGGTTGCGGACAATCTGCCCCGCACCATTCAGCGAATAAGTTAGGTTTCCGTTAAAGCTGACACTGCCCGCCGCAAGGGCAGTGTTCAGGTTCACCACTACGCCGTCGATCGAAATGGCCAGCGTTTCATCAGAGTTGATCGCGTTAAACAGGATCTGCCCACCTGCCACTTGCGAGCTGGCAGTGTGGGTGTGGGTTTCAATGGAGTCTGAGTTGCCAAGCCGAAAGCCGGTGATTGATCCGTTGTTGCCGGCGGTCAGATCATTGTCGCCCGACACGGTCGACACGTTAAAGTTGGGCCGCCCGTTGGTGCCGGTAACGGTCTGGTTGGCGGCGGTCACTTCGACATAGGCTGGGGTATAGGTGGTGGCCACCGATGCCGCGCCCCCGGTAAGGGTGTCATCCCCGGTGCCGCCATAGATCAGGTCATTGCCGGACCCGCCGTCGATGCTGTCATTTTCGGAATCGCCATAAACGGTGTCATTGCCGTTGCCCGCGTTGATGCTGTCGTTGCCCGATCCGCCGTAAACCTGATCATTGCCAAGCCCGGAGGTAACCGTATCATTGCCTGCACCTGCCAGCACATAGTCATCATGCCCAGTACCCCCGGCGTAACCGGTGGCATCATTGGCGTCGATGCGGTCGCCATCCGGATCGCCGGTATAGGCGGTGTCGATCAGGTCATTGCCAGCCGTGCCATCGACAACGCCGTCGCCGGTGAAGACCGCACCTGCCTCGAACTGCATCGAATAGACACCGATGGGATCGTTGGTATCAAAATCATTGCTGGCATAGGTCGACAGAAACGCCGCATTGCCCGAGCCTTCCAGCAGGGTTTGCGATGTGGTGCCGTTGGAAATCCCAACCGTCGCCTGTCCGTTGTTGCCATTGGTAAAGCCGATGGAACTGTAAATGAAATCAACGCCAAAATCGCCGCCGCCCAGATCGGTAAGAACCAGCTGAAAGCTGTTGGTGCCCGGCCCGGTGTACGCTCCGACGTTCAGCCAGGTGACGATGAACTTGCCTGACGCGGGGTCAATATCCCAATAAATCTCGCCGCCTTTGCGGATATCAATATCCGTCCAGAACGGCGCAATCGACGGTTGGTTCAAGGTGGTCAGATTGGCGGGGGTATAGGTCGGCGCGGCGCTGCTGAAGGTGATCAGACCGTTTGTGTTGATGAAAAGCGAGCTGTAGCTGGCGCCGTAGAGATTGACGCCGCCGGCAAAAACCGAAGAGATGTTAACGTTGATAGATCCATCGTCAAGATTGCCCGTAAACGCCGACGTCGAGAACACATTCTCGCCGTATCCCAATGGACCGCCCAGACCCGAGATTAACGTGGCCATGGATCAGCCCGCCTTATGCAGAATTGCCGTGCAAGACCGCAGGTTGTTGCGGGCAAAACAGGTGCGAAACGGGGGTATAAAACAGCACATACGGCCACCAACTTGTTTGGGTTGCCCAAGTGTTATCTGCCGCATGTGGTGCAAAGTTGACCAGACTGTGTTTTGTTTCCGGCAACGCAACAGTGGTGCATGCCGCACCCGCGACGCGGACTATCGGTCGCTGGCCTGCGATTTGCTCAGGTCTGCAACAATACGCGCGCCTCGCCCGCCTTTAGTTTCAGGCGCGCGGCTGGATAGGCCTCGCCTGCTCTCAGATGCGGGAAAAGTGCCAGAACCTCGTCTCTTTGGGCATCTTCCAGTCCAGACAAGGTTTGCGCACCGGGTTGAAAGCTTTCTGACCATGCGCCATCAGCACGCACGATCTGGTGTTGATCAAACAGGATATGCACATAAGAAATGCCGCGTGGATAGACACGCTGCACGCCGGTCATCCCCACCATATGCGTGGCCGCGACCAAAACCTCGGCATCGCCAAACAGCAACTGGGCGCGCGGGCCAGACACCAGCATCCGGTGTTGTGGGCTGACCAGCAGGTCGCGCTGCGGCAGATTTGCGCCCAGCGCGCCTTTTTCAATACGGATCGGGCTGAACCGCGGTTCGCGCGCAAGGTCGGTCTGCGACAGATCGCGCCGCCCGACCCAGCGGACAGGCTGCAGGCCGTGATCGCGGGTCAGAACCTTGTCGCCCGCGTGCAGCTCTTCCACCGCCACTTCGCCCCGTTCGGTCTGGATCATCGCCCCAAGTGTGAAACAGGCAATAACCTTTTCGATGTTTGAAAAGGTCAGCGTGTCTGTGACATCGCCATTGGCGTCAAGAAACTGCACCGTGCCCGATTCAGGATCGCCATCAGTATAAAGGATGTTGGTGCCCGCATGGGTATAGGCGCGCAGATCCAGCACGTCGTAATCATCGCCGCCTTCGCCGCCGTCAATCACATCGCCCGCGCCGCCAAAGAACGTATCGCGGTCATCGCCGCCAGACAGGCTGTCATTGCCCGCATCGCCCGTCAGCGTGTCGTTGCCACCGCCCGCAACGACCAGATCATCGCCATCGCCGCCAAGGACGCTGTCATTGCCATCGCCGCCATAGATCTGGTCATTGTCGTCGCCTGCAGTCAGCATGTCATCGCCGGCATCGCCAATCAGGGTATCGACACCAGCACCGCCAAAGACCTGATCGTTGCCCGCGTCGCCAAACAGCGCGTCATCGCCCACATCACCAGACAGCGTGTCATTGCCGGTATCGCCACTGATCTGATCGTTGCCGCTGCCGCCAAACACCAGATCATTGCCTAACCCGGCCTGAATGGTGTCTTGGCCAGCATAGCCAAAGATCGTGTCGGTGGTGCCATCTGCGCCGTCGATGATATCGCCGTGCATGTCGACATAGCCGGGCGTCATCAGATCACTGCCCGCCGTGCCATCGACCACCAGATCAGGCACGGGTGGAATGCCGATGGCGACCAACGCCGCAGGGGATGCAAGTGCCGCGGGTGATATCCCAATCAGGGTAACCGCCTCGCCATTGGGGAAGGTCAGCACTGCATTGCCCGCACCATCATCGGAAACGATGACATCGGCGGTGTTCACAGGCATGCCTGTGGCATCGGTCAGATCAGAGACATCCAATTGATCAAAGCCGGTAAAGGTGCCGTCGCCGTTATCCACCGGGCCAGCAAAGGCGGTGACGGTATCTTGATCATCGCCGTCCGCCAGCGCCACAACGTCGGTGGCCCCATCAGAGGCGCCAAGGTTGATCACATCGTTGCCGACACCGCCCGACACCGCATCCGCGCCGCTGCCCGAAAACACCGTGTCGTTGCCAGAGCCGCCAAGAATGGCATCGTTGCCGCCGGAATCCGACACATAAATGCCCGCCGTATCCGCACGTGCATCAACGGTGTCATTGCCCTGCGTCAACACAAGGTTTTCGATCTCGGCGAAGGTTGATGGCGCGGGTGCCATGCCCGCGATCGTGCCAGCCTCCGTGCCGGTATAGGTTATTGACACACCGCCGGTCAAACTGGCCAGATCAAGGGTGTCAAAATCCAGACCAGCCTCACCGCCATAAATCGTGGCCACAGCCCCGGGACTTTGCAGCAAAAACCTATCCGCCCCGCCGCCGCCATAGAGGGTGTCGCTGCCGGTGCCTGTGTTGATCAGATCATTGCCATCGCCGCCATAAATCAGATCACTGCCCGCATCGCCGTTCAGACTGTCATTGCCGATCCCGCCGCTCAGCGTGTCATTGCTCACGCCACCAAACAGCTGATCGTCACCTGCACCGCCGAACACATCGTCCCGGCCATCCCCGGCAAAGACGGAGTCATTGCCCGCCCCCGCCAGCACCAGATCATCGTTGCCAACCGTCCCCGGCAACAGCGCGTCATTGCTGTCAATACGGTCGCCGTCATTATCCCCGGTATAGCCCGCATTGATCAGATCACCGCCCGCCGTGCCCGACACGATGCCATCACCCGCAGCCGGTATTCCCATCGCGATCAAAGCCGCCTGCGATGTCACGCTGGCAGGCGAGATGCCGACCAAAGTGATTGCCTCGCCATTCGGGAAAGTCAGAACAGCATTGCCGCTGCCATCATTGCTGACAACCACATCCAGCACATTGACCGGATTGCCGCTGGCATCGGTCATGCTGGACACTTCCAGCAAATCCTGCCCGGTAAAGGTGCCGTCGCCATTATCAATCGGCGCTTCAAAACCTGAAATGGTGTCGCGGCCATTGCCATTCAGCATGTTCACAACGTCGCGCGCGCCGTCCGGCCCGCCGAGGTTGATCAGATCATTACCCTGCCCGCCCTGAACGATATCCGCGCCCAAGCCCGCAAAGATGCTGTCCGCACCCGACCCGCCATAGGCCGCGTCATCGCCAGCCCCCAGATCAACATGTATGCCGCCCGTGGTGGTGCCACCGTCAACCGAATCGCGCCCCGACCCCAGCACCAGCCGTTCAATTTCCGAAAACACCGCCCCGCCCGCGCTGCCCATGTTGGTATAGGTGCCAGCCTCATCACTGCTAAAGGTGATTTCCGACCCTTCGGTGTTGCTCGACGCATCCAGCACGTCGATATCGGCATTGCCGGCATCTTCGCCGCCAAAAATGGTGTCAAAGCCAAAGCCATTGTCCAGCACAAAACGGTCATTGCCCAACTCGCCCGATTGCCGGTCATCGCCTGCGCCGCCGATCAGGGTGTCAGCCTCGTATCCGCCCAAAAGCGTATCATTGCCGTCGCCGCCCTCCAGCAGATCGCGGCCATCGGGGTCTTTGTCAGGCCCGCCGGTGATCAGATCATCGCCATCGCCGCCATAAAGGCTGTCGGCCTGCACCCCGCCAGACAGCGTGTCATTGCCCGCGCCACCATAAAGCAGATCATTGCCATCGGCCCCATTGACGCCGCCACCGCTCAGATCGTCATTGCCGTCCTCGCCATAAAGCGTGTCATTGCCAAAGCCGCCAATGGCCACATCATTGCCGGTGCCGCCATAAACCAGATCGTCGCCCAAGCCTGCGGTAACAGAATCTGCACCCGATCCGGCGTAAACTTGATCATTGCCAGCCCCTGACAAAACCGTGTCATTGCCCGCCCCCGCCAGCACGATATCATCATTGCTGCCCGCCTGATTGTCGTTGGCATCAACCCGGTCGCCTTGGGCGTCAACGTAACTTGCGTCGATCAGATCAGCGCCCGCGGTGCCATCGACGATAAAGTTTGGCGCAAAAACCTGCACTCCGTCGACAAAGACGTTTTCGATATTGAAAAACGGCAAGCTGCCGCCGGCAGTAAAGGTGATGACGCCGTTTTCTGGAAAGAAGGCGTCAAAAACCACCGTCGCCGGACCGCTGACGTAAAGGCTGTCATTATCCGTACCAATGGTGACAGTTTCGCTGCCGTCAACGGTGTCGCCAGAGGCAGCATAAAAGGTATCGGCGTCTTCTTCGCCAACCATCGTGTCATTGCCCGCACCACCATAGAGCGTGTCGCGGCCAGTGCCGCCTTGCAGGGAATCGTTGCCATCGTCGCCGTAGACCACATCGTTTTCGCCCGATCCGGTGATGGTGTCGTTGCCCGTGCCGCCGTAAACCGTATCATCGCCAAAGCCGCCGAACATCTGGTCGTTGCCCGCACCACCATACACCTGATCGTTGCCAGCCCCGCCATAGGTGGTGTCATCACCGACACCGCCATAGACAAAATCATTGCCCGCATCGCCGCGCATAAAGTCGTTGCCATCGCCACCGGTAAGGATGTCATTGCCCGCATCGCCCTGCATGTAATCATTGCCAACACTGCCATCGAGGCTGTCATTTCCCGCGCCGCCATAGATGAAATCATCGCCCAGCAGACCCAGCACGGTGTCATCACCGTCACCTGCATAAACCTCATCGCCGTTGGTGCCTTGCGGGTTGGTCAGGATCGAATCGTTGTTATCAATGACATCGCCGTTGGCATCGACATAGCCTGCGCCGATCAAATCATTGCCAGCCGTGCCATAAATCAGGCCTTCAGGATTGCCGCCGTTCAGTTGCAGCTTTTCGATCTGACTAAAGGTTAGCGTGCGGCCATCGGCAAAGGTCAGCGTGCCCGCCTCATTGTTGCCGCCGCCATAAATCAGGCTGACCACACCGCTGGCTGCCAGGGTGTCATTGTCATTGCCGCCTTCGCCGCCCACCACGATATCGCCCGCATCGGCCACCAGCCGGTCGGCATCATCGCCACCATAAAGCGTGTCATTGCCAAGACCGCCTTGCACGGTGTCGTTGCCGGTGCCGCCATAGATCAGATCATTGCCGCCGCCCGTCAGCACGGCATCATTGCCCGCCTCACCCAGCACAGTGTCATTGCCCGCAATCAGGGGATCAGACGTCAGATAGGTGTCATTGCCCGCACCCAGTTCCGTGCGATCATTGCCAGCCCCGCCATCGACCGTATCATTGCCGGTGCCCGCCTCAACAATGTCGTTGCCCGCCCCTGCCAGCACATAATCATTGCCAGCCCCGGCTTGAATAACGTCGCTATTGCCCGTCGTTCCCTGCACCCCCGTGGCATCATTATTGTCAACCCGGTCGCCATCAACGTCAACGGTAAAGAACGCATCAATGAAATCATCGCCCGTGGTGCCCGAGACGATGCCATCCAGCACCGCCCCCGCCGCCGTGTTGATCGACACATAGCCCACGTCGGTGACGCCGTTGTCACTGACGGTATAGCTGAAATTTTCGGTGCCAAGGGTGCTGGTGGCAAACACGGTAATGGTGCCATCGGCGTTCAGGCGCACCTGCTGGCCCGAGGCCAGCGTAACGGTCTGCCCGGCCACCACGTTCACCCCTTGAATCTGGGTGATGATCAACGTCCCGTTGGCATTGGAATCATTGGCCAGAATGTCAAAGGTGCGGCTGCCGTTTGCCACCACATTGGCATCATCATCAAAGGCCAGCGTCACGGTTTGAATGCTGTCGCCCATGATCAGCAGGTTGCTGTCGTAAATCGCATCGCCGCCGTCGGCGATGCCGATCTTAATGGTGTTGACCTGTCCGATATTGACGGGGGCCTTTAGCGACAAGGTATAGGTAAACCCGTCCATTTCCGTGTTGAACTGATCGCCCGTGTTGTCGTGGTAGAAGTTCTTGTTCTTGACCGCATTGATCTCGTCAATTGCGACGTTTCCCGCGATTGTGATTGAGACTGGCACAAAAGTGCCGTTGACCCAGACACCGAACGAGTCATTGACGTTGCCATTGACGTATTCGGGGTATTCTTCGGACGAAAACACAAATTGCATTGTCAGATAGTCGCCGTCGGGGATGAAACTGGCCTGCATAATCGCGCCGTCAAACGTCGCCATGCCCGCCACGGCGTTCAGTTGCGCATCGCCGTCGACCGATCCGGTGGTATTGGTGCTGCGATTGGCGACGGTGTTGGTGTTGGTGGTGCCTGAACTGTTGGTGAAATCCGTTACATTGCCGGTGGACAGGATGACGCCGGTATCGCTGGGCGATATGCCCGGCATGGTCGCAGTGGCCCCCGAATAAATCCCAGATGACACTGTCGATCCGGTATAACTGGCCCCGGTGACAGTGATCCCCGGCCCAAAGATTGCATTCGCCATGTCCAGCGCAGAGGCCGCGGTATTAATCGTTAACTCGGTGGCAACAGGCATGGCGTTACTCTTTCACTTGGGCTGGCGACACCAAAAAACCTTTGCACCCCAAGGATCTGCCTGCCCCAAAGACCCCGCGAAGAATGCTCCGTAACCCTTTGATTGCATAAGAGTAACTCCAGATCTTGGATATCAGCTGCGCAGCCTTCCAGTATGGCCAAGCCCGCGTAGTGCGGATTGACCGATAATTCATCACCCGATGCTTAGAGTGGAATGGCGTTGTTTTCTGGGCGGCTCCGTTCTGAAAAGCGTTGTTTCCAAGGCTTTATTGCGGCATTCAAGCGGGACGAACCTGCCTTGCGCTGCGTGAAAAGACGCCTGACTGATCCCTTGTTGGGTCGCATTTGCAGCGAGATGGCCAAGACAATACCCACTGTGGCGCGCCTGACACCACCCGAATTGCAACTTACGGTATATTAAACGCAGGCCGACACAATTAAAAACCAAAAAGGGGCCCCGGTTGAGGCCCCTTTCTTGTTCAGCCCTACAGCAACCTGCGTGGGGCTGAGCTGCATAACTTTATGTCAGCGCACCAGCAACATTGCCTCGTGGCGTTTCAATGTGCGGCGGGCGGCTTGATAATCCTGCAAACCAGCCTCGGTTTTCAAGTCCGGGAACAGTTCGAAGATTTCACTGCGCTGCGCGTTGCCCATCCCCTTCAGGGTGTAATCGCCGGGCTGGAAGCTTTCGGTCCAGGCCCCGTTTGACAGAACAACTTCGTGCCGGTCAAACATGAAATGGATGTAGGTGGTGCCAACACTGTCAACCGCAGCGATGCCAGCACTTGAAACCAGATGCTTGGCGGCCACCAACACTTCGTGTTCGTCGAAATACAACGCCGTGCGGTCATTGGCGACCAGAACGCGGTGGTTTGGGCTGACCAGCATGTCACGCTCTGGCAAACCGTTGCCAAGGCTGCCCTGACGGATCAGCACGGGTTTCAAGTGCGGGTTGACGTGCAGATCACGCCAGCCCATTGCCTTTTGCCCAACCCAACGGATTTCCTGAATGCCATTGTCGCGGGTGATGATCTTGTCACCGGCCTTCAGATATTCCGCCGCCACTTCGCCCCTGGGTGTGGCAATCATCGTGCCCGGGGTAAAGCAGGGGATGACGTTTTCGATGTTGGTAAACGTCAGTGTGCCCGTTGGCGCATTCGTCGCAGGATCGCGGAAGGTCACAACCCCGTTTTCGGGATTATCCGCTGCATAAACAATGCTGAACGGGCCGGATCCACGCAGATCAAGCGTGTCAAAGTCATCGCCGCCTTCGTTGCCGTTAATCACGTCGCCGATAGCGCCCGCGCCGGGGCCAACAAGGAACGTGTCGCGGTCATTACCGCCCGACATCGTATCAATGCCCTGCCCGCCAGTGATGGTATCGTTGCCGACGTTGCCACGGATCAGGTCATCATCAACACCGCCGTCGATCAGGTCATTGCCCTGCCCGCCATCAATGGTGTCGTCATCGTCCAGACCAAAGATAGTGTCGTTGCCCATGCCGCCAAAGATATCGTCGCGGCCGTTCTCGGGCACCAGATCACCTGCGGTATCAGGGATATTGATGCTGTCTGGGAAGGTTGGCCCCAACCCGCCATAGACCAGATCATTGCCTTGACCCGCATAGATATCGTCAGACCCTTCGCCGCCGATGATGGTGTCATTGCCCTGATTGCCAGAGATGGTGTCATCATCAAAGCCGCCATTGATGCTGTCATTGCCAAAGCCACCATAGATCAGATCCGCATCATCGCCCGTGGTAATGGTGTCGTTGCCCTGACCGCCGTAAACGGTATCCAGATCATTGGTTGGGTTGGTATCGGCGGGGTAAAGCCCGGGATAGCCGCGATCGGGCAACGGCACGCCGCCGCCAGAGGTATCAATAACGTCATCGCCGGTGCCACCGCGAACGGAATCCCTGCCATCGCCGCCGATGATGCTGTCGTTGCCAGAATCGCCGCGCAGCGTGTCATTGCCTGCCTGACCAAACAGCGTGTCGTCGCCTTGGCCACCGCGCACCGAGTCGTTGCCATCGCCGCCTTCGACTGAATCGTCGCCCAGACCCGCCAGAACGGTATCATTGCCCGCGCCTGCCAGAATGCGGTCGTCATTGGGCGCATCGCCCGGCAACAGCGCATCTCCAGCATCGACCCGGTCGGTATCAAACGGGTCGATATAGGCGCTGTCGATCAGGTTATCGCCTGCCGTGCCGCGCACAATGCCGTCGGGGGCGGTTGTTACCGGCGTCACGTTGACCGTGACAGTCGATGTATCCGTCAGGCCGGTTGGATCGGTGATGGTATAAGTGATCGTGGCCGGGCCAACAAAACCGGGCGTCGGGGTAAAGCTGATCGTGCCGTTGGGGTTCACCGTAACCGTGCCGTTGGGCGAGGTTGGCGTGCCCAGAATTGTCGGCGGGGTGCCGTCAGGATCGGTGTCATTGGCCAAAACCGGGATGGTCACCGGCGTGCCTTGCGGCGTGGTCGCGGTATCCGGGTTCGCTTCGGGTGCGTCGGGCACCGGGGTTACGGTGACTGCAACCGTCGCCGTGTCAGTGTTACCGGCGGGATCGGTGATCGTATAGGTAATCACATCCGGCCCGTTAAAGTTCGGGTTCGGCGTATAGCTGATCGTGCCGTTGGGGTTGATCACAACGCTGCCGTTTGGCGCGGTTGCGGTGGTAACCGTCAACGGATCGCCGTTCGGATCGCTGTCATTGCCCAAAACCGGAATGGTGATCGGGGTATCTTCCGGGGTTGTTGCCAGATCATTCACTGCGTCGGGCGTGTTATTCGACACCAGCACGTTTTCGATATTGGTAAAGCCCATCGTCCCTGTCGCTGCCCCCGCCGCATCGCGGAACGTCACCACGCCGTTTTCGGCATTGGTCGGATCATAGGCCACCGTCAGCGGCCCAAGGCCGCGCAGATCAAGCGTGTCAAAATCATCGCCGGTTTCCGACCCGTCAACCACATCGCCCGCGTTGCCGCCGGTGATCACATCGCGGTCGGCACCACCGACCAGCGTATCATTGCCCTGACCGCCAACCAGCGCGTCATTGCCGGCATCGCCGTTGACCAGATCGTCGTCCAAGCCGCCGTTCAGCGTATCCGCGCCCGCACCGCCGTTCAACGTGTCATCATCATCGCCGCCAAAGATAACGTCATTGCCCAAACCGCCCGACAAAACATCGCGGTTGTTGTTGGCCACCAGATCGCCCGCATCATCAGCCAGTTCTGGCGACGGATTGCCCGCACCTTCACCGTAAATCGTGTCATCGCCGGCACCGCCATCGACGGTGTCATCGCCTTCGCCGCCAAGCACGCTGTCATTGCCCGCGCCCGATATGATGGTGTCATCATCAACGCCGCCGCTGATGTTATCCGCACCGGTGCCGCCAAAGATCGTGTCGGCATCATCGCCGCCATAAATCTGCGCGCCGCCGTCCCCGCCATAAATCAGATCGGTGTTGTTGGTGGGATTGGCGTCTGCGGTGTAAAGCCCGGGGTAGGCCTGATCCGGCAAATCGGACCCCGTTGGCAAATCGCCATAAATCACCGATTGCCCACCACCAGTGATGGTATCGCTACCCGCACCACCGGTCAGCGTGCTGTTGCTGTTGCCGCCGACGATGCTGTCATTGCCATCATTGCCTTCCAGCGCGTCATTGCCCGCGCCGCCAAACAGAGTGTCATCGCCAACGCCAGCCTGCACCAGATCATTGCCGGCACCCGCCTCGATGCTGTCATCGCCAAGACCTGCGCGCACGGTATCATTGCCGTCACCCGCCAGAATACGGTCATCATTGGGCGCATCGCCCGGCAAGAATGCGTCACTGGCATCAACCCGGTCGGTATCAAAGGGGTCGATATAGGCGGTATCAATCAGGTTATCACCCGCCGTGCCGCGAACGATACCATCCGGGGCATTGGTGTTATCAACGGTATCAGACAGCGAGAATGTCTCAACCGTGCCTGCAAAATGCTGGTTGATATCGTTCAACACATTCGGGGTGGACGCCGATTGCCCTGCCCCGATGATCCAAGGCTGATTGATACCGCCCATGTTCATCGTCAGGGTGTTTGGCACCGGCTGATCAAAGGCCGCATTGGTGGTCAGGTTGTCGATGGCAAGCGCACCACCGGTGCCAGCCTGATCCCAGGAATAGGACAACTTGATTTCATCACCCGGCTGCGCAAACCCGGGGGCGGTGCCGAATGTCGTAGTGCCAGCAGCGGTTTCGTGGCTGATAACGACCGATCCATCTTCAAGGATATCAATGCGATAGCCACCACTGGTTTGGCCCGCGCTGTCACGCGACAACACGGTTTGGGTGCCGGTCTGCGCCACTTCGGAAAGACTGAACTGAATGTCGAGGGTGCCCCGACCCATCTGAAACGCCGGATCTTGGTAAATCTTGATCAAATCATTGGCGCCGTCCAAAACCGCTTGTCCGCCAGACGCTGTCGCACCGTTGATGTAAACACCATTTTGCGCACCATTCCCCAGCGCGCTGTCAGCAGCCGTTGTTCCAACATCATTGAAGTTATAAAGTGCGAAAATCGGCATTTGTGTTCCCTCATTACACCAGCGACCCAGTTGCCCGGACCTGTCAGATCACAGTCCCGTGCCCCCCGTTCTGAGGAGACCGCGGATTGCGCCGGCGTTCGATTTGACCGAACCTCGGCGCATTGACCTGTCGTGCTTGGTGATGCGCATGAGAGTGCCGCTCAAGGAATTAATACTCCTTGGTCAAGCCCGTCTTTTGGGGTGACAAACCGGATCTTCAGACCCGGCATTTGGCAGCTTTTCCTTCATACACAAAACGTCTTTCGACGCGCACCACTGAACGACCGCCCCCACGGCCACGTTGTCTTTCCCAGTAAGACCCTTTCTGGATACATTTCGTTCAGGCTGACGCATAGGGGAAAAAGTCAAAAACATGGCAGCTTTTGCGCCCTGCCCTTGCAACGCATTAGAACTATCCACAGAATCACTATACTTCTGGTTGCAGATTGAGTATGCTGCGCGAACAATACAAAACCAAAATATCTAATGATTTCGCAGGTGCAGCCGCATTTTGCTAACTATTGATTGTGCGCAAATAGTTGGGACTGTTTCCAATCATTCAATCAATTCAACCCCAGCGATTACGTTAATCCTGAGGGGGAAAAGTGCCTTGTTTGAAACACATTCTGGGCTGGTTGTTGAAAGATCGTGATCAATGCCGCTAAAGTGGGCAGATCATCGCATGTTTACCTTACGTTAACCTTATCAACGCCCGAATCACTCGCCGCTATTTTGACTTAATTTGATCGGGTGTTTTCACAACTTCGCGCTGGCAATGACTATATGCGCAGGCACATATTCTTGCGCTGAATCTTGCGCATCGGTTCCGGTGATCAACTGCGGATAAGTGGTGCCCGAGGGGAGATTCGAACTCCCACACCCGTTAAGGCGGAGGATTTTGAATCCCCTGCGTCTACCGTTCCGCCACTCGGGCAACATCTGCGCGGGGTTTAGCCGCGCTTTTGGGCGTCGTCAACGGCCCTTGTGCAGATTGGCCCAGCTTTACAGCCCCAGCGCCGCAAAGGTGTTGCAATCGTTGATCTGGCCAGACTTCAACCCCGTGGCAAACCAGCCCGACCGCTGTTCAGACGTGCCATGGGTATAGGATTCCGGTGTTGGCCTGCGGCCTGCATTGCGCTGCAACGTGTCATCGCCAATGCGCTTGGCGGCATCAAACGCTTCTTGAAAATCACCCTTTTCAATAGCGCCCAACTGCTCTTGCACATTTCGGGCCCAAATTCCTGAAAGACAATCGGCCTGCAACTCGATGCCAACGGATATCGCGTTGCTTTGCGCCTCGCTCGATTGCGCGCGTTGGGCATTCCTTTCGGACAAGATGCCCAGATCATCCTGAATGTAATGGGCAACTTCATGTGCCACGACATAGGCCATTGCAAAATCGCCCTTTGCGCCAAGTTCCTGCTGCATTGTGGTGAAAAAATCCGTATCCAGATACACCATCTTGTCACCGGGGCAGTAAAACGGCCCGGTTGCAGCCGAGGCGGTGCCGCACGCCGAATCAACCGAACCTTTGAACAGATACAGTTTGGCCGGGGTGTAGGTCAGATTGCCCTGCTCGCGGTAAATCTTTGCCCAAACCTCTTCGGTGTAGGCCAGAGTTACCGATGCAAATTCGGCGGCGTCCTGATCGGCGGCTGTGATCTCGGTGCGGCCTTGGGTTTGCACAGTGCCGGAATTGTTCAGCAAAGGGCTGACATCTATGCCAAGGAAATAGCCGATCACCAGAACCGCTACCAACCCCAATCCGCCGATACCACCTGCCGATGCGCGGCCACGGCCTGTGCCATTGGCCCGGCCGTCGACGATGTTTTCACTGCGTTTGCGTCCACGCCATTCCATAGCAACCATCCCCACATTGCACCATTTGGCAAAGCATAGCGCAGCGGGGCCCAAGTGCAATCTGCTTGCCAAACGCAGGTCTGGTGGGACCGGGACCAAGAATAGCAGCCTCTCATTTCGCTTCGATGCGGTTTAGATGCTTGGCTTTTCACCATAACCTGAACGGCTCCAAGGTCAGTGTGGCTTGACCGCGCCGCGCGGCCATGGCCAATGGGCGTGACCAAACCTGTTGGGGGCGCGATGTTTCGCAGTTTGTATGACTGGACGCTGCGATGGGCCGGCTCGCGCCATGCGCCTGCCGCGTTAGGCACTGTGTCTTTTGTTGAAAGTTCGGTTTTTCCTATTCCGGCAGATGTCTTGTTTATCCCGATGTGTCTGGCGCGGCCGCAAAAGGCGATGCGCTATGCGTTTATTGCCACGGTAACCTCGGTGTTGGGTGGGATTTTTGGCTGGCTGCTGGGGCATTACGCGTTTGATCTGATCGCCCGCCCGATGCTGGAATTTTATGGCAAGATGGCGGCTTTTGACAGTTTGAAAAACTCAACCGGTGATGGCGCGATTTTGCTGATGCTGGTCACGTCGGGGCTGACCCATTTGCCGCCGATGAAAGTAGTGACCATCCTGTCGGGTGTGGTGTCATTCGATCTGAAATGGTTTATCGCCTCAGCAATCGTTGCGCGCGGGGGGCGGTTTTACGGATTGGCGTATTTGCTGGGCCGCTATGGTGAAACGATGACGGACTTTATCGCGCGACGGATGATTTGGGTTGTGGGCGGGTTGCTGCTGCTGATCGCTGCGGCCTGGTTGGTTTTAAGGGCTTAGTAACAAAATGATGCAAAAAACCGGATTGATCAGCCTGGCCATGGCCGGATCGGCGGCGTTGTTGGCAGGTGCCTTCGCGTTTCAATATATCGGCGGGCTGGCCCCTTGCACATTATGCCTATGGCAACGCTGGCCGCATGGTGCGGCGGTTCTGATCGGCGTTCTGGCCCTGATGACGGGCGGGCGGATACTGCCGGTTCTGGGGGCCGCCGCTGCCGCAACCAGTGCCGGCATCGCCGCGTTTCATGTCGGCGTTGAACAAAAATGGTGGGAGGGCCTGACATCGTGCACGGCAGGATCCATCGAAGGGATCAGCACTGCCGATCTGCTGAACCCCGCGGTGATCGTGGCCGCCCCGGTGCGCTGTGACGCCATCGCCTGGCAGTTGATGGGCGTGTCGATGGCGGGGTGGAACATGATCTTGTCGGCAGTGCTGGTTGGCATCTGGCTGTTGGCGGCGCGGCGCACCTGACGCGGGGCGGGGTAAAATTTTTAGATAAAAATTTTAGCCCCCTTCCCCAGCAATCGCGCGCCTTCTTGCAGCGCAAAGCGGTCTGTCATGCCCGAGACATAATCGGCCACCATGCGCGCGAGATCGGTATCCGACGTCGCGCGACCAATGTCAGCACGCCATTCCGCAGGCAGCAAACCGGGATCGCCCATGAACAACGGGAACAGCCCGTTGATCACTTCTGTCACCCGCGCGCGTTCGACCATCACCGATGGGGCGCGGTACATCCGGGTGAACAAAAAGCCGCGGATCGCCTTCAACTCTTGATACAATGGTTTGGAAAACCGGATCACCGTCATCCCCAGATGGCGCACCTCGTCCACCGATTGTGGCTGTGCTGCCTCTAGCCTGTTGCGGGCCACCGCGATCACGTCTTCGACCATGCGGCCAAACACCCGGCGCAACGCCTCATGCCGGCGGCGCATTTTCTCCAGCCCCGGATAAAGCGCATCTACTTCGGCAAAGGCGGGGCCAGTGACGGGCAAGTCCATCAGATCGGCTTCGGTGAAAAGACCCGAGCGCAGCCCATCATGCAGATCGTGGTGGGAATAGGCCACATCATCGGCAATCGCGGCCACTTGTGCCTCGGCTGAGGCGTGGGTGTGCAGTTCCAGATCCCACAACGCGTTCACTTCGGCCAGCGCATAGGGCAACGGCCCCGCATGTTTGGCATCGGCCTTGGGGCCAGTGACCGGGCCATTGTGCTTGGCGATGCCTTCCAGACATTCCCATGTCAGGTTCAACCCGTCGAAATCGGCGTAATGGCGTTCCAGTGAGGTGACGATGCGCAGGGCTTGGGCGTTGTGATCAAAGCCGCCGTAGGGCGCCATCAATGCCGCCAGCGCGTCTTCGCCGGTATGGCCAAACGGCGTGTGGCCCAGATCATGCGCAAGGGCTATCGCCTCGGCCAGATCGGTGTTGAGGCCCAACACGCCCGCGATCGTGCGCGCCACTTGGGCAACTTCGATGGAATGGGTCAGCCGCGTGCGGTAATAATCGCCTTCGTGTTCGACGAACACCTGGGTTTTGTGTTTCAACCGGCGAAACGCAGACGAATGGATAATGCGGTCGCGGTCACGCTGAAACGCCGATCTGAACGATGACATGCGTTCCACGTGCAATCGCCCGCGTGACTGTTCGGGCTGACAGGCGTAAAGTGCAAGCATTGGGATCACCGTTCTTGTTCAAGGGCCTGATCCCCCCTATATTCGACTAATGCCGCCCCATGAATAGGCCAAATGCCATGGAATTGAACCTGCCCCCCCGCGTGACCGACCGCGCCTTTGCCCGGCTTGCGGAAATCGCCGATATGACCGGCGAGGCCAAGGCCCTGCGCGTCGCTGTTGAAGGTGGCGGTTGTTCGGGGTTTCAATACGACATCCGGCTGGAAGATGTGGCGGCCACCGATGATCTGGTGCTGGAAAAATCCGGCCAGCGCGTGCTGGTCGATGCGGTATCATTGCCGTTCCTTGCCAATGCGGTGATTGATTTCAGCGCCGAGTTGATCGGCGCGCGGTTTGTGATCGAAAACCCCAACGCCAGCAGCTCTTGTGGCTGCGGGACCAGCTTTTCGGTGTGATGGCCGCGTGGCCGATGCGTGACTTTGCGGAAACCTGACATCCGGCACTGGCCGTGACCCGAGTTAGCCCTAAGTGCCCCTTCGTGATGAAGGAGAGACGGTATGAGCTGCATCTTGATGCTTGGATCGGCCCCAATGGCAACCGAGGCGCAAAACTGGCCGCGCGCCGGGTTCGACTGCGTTATGGCAATCAACAATGCCTGGAACATCCGCGCAGATTGGGATGTGATGATCCACCCGTGGGATTTTCCGCCCGACCGCCGCCCTGTTGCGCAGGCGGGGCAAACAATTGTGACCGAAGATGATTTTGTTCCCGCCCAAAACGCTGCTGGCGGCTTTGTCTATGCGGGGGCCACGATGGCCTTTACCGCCGCCTACTGGGCGCTGAATGCGCGCCGCCCTAGGGTGATCGCGGCCTTTGGTTGTGATATGCATTATCCGGCCAAGGGCAAGACGCATTTTTACGGCACAGGATCGCCCGATCCGTTGCGGCCCGATATCACGCTGCGCTCGCTTGAGGCGAAATCGGCGCGGTTGATGGTTCTGGCGGCGATGCAGGGCTGTGCCATGGTTAACCTGTCGACCGGGCCATCGCGGCTGGTGTTCCCCCGTGTCAGTCGCGCCGCCGCCGCCCGCGCCCGGCCGATGGCCTATTGCCCGGATGGGGCCGCAGCCGCTTTGGCACGCGAGGCAGAGTTGGGCTATACCGTCGCGTCGGGGCGCTATTGGGAAGAACTGCACCGCTTTGATGCCGATCAGATCGACGCGCTGGACGCACTTTGGCTGGCTGCCGCATCGGTGCAATGGCAGCAAAGCGCGTAAGACTTGAGTCGGCGCAAGCGGCGGCTTAGAACCGGACAGACACCGGAGCGCGCCCATGAAAATCGCCACTTTCAACATCAACGGCATCAAAGCCCGGATTGAGGCTTTGCCCGCTTGGCTGGCCGCAGCGCAGCCCGATGTGGCGTGCCTGCAAGAGATCAAATCAGTCGATGAAGGCTTCCCGCGCGAGATGTTCGAGGCGATGGGATACCGGGTGGAAACCCACGGCCAGAAGGGGTTCAACGGGGTTGCGATTTTGTCGAAACTGCCCCTGCAGGATGTTATCCGGGGATTACCCCAATCTGATCAGACGGGCGACACGGATGATCCGCAATCGCGCTGGATCGAAGCCACGGTTCAGGGCCGCCGCGCGGTGCGGGTGTGCGGGCTGTATCTGCCCAATGGCAACCCGGCACCGGGGCCGAAATATGACTATAAACTGGCCTGGATGGCGCGGATGCAGGCGCGGGTGGTTGATTTGCTGGCAACCGAAGAACCGCTGGTCTGCTGCGGCGATTACAACGTGATCCCGCAAGCCGTTGATGCAGCCAAGCCTGAGGCTTGGGTTACCGACGCGCTTTACTTGCCCCAATCGCGTGAAGCCTACCGGCGGCTGTGCAACCTTGGCCTGACGGACGCGTTTCGCGCGCGAAATGATTTGCCCGGCCAGTATTCATTCTGGGATTACCAACAAGGTGCGTGGGAACGCAATAACGGCATTCGGATTGACCATCTGCTGTTGTCGCCCCAAGGCGCCGACCTGTTGCGCGACTGTCAGATTGATAAGGCGGTGCGGGCAGGCGACAAGCCGTCTGACCATGTGCCGGTTTGGGTGGAGTTGGACGCGTAATATTTCACGCCGGCTTTGGCGGATAAACCGACGCTCCGCGGGGGATATTTAAGGACAAATGAAACGTGGCGCGGTCAGATTTTGGTGACATCGTGGTTATAAAGCCAGTTAAACCGGTTCAACGCCGCATTCGGGGCAAATCTGCCAGCAAGACGCAACGCCGTATGCGCGACCACGCGGCGCGGGCCGGACAGATGGTAATTGCGCGCATTGGCACTTGCGGCGGCGACAATACGGGCACAGCGCGGCGCGCGGGCGGTTTGATATTGCGCCAATGCCTGCTCCATCGGCAGACGCGCCAGCAGATCTGCCAGCACCCAGGCATCCTCCAACCCCATTGACGCCCCTTGCGCCAGAAACGGCAGGCTGGGGTGCGCGGCGTCACCAAGAATGGCCACCGCGCCGTTTTGCATCGCTTTGCCCCATGTTTTGGCAATCGGATGGCGGAACAGGCCCCACAGATAGGGCGTTTGCACTTGGGTCAACCAGCCTTGCACGCGGAGGCCAAATCCTGCGAAAGCCGCGCGCAGATTGGCCGGATCATCCGCATGCGACCAGCCTTCGGCGGCCCATTTTGGGCGTTCCTCGACCGCGACAATGTTGCGTAGCGTGCCGCCTCGCAACGGATAGCTGACCAGATGGCGGCCCTTGCCCATATGCACTTCGGCCACCGCCGGATCATCGGGATTGCCCGGGATCAGGGCGCGCCATGCGACCTGGTTGGTAAAAAACGGCGCAGTCATGCCGTTTAGGGCCGTGCGGGTTTTGGAATGAATGCCATCTGCGCCGATTAAGATATCCGGTGTGATCGGCGCACCTAAATTCGTGATCACTTTCGGCGCATTCCCCGCCAGATCAAGGCTTTTGACGCTGCACCCAAGCCGTACCGTTACCCCCGCAGCAACCGCGCCTTTTGCCAGAAGATCAATCAGATCAGCGCGGTGAACGAACAGATAGTCCTGATCAGGCCGCAGCCGCGCCATATTCAGCCGCGTCACCACGCCTCCCGTGGCCCCGTTGCGCAATTCCACCGCCGCCGCGCGCATTGAAACTACCCGCAGCGCATCGCCTAAACCCAAGGCCCGCAGCACGACGGCGCCATTGGGCGACACTTGTAACCCGGCACCGATTTCACCGATCTTTGCCGCCTGCTCCAGAACGGTGACGTCAGCCCCCCGCAACGCCAGCGCGCGCGCCACGGCCAGCCCGGCAATGCCAGCGCCAATCACCGTGATATATCGGCCTGCAATCATCTAAGCCCCTAAATACAAAACGCCGAACCCAAAGGCCCGGCGTTACTGTGATCTTTTTTGCACCACAGGCACAAGTCCTGCCTATGGCCTAATCGTCGCGGTGAACTTTTTCGCGGCGTTCATGCTTTTCCTGCGCTTCCAGCGTCATCGTGGCAATCGGGCGCGCATCAAGGCGTTTCAGGCTGATTGGTTCGCCCGTCATCTCGCAATAGCCAAATTCGGCCTGATCAATCCGGCGCAGGGCGGCGTCGATTTTGGACACCAGCTTGCGTTGACGGTCCCGCGTGCGCAATTCCAGCGCGCGGTCGGTTTCTTCGGATGCGCGATCGGCAATATCGGGCACCGACCGGCCCGATTCTTGCAGATTGTCGATGGTTTCGGCTGACTGATCCAACAGCTCTTGCTTCCAAACGATCAGCTTGCGGCGGAAATATTCCAGCTGCCGATCGTTCATGAAAGGTTCGGTTTCGGCGGGGCGATAATCTTCCGGCAGGAAGGTTTCGACTTTCATTCCAGCACTCTCCAGGTTCAAGGGGCGCTTCTCCAGGTGGGCATTCATGGGGACGTGCTCCTGCATGGCACGGCGTGTAGCCCAAGTGTGATCGCTTGTCACTAGCGGTTGCGACTATTTTCACGGATCGTTAGGATTGCATTAACTCTTCTTCAGAACCTTGGAATATCTATGAAATTCGCGTCAACCCCCGGTTACATCGTGGCCGACGATCTGCAAATCGCTGTGAATGCCGCCGTTACGTTGCAGCGGCCGTTGTTGGTCAAGGGGGAACCGGGCACTGGCAAAACCGAATTGGCCCGGCAGGTGGCGCAGGCGTTGGATATGCCGCTGATTGAGTGGCATGTGAAATCGACAACCAAGGCGCAACAGGGCCTTTACGAATATGATGCCGTCAGCCGGCTGCGCGACAGCCAGTTGGGCGATGCGCGGGTGCAGGAAGTGAAAAACTATATCCGGCGCGGCAAATTGTGGACGGCGTTTGATGCCCCTGCCCGCGTGGTGCTGTTGATTGATGAGATCGACAAAGCCGACATAGAATTTCCCAATGACCTGTTGCAGGAATTGGACCGGATGGAGTTTCATGTTTACGAAACCGGTGAAACCATAGTGGCCCGCCAACGCCCCGTGGTGATCATCACCTCAAACAACGAAAAAGAGTTGCCCGATGCGTTTTTGCGGCGCTGTTTTTTCCATTACATCCGCTTTCCCGATGCCGATGTTTTGGCGGCGATTGTGCGGGTGCATTTCCCGGATATCAAACCGGCGCTGCTGACGGCGGCGTTGACGCAATTCTTTGAGATTCGCGAAACGCCGGGGCTGCGAAAGAAGCCTTCAACCTCTGAAGTGCTGGATTGGCTGAAATTGCTGCTGGCCGAGGAATTGACCCCCGAAGACCTGCGCCGCGATGCCAAGACCGCCCTGCCACGGTTGCACGGGGCGTTGTTGAAGAATGAACAAGATGTGCAATTGTTTGAACGGCTGGCATTTATGAGCCGTTCTCAGCGATAGCATTTTTCCCGAATCGGGCGGGATTGCCAAGGTTTAGCCATAGTCTTGCCATAATGTGATCACGCATTGGGCGAAAACTGAAATAAATTGAAATATTTCGCGATTTCACATTCGAAAATCTTGCGCCATGGCTTTGGCCACCATCCATGGGTAGATTCGACGACAGGTTGCAAAAATCCAAAGATTGACACAAGCGCGCCTATATCCTGACACTGATCCCCTGTTGTCTCATCTCTAAGAGTGAGTGTTTGGTTCGACCGGTTTTTCTGGCGAACAATCAGGTGCAGGTCCGGCGTCGTTGGCCCCTTCTGCGGGGGTGAATGGCACGGGCGGCCGTGCAGGTAGGCTGGCAATGCTGCGCCAGAAGGCCTTGCAAACCAGATTGTTGGCCGTAGGTGCGTCTGTTTTGCGTGCCGAAAACCGGTTGGGATAGACCGCTAACTTTCAGGCGGTGAAGACGCGGTAGGACGCGTGCTTTGCGTGCTGAAATCAGGCCAGTCTTGGGCCATGTCTGCCAGACTGCTCTGGTGGCTTTGGTGCGGATTGGTTGCTGGTACGGCAGCGAACCTCGGCTTTGTCCGGGTCAGAAGATACCCCTGGAATTGGTGCGGGGGCACCGGTTCTGGGGGATCTGATCCGGTGCTGGTGGGTGATCTGCGGTGCATATTTCACCTTAAGGGGCCCCTACCCCTGATTTTTGAAAAGAGCTGCCAAGCCATGCGCCTATTGCCAATGATTGCCCTTGCGGGCCTGACTGCCTGCGCACCCGCACCGCAAGCTGAAGTGACCAAAAGCTATGCCGTTGATGCCACCGCCGGGGCGATGTTGCCCGCGATGCAGGGGTTTACCGGCAGCATGCCTGCTGGCCCCGCCAAATCCAACGCCGACCTTGCGCGCGATTTCCTTGATCTGGAATTCCGTATGGAAAGCGGGCGCGCCTTGCCGTCGTTCACGCGGTTCAATGGCACGATTACGGTCGGCTTTATGGGCGATATTCCGGGCTCTGCGCCAAAAGAGTTGTCACGCCTGTTGGGGCGGTTCCGCGCCGAAGCCGGGCTTGATATCCGCATGGCCGAACCCGGTGAAAACCCATCCGTCACGATTGATTTTCAACCCCGTGCGCAAATGCAGCGCGTGGTGCCGATGGCCGCCTGTTTCGTGGTGCCGCGCGTGCAGTCGTTTGCCGAGTACAAAGCCAAACGCAACAGTGCCGATGTGGATTGGACCACGATCACAGCGCGCGATCATGTCGCGATTTTCATTCCCTCTGACACCAGCCCGCAAGAAGTGCGTGATTGCCTGCATGAAGAGTTGGCGCAATCCATCGGGCCGCTGAACGATCTGTATCACCTGCCCGATTCTGTGTTCAACGATGACAATTTCAACACCGTGCTGACCGGCTTTGACATGTTGATGCTGCGGCTGCACTACGCGCCAGAGATGCGCAATGGCATGAACGAGGCTGAGGCCGCCAAAACCTTGCCCGCTTTGTTGGCCAGGCTTAATCCGGGTGGTGAAGGCGGCGACGGGCAACGGCTGCAGATTGCGCCGCGTTCGTGGGTGGCTGCCGTTGAAGGCGCGTTTGGGCCGCGTGTCAGCCCGGGCGCGCGGGCCAGATCGGCAGACCAGATGCTGTCGATTGCGATGGCGCAAGGGTGGCGCGACGCGCGGCTGGCGTTCAGCCTTTACGCCAAAGGCCGGGCGCTGACCGCGTCTGAGCCGGATGCCGCCATACAAGCCTTTGCACAGGCGGCAAAGATTTACCGCAGCATCCCCGGAGCGGCCGTGAACGCTGCCCATGTCGAGATGCAACTGGCCGCGATCGCGCTGACATCCGGGCAAAATGACCAGGCGATCGCCTTTGCGGATCGCGCCATTCCTGTGGTCAAACGCGCCGAAAACGCCGCGCTGCTGGCCACGCTGATGCTGATCAAGGCCGAGGCGCTGGACAATAGGGGCCAAGGTGGCGAGGCACAGGCGCTGCGGCTCGACAGTTTGGGCTGGGCGCGCTATGGCTTTGGCGCAGAGCCACAAGTGCGCGCGCGGATGTCGGAAATCGCCGCCCTTGGCGCGCGTGGCAACCGCAGTTAGGAACCATAGGGCAAAGGGCACTCCTTGCCTGTAAAGGCAAAGGACACCTTCGTGATCGTGATTGGCGGATTTCTGTTTGGGGTCATTCTGGGGGCCACGATTGCGCTGCGCCGTGGCGGGCGCAAGTTGGATGCGCTGCAATACGCTGCAGGCTTTGGAATTCTTTTCACCCTGATCGGGCTGTTTGTGACCATCTTTCTGGAGCGCATGCTGTAAGGGCACCCGATGTTCCTGCCGTTCTTCCAAACCCTGCGCACCCACGGTATCCCGGTTTCCTTGCGCGAATATCTGGCGTTTCTGGAAGGCATGGCGGCCGGGCTGGTCACCTATGATGTCACCGGCTTTTACTATCTTGCCCGCACCTGCATGGTGAAGGATGAACGCCACCTTGACCGGTTCGACCGCGCCTTTGCGGCCAGTTTTCAAGGGCTTGAGGCGATCACCGCCGAACAGGTGCTGAATGCGGTTGATGTGCCGGGTGATTGGCTGGAAAAGCTGGCCGAAAAACATCTGACGGCGGCAGAGCGCGCCGAAATCGCGGCCCTTGGTGGGTTTGACGCGCTGATGGACACCCTGCGCAAACGGCTGGCCGAACAGCAGGGCCGCCATCAGGGCGGCAACAAATGGGTGGGCACGGCAGGCACATCACCGTTCGGGGCCTATGGCTATAACCCCGAAGGTGTGCGCATTGGCCAAGACCAATCCCGCCAGCAGCGCGCGGTCAAGGTCTGGGACAAACGCGCGTTTCGCAATCTGGATGATCAGGTGGAACTGGGCACCCGCAATATCAAGATCGCCCTGCGCCGGTTGCGCCAATGGGCACGCACGGGGGCTGCGAATGAGTTGGATCTGGACGGCACCATCCGCGCCACCGCCGTACACGGCTGGCTGGATGTGCAAACTCGGCCAGAGCGGCGCAATGCGGTGAAGGTGTTGTTATTCTTTGATATTGGCGGGTCGATGGACCCTTATATCAAGGTAATGGAGGAACTCTTCAGCGCCGCGCGTGCTGAATTCAAACATCTGGTGCCGTTCTATTTCCACAACTGCCTTTACGAAGGCGTGTGGCGCGACAACGCCCGGCGCTGGGACGCGCAAACCCCCACCGCCGAAATCCTGCGCACTTACGGCCCTGATTACAAATGCATCTTTGTGGGCGACGCCAGCATGAGCCCCTATGAAATTCTGCACCCCGGTGGTGCCTCTGAACACTGGAACCCCGAGGCAGGGCAAGTTTGGTTGCGGCGCGCCTGCGAACAGTGGCCGCATCATCTGTGGATCAACCCGACACCACAAGCGCATTGGGGCTATACCCAATCGATTGGCTTGATCAAAACCATCGTGCAAACCATGGTGCCAATGACGCTGGACGGGCTGGCGCGCGGCATAAAGGAATTGCGGTAGTGTTGAAGTTGGTGCGAAGCCACCCTTATCTGGTGTTCACCTTCACGCTGGCCTGTGTGCTGACGCTGTTTTTCGCTGCTCGTTTGGTGACATCCGCAATTTATTGGTCTGACCCAGCACATCAAAACCAAAAAGTCGCGGGATGGATGACGGTGGGCTATATCGCCAAATCGTGGGATTTGAAGGCGTTCGAGATTGACGTCATTGCCAAACTTCCACTGCCACACGTCAAAGGTCATCCGCAACCACTGATCGAAATTGCGCGGGACCGCGGGGTTCCTGTGGCCACAGTGATTGCCGAAGTGGAAGCAGCCATCGGCGAATTGCAACACAAACAGCCGTTGCCATGACAGAGTGGCTGCTGGCGCTGGTGCCCACTTACGGGCTGTGGCTGTTGGCGGCCACAACGTTCTGCTCTTGCCTTGCGCTGCCGTTCCCGGCCTCGATAATGATGATGACCGCAGGCGGTTTTGTAGCGGCGGGCGATTTGGTGCTTTGGCAAACCTTTATGGCGGCGGCGGGCGGCGGCATTGCGGGCGATCAGGCAGGGTTTTGGGCAGGGCGACGGTTGGGCACGCCGTTGTTGACCCGGCTGCGCCGCGATCCGGCCCGCGATACGCTTTTGGTCAAGGCCGTGGCCATCATGGAACGACGCGGCGTTGTTGCCGTTTTCTTGACCCGCTGGTTGTTCAGCCCGTTAGGGCCATGGGTAAACCTGACCGCAGGCAGCACTGGTTATGGCTGGACGCGGTTCAGCGTGGCAGCTGTCGCGGGTGAGGCCGTTTGGGCCGCGCTTTACGTGGGGATGGGATATGGGTTTGCCGGCAACATCGCAGCCGCCAGCGACATGCTGGGGTCGGTCTTGGGGGTGCTGGCGGGCGGGGCCGTGGTGGTTATTCTGGGCTTTTGGCTGCGCGCTGCAGGGAAAGCGCAAGGTCAGCCACCGCGCAACTGACCCATTGCAGTGGCCGGGATCTGCCCCATATTAAAGGCATGTTAAAACTTACCGCCCTTTTGCTGATGCTGGCCTATGCGTTTTTGATGATGCGCTTTTCGGTGTGGCGCACCAAACAGATGTTGGATCAACAAAGCACGCCGTTGACCGATCCATCTATCACCCGATTGGCTGACCGGATGGCCGCCGCTTTGGATATTCCGGCGATCAAGATCAATGTGTTTGAGATTGAAGCGGTAAACGGGTTGGCGGCCCCGGATGGCAGGATTTTTTTGACGCGCGGGTTTTTGAACCGCAAAGCGCGGGGAGAGGTGTCTGCCGAAGAGCTGGCGTCGGTCATTGCACATGAGTTGGGGCATGTGGCACTGGGGCACACGCGGCGGCGGATGATTGATTTTACCGGACAGAATGCGGTTTTCGTGATGCTGTCGGCGCTGTTGAACCGGTTTATTCCGGTGCTGGGGGTTTGGATCGCGCGGATGATTTCGGGCGTGCTGATGGCGCGGCTATCTCGGCGGGACGAGTTTGAAGCCGACGCCTATGCCGCCGCGCTGTTGGTCAAAGCGGGCATTGGAACAGGGCCGCAAGTGTCGTTGTTTCGCAAGCTGTCGGGCCTGACGGGGAATGCGGGCGCGGGCACCCCTGCGTGGTTGCTAAGCCACCCCAAAACCGATGACCGGATTGCCGCGATTGAAGTGATGGCAGAACGTTGGCGGCACGGGTAGGGTGTGCCTTAAGGCGCACCAAGGCCTACAAATGGTGCGCCTGAAGGCACACCCTACACCCCCATCGCCTTGGCCAGTTTAGGCAGCTGCGCGCGCTTCATCAAGGATTTCAACGGCATAGCTGTGCCTGCGATCTGCTCTGCCGTGGCATGCACGCGGCACACCACATCCGCAACCTGCCCCGGATGATGCGACCATAACTGCCACAACAACCCGTCGGGATCTCGCCGTTCTATGCCATCCGCCGCCAGCACATGGCGCGGGAAATCGACTGCATTAAACGTCACGATACAATCGGCATGGCCTGCGATGGCAGACGCCAACACATGCAAATCATTTGCATCAGGCAACAGCAACCGCGCCTCGATATCGCGGTTTTCGCGCACAAAACCGCGCGCAAACTTGGCGCGCAGCATCGCAGCCTCGCCCGTCGCCTGTGCTTGGGCCATCGGCCCCAGTTTCGCTGTTGCCCGCACCCATTCGCGCAAAATGCGGTCAGACCAAAGCGGTTCGTACAAACCCTGCGCGGCCACCCCCAACAGAATTTCGCGCAAAACGGTCGGATACAGAACACAGGCGTCCAAAACCGCTTTCAACACGCGATTAGCCATCCAGCCGGAAAAACAACGCCTTCAGATAGGCACTTTCCGCCAATTGCAGCAGCATCGGATGATCAGGTCCGGCAAATCCGGTGTGGATCAACTGCGCGCGCCGCCCGCCGCGGCCAATACCGCGCGCACAGGCGTTGCGGAACACCGACAGATCGGCGGCATGGCTGCACGAACACAGCACCAGATAGCCGCCCGGTGCCACCAGGGGGGCTGCCAGCCGCGCAAGGCGTTCGTAGGCGCGCAAACCTGCCTCAAGGGCCGGTTTGGCGGGCGCAAAGGCGGGCGGATCGCAGATCACCAGATCATACAGCGCGCCCTCAAGCCCCAGCTTTTCCAGCACGTCAAAGGCATCGCCTTGGCGGGTGGTGAACCGATCCGCAAAGCCGGATGCCGTTGCCCCCGCCGCTGCCAGTGCAAGTGCCGGTGCCGACGCATCGACCGCCAGCGCCGATTGCGCACCGCCTGCAAGGGCCGCCAAAGCAAAGCCACCCACATGTGAAAACATATCCAACACGCGGGCGTCTTTGGCCAAGCGTGCCGCAAAGGAATGGTTGGGGCGTTGATCAAAGAACAACCCGGTTTTCTGCCCAGCCGTCACATCGGCCAAATAGGTGGCCCCGTTCATCAACACCGGCACCGGGGCGTCAACCGTTCCCGCCAGTACAACGGTTTCTTCGGACAAACCTTCCAACACGCGCGACCGGCCCATGGCGTTTTTCACCACAACGCGCGCGCCTGTCACGGCCATCAACGCCGCCACCAGCGCATCCAGATGCCCTTCGGCCCAGGCCGCATTGGGCTGCACCACGGCGACATCGCCGAAAAGATCAATCACCACGCCCGGCAACCCGTCAGATTCCGCATGGACCAACCGGTAATAGGGCGCGTCATATAGCCGTTTGCGCATATCCTGCGCCCGCGTCAGCCGCGCTGCAAACCATGCCTGATCAATCACGGCGTTCGGATCGCGGTCCAACATCCGGGCGATGATCTTGGATTTGGTGTTCACCGTCACCACGCCCAACGGGCGGCGCAGATCATCTTCCAATACCGCCAGCGCGCCGGGGGCCAACCCTTGGGTGCGCCGGTCGGTGACCAGTTCATCGGCATAAATCCACGGGAAACCATGCCGGATCGCGCGCGCCTCGGCTTTGGGTTTCAGGCGCACCACGGGGCGGCCAGCCAGATAGGCTGCGGTTTCGGGCAGACCCAGGTCTGGGCCATCTTCATCGGGGGTATGGGAAATGGGGGCGCTCATCGCACCCCCATAATCTGTTCAGGCGTCGCTGAAAAGGGCCAAGGCCTTTTGTGGCTATTGGATAACCGAACTTGCCAAGGCAACCGGTGTTCCGTCAAACCGTGAGACCAGCGCGCCATCCGGCAGTGCCGAAACAGGGGCCGACAATTCGCGGCGGATCACTTCAGCAAGACGTTCTTGCACCACAACCAGTTGGGTGCGGCCTGCATAGTCTTCGGACAAAGCCCGCGAACCGCCCGCGGCTTTGACATCAGCCACAATCAGCCGGGCCGGTTGAATGATTTCACCGGTTGCAGCGTCGCGCACTGTCAGCAGGAACTGCATCGAATGCATGCCGCCCACGGTAAAGCGGGTTTTTTCAGTCAAGCAATGAAAGCGGGTCACTTCGATATCCAGGGCCACCGCGCGGCCAGCAACCATTCCGGCTGTGCCTGTGGCCATCGCGCGGTTGAAAATTGCGGCCACCTGCGCATGGCGATCACCGGGGGCTTCGCCGCGCCAGACGATATCGGCGTTGGGGCGAAACGTATTGGCTTCCGAAGATTTCAGGCTGCGCGGCACGACCACATTGATCGCGGCGACACTGAATTGCGATTTTAGCACAAGCTGGCCACCGGATGCTGCAACTGACGGCGTCGAGGATGTGCCACCACTGCTGACGGCACCTGCGGGAAGCGTCATGTTGCGGCTGGGGGCCTCTGATTGCATGCAGGCGGACAAGGACACTGCCATCAGCAAGGCGGGAATAGAGCGAAGCAATTTCATAGCGATCCCTTTCATGGTCCTCCCCCGAGGCGTGCCCGTGTAATCGGCCCCAATCATGGCAAATATTCGACAAATTTGCCGCTTTTCAAAGGTCGTTTGACGGAATTGCCATGCCGGGCCGACTGGACGACGTGCATCGGGGCGACAGTTTTGTATGCAAGGCGTGCAAAAATATGCCAAACTTTTAACGGCACCCAATTGGTTGTTGGGTTGTTAGCGCTAACATAATCTGTTATTCTTACCAGAACCCCCGTTGCCGATGGTGCGATATGCTGAATTCAACTCTTGACCGCGTCACCGACCGCATCCGCGAAAGATCGGCAGCCAGCCGCAGCGCGTATCTTGCGCGGATGACGGCTGCGGGCACGGCGGGGCCCGCGCGGGCGCACCTGTCTTGTGGCAATCAGGCGCATGCCTATGCCGCGATGGGCGATGACAAAGCGGCACTGGTGGCGGCGCGCGCGCCCAATCTGGGCATTGTTACTGCCTATAACGACATGCTTTCGGCGCATAAGCCGTTTGAACATTACCCCGATTTGATCCGCACTGCCGCGCATAAAGCGGGGGCGACCGTTCAGGTGGCGGGCGGTGTGCCTGCGATGTGTGACGGGGTGACCCAAGGCCAGCCGGGGATGGAGCTGTCGCTTTTTTCGCGCGATGTGATCGCATTGGCCGCAGCCGTCGCCTTGTCGCACAACACCTTTGATGCTGCCCTTTATCTGGGAGTCTGCGATAAAATCGTCCCCGGCCTGATCATGGCTGCCGCCAGTTTTGGCCATATCCCGGCGGTGTTCGTGCCTGCAGGGCCGATGACGTCGGGCTTGCCCAATGACGAAAAATCCGCCGTGCGTAACGCCTTTGCCCAAGGTCTGGTCGGGCGTGAAGCCCTGATGGCGGCCGAAATGGCCAGCTATCACGGCATCGGCACCTGCACGTTTTATGGCACAGCCAATACCAACCAGATGCTGATGGAATTTATGGGCCTGCATTTGCCCGGCGCGTCCTTTGTCAATCCCGGCACGCCCTTGCGTGATGCACTGACCACCGCCGCCGTGGACCGCGCCTGTGCGATCACCGCTTTGGGCAACGATTACCGCCCGGCGGGCGAGGTTTTAGACGAACGCGCCTATGTCAACGGGTTGGTAGGGTTGATGGCCACGGGCGGGTCAACCAATCTGGTGCTGCATTTGCCCGCGATGGCGCGCGCGTCGGGCGTTTTGCTGGATTTGGCCGATTTTGATGAGATCAGCCAAGCCGTTCCCCTGATGGCCAAAGTTTATCCAAACGGGCTGGCCGATGTGAACCATTTCCATGCGGCGGGCGGTTTGGGTTATATGATCGGGCAGTTGCTCGACACGGGCCTGCTGCACGCCGATGCCAAAACCATTCTGGGGGACGGGCTGTCGGCCTATGCGCGCGAACCTGCGTTGCGGGGTGGCGCTTTGACATGGGTCGACGGGTCCAAGACCACGCTGAACGAAAAAATCCTGCGCCCGGCTACCGATCCGTTTGCCATCACAGGAGGGTTGCGGCAGTTGTCGGGCAATCTGGGACGCGGCGTAATTAAGGTGTCGGCCGTGGCCCCTGAACGCCACGTGGTGCAGGCCCCTGTCCGGATTTTCCACAGCCAGGAGGCGGTGAAAGCTGCGTTCAAAGCGAATGAATTCACCACCGACACCGTGGTCGTCGTTCGCTTTCAGGGCCCCCAAGCCAACGGTATGCCGGAACTGCATTCGCTGACGCCAATGCTGACGGTGCTGCAAGATCGCGGCCTGCGCATGGCGCTGGTCACAGATGGCCGCATGTCAGGGGCCTCGGGCAAAGTGCCCGCCGCGATCCATATCAGCCCCGAAGCCGCAGCAGGTGGCCCGCTGGCGCGGTTGCGCGATGGCGATATCGTGCGGCTGGATGCGGTGGCAGGCACGCTGACGGTGCTTGCAGATGATTTCGACGCCCGCGCGCCCGTGGTCGCGGATCTGTCGGCCAACAGCCATGGCATGGGCCGCGAGTTGTTTGAGACGTTTCGGCGCAGCGTCGGCACATCAGAAACCGGTGCGGCTGTGGTGATTTAAGACCTTTAAGTGCCTCCGGCGGGGATTTTTATAAACAGACGAAAGCCGTTTCATCTGTTCTTAAATATCCCCGCCGGAGGCTTCTGACCTCCAAAAAGACCTGAAGGATTTCAACGCATGACTCCATCTGAGCAATCCCGCCACGCCGCCGATATCTGCCGCCTTGCCTGCGTGGTGCCGGTTCTGGTGATCGACGATCTGGCCCATGCCGCCCCGTTGGCACGCGCGCTGGTGGCGGGGGGCTTGCCTGCGCTGGAAGTGACGTTGCGCACGCCCTGTGCCTTGGATGCGATCCGCGCCATGGCGGATGTGCCGGGCGGCGTTGTGGGGGCGGGCACATTGCTGACGCCCGCCGATGTCAAGGCGGCCAAGGCGGCGGGGGCCAAGTTTGGCGTCTCGCCCGGTGCCACGCCGCGCCTGTTAGACGCTTGTGCGGAATATGAACTGCCCCTGTTGCCGGGGGCCGTTACAGCCTCTGAAGTGATGGCGCTGTTGGAGTTGGGCTATAGCGTGCAGAAATTCTTTCCAGCCGAACAATCCGGCGGCGCGGCATTTCTGAAATCCATCGGATCGCCGATTCCACAGGTCAGCTTTTGCCCCACAGGGGGTATTAGTCTGAAAAACGCGCGTGATTACCTGGGGTTGAGGAACGTTTTGTGTGTGGGTGGCAGTTGGGTTGCGCCTAAAGACGCGATGCTGCGCGGCGATTGGGCAGCGATCACTACATTGGCCGCCGAAGCTGCCGCCTTGCGTTAGCTGCCATCTTGCACCCGCGCCGCCCGGCCCCCCCGGCGTTTGGGGGCATCCGTGGTGGCTGACGCATCGTGCAAAACCGAACTCATCGGGTGGTCGGGCATGGGTGCTGCGTAATGGGCAAGCACCACTGCCAGACACGCGGGCGTATCCGCGCCCGCCGGCAGGCTTAGCGCCCAGTCGATAAAGATCGAGCGGCATTCGCCCAAAGTGATGCCGTCGATGGCATAGCTTTCGCGCACCAGCCCTTTGGGATCTGCCTGTTTCAGCTGTGCTGCGTGATCCACCTGATTCAACTCCTGTTCGCCGTTACCGTTAAGATGCGCCGAAATCACCGCATCCGCCAGCCCGCAGGCCTGGGCCAACTGCGCTGTCACTTCGGCCACTGTCGCCGCTCCAACTTCGCGCAGCACAAAGGCCAACGCGCCCTCGCCCAACTCGCCCGGATCAAGCGGTTTATCTGACAACAGCCGCGCGCTCGCTTGCAGTTGCCAGCACAATCTGTAGGCCGCCAGCAGCGCCGTCTGATCCGTTACCGACACCTTGCCCGCCAATCCGGAACTGCCCCCCGCTACCCCAGCAGCAATCTGGCGTTCAACGCCTTGGGCGGGGCTGGCGTTTTGCAGCGCAAGCGTTTGCGCCAGCAGTTCGATGTCCATCAAACGCCCTGCGCCAAACTTGGCCTCCCAGCCGCCCGCGCCGGGTTTTGCTGTGGCAAGGCGGGCGCGCATGTCGGCCACATCGGCGCGCAAAGCAGCGCCCTGCCCTTTTGATGCCAGCAAATCACGCCGGAACGTTTCAACCTGCGCGCCCAACACGGCTTGGCCCGCCACCACCCGCGCCCGGGTTAAGGCCAGATGCTCCCATGCCCACGCCTCTGATGTCTGATAGGCGCGATACGCTTCGATTGATGTGGCGACCGGGCCTTGTCTGCCCGACGGGCGCAGGCGCATGTCAACCTCGTAAAGCCGCCCTTCTGGCAATTGCGCGGTCAGCGCCGTCACCATCGCCTGGGTCAGGCGCGCGTAGTACAGGCGGGTCGGCAAAGGGCGCGGCCCATCTGAGGCTTCGACGCCATCCGCATCATAGATCATGATCAGATCAAGGTCAGACCCTGCGTTCAACCGCCCCGCACCAAGGCTGCCCATGCCCAGCAGCACCGCCCCAATACCCGGCGGTTGCCCGTGTTTTACCGCAAACTGCGCCACAACATGCGGCCACAACGCGGCAATGACCGCGCCTGCCAGATCGGCATAGTGTTTGCCCGCCTCGAACGCGTCAATCAGGCCCCGCAGGTGATGCACGCCGATGCGAAAATGCGATTCCTTCATCCAGCGCCGCGCGGTGGCCAGTTTCGCCTCGTAATCCGGGGCAGCGGTCAACTGCGCGGACAAATCCGCCGTCAATCCCGCAACACCCGGCCAAGGGGCCCAGAACGCGCCGCCGATCACGGCATCAAGAACGCCCGCATTGCGCGAAAGATAGCGCGCCAGACCGGGCGCGGTGCCCGCAATATCAATGATCAGATCCACCAGACTGGGGTTGGCATCAAAAAGGGCAAAAATCTGCACGCCGCCGGGCAATCCGGCCAAAAACCCGTCCAGCGCCACCAGCGCCTGTTCGGGGTTGGCCGCCCGCGCCAGCCGCGCCAGCAAACCGGGCCGCAGCCTGCGAAACAAGGTTTGCGCGCGGTCTGATCGCAAGGCAGCATAGCTGGACCAACCTTTGATAATCGCCAAGGCGGCATCAGACAGCGGCAGCGTTGCGTCGGTTTCGGCTGCGGTTCCGGGGGTAAAAAAGCCTTCGGTCAATTCGTTTGTGCGGGTAAGGCGCGCCAGCAGGCCTGCGCGAAACCCGGCCTCGTCCTGCCCACAAAACGCGGCAATCCGGGCAACCCCCGCCGATGTAACCGGCATTTCATGGGTTTGCGCGTCGCCCACCATTTGCAGCCGGTGTTCCACCTCGCGGTGGGCGGCATACAAGCGGACCAGTTCATCGGCCACCTCTTGCGGCAGCCATCCCTTGGTGGCCAGTGCCGCCAACCCCGCAACCGTGCCTCGGGGCCGCAAGTCAGGGTCACGCCCGCCGGCAATCAATTGCCGGGTCTGGGTGAAAAACTCGATTTCGCGGATGCCGCCCTGCCCCAGTTTGATATTGTGGCCCTCAACCGCCACCGCCCCGTGCAGGCCGCGGTGATCGCGGATCGCCGTGCGCATATCATGCGCGTCCTGGATGGCCGCGAAATCGAGATGTTTGCGCCACACGAACGGGATCAGGGTTTTCAAGAACCGCGCGCCCGCCGCCAGATCGCCGCCGCAGGGCCGCGCTTTGATAAAGGCAGCGCGTTCCCACGTGCGGCCCTGCGCCTCATAATAGCTTTCCGCCGCCGCCATCGACAGGCACACCGGCGTCACCGACGCATCGGGGCGCAGCCGCAGATCAACGCGAAACACATAGCCATCGGCCGTGACATCCGACAGCATCGCCACCATTTTGCGGGTGACGCGGATAAAGGCCGCGCGGGCTTCGGGCCAATCCGCGCCATAGCGATCTTGGTCAAAGAGGCAAATCAGATCAACGTCTGATGAATAATTCAGCTCATGCGCGCCCATCTTACCCATGGCCAGCACCACCATGCCGCCGGCGGTTGCCACATCTTGCGGCCCCGCCCCCGGCAGTTTTTCGCGCCGAATCTCATCACCGACCAGCGCCTTGATCGACAAATCCACCGCCAGATCGGCCAATTGCGTCAACGCGCCGGTGACTTGCGCCAAATCCCAAACCCCACCCAGATCGGCAACCGCCGTCAGCAACGCCACGCGCCGCTTGGCTTGGCGCAGGGCGCTGCCAAGGGCTTCAATCGGAACTGCTGGCAACACTGCCAACACCTGCGCCAGCGCCGTTTCGGGGGATATCATTAGCGCCTGACGCAGCCAGACCTTTTCCCGGGTCATCAGGCCCGTCAGATAGGGGCTGCATCCCGCCACAGCCCCCAACAGATCGGCGCATTGCGGGCCCAGATCGGCAAAGGCTGTGCTGATGTCTACGCTTGCACCAAGATCAAAGGCGATTGGCGTTTTGGTGATGCGATCTGCAAAAGCCTGGCTCATTTTGCAATCATGGGCGCTGTGGGCCGATGGGTCAATCAGGTCGGCCATTGGGGGCCGATTGCGGCGATTGATCCATTTTCCGCCTATATGTAAAAATGTTTAACATAGGTCTTGCAACCCCACCCGATCATGCGCATCTTGGCTCATGTGAAAGACATTCACATCCGTTGAAAAACGAGTCAACCCCACGGGAGTCCGCCGATGACGACGATTTCTAATACCGCCCAAACCGGCGGTCCAAACTGGTTCCGCCGCACCGAAGCTTGGCTGGATGCGAAAGGCAAGTTCGCCTGGATCGTCGCCATGATTTTGGGCTTTATCTTTTTCTGGCCGGTTGGCCTTGCCATCCTTGGCTATATGATCTGGAGCAAACGTATGTTCAGCCGTTCAAATTGCGCCCCCAATCGCCACGTTGGGCGGTGGTCACAGTCCGATAAATGGGGCAGCGCTATGGCGCATCAGTCTTCGGGCAACACCGCATTCGACAGCTATAAAGCGGATATGCTGCGCCGTCTGGAAGACGAGCAATCGGCGTTTGAGGGTTTCTTGCAGCGCCTGCGCGACGCCAAAGACAAGTCGGAATTTGATGCGTTCATGGATGATCGTGCCCGCAGCGCAAAGCAAACTGATGTAACGCCGGAACCAAAAGGCGAATATTAAAAATCAAAGTCCTTGCCGGGTCGTCAACACAGGGCGGCCCGGCCCCTTACAACAGGAGGTTTCCGTGACAAGCATGCCAATGACTAACTTTAGACGAGATCGTTCTGATACACCTTACGCCGCTGCACCGCAGCCCGTCGTCGTGCAGATCCTAAGCTTGCTGCTTTTTGGCGGGTTTGCCATTGTGGCTACGGTTCTGGCCTTTGTGGCCTTCTGGCCCGCCGGGTTTGCCCTTGCGGTGATCCTGGCCTGGTACGGATTTGGCCCGGTTCTGCACCAACGCCCCACGCCGCAAAACATGGATTGGGTCAGCACTTTGGCACCACAGCCGCCGTCTGACCGCAGCGGGAACACCAGTTTTGATGCTTACCGGGCCGACGTAATGAAACGCCTGGAAGATGAGCAACACACGTTTGAAGGCTTTCTTGACCGGCTGCGCGATGCCAAGGACAAGTCGGAATTTGATACATTCATGGATGATCGCGCCCGCGCCAATCGCGAAGCCCCCGGTGCCGCATCGGCAAACGACACTGTGCGCAGCGGCGAATATTGATCTGATCCAATCATTGCAAACGGGGCCGCAGATTTTGCGGCCCGGTTTTGTCTGGCATCTGTGCAACCGCTGGCGGAAAAGCCCTTGGCGCAACGCCAATCGCTTGCTAGGGTATTGTCATAATCCCTTCATCAAAATGATGCGATGCGCCACACAGTTCCGATTGCGCCCCAGTTTTACGTGACTGCCCCGCAGCCCTGCCCCTATCTTGAGGGCAGGATGGAACGAAAGCTGTTCACCGCACTGCAAGGCGATCAGGCGCAGCGGTTGAATGATACCTTGTCAAAACAAGGGTTTCGACGCAGCCAGAACGTGCTGTATCGCCCGTCTTGCGCGGAATGTTCGGCCTGCATGTCGGCGCGCATCCGGGTGGCTGATTTCAAACCCAGCCGCACCCAACGCAAGATTTTGCGCGATGCGGCGCATTTGAAACGCAATGCCACGTCGCCGTGGGCCAGCGAAGATCAGTTCAGCCTGTTTCGCCGCTATCTGGACCTGCGCCATGCCGATGGGGGGATGGCGGATATGGATGTGTTCGAATTCGCCGCGATGATCGAAGAAACCCCGGTGAAAAGCCGGGTGATCGAATATTTTCGCCCCGGCGCGCACCCCGGCGAAGACCGGATTCTGACCGCCGTGTCGTTGACCGACGTGTTCGATGACGGCCTAAGCATGGTTTACAGTTTTTATGACCCAGACCTGATTGCGCTGTCGCTTGGCACCTTTACCATTCTGGATCATATCGCCATCGCGCGCGAGGCTGGGCTGCCTTATGTTTACCTTGGCTATTGGGTGCCGGGCAGCCGCAAGATGGGCTATAAGGCCGGGTTCAACGCGCTTGAGATTTACAAGGGCGGTCGGTGGCAAGATATTGGCGATCCCGTTGATCACCGCGCCGAATTGCATCCTTTGTCGGTTGACCCGATTGCCGAACAAGTGGCGCGCATCACCCTGCCTGAATCGCGGCCCGTGCATGACGGTTAGCCGCGCGCAACTGGCGTCGGTGGCTTTTGTGGTGCCTGACTATGACGAAGGCATTGCGTTTTTTGTGGGCGGCTTGGGCTGGACCCTGACCGCAGATATTGATCAGGGCCGCAAACGTTGGGTTACGGTAAGGCCGCCCGGCGGGGGCGCACAGTTGGTTTTGGCCCGCGCCGATACGCCCCAGCAAACGACGGCCATCGGCAACCAAGGCGGCGGGCGGGTCTGGCTGTTCATGACCACCGATGATTTTGCCCGTGACCATGCCAAAATGATATCGGCAGGCGTGCAATTTGAAGAATCACCCCGGCATGAACCTTATGGAATCGTCGCCGTTTGGCGTGATCCTTGGAGCAACCGGTGGGATTTGATTGAACCCAGTTAGGGCTGCGCAGGCTTATTTGTGTTGCGATAAAACAGGTTGCGCGCCACGGTAAGGTTGGGAGTGCTACACTTTTCAGCAGAGTTGACGCAGGCCCTAATTGTTGCATAATTGGATAAGTTTTCTTACCAATTTGTCAAATATAAAAACGCGTAAAAACGCGCGGGTTCTGGGAGGAACACCAATGCAAGGAACGCTGGCGCTGTCGCGCCTGATTGACCGCATTACCGAAGCCATCGGAAAATCCGTAATGTGGATGATCCTGATCGCCATTCTGGTCAGTGCCATAAACGCAATCGTGCGCAAATTGTTCAATATGTCGTCGAATGCGTGGCTGGAACTGCAATGGTATCTGTTTGGCGCGGCGTTCCTGCTGGCCTCGGCTTACACGTTGAAGCAAAACGAACATATCCGCATTGATATCTTTTACGGCACGCGCACCCGGCGGACGCAGCATTGGATTGATCTGTTCGGTCATGTGTTTTTCCTTTTGCCGTTCGTGCTGCTGATGACATGGATGCTGGTGCCCTATGCGTGGGATGCGATCAAAAGCGGTCAGATTTCCACCAATGCGGGCGGGTTGGTTATCTGGCCTGCGCGCGCGCTTTTGCTGGGTGGGTTTGCCTTGCTGGTGGCGCAGGCGATATCCGAAATCATCAAGAAAATCGCCGTCATGCGTGGGATCATCGAAGACCCCACCCCGTTTATCTCGGCGCATGAACAGGCCGAACTTGATGGCGCGGCATTGGCCGCCGAAGTGGCGCGACTGGCGGCGGAAGAGGAGAAGCGCAAATGATCCTCGAACTTATCGCCACGAACATGGCACCGATCATGTTCGCAAGCCTTATCGTGTTCTTGCTGCTGGGCTATCCGGTAGCGTTTTCACTGGCCGCCAACGGGTTGATGTTTTTCGCCATCGGCGTCTGGCTGGCCCCCTATTCCAACAACACCATAACGCTGGACTGGAACCTTCTAGGCACCATGCCGCTGCGCCTGTTCGGGGTTATGTCAAACGAGACTTTGCTGGCCATTCCGTTCTTCACCTTTATGGGGATCGTGTTGGAACGATCGGGGATGGCCGAAGACCTGTTGGATACCGTGGGCCAGTTGTTTGGCCCGATCAGGGGCGGTCTGGCCTATGCGGTGATCATCGTGGGCGCATTGCTGGCCGCCACCACCGGGGTTGTGGCGGCGTCGGTTATCGCCATGGGACTGATATCATTGCCGATTATGCTGCGGTATGGCTATGACAGGCGCGTGACATCGGGCGTTATTGCGGCATCGGGCACGCTGGCGCAGATCATTCCGCCATCGCTGGTGCTGATCGTTCTAGCCGATCAATTGGGCCGGTCCGTGGGCGATATGTATAAGGGCGCGATCATTCCCGGCCTGATCCTGACCAGCTTTTACATGGGCTATGTGTTTGTCATCTCGATGTGGCGGCCACAATGGGTGCCCGCCTTGCCGCTGGAAGCGCGCACGTTGGGCCGCGGTGTTACATCATTGCTGGTCGCGATGGCTGCGGTGATGGGCCTTGGCTATGGCGCGCATGTGATGCTGTTTCCCACCTACGGGGCCAATGCCGATATTCTGGGCGCAACCATCGGGGTGGTTGCGATCTATATCTATGCTTTGGTTGATAAAACCTTTGCGATCAACACCATGTCGCGGCTGGCGCAACAGGTGATCATCGTGCTGATCCCGCCACTGGCATTGATTTTTCTGGTGCTGGGCACGATCTTTCTTGGCATCGCCACCCCCACCGAAGGCGGGGCGATGGGCGCTGTGGGATCGCTGGTGTTGGCGGCGATGAAGAACCGTTTGAATCTGACGATGATCAGATCGGCCCTAGAGGCCACAACGCGGCTGTCGGCGTTCGTTATGTTCATCCTGATCGGCGCGCGGATGTTTTCCTTGGCGTTTTACGGCGTCAATGGGCAGGTTTGGGTTGAACATCTGCTGGTCGGCGTGCCGGGCGGGCAGACGGGGTTCCTGATATTCGTATCAATCCTGGTGTTCTTGCTGGCGTTCTTTCTCGATTTCTTCGAACTGGCCTTCATCATCGTGCCCTTGCTGATTGCACCCGCCGAGGCATTGGGGATTGATCTGATCTGGTTTGGCATCATCCTTGGGGTGAATATGCAGACATCCTTCATGCACCCGCCGTTTGGCTTTGCGCTGTTTTATCTGCGGTCCGTGGCCCCCAAAACCGCCTATACCGACAAGGTTACGGGGGTGCGGATGGACGGCGTGTCCACCGGGCAGATTTACTGGGGGGCCGTGCCGTTTGTGGTGATCCAGGTGGTGATGGTGGGCGTGGTGATCGCTTTTCCGCAGCTGGTGATGCATTATAAGGGCAAGGTGGTGGATGCGACGAACATCACCATCACCTTGCCGACGCTGCCGACGCTGAACGGCGGCGGCATTGGCGGGGCACCTGTGTTGGGCGCACCCAAATTGGGGGCACCGGTGGTTAATCCATAAACGGCACGGGCGTCCCGGACTTGACCCGGGACCTCTGGCTGCCCGCAAGAGGCCCCGGATCACGTCCGGGGCGGGATACGCAAAACGGCCCCGGCGTTTCCCCCGGGGCCGTTTTTGCCTTCAAACCAGCTTACAGTTTGCCGGCCTGCTGTTGCACCATCATGAAGGTGTCATAGTTGTATTCAGCAATCTGCGCCCACAAATACGCATCTTTCTTGAACGTCTGTTGGCTTTCATAGATCTTCTTGAACGCCGGATTGGTGGCAGACAGTTCCGCATAGGTTGCCATCGCCGCATCAAACGCCGCAGTCAGCACGTCTTGCGGGAATGGCCGCAACTGCGCGCCGTTGGCCACCAGTGATTTCAGCGCGGTGGGGTTCTTCCAATCATAATTCGCCATCATGTTGGAATTCGCGGCCTCACACGCGGTGGACATGACACCCTGATAGGCGGGCGGCAGTTCGTTCCACTTGTCAAGGTTCACCATGGTTGACAGGGTTGGACCACCCTCCCACCAACCGGGATAATAATAAAACGGGGCCACTTTATAAAAGCCCAGCTTTTCATCATCATAGGGGCCAACCCATTCGGCGGCGTCAATCGTGCCCTTTTCCAAGCTGGGATAGATATCACCGCCCGGAATTTGCTGCGGCACCACGCCCAGCTTTTCGATGATCTTGCCCGCAAAACCACCAATCCGCATTTTCAAACCGGCCAGATCGGCGACCGAGGTGATTTCCTTGCGATACCAACCGCCCATCTGCACACCGGTGTTGCCGCAAGGCATGTAGTGCAGGTTCTGGGTGTGGAAAAACTCATTCAGTATATCAATGCCGCCGCCTTGATACAGCCACGCGTTCATCTGGCGATAGTTCAGGCCAAACGGCACGGTGGTGCCAAGCGCGAATGTCGGATCCTTGCCCCAGAAATAATAGCTGGCGGTGTGACAGGCCTCTACCGTGCCTGCGGCAACCGCGTCGGCAGCCTCAAGGCCCGGAACCAGTTCGCCTGCCGGAAACACCTGCAGTGTCAGATTGCCATCGGTCATTTCCGAGACATATTTCGACATGGTTTCCGCCGCACCATAGATGGTGTCCAGCGATTTCGGGAATGATGACGTAACCCGCCAGGTGATCTTGGGCGCGGTTTGGGCAATGGCTGGGGCTGCCAGCACAGTTGCCCCCGCAGCGGCAACACCGCCAACGGTGGCTTTGGTCAGAAATGAGCGACGATCCATATAGTCCTCCCTGTTATGGGCGCGTGGCTTGGACCTGCCTCGCGCCCGTTTGGTGAAATACTCTAACCCATGGCTGTAGCAGTTGAGAACTTATTTTTTGCCGATACTCGGTTTTTTGGTAACTTTTTATTACCAGTTCGCCGTCGGGACGAAATAATGGGCGGTTTGCCGCTGATTGTTGGGCGGTTCAGATCAACCATCTTGGCGCCCGGCAACTGGCTGGCGCCCTATTTTTGCTAAAATTGCGATCATGGGTAAGATTTCGCAATAAAAGATCAAAAAACCGTGCCTCTGCGACATATTACGCGCGGTTTTGCGGTTGACGCCCCCGAAACCACGCCATACTGTTCGCATACAGACAACAGGAGGCGGGAATGCGGGTCATTCTAGTTATCGTCGGAATAAGGTGCATGGGCCGGTAACGGTTGACCATTACAGGTTCCCATGCGCCCCCAAGAGACCCTTGGGGGCTTTTTGTTGGCTAAAGACGGCAGACCAAACGGATAGGAAAACGCGATGAAACGGCAGATGACGGGCGCTGAGATGGTGGTGAAGGCCTTGAAAGATCAAGGTGTTGAGGTGGTCTTTGGCTATCCCGGCGGTGCTGTTCTGCCGATTTATGACGCGATTTTCCAGCAAAACGATATCCAGCACATTCTGGTGCGCCACGAACAGGGGGCTGTTCACATGGCCGAAGGCTATGCGCGGTCTACCGGCAAAGTGGGCGTGGCGCTGGTCACCTCTGGCCCCGGGGCCACCAATGCCGTAACCGGTCTGACCGACGCGCTGCTGGACAGCATTCCGATTGTGGTGATCTCGGGTCAGGTGCCCACATTCATGATCGGCACCGATGGGTTTCAAGAGGCCGATACGGTGGGCATCACCCGGCCCTGCACCAAACATAACTGGCTGGTGAAAGACACCGCCAAACTGTCAGACGTGCTGCATCAGGCGTTTCATGTGGCCAAATCTGGCCGCCCCGGCCCGGTGTTGGTGGATATCCCCAAGGATGTGCAGTTTGCCACGGCTGACTATACGACGATGGAAAACGCCCGCACCCAGCATTACCAGCCCCGCAAGGAAGGCGATCCTGACGCGATCCTGCGGATGGTGGAATTGATGGAAACCGCTGAGCGCCCGTTGTTTTACACCGGCGGCGGCGTGATCAATTCGGGGCCAGAGGCCAGCACCCTGCTGCGCGAATTTGTGGCGGCCACCGGGTTTCCGATCACCTCAACCCTGATGGGGCTGGGCTGTTATCCGGCATCGGGGCCCGCGTGGTTGGGCATGTTGGGGATGCACGGGCTTTATGAGGCAAACCTGGCGATGCACGGCTGCGATGTGATGATCAACATCGGGGCGCGGTTTGATGACCGCATCACCGGCCGGATCAAGGATTTCAGCCCACATTCGCGCAAAATCCACGTCGATATTGATCCGTCATCCTTGAACAAGGTGATCCGGGTTGAAGTGCCGATCTTGGGCGATGTGCGACATGTTTTGCAGGCCGCGCTGGCACTGTGGAAATCGCGCGGATCGAAGGTGAACGCGGGCGGTTTGGCAAAGTGGTGGAAGCAGATCAATGAATGGCGGGCCGTTAAGTGCTTATCTTACAAGCAAAGTGGCAATGTGATCAAACCGCAGTACGCGCTGGAACGGCTTGAGGCGCTGACCAAGGGGATGGACCGCTATATCACCACCGAAGTGGGTCAGCATCAGATGTGGGCGGCGCAATATCTGGGATTTGAAGCGCCCAACCGCTGGATGACAAGCGGCGGCTTGGGCACCATGGGGTATGGCTTGCCAGCCTCCATCGGCGTGCAAGTGGCGCATCCTGATGCGTTGGTGATCAACGTCGCGGGTGAGGCCAGCTGGCTGATGAACATGCAGGAAATGGGCACCGCGATGCAGTTTCGCATGCCGGTGAAACAGTTCATCCTGAACAACGAACGCCTTGGCATGGTGCGCCAGTGGCAGGAATTGCTGCATGGCCAACGTTATTCGCAGTCGTGGTCGGAATCCCTGCCCGATTTCGTGAAACTGGCCGAGGCGTTTGGCTGCAAGGGCATTCAGGTGACTGATCCGAAAGACCTCGACGACGCCATCATGGACATGCTGCGCTATGACGGGCCATTCATCTTCGATTGCCGGGTGGAAAAGCACGAAAACTGTTTCCCGATGATCCCGTCGGGCAAACCGCATAATGAAATGCTGCTGGGCGATGCCGATACCCAAGGGGTGATCGGCGCGCGTGGTGCGGTGTTGGTTTAGACCTGCCAACGCCGGGGGACTTTGCGTCCCCCGGACCCCCTGCAGGATATTTGTGAACAGATGAAAGGGACGCAATGTCTCCGTTGAATATCAAAAAAGGCTCTACCAGCCATTCCGCCTATGATCTGCGCGATCCGAACGCCGATGTGATCGAAAGCCATACTTTGGCGGTGTTGGTCGACAACGAAAGCGGTGTCCTTGCGCGGGTGATCGGCCTGTTTTCGGGGCGAGGGTATAATATCGAAAGCTTGACCGTGGCTGAAGTGGACCACACCCGGCATCAAAGCCGGATCACTGTGGTAACGACAGGCACGCCGCAAGTGATAGAACAGATCAAGGCGCAACTGGGCCGCATGGTGCCGGTGCATGCGGTGCATGATCTGACCGTCGAAGGCCCATCCGTGCAGCGCGAACTGGCGCTGTTCAAAGTGGCAGGGCGCGGTGATGCGCGCATCGAGGCGCTGCGGTTGGCAGAGATTTTCCGCGCCAATGTGGTGGACAGCACACTTGAATCCTTCGTGTTCGAGATGACCGGCACGCCGGAGAAAATCGACGCCTTTGCCGATCTGATGCGGCCTTTGGGCCTGCGTGAGATTGCCCGCACCGGGGTGGCGGCCTTGTTGCGTGGGGCGTAACGCAGGTTTGCGCGGCTGAACCGCGCAGGCCATTCCCCATTGCCCTTGCTTGGCCTATAACATCAGGGTGCAGGAGGCCGCGATGATTGTAGAGCTGGGACATTTCACGCTGATACTGGCCTTTATGGTGGCGGTGGTGCAATTCACGCTGCCAATGTGGGGGGCCTACTGCCGGGATTCACGCCTTATGGCAGTGGCGGGGCCTGCGGCGATTGCGCAATTCGGTCTGGTTGCGATATCTTTTGCGGCGCTGACCTATGCGTTTGTAAGTTCAGACTTTTCCTTGCGATTGGTGGTGCTGAATTCGCACACCGCCAAGCCGCTGCTGTATAAATTCGCCGGCGTCTGGGGCAACCATGAGGGGTCGCTGCTGCTGTGGATCCTGGCCCTGTCAGGCTTTGGCGCGTCTGCCGCGTTCTTTGGCGGTAATTTGCCCGCCACATTGCGCGCCCGCGTTCTGGCGGTGCAGGGGTTGATTGGCGTGGCGTTTCTGGCCTTTACTTTATTGACGTCTAACCCGTTTTTGCGGTTGGAAATGCCGCCCCTGAACGGCGATGATTTAAATCCGCTGTTGCAAGATGCGGGTTTGGCGTTTCATCCGCCATTCCTATACCTTGGCTATGTCGGCCTTTCGATGAGCTTTTCTTTCGCCGTCGCCGCCCTGATTGAGGGCCGCGTTGATGCCGCCTGGGGGCGCTGGGTGCGGCCCTGGACCCTGGCCGCGTGGATTTTTCTGACCATCGGCATCGCCATGGGGTCGTGGTGGGCCTATTATGAATTGGGCTGGGGCGGGTTCTGGTTCTGGGATCCGGTGGAAAACGCCTCGTTCATGCCCTGGCTGATTTCAACCGCGCTGCTGCATTCGGCCATCGTCGTCGAGAAACGCGAAAGTCTGAAGGCCTGGACAATCCTGTTGGCCATCATCGCCTTTGGGTTTTCGCTGACCGGCACATTCATCGTGCGCTCTGGCGTGCTGACTTCGGTGCATGCTTTTGCCAATGACCCCGACCGCGGCGTGTTCATCTTGATGATCCTTGGGTTTTTCATGGGCGGCGCGCTGTTGTTGTTCGCGGTTCGCGCAGGCGCGCTGGAGGCGAAGGGCGCATTCGCCATGGTCAGCCGCGAATCCGCCCTGGTGGCCAACAACCTGTTGCTGGCGGTTGCGGCCTTTGTGGTGTTCATCGGCACGATCTGGCCGCTGATTGCTGAGTTGGTCTGGGATCGCAAATTGTCGGTGGGCGTGCCGTTTTTCAACGCCGCCTTCACGCCGTTTATGGTGGGGCTGGCGATTATTCTGCCGATTGGGGCGATGATGCCGTGGAAACGCGCCGACATTGCCCGGGCTTTGCGGCCCTTGCGCGGGGCGATTGTGCTGGCGCTGGCCTTTGGCCTGCTGGGCTATGCGCTGCAGACCGGCCGGTCGGCCTTAGGGCCGGTCGGGTTGGCTTTGGGGGTTTGGGTGGTGGCCGGGGCCGTTATCGACCTTTGGGCGCGGTCGGGGCGCGGTGATATCGCATCGCGGCTCAGCCGCCTGCGTGGCTTGCCGCGCGCCGATTGGGGCAAGGTGACCGCGCATTCGGGCATGGGCGTGACGATGTTTGCAATCGCTGCGATGACGGCTTGGGTCACCGAAGATATTCGCGTGGTGCGGGTGGGGGAAACCTATGCGATGGGGGCCTATCAGATCACCCTCGTCGATGTGACCGACGTGCAGGGGCCGAACTATACCTCGACCATGGCGCAAATGCGCGTGATGCGGGGCGGCGCGGATGTGGTGACGCTGTTCCCCGAGAAACGCTTTTACCCGGTGGCCGCAATGCCCACGACCGAAGCCGCGATCGACTATGGTTTTACCCGTGATCTGTATCTGGTGATTGGTGATCGCCAGGACGACGGCGGCTATGCGGTGCGCGGCTATATCAAGCCTTTTGCCAATTGGCTGTGGGGGGGCGTGTTGCTGATGGCGTTTGGCGGCATGCTTAGCCTGACAGACCGGCGTTACCGTGTGGCGGCGGGGGCACGGCGCGGGTCTGCCTCCGTTGCCCAACCGGCGGAATAGGCGATGCGCGCGTTGATCCTTGCGCTTTGCTTACTCGCATCACCCGCCCTAGCGGTGAATCCCGATGAGATTCTGGCCGATCCGGTGTTGGAGGCGCGCGCGCGCGCGATCTCGCTGGATCTGCGCTGCCCGGTTTGTCAGGGCGAAACCATCGACGATTCCAACGCGCCGATCAGCCGCGATTTACGGCTTGCCGTGCGAGAGCGGCTGGTTGCGGGTGACAGCGATGCGCAAGTGATCGACTATGTCGTTGCGCGCTATGGCGAATTTGTGCTGTTCAATCCGCGCGCCACTGGGTCAAGCCTGCTGTTATGGCTGGCAGGACCGGCGATGTTGCTGGGCGGTGCGGTGCTGGCCTATGCCACCACACGCAAACGCGCCGGCGCGCCCGAGGCCGAAGATTTATCTGACGCCGACAGCGCCCGGCTGGATGATTTGATGCGCCCGTGACGCGGGGTTTTGCTGGTCTGATGTCCCTGCCCTGTTAGTCTGACCAAAAAACCGGGGGACCCGATGGATTTTCAAACAATTACGTTAGATATCACGGCGGGCATTGCTACGATCACTCTAAACCGCCCATCGGTGATGAATGCGCTGTCGCGGCAGCTGCGGCTGGAAATGCTTGCGGCCCTACAGACCGCCAGCGACCACGCCCGGGTTTTGGTGATCACCGGAGCGGGGCGGGCATTTTGCTCGGGTCAGGATCTGACTGATGCCGCACAACATGGCGCGTTGGATTTGGAAAAGACCCTGAATGACGAATATGTGCCATTGCTGATGGCGATTACCAATTGCCCAATTCCGACAATTGCAGCCGTAAACGGGGCGGCTGCAGGGGCGGGGGCAAATCTGGCGCTGGCGGCGGATGTCGTGATTGCAGCCGCTTCTGCCAGCTTCATCCAGGCATTTACCCGCATTGGTCTGGTGCCCGACGCAGGCGGCACTTATTGGTTGCCGCGCCAGATTGGCATGGCGCGCGCGATGGGGGCGATGCTGTTTGCCGATAAAGTTTGCGCGCAGCAGGCGGCGGATTGGGGCATGATTTACGAATGTGTGCCAGACGAGGATTTTGGCGCACATATTCGCGCCCGCGCTGCGCATTTGGCGACAGGGCCAACCACGGCTTACCTTGGTATAAAAACCGCCCTGCGCGCCGCCCCCGGCAATGATCTGGCCACGCAACTGGCCCTTGAAGCGCGGTTGCAAGGGATCTGCGGGCGAACGACAGATTTTCACGAAGGGGTAGCTGCGTTTTTAGGCAAACGAACGGCGCGGTTTGGCGGGCGGTAACACCGTTTGCTTGGGTTGGGAGGAAAATTCTTCAAACAAGAATTTTAGGGGGGCGTTGCCCCCCTCGCGCGCGGC
>JANNAT010000111.1:0-18424 GCA_031384605.1 Cypionkella sp.
GGTGGCGGCTCCCATACCGTGAACATGTGACACCGTCCCGATTTTTTGATCGTCGGCGCCGTAGACGACGGCATCGAGCAAGTTTTCCTCATTGAGTTCGCTGTCGACAAGCAGTGCGTGTGATGAATGATCCATTTGGTAAGTCTCCTTGGGTTCAGACAAGAGCTAAAAGGCTATCATGATCAACGCGCAAGTTCACATTGCGTTCCGCTGTTGCCGCCGCAGAACAGGATATAGCCAACGGATGGGAAAGGCATAACCCAAATCGAAAAGGGGTAATTCACACCTCGCTGTGCGCAGAAATTCCGCGGCATAACCAACAGTCAACCACTGCAGGTTACATACCTTTAGAATTGGCGGGCTGGCATCGCTGTCCTGACTTTGAGATCGGACAAGATGTTGGACGGCCACGAAAGCAACTGTCTCCGCTGGAGTTTCCGCCAGTTGTAAGGCTGTATTGGTCTGGATCTGTCATCACTGATTGGCGCGTATCGGATGCCGCTGCATTGATCGACCCATCGCCATGAACCATCAGCCGCCCCGTCTTGGGGGCCTTTTGGATCGCTCCGCGCGACAGGCCGGAGTGACTGGAATATTCCCGCTCGCTCATACTGTCCATGGCACTGTCTGTTCCAGTTAAAGCTATGTTATTGCTTGTTATTCAGTTGATTACACTCCGGGAAAGAGCGAATCTAATTACACGAAAACGATGCACCTCACCCCGGAGACCACGCCATGGCCGCCAAGACTGCAGCCGCCGCCAAAGCCCCGAGCGAAGCCCTGCTGCTGGAAATCGCAGCCAAGCACTTCCGCCTGGAAACACTGGAAACCCGAAACAGCGACGGCCTCGACTTCCATGATGTCGCGGTCTGGTCGATCCGCGCCGCACTGGAAGCGGCTTTCGCCGCTGGCCAAGCCGCAAGCCGCTGAACAGGAGCACAGCCATGAACACCCGCCGCACCACCGACAATTCCAAAGCCCTGACCGATTTTCTCGCCGCGAAGATCGAGATCGACTCGATGCTGACACGCCTGAAGACTCTCAGCGACGACTATTTCGACACCCACCCGGACGAGATCAACTGGGGCCATGTCGGCACCCCGAACCATTACGCCAGCCTGCTGCGCCAGATCACCGACAGCGCCTTCAAGGAGGGTGAACATGCCGCTTGACCCCGTCCAGCGCCATCAGATCGAACAGGATGCCATCACCGCCTCGTGGGAGGCCGAGCGCCTCGCCGCCTGCGATCACGCTATTGCCCTGCTGCGCGAGATCGCCGATCTGGAACGCGACGACGATGGCGATGTGATCCTTGGTGCCGATGCAGGTGGCCGCAACGATCTGCTGTCTCGCATCACCGCCTTCCTTGCCGCACACGACCACTGAGAGGAACCCAACATGACCAAACTCACCGAAACTCAGACCATCATCCTCAGCGCCGGGGCGAAGCGCGCGGACAACATCGCCATGCCGCTGCCCAATGGGTTGGCTGGTGCTGCGGCGAAAATGGCGGTCAACAAGATGATCGAACATGGCTGGCTGCAGGAAGTCGACGCCAACTTGCGCCGGGGCGAGCCGCTCTGGCGCGAGACCGGCGATGGCCATGGTACCACGTTGGTGGTCACTGACGCGGGCCTGTTGGCAATCGGGATCGAACCGATGGTGGTCAAGACCATGGCCGCAGTCCACAAAACCAACGCCGAGACGCCTGTCCCCAAGCTGCCCAAGCCGCGCGCCGGAACCAAGCAAGCGATGCTGATCACCCTGCTTCGCGCGCCTAACGGTGCCACGATGGACGAGATCGTCGCCGCAACGGGGTGGCGGGCACACACTGCGAGTGGGGCGATGTCGGGTGAACTGGGCAAAAAACTGGGGCTAATTGTGACTTCGGCGAAGGAGGAAGGCAGAGGGCGGGTCTATCGGATCCTGATATCCCAATAGAGTCGATCCAACGGCCGCTTTAAGCAACTCCTTTGGTCGTCCGTTTGGGGACTTTGCGGCGTGGCTGCGTATGTGCTGAGATGGGAACTGGATCAGGCAGTGCACTTCAGATGCGGTGGTGACCGCTACGCGCCATTACCGTCTTCATTGAGCGCAAAGCGGGGTCAGTCCACCCCGTATTCCAGCATCTTCTCCAGACCTTCGGTCAGAAACTCGCCCACCTCTGGCTGGCCAAGCAGATAGCGGCTGACAAGGCCGTCATGCTGTTGGCGGGCGAGGGCTTTGGTCGCCTCCCATTCTTCGGGTTCCGCATCGCCGCGACCGATCCAGAACAGCGCGACCAGCGCGTCTTTCTGCTCGTCATTCATGCTCTCGATCTCTTGCGTGATCTCGTCGCGGCTCAGATCGCCCGGCGTTTCCTGCAAGGTTTCGGCCACCTCGTCGTCGGTGGCATTGCCGCCAAGATCGTCAATGTCCATTCCCTCTTTCGCCATCACGGCGTTGAACCGCAACACCAGTTTCTCAATCTCGGCATCGTCGAACGGAAGGGCTGCCATGTGTAACTCCTACTTTTCCGGGTTCCCGGGGAATGTGCCTGTCCGGCATTGATTTCGATCGTTTCAGATCGGGGTGCATTGCAAGGCCCGTGGTGGCTCAGGTCAGCAGCGCCACCAATGCCAAGGCCGCCTCTTTTGACGAGGCCGGGTTCTGCCCGGTGATCAGTTTGCCGTCCACAACGACATGCGACGCCCAGTCGGCACCTTTGGAATAGACGCCGCCATTCGCCACCAGCATATCTTCAACCAGAAACGGCACCACTTCGGTCAAACCAGCCGCAGCCTCTTCGGTATTGGTGAACCCGGTGATATTGCGGCCCGACACCAGCGGCTTGCCGTCGGCTGCCTTGGTGTGGCGAAAGATTGCGGGCGCGTGGCAGACGGCGGCCATTGGTTTGCCACCTTGGGCAAAATACTCGATCAAGCGGATGCTGACCGGGTCTTCGGCCAGATCCCACAGCGGGCCATGGCCGCCGGGGTAGAACACCGCGTCGAAGGCGGCCAGATCAACGTCTGACAGCTTGGTCGTGTTGGCCAGTGCGGCACGCGCATCCGCATCTCCCTTAAACCGCCGGGTGTCGTTGGTCTGGGCATCTGGTGCATCGCTTATGGGGTCCAGCGGCGGCTGGCCGCCTTTTGGCGAGGCTAGCGTGATTGCAGCGCCCGCGTCCGATAAGACGTAATAGGGTGCTGCAAACTCTTCCAGCCAGAAGCCGGTTATCTTGCCGGTATCGCCCAGCGTGTCATGCGAGGTCAGGACCATCAGGATATTCATGTGCGGTTTTCCTTGTTCTCAATCATCTGCGATGGCCCGACACGGACCACCCGCTTGCCAAAGTTTTCACCGCGCAACAGGCCGATAAAGGCTTGTGGCGCGGCCTCCAGCCCTTCGATCATCTCCTCAACGTACTGTATTTGACCTGCCGCCAGCCATGCGCCCATCGCTTTGGCAAATTCGGGATATAGGTGCCCAAAGTCCTGAAAGATGATAAACCCGCGCATCGTCAGCCGCTTGCGCAGGATCTGGCCCATCAGCAAAGATAGCCGGTCTGGCCCTTCAGACAGGCTTGTTGCGTTGTATTGCGAGACAAGGCCGCAGACAGGCACGCGGGCGCGCGCGTTCAGCAGCGGCAGGACCGCGTCAAACACCGCGCCACCGACGTTTTCAAAATAGACGTCGATGCCTTTGGGCGCCGCCGTCCGCAGCTTTGTGGCGAAGTCGGCAGATTTGTGGTCGATACAGGCGTCAAACCCCAACGATGCCACTGCATAGTCGCATTTCTCGGCCCCGCCTGCGATGCCCACCACATGGCAGCCCATCAGCCGGGCAATCTGGCCCACCGTCGCCCCGACAGGCCCGGTTGCGGCGGCCACACAAACCGTTTCGCCGGACTTCGGCACCCCGATTTGCGTCAAGCCCGCCCAGGCGGTAAAGCCCGGCATCCCCAAAATCCCCAGTGCCCAAGACGGATGCGCCATGCCTGCATCCAGCAAGGTGACGCCCACGCCATCGGACAGGGCATAGTCCTGCCAGCCGTTGAAACACAGCACCCGGTCGCCCGCGCTGAAAGCGGCCACATGCGATGTGACGACCTGCGCAACCGTGCCGCCCTCCATCACGCCGCCAACCGCCACCGGGGCGGCATAGGAGGGCGCGTCGCTCATCCGGCCACGCATGTACGGGTCGAGCGACAGATAGTCAGTGCGCAACAGCATCTGGCCCGGCCCCGGCGTTGGAATTGGGGTCGAATCGAACCGCAAAGTGGCCAATGTCGGCTCGCCTTTCGGGCGCTCGGCCAAAACGAACCGGCGGTTCTGGGTATCTGTCTGCGGCATCATCAACTCCTGCTGAATTTGGCGGATATCTGGCACGGCTTGCCCGTTTTTCGGCGGCCCAAGGGCGAGCTTCCAATTCACCTTCAGAAAATTCTCACCGCCTCAGGCCGCGTCGGCTGGCTTCGTCGGGCCGTAGTGGCTGGCCATATTCGCCTCAAAAGCCGCGTCGATCCGGCGGTCCGCATCATATGCCGGACTGGTTCGGATACGGTCGCGGGTGACGCCTAGGTAGATCAGCTGTTCGGTCCAGCGGATGGATTGCGTGGAGCGCGGCGAAATCAGAACTTCATTTCCCTGCCACCAGTTGCTGGTGTTGACGATCAGGTAGCGCAGCGACCAATCTGTATCCTCGATCAGCACATCCGACAGATGGCCAATGTCGCCATCGGTGGCATGGATGTGATAGCCGCTGATCTCGGCCACGCTGCGCAGGTTGGCGTCTTCATCCTGACGCATCATCTGCGCGATTTCGTCCTCACGCCGTTCCATTTCCAGAGACGGTGCTATCGGCACCATGCCACCCCAATAGGCAAAACCGCTCATGTAAAGATCGGTCCCCCAATAGGGACTGAAGCCATAATAGTCAAAAGCGCTGGATTCGAACTGCCGCGACACCGGGCGGTGGGTGTCGACATCCGGGCTGCCCTTGACCTGCGCCATCGTTAGACTGACCGGGAAGGTGCGCGTCGCTGTGTCGGGGTGACCAAGTGCCGATGCCGGGATCAGAACGCGGTGGTTCGCCCACCAGTTGCCCGTCTCAACCACCAGCCATCGCACCGTCCACCTGGCATCATCAAACAGCAAATCAACCACTTTACCCAAAGTGCCATCGCTGGCCTGTACATCATAACCAGTTGTATCCGTTGCCCTGATTAACATGGGTTCAACTCCTTTGGCGCGATGCGCCTTGTGCAAATTCGCTCATGGAATGGTTCGTTTCTGGGTTCGGGCTGTTGGCCACACCACGGGGCAGGCGCAAGCAGGGCCGAACTACCATCTTATGACAACGCATTGTGGGCGATATCGTTCCTGGCTTTCTTGATGCAGGTTGGCCTTACCAGCGCAACAGACTGTCCAGCATGGCCGCAGCAGCCAGCAAGGGGAACCCCATCCTGACCAGCGCGTTAATCCTGCATGAAGGAGGAAATTATCATGACCAAACAGAACCTCGACAATCTGGCCGACGACACGAAGTTCAATGTTCAGGCCGAAGCGCAGAAGCAAAAAATGAATCAGGCGGCGACAAAACATGCTGGCAAAATAAGGGGCGATACCGAGCCCAATGCTGGTGGCGCGAACCGCGAAGCGGGGGATCGCAAGGCGCGCATGAATGACCGGGCAACAAACGGCGGTGAATGATCTCAGCGTTTTGGCCCGCAGCAATCCCGCAACGGTCATTCGCGCCGTCATCGTCGACTGGTGGAAACCGGAGGACGAAAGATGAGATCAATCCAGCTTCTGCTGCCACTGCTCTTGTCCGCCTGTGTCGAACCTGTGCCGTCAGTTTCAGATCGTCCGATCGACGAGGTGCCTGTTCAGATGCTCCTTTCAAGCGGCGACCGGGAATACCGGTTTGCCAATGGATGTGTGATCGTTCTGCAGCCGGACCGGGCAGTAGTTTTGACGGAAAGTGAAGTTTGCGAGCTGTTTCACCGTGACATTGCCTTGCTCTATGCCTCGGCTGATTGACTCGCCCATCGTTAGCCAGAAGTTCAGGTGACGCATGAAAACTGAGCCGAAAACTGATTTAACAGGGAAAGGGCAAGCAATGGCAATTGCGAAGAGCACTATCTGCGTATGGTACGACAAGGACGCCGAAGCGGCGGCCCGCTTCTACGCCGAGACTTTTCCTGACAGCGCGGTCAGCGCAGTCCACCTTGCCCCAAGCGACTACCCGTCCGGTAAAGCTGGAGACGTGCTGACAGTCGATTTCACTGTCGCCGGTATCCCTTGCCTCGGGTTGAACGGCGGCACCGCGTTCAAACACAGCGAGGCGTTTTCGTTCCAGATCGCCACCGACGACCAAGCCGAGACCGACCGATACTGGAATGCCATCGTCGGCAATGGCGGGCAGGAAAGTGCCTGCGGCTGGTGCAAGGACAGATGGGGCATCTCTTGGCAAATCACGCCGCGCGCGCTGACCGAGGCGATGGCGGCTGGTGGCGCTGAGGCAAAACGCGCGTTCGAGGCGATGATGGATATGAAGAAAATCGACGTCGCAGCGATTGAGTCCGCCCGGCGGGGCTAACTGACTTGTTGCCGCGAGAAGGGCTTCTGGACGACTATGTCGGTCGGGCCTGACATTCCAAATGGTTGCGCCGCTACGGGCGGGCACGGCCGAAACGCGCGATGCATTGTGGCTTTGCCGGGGTGGATTCCTGAGTGGGTGGCTTCCACCAAGTGGATTTGCTGGCTTCCGCAAACTGGCTCAGGTGGCTTCCGCAAAAGAATCCAGCACGGCCAGATCGTGATTTCATAAGATATTGATATTTCTACTTTTTGCGCAAGATTTTTCACTAAGTGGATTCCGCCTGGATTCCCCGGTGAAAAAGCCAGACGCTAGCGAAATGCCGCGCTGCGCCCCCCGCATACAAACAGGGCCGGGGAGGAACCATGCCAGGGGGGGCATCTCGCAGCTGCTTCAAGACTGCGACTCCCTTTCAATAGCTTACTGACAGTGCAACCAGCGGACTTGTCGATGCCGTGTCCTGCACCTGAAAATCTAGCGTGGTCCCGCCGTCAATGGCATAGCCGACCCCAACACCCCAGTTCACGCTTGCGGTTGGATCGGCGCGCCCGACATCGGCGTACAGGGTCCAAGCGTCTGCCAGCACGAATTCGGCACCGAGACTTTCGCCAAAGGTCTTTTCCGTCAGGTCGTAGGACACCTCGCCCGAGACGGATAGCCGGTCGGTCACCGGAGCGCCAAGCGAAACCGCCAGTTCGGACGACGCGGCGTTAGTCTTGTCGTAGAAATGCTGCGTATAGCCGAGGTCATATCCGAGGCCAGAGCCGGTTTCGCCCCGCTAGCCCAGAGACAGATCAAGTTCGGCTCGGTTTCCGACATCGTCCTTAAAGTTTGTTGCCCAGACCCCGGCGTAAAAGCCGTTTTTGGCGAGTTCGAAGTAGGGCTGGATGGCGGGGCTGTTGCCGGTCTCCGACAGACCGTCCGACAAGGAATTCGACGTGACGGTGACACCGCCGCTGAACGAGAGGTCCTCGGCCAGCACGGTCGACGGCAGCAAGAGTGCGATCATAGCAGTGGAGACCACGAGCGTTTTCATCGAAAGCCTTTCAGGTAGATTGTTGGGTTTGTTTCGGCGAAAGGTCTTCGGGGCCGACTACAGGATCGGCCCCGAAAAAGCGCAGGTCAGCAAAACGTATCAGCCATGCGCCACCTCGTCGCGAACCTTAGGTTTCAGGCTCATGTAACCAACGATTGCAACGATTGCTGACAGGAACAGGGCGCTGGTGATGATAGTGCCAAGGCCCATGCCGCCATATTCGGCTGGTTGCGACAAGAGATCGCCGAACGACGCGCCAAGCGGGCGGGTCAAGATGTACGCGAGCCAGAACCCGAGGATCGGATCAAGCTTCAGGAAGAAGTATCCGAAGGTGAGCGAGGCGATGATCATCCCGAACAGCACGCCGGTGGAAAGATAGCCCAAACCGAAATGCTCGGCCACAAGATCCCCGGCTGCGGTGCCAAGCGCAAAGGTAAACAGGATTGCCAGCCAGTAATATGCCTCGCGTTTGGTGGTAAAGATCGCATGGATGGACAGGGTTTTCTCGGATGCGAACCACAGGGCGAATGTCGCGGCGAGGGCCACGGAAAAGCCGATCGTGGTCGTGATCAGCGAGACGCCGAAGTTGTCCACCAGGTTGTCGGTAACCAACGTGCCCACGATACTGATCAGCACCACGGCGAGCCAGTAGGACCAGGGCATATAGCGTTTCTGGCCGAATTGAAGCACCAAAGCCCCGATCAGAATCGCGGCCATGATAAGTGAGGTCATCGTCAAGCCGTGGCCCAAATTGACTGCCAGATAGTCGGCAGCGGTTTCGCCCATAGTCACAGCCATAAGCTTGATAAGCCAGAAGTCCACCGTGACTTCCGGAACGCGGTTCATGACACGGTTGGGCATTGCATCACGTGAAATTTGCATGATGTTAGCTTCTCGGTTGAGGGTGCTTGCGACGCTCATTTCGACACCACAGCCAAGGCTTGTGCGGAGAAACCGTCGGCCCGTTGGTCGTCATCAGCATTGCAGCGTTCAAGTGCTTTGGTCTGCAAGTCGACAGCAGCAGCGTGATCCGCATCCGACAGTTTGGCGGTGGTCAGGCCGTCAGACAACGACTTCAGCATGACTTCACAGGGCAAGGCCCGGCCATTGGCATCGGTGACAGCGATGCCCGATATAAGGGTGGCTGCAACAGGAGCGGCTGTGGCCGCGACAGGGCTCGTCAAAGACGCCTGCAACGTAGCCAGAGTTGTGTCAACCGCTGCGGCATCTGGCGTTCCGGCCCGCAGGGCGTCAAGCGCCGCATCGGAGGCATCGTCAATGGTGCCCCAAGCATTGCCGTCCAGCGCACGCAACGTTGTTGCTTGCTCATCCCAAGCCGTCTCGAAGTCCTTAATCCGGGTTTTCGCAGCGCCCAGATCACCTGTCGCTGCGATGGTCTGAACATCAGTCACAATGCCGCTGAACGCAGTAAGGTCGCCAAGGCTCATCGCCGGGGTGGCGGTGGCTGCTGCAACGCTTGCCCCGGCTGCGTAAAGATTGAAAGCGGTAAAGGCACCGACCGGCAGTACGATCAAGGCGGTGGCCAAAAGTAGTTGTTTCATTTTCCATGCTCCTGTCAGGGGCGGATTTGCTCCATCACAGGTGCTCTAGCTGCGCAACTATACCGCCAACTTTCGGCAGGCTTACAGATTTGTATGTTGGCCGAAACGTTTGTGTTAAGCCGCTCATACATTCAAACCGGGAAGAACAACGTCCACCCCCCGGAAGAAAGATTCCCAATGCGTATCCTGCTGATCGAGGATGATCCCTCTGCCGCCGACTATGTCGCGCGTGGACTGTCCGAAAATGGCCATATCTGCGATGTGCTGGCCGATGGCACCGACGGGCTGTTTGCCGCTACTCGGGAAAGCTACGACGTGCTTGTAGTGGACAGGATGATCCCAGGTCTTGACGGTCTGTCACTGGTGCGCGCTTTGCGGGCAGCAGGGCGCAAGACACCGGTGCTGTTCCTCACGGCGCTTGGCGGGATTGACGACCGTGTCGAAGGGCTGGAGGCCGGTGGCGATGATTATCTGACCAAGCCATTCGCCTTTGCCGAACTGATGGCGCGGGTCAATGCTTTGGCCCGGCGTCCCCCGGTGCAAGATGTGAAAACGGTCCTGAAGGTCGTGGATCTGGAACTGGATCTGATGCGCAGGCAGGCCTCGCGCGGGGGGCAGGTGATTGATCTGCTGCCTAAAGAGTTCACCCTGCTGGAGGTTTTGATGCGCAACGAAGGCCGCGTGGTGACGCGCACGATGCTTCTGGAGCGGGTCTGGGATTTCCATTTCGACCCGAAAACCTCGGTGGTGGAAACCCATATCAGCCGGTTGCGTGCCAAGATCGACAAGCCGTTCGAGGTGGCCTTGCTGCACACTCTGAAAAACATGGGGTATTCGCTTTATGCGCCCCGCTGATCTTTGGCGGCACAGTTCTTTCCGGCTGGCACTTGGCGTCACGCTGGCGGTGCTTGGCGCGCTGATCATGGTCGGGGCGGTCGGCTACACCGTGCTGCACCGGCAGTTGGCCGACAGGCAAGATGCGCGGCTGATGGAAATTTTCACGACATTGCAGCAATCTGATGCCGACGATAAACAAGATCTGGTCGAGGCAATCGCCGCCCGCATAAAAGCCAGCCCAAATTATTCGTCCGTTTTCTTGCTCAAAGACGCCGCGGGCAAGATTCTGGCAGCCAACATTCAGGATGTCAGGGCTAAACCGGGCTGGTCTACAGTCGAAGCCGCCGCTCTGGGGGTTCAATCCGACTATCCTTACCGCGTCTATGCGGGCGACTTGAACAGCGAGTACCTGGTGGTCGGCTTAAGCAACGCCGATCTTGATGATCTATCAGAAATCATTCTGACTGGGTTCGGTTGGTCTGCCTTGGCGGTCCTCATCGCTGCTATCGCCGCCGGATCATGGATCGCATCCAGACTTCAGCGCCGCCTCAGCGACGTAACAAGTACGCTGCACCGTGTCGCAGGTGGGGATTTGTCCACCCGATTGGCAGTATCCGGCCGTGGCGATGATCTTGACCTGATTTCGGGCGAGATCAACCAGACGCTGAGCCGCCTTGGCGCCCTGGTCGAGGCCATGCGCCAGGTCAGCGCCGACATCGCCCATGAACTCCGCACGCCGCTGAACAGGTTGCGCATTCACATCGAACAGGCGGCAGGCCATGCAGCCGCCTCTGCCCCGGTAGAGGACGACCTTGCCGCCGCCATCGCGCAAAGCGAGGCAATCGACCAGACCTTTGCAGCATTGCTGCGCATCGCCCAGATCGAGGCTGGCGCGCGACGCGAGAAATTCGCGCCGGTCGATCTTGCGGTGCTGCTCGGTGACGTTGGAGACGTTTATGCCGAGGTGGCCGAAGATGCGGGCCAAACCCTGCTGTGCGATGTGGCGGGGGCCGCATGGGTGTTTGGTGACAAGGAACTGCTGACCCAGACCATTGCAAATCTGATCGAAAACGCCATCCGGCATTGCCCGAACGGCACGGCGATCACTTGCAAGGTGCGGGCAGAGGGCAACCGGGTGACGGCGTCAGTCTCGGATACCGGGCCGGGAATACCGGCCGGGGAGCGTGAATTGGTGCTGCGGCGTCTTTACCGTCTTGAGAAAAGCCGGACAACCGAAGGCACCGGTCTTGGTCTGTCGCTGGTCAAAGCTGTAGCGGATCTGCATGGTGCCGAACTTGCGCTGGCAGATGCAATGCCCGGATTGCGGGTTGAATTGCAGTTTGCGCGGATCGTCGGTGTGACATGACCCAACTGCTTTCACAGTTCGTGGATTTTCTCGGCGCGCATCAGAGCCTCGCGATCCTGTTCGCTTTTCTAGTGGCTTTTGGCGAGGCGTTGCTGATCCTCGGTTTGTTCGTGCCCTCGACAGTCGTCCTTGTGGGCTTGGGCACATTGATCGGCTTGGGCAAGATGGCCTTCCTGCCGATATTTGGCGCGACCGTTGCCGGGGCCATTGCCGGGGATGCCCTGTCTTTCTGGGCTGGCGTGCATTGGAAACAGCAGATCCGCACATTCTGGCCATTCTCGCGCTACACCGCGCTGATGGACAGGGGCGAGCAGTTCATTTCGCGTCATGGTGGCAAGAGCATCTTCATCGTCCGTTTCATACCGGGTGTGAAGGCAGTGGTGCCAACGATTGCGGGCATGATGGGCATGACCACGACACGTTTTGCGCTGGTCAATGTTGGATCGGCCTTCGTCTGGGCGGCGGCACATCTGCTGCCTGCCATCGCTTTGGGGCGTGGCCTTCAGGTGGCCCATGCCGCTAACCCGCGCTTTGCCATCCTCGCGGGGCTCGCGATCGCGGCCGCGTTGCTGGCTTGGGTTGCATTGCGACTTGTGCGGGGCATTCTGGTTCCAGCCGCTGACCGTGGGCGTTTGCGTCTCGCGCTCTGGCTGGAGCGCCGGGGTGGCCGCAGTGGCGCTGTTGCGCAGGTACTTCGAAATAACGACCGGATGCTGGAGGCGGCGGCCTTGATCGGGCTGGCACTCGTAGCACTTGCCAGCTTTGCGCTGCTGCTTGTCGCAGTGATCTTAGATCCGGAAATGGCGCTGGCGGATGCCGCAATCGGGCAGTTTGTGCAGGCACTGCGTACGGATTGGGCCACCTCCACGATGGTTGGCATCACCATGTTAGGGGATATTGCAGTGTTGCTGCCGGTGGCGCTGCTTCTGATCGCAGTCCTTGCAGTCGGCCGGCAATGGGCGCTGGCAGGGGCCGTGACGGCTGCAAGCCTTGCCGGGGTTATCTTTGTACCATTGTTCAAGACGCTGCTGCAACGCGCGCGCCCGATACCCATGTACCAAGGCGCAGACGGGTTCAGCTTTCCCAGCGGCCATTCCACATTGGCCACCATCATCTTCGGCATGCTGGCCCTGTTTGTGGCACAATCCTTGCCCGCAAGGTTTCGCGGCTTGGTCTACGGCGGCTTTGCCACCTTGATTGCGCTGATCGGGCTGTCACGCGTGTATCTGCAGGCGCATTGGCCCAGCGATGTGCTGGCGGGGCTGCTGTTTGGTGGTGCTTTGGTCAGCGTTGTGGCCCAGTTGCTGCATGTGCGGGTGTTGACCGTTCCGCGTCGGATGTTTGCCGCCGTGCTGATTGCTATCGGGCTGGGCATCATGCCGCTGCATATATTGACTGGCTGGTCCGCCGCCACTGCCCGCTATGACGCCACCCCGCCCTTGACGACGCTTGCCGCCAGTGACTGGCTGACGACCGGCTGGCAGCAACAGCCCACCCACCGCATCTTGCTGGATGGCGACCCGGGCGAGCCGATGCTGCTGCAAACCACTTGGCCGGTTGCAGAACTGATAAACGCATTCGAGGCTGCCGGGTGGCAATCCTCGCTGGCTACACTTTCGGGCGAATTCCTGTCGGCCATCGTGCCGTCTCGTCAAGCGCTTGTCAGCCACGCGCCTTGGCCGATGACACATCTTGGCCGCTCGGCTTTGGCAACCCTCACCAAGATGGGCGCCACCAATCAGCGCATGGTGTTGCGTGTCTGGGAAACGCAAACCCTGGTACAGGATGGCAGGGGCAATTCGCAGCTTCTCTTGGTGTCGCTGACCGCTGACCGCTGACAGGCTCGACCCGGTTGCATTTGGATTTGCGCAACTGGAGCAGGCAGCGGTTGGGCCTGACCAGTTGGCTACCGAAAAGGCCAGATTGCTGGCGGCGCTGCCGCAAGCCGCTGGGGATCCGGTCAGGATTGTCGATCTGCCACTTGGTGCCGCGCCGTAGTCAGTCCGGGTTTCGGCGTTACAGGTTGCGTGGAAAGACGGCATCTGGAAGTCCGAGCCTGCGAAGCACGGTCTCATAGAGAGAGACCAACAGGGGATAGAAGCGGCGGTGAAGGCGCGGACCGACGATCCGGATCAAAAGGCACGCGAAGGCCGCAACCCCAAAAGCGCCCAGCATATCCAAGGGAAAGTGAACCCCAAGGTAGATGCGCGACCAAGCCACGGCGAAGCCCAAAAGGAGAAGTGTGCCGCCCCAGCGCCGCGTTTGCGCGAACAAAAGCAGGGGTATTGCCAAAGAAAACATCAGTGTGGCGTGGTCACTTGGAAACGACGCCTCGGGCACATGGTCCAGCAACTGGCGCCCCAGCCCTAGCTCGAATGGCCTTGGGTGATACCAGAGTGCAGAAGTCCCCTGCGCGATGCCCAAGCCGATTAAGGCAGCGCTCATCGCATCCAGCAGCGCAAATCTGACGGCCCTGCCGCGCCGAATCCATGCAAATATCAACAAGATCATCGCGAGATAGATCACCCAATTTGCCAACATGCTGGCAATCGCGATGACAAAAGCGGGTGCTTGCGCAGCGGCGTTGATCGCAAGGAAGGCGTTCTGGTTCCAAAGTTCGACAGCGGACAGGGACATACTCATGCCTTACCGCCCAAAGGACCACATTGTCGATAGCCGCATCGACCGCAACAGATGGTGCAGCAGGGCGAGGCCCGCGTGGGCAATCAGGTAGGCCCAGACCAGATTGGCCAGCGCCAGATGAACCGTCATCGCGACCATCCCCTCCGGTTCGGCCGAATGCAGACCAAAAGCGACCTGCCCGAAATAAACCGCGCCAGAGGCGGCCATAGCCGAGATCAGCACAAGACCAAGGCCGTGAATGGCCGAAGGCAAGGCCGCCTGCGGGTCATGCGTTGGAAGGCGCAGCTTCAACGCCGCCGCCGCATGCGCCTTGATATCCCGTCCCAATGCCGCCAAACGCCACCCGGAAAACCACGGCAGCAGCGCGCCAAGGTCGGTCCCACGCGACCGCAGCAGGATTGTTACCCAAAGCCCGAACGCCAGAACCGTGGCCGCAAGGCCCGAATACCGATGAACCTGAAACAGGATATCGCCCGCTTGCACGTCGTCTGGTCCGTGCATCGCGAGGCTGGTCAAAAGCTGGGTCCCGATGGCAAGGGCCAGACCGCCGTGCAAAATGCGGGTTGCGCGATTGTGCCGGGTTTGAAGGTTGGTGACAGGAGTGTTGCTGTGCAAGTCGAGGTGTTCCGATGGGGGCGGCCAGAAATTAGCGGCTGACACGCCCTATTTAAGTCCCCACAACCGCGCCAGCCTTTCCGGCAAGTCACAAATTTGTAAGGTTGCAGAAGGGCATTGAGGGTGCGCAGATGCGGGACGGCGACGCACAGTCCTGATCTCATCCAACCAGTTTTCATCCCGGAGCCGCGACAATGTTCCCACCCAACCGCAGCCAGATTCCGACCGGCATCTGGATTCTGGGCATCGTCAGCCTCCTGATGGATATCTCGTCCGAGATGATCCATAGCCTGCTGCCGCTGTTCATGGTCACCTCCTTAGGGGCCAGTGCGCTGATGATCGGGCTGATCGAGGGGCTGGCCGAAGCAACCGCCCTGATCGTCAAGGTGTTTTCAGGCGTGCTGAGCGATTGGTTCGGGCGGCGCAAAGGCTTGGCGCTGATCGGCTACGGGCTGGGGGCGATCACCAAGCCATTGTTCGCCCTGGCCCCAAGCGTAGGTTTCGTGTTGACCGCGCGGCTGTTGGACCGGGTGGGCAAGGGCATTCGCGGTGCCCCGCGCGATGCGCTGGTGGCCGATCTTGCTCCGCCGGAGTTGCGCGGTGCCGCGTTCGGGCTGCGCCAGTCGTTGGATACCGTGGGGGCATTTGCCGGGCCGCTGATTGCGGTGGGGCTGATGCTGCTGTGGTCAAACGACTTTCAGGCGGTGTTCTGGGTGGCGGTCCTCCCCGGAGCGATGGCTGTGGCACTGCTGGCCTTCGGGGTGAAGGAGCCGCCGCCAAAGCGAGGCGCGATCAGGCAAAACCCGATCCGGCGGGCAAATCTTGCCCGCCTGCCGTCCGCCTATTGGCAGGTGGTTGGCATCGGTGCGGTGTTCACGCTGGCGCGCTTCAGCGAGGCGTTTCTGGTGTTGCGGGCTCAGCAAAGCGGCATTCCGCTGGCCACCGTGCCGCTGGTCATGGTGGCGATGAATGTGGTCTATGCCCTGTCGGCCTACCCGCTGGGCCGTCTTTCGGATCGGGTCAGCCACAAATCCCTGTTGATCGGGGGGCTGGCCTTGCTGATCGTGGCCGACCTCATACTGGCCAGCTCCGCCCATTGGTCCGTGGTTCTTGCCGGAGTGGCGGTTTGGGGCGTTCACATGGGCATGACGCAGGGCCTGATGGCCGTCATGGTGGCCGACACCGCCCCTGCGGACTTGCGCGGCACGGCTTACGGGTTTTTCAATCTGGTCAGCGGGTTTGCGCTCTTGATCGCAAGCCTTGTGGCGGGTCTCTTGTGGGACAGCCTTGGTGCACCGGCAACGTTCCTGACGGGTGCTGTGTTCAGTGCTGCGGCCTTGTTCCTGCTGTTCAAGTATGGCGGAAATCTGCCCACCGCGCGCGGGGCCTGAGGTTGTAAGGCTGCTGACAACTGAGTGTAAGATGGCAACCCCATGTGTCTTTCATCAGGCCGCAACCCGCGGTCATGATTGACTGGAGAGACCCATGAAAACGAAAACTTCCCTGACGATCACCGGCGCACTTCTGGCGCTTTCTCTGATCTCTGGCACCTCGGCCTTTGCCGAAACCACAGGCACCGAAGACCCGATGGCCGAAGCCCAAGCCTTTCTGGCCTCGCCGACCAGCATGGCCCAGGCGATTGCCGCGGCTGAAGCAGCAGCAGGCGGCAAAGTATCCAGCATCGAATATCAAAGCGGTGAAAACGGTGCACCTGACTTGATTATGGCAGATGTTGTGATGGCCGACGGCACAGAGAAAACCGTCGCCATCAACCCGGCAGATGGCAAGGTGATGAACGTCACGCTGGCCGAGAATGATCAGCGAAGTGATGGACAGGACGGCGAAAACGAAGGTGATAATGGCGGCGAAAATGGTGGCGACGGCGAGCAGGACGGCGAAAACTCCAACAACTGATCTCTGACCTGACGACATGAAAGGCGGTGCCGCAAGGCATCGCCTTTTCCTTTGCCAAAACGCCATTCACGAAAAATGTTTATCTTACAAAACTGTAAGTTGGCTGAAAGGCCCTTGCAGAGTGGGCCGCTCAAACGGGGTAAACCAAGACATCGCCTATAGAGCAATCCACATAAAGGAACTCCAAAATGCCCGAACCCATGATCCGGATAAACCGGTTAACCCAGTCCTTCGATGGGGTGACTGTTGTTGACGCCCTGTCGATGGACATCGCCAAAGGCGAGATCTTCGGCTTTCTTGGCCACAACGGCGCGGGCAAAACAACGACGATCCAGATGCTCACCACGCTTGCACGACCCGCCTCTGGGACGGCGACAGTGGCAGGGTTTGACATCTGCGACGACCCGTTGGCGGTGCGCAGGGCTATCGGCTATGTCCCCGAAAATGTGCGGCTTTACGATACCTTGACGGCTACGGAAAACCTGATGTTCTTTGCCCGTCTTTCTGGTGTCACGGCGCCACAGCGCCGGGTGAACGAAGTACTCGATCTGCTCGACAGCAGCTATCTGGCCGACCAGCGCGTTGGGGGCTTTTCCAAGGGGATGCGTCAGCGTGTTGGCCTTGCGCAGGCGATACTGCATCAGCCCGCCGTCCTGTTTCTGGATGAACCAACGTCGGGCCTCGACCCGATGGGCATCAAGATGCTGCGCGATCTGACCCTTCGCCTGAATACCGAATTCGGGATGACCATCTTCATGAACACCCATCTGATTTCCGAGATTGCAAAGACCTGCACCAGCATCGCCGTGTTAAGCCACGGCAAGTTGGTCTATCACGACCAGATCGAAGCCGTGACCGCCCGCTATGGCGATGATGCGGCTTTGGAAGAACTTTACCTTTCGCTGACCCCCGTGGGTCGTCTGGCTGCGGTGGCATGATGGCAGCCGCACCTTCCCCCGGTTGGCTGATCGCCCGCCAATCCGCACGTTTCGTGTTGCGCGAACGCACCGTGGCGCTTCTGTCGCTGATGTTCGTCGTTCTCGTGCTGATTTCAGCCTGGCTCGGCTGGACCGCGACCTCGACCGTCAACCGTATCTATCTGGACGCAGCGGCCTTTCTGCAAAAGGCAGGCCAGCCGGTGCCGACGAACCCGGTGCTGGACATCTCGCCCCTGTCTTTGATGCGCAATATGTCGGTCTATGTGGCGCTGATCGGGGCGTTGTCCGCCATCGTCATCGGCAACCGTCTGATTGGCATTGATCGCAAGGCGGGGGTGTTGCCGCTGATCGGCATCCGTCCGCTTGGCCGCGATGCCTATGCGGCGGGCAAGATCGCCGCCCTGACCGGGTTAATCCTGGCTTTGGCAGCGGTGGCGGGTCTGGTAGCAGTTGCGACGTTTCTGGTGCTGCCTGCGGTAACGCTGACTGGCGTTCAGTGGGAGCAATTGGCCGGGTTCATTGCGGTAACCGCGCTTTATATGGGCTTCTTTGGCCTGATCGGTCTTGCAGCCGGGGCTTGGGCAAAGTCGGAAACCGTGGGGCTTTTGCTGCCCGTCACCCTTTGGCTGACGCTGACTTTCATCTTTCCACAACTGACCGCCAACCTGAACCCCACTGCCGCAATCAATCCGATTTCGGCATTGGCGACACCACCTGACACCAGCTTTTTCTACTGGGCCGCGCATATCCTTGGGCCGTTCTCGCTTACCGATGCCTACAAATTCGCCTCGGCGGGGCTGCTTGACTACCTGCCGCAAGGCATCACTTCGCCATCCTTCATCCCGCCGGTGATCAATCTGATGCTGGCAACCGGTGTGGCTGGCGCAATCGCGTGGCGCGCCTTGACCCGGCTTTCCATGACGCAAGGAGA
>JANNAT010000035.1:0-1608 GCA_031384605.1 Cypionkella sp.
GGTCGCGCCATTGCTGCAGAATCCGAAACGCAAGCGTGGCTTCGCGAAACCGATCCCTGTCAGGACCCGTTCACCACGCGCAAGCCTGGCGAGTGGTGGGCCTACATGGAAAACGTCTTTCACATGTATTAAGCTATGACATATGCCACCAAACTTCCGGCCATTGACGCGCATCATCATTTCTGGGACCCGGACAGGGGTGACTATCCGTGGATGGTTGGCCCGGTTTTGCCGATCCGCCGGGTCTTTACCCCCGATGACATGCGCCCGCTTCTTGCCCTTGCAGGGGTGCAGAAAACCATTCTGGTGCAGACATGGTCAAGCTATGCGGAATCGCAAGCGTTTTTGGCGCTGGCAGAGGCGACCGATTTCATCGCGGGTGTGGTGGCTTGGGTGGATCTTACGGCCCCGGATGTGGGCGAAAGACTGGACGCTTTGTTGGCCGGTCCGGGTGGCAAATGGCTGGTCGGCATTCGCCATCAGGTGCATGACGAGGCCGATCCACGCTGGCTGTGCCAGCCGGATGTGTGGCGCGGGCTGCGGGCTGTTCAGGCGCGGGGATTGGTGTACGGCCTGCTGATCCGCCCGCGAGAGATGCCCGCAGCGCTGGAAACTGTGCGCGCCCTGCCGGACTTGCGATTTGTCATTGACCACATCGCAAAGCCCGAGATTGCCAAAGATGGCTTTTTGCCGTGGTCCAAGCTGATGCAGCCGTTCGGCGACGCGGCCAATGTCTGGTGCAAGCTGTCGGGCATGGTGACCGAGGCGGATTGGGCAACCTGGACGCCAGACCAGATCACGCCTTACATCGACGAAGTTCTGCGGATTTTCGGGCCTGACCGCTGTATGATGGGCACAGATTGGCCGGTCAGTTTGCTGGCGTCTGAGTATGGCCGAACAGTTGATCTTGTGCGTGATGCTATTGCTGGCTTGGATGAAAAAAGTCAGCACGCGGTATTATGGGGGGCGGCGGTTGACGCCTATCGGCTGGATGAGGGGCGGTTGTGATCCGCCTGAATGAGGCCAACCTGAAACACCTTCCCGCTGATGTCGCGTGTCCCCGATATGCGCGTGCAAGCGTGCAAACGGGGATCGTGCATCTGGGTCTGGGGGCTTTTCACCGTGCGCATCAGGCGGCGTTTACCGACGATTGCCTGAACGCAGGCGAAACCGGTTGGGGCATTGCCGCTGCCTCGTTGCGCAGTCCAGACACACGCGATGCGCTGCTACCACAGGATGGTCTTTACACACTGGCGCTGCGCGAGAATGCCGATCAGGCGCTGCGTGTGATCGGCGCAATCAACCAGACATTTGTGGCCCCGGAGGATCCCGGGGGATTGCTTGCCGTGATGGCAGACCCCGCCGTGCGGATCGTCTCGCTGACGGTGACTGAAAAGGGTTATACCGCCAACATCGCGGATGGCGATTTGCGGCTGGATGATCCGGGGGTGCAGCATGATCTGGCGCATCCACATAGCCCACAAACAACACTGGGCTTTGTGGCGCAAGCGCTGGCGATGCGAAGGGCGGCGGGTATCAAGCCTTTCACCCTGTTATCATGCGATAATCTTCCGGACAATGGCCATTTTCTGCACAATGTTCTTGCCC
>JANNAT010000042.1:0-20771 GCA_031384605.1 Cypionkella sp.
CCGTCATGCCGCCCGAACAGGTGTCGTCCGAGCAGATCGAAGATGTCATGTCGATGCTGTCCGAAATGGGCATCAACGTCATCGAGGACGAAGAAATCGAAGAAGGTGCGGAGCCTTTGGGCGAGTTGGTGGAAACCAACACCGGCACGCGCGACGTTGCCGTCGTCACCACCACGACCGAGGCGCTGGACCGCACTGACGATCCGGTGCGGATGTATCTGCGCGAAATGGGCTCCGTCGAACTGCTCTCGCGTGAGGGCGAAATCGCCATCGCCAAGCGGATCGAAGCCGGCCGCAACACCATGATCGCCGGGCTTTGCGAAAGCCCGCTGACCTTTCAAGCGATCATCATCTGGCGCGACGAACTTCTGTCCGAGGACATTCTGCTGCGCGACGTGATCGACCTGGAAGCCACCTTTGGCCGCAGTCTTGACGGCGAAGAGGGCATTGTCGGTCCCGATCTTGAGGGCGTTGATATCGAAGGCGCCGCCGCCCCGCGCCGGTCATCCGAACCGGAAATCGACGCCGACGGCAACCCGATCATGGCCGCCGATGACGATGACGAAGATGACGACGGACAGTCGATGTCTTTGGCCGCGATGGAGGCTGCGCTTAAGCCCAAGGTCTTGGAAACACTGGACCTTATCGCGCGCGACTATACCAAGCTGGCCGAAATGCAAGACGCCCGCATGTCAGCCACCCTGTCGGAAAAGTCGAATTTCTCGGCCGCCGAAGAAGCCGCCTATCAGAAACTGCGCAGCGAAATCGTGGTTCTGGTCAACGAATTGCACCTGCACAACAACCGCATCGACGCGCTGATTGACCAGCTTTACGGCATCAACAAGCGCATCATGGCGATCAATTCCGGCATGGTGAAACTGGCCGACGCCGCCCGCATCAACCGCCGCGAATTCATCGACGAATATCAAGGGTACGAACTGGACCCGACTTGGCTGGACCGTATGGCCGCCAAACCGGGGCGCGGCTGGCAGGGGCTGATCGACAAATCCCGCGCCGCAATCGAAGATTTGCGGGCTGAAATGGCGCAGGTCGGCCAGTACGTCGGGGTCGACATTTCCGAATTCCGCCGCATCGTCAATCAGGTGCAAAAAGGCGAAAAAGAAGCACGTCAGGCCAAAAAGGAAATGGTCGAGGCGAATTTGCGTCTGGTGATTTCGATTGCCAAAAAATACACCAACCGCGGCCTGCAATTCCTTGATCTTATTCAGGAAGGCAATATCGGCCTGATGAAGGCCGTCGATAAATTCGAATACCGCCGCGGTTATAAATTCTCGACCTATGCGACCTGGTGGATCCGTCAGGCGATTACGCGGTCGATCGCGGATCAGGCCCGCACCATCCGAATTCCGGTTCATATGATTGAGACGATCAACAAACTGGTCCGCACCGGGCGGCAGATGCTGCACGAAATCGGCCGCGAACCGACGCCCGAAGAACTGGCCGAAAAGCTGCAAATGCCGCTGGAAAAGGTCCGCAAGGTGATGAAGATCGCCAAGGAACCGATCAGCCTTGAAACCCCGATTGGCGACGAGGAGGACAGCCAGCTTGGCGACTTCATCGAGGACAAGAACGCGATATTGCCGCTGGATTCAGCGATTCAGGAGAACCTGAAAGAAACCACGACGCGGGTTCTGGCATCACTGACGCCGCGTGAAGAACGCGTTCTGCGGATGCGGTTTGGGATTGGGATGAACACCGATCACACGCTGGAAGAGGTGGGGCAGCAGTTTTCAGTCACGCGGGAACGCATCCGGCAGATCGAGGCAAAGGCGCTGCGGAAGTTGAAACATCCAAGCAGAAGCAGGAAGTTGCGGAGTTTTCTGGATCAGTGAGGGCGCTGGATCATTAGGAAAAACAGGCCAACGATCAGCAGGATCTGCACGGGTGTAACTTTCTTACGCCCACCAACCGAAGATGCTGCAACAGCGACACGCGCGCTGCGCAGCGGCGTTCAGGCGTCTGTTGGCAAAGTGCAGTCCTGATCAGCGGCGGCAGAAGGGCGCAACGCCCCTCACCCCCCCGGCTTGATCCGTGCGGCGGATTTATCGGCAAAGGCGGCCAGCCTTGCGCGGGCTTCGGGTTGGGTGTTGACCACGCCCGCGATCACCGCTTCGGCATACGAGGCGTCCAGCGCGGACATATTGCCCAAATGGCTGATCGCCGAGCAGATGGCGAAATTCGACAGCGGCAGGTTTTGCGCCGCCGCCCGCGCCAGCACCAGCGCCTTGTCCAAGCTGGAGCCTTCGACCAGATATTGTGCCAACCCCAGATCAACCGCCGCCTGTCCCTGATGCACCCGCCCGGTCAGCATCATGTCGATCATCCGGGCGCGGCCCACCAGATTTGTCACCCGAATGGTGGCGCCCCCGCCGGTAAACAGCCCGCGCTGGCCTTCGGGCAGGGCAAAATAAGTGCCGGCGTCGGCCACGCGGATATGGGCCGACGCCGCCAGTTCCAGACCGCCGCCGACCACCGCGCCTTTCAGCGCCGCGATGATCGGCACTCCGCCATATTCCATTTTGTTGAACGCCTCGTGCCAGCGCAGGCACAAATGCATGAAATCGGCTGGGCTGCGGTTGGCGGTGTGATGTTCCACCAGATCAAGCCCGGCACAGAAATGATCGCCGTTTGCCGTCAGAACCACCGCCCGCACGCCCGCACGCGGCGCTGTGGAGAATACCGAAATCAGGTCTTCGATGGATGCGGCATTCAGCGCGTTGCGCTTGTCGGGGCGGTTCAGGGTGACGATCAGCACGCCGTCGCCCTGTAAATCAAGCGTCAGATGGGTGACATCCAAAGCCATGATATCAATGGTCATTTCCTTGCTTCCCCTCCAGTGTCAGGCGTTGACATCCACCACGATCCGGCCCCGGGTTTTGCCCGCCAGAATATCGACGCCCAAAGCGGGCACCGCAGCCAGCGGTGCAACCGTGATCATGGCATCCAACACATCTTGCGGCAGGTCTGTGACAATCCGGTTCCACGCGGCAACCCGGTTGTCATAGGGCTGCAGCACCGAATCAATGCCCAGCAAGTTTACCCCGCGCAGCAAAAACGGAATAACCGAGCCGGGAAAAGTCGCCCCCCCCGCCAGACCCACAGCCGCGACCGACGCGCGCAATTGCATCTGCCCCAGCACCCGCGCCAACATCTCGCCGCCCACAGCATCAATGCAGCCCGCCCAAATCTCAGACTCCAGCGGGCGTTTGATGGCTTGGTTGATCTGGTCGCGCGCGATGATCTCGCTGGCCCCCAAAGACTGCAGATAACCGGCTTGCTCGGCGCGGCCGGTCACGGCGGTAACGCGGTAACCAAGATGGGCCAGAATTGCGATGCTGGCCGATCCGACACCGCCTGCACCACCGGTGACCAGAACCGGGCCGTTATCTGGGGTAAGTCCTTGTTTTTCCAATGCGATCACCGCCAGCATTGCCGTAAGTCCCGCCGTGCCCACCCCCATTGCGCGCTGCGCCGTCAGGCCCTTTGGCAAGGGCACCAGCCAATCGGCCTGCACCCGCGCCATTTGCGAAAATCCGCCCCAATGCGTCTCGCCCACGCGCCAGCCGGTCAAAACCACGGCGTCGCCGGGGCGGTATCGCGGATCGCTGGATGTTTGCACCCGGCCTGCAAAATCAATGCCCGGCACATGCGGATAGCTGCGCACCATGCCGCCGCCCGCGCCAAGGCACAGACCATCTTTGTAATTGAGGGTGGAATAGTCGATTGCCACCAAAACCTCGCCCGGCGGCAGATCGCCAAGGCTCAGCGATTTGATGGCGGCTTTGGTGGTGCCATCGGCGGCTTTGTCGACAACGATTGCGTTAAAATCCATGGGGGTCTGCGCCTTTGTGACAGCGGTGCGGGATTCAGAAGCGGGCAAGATCAGAAAACAGGAATTGGGAAATTTTGCCAGAGGTGGTTTTGGGTGGGGCGGCGCGCGCGGGTTTATTTGGGATAACCAAAGGGCCGGATGCCCGTGGATTGCATGCGGGCCCGGCAATGCGGGGGGCGCGTCCCCCGTGCGGTGGGTGCGCCTGCGCACACGCAGATCGCGGGCAAGTTTGGCCTGTCGCCACAGACAGAAACCCTGCGGCCGGCGTCACTGACCTGCAGTTACGCCAAGTCCTGCGCGCATGGGGCAGCCGGACCAAAGCTGATCCCGGCCACCATCGCCGTTCGCTAAAATCAGGTAGACGCCGGACAAGCATCGCTTCTATGGTCCGGCGATGATGCAGATAGATTTGGTGATCTTTGATTGTGACGGGGTGTTGATTGACAGCGAGGTCATCAGTGCCGCCATGCTGATTTCCGAGTTGGCGCAATACGGGGTGCAGATTGATCTGGAATTTGTCAGCCGGCAGTTTCTGGGCCGCAGTTACCCGGTGGTGATCAAAGAGGTGCGCGAAACCTTTGGCATCACCTTGCCTGATCATTTTGAAGCCGATTATCGCGCGCGGCTGCTGGCGGCGTTTGAGCGGGACTTGAAGATCATGCCGGGCATCACGGATGTGCTGGCCCGCTTGGCGGTGCAGCATTGTGTCGCGACATCGTCCAGCCCGGAACGCGTGGCAAAGTCATTAACTTTGGCGGGGCTGCAGACTGCGTTCGGGCCGTCGGTGTTCACGGCCACAATGGTGGCGCACGGCAAGCCGGCACCGGACCTGTTCTTGTTTACAGCCGCGCAGATGGGTGTTGATCCGGCGTGCTGTCTGGTCATCGAAGACAGTCTGAACGGCGTGCGCGCAGGGTTGGCTGCGGGCATGCAGGTTTGGCGATTTACCGGCGGCAGTCATTTGCGCGGACTAGACCTAAGCGCGCCGCCCGACGCCACGGCGCACCGACAATTTGATACTTTTGCAGCTTTCTTTGATGGCTATCCCGAACTGGCCGCATTGCAGGGACAAACGCCATGATCGACAAACCCGACACCGATGCCACGCCACTGGATGACGCCGCCCGCGCAGGGTGGCTGTATTATGTGGGCGGGCTGACCCAAGATCAGATCGCACGCGAGTTGGGGGTTTCACGCCAACGCGCGCAGCGTCTGGTCAGCCGGGCGATGGCCGAACGGCTGATCCATGTGCGGCTGGAACACCGGGTATCGGCCTGTCTGGACCTTGAGGCTGCGATGACCCGCCGGTTCGGCCTGCGGTTGTGCCGGGTGGCCCCCAGTCTGGGGGTGGATATTGATCCGTTGCCCAGCATCGCCCCCACGGCTGCGGCAGAAATTGAACGGGTGTTGCGCACGACGGAACCTTTGGTCATTGCCCTTGGCACCGGGCGGACCCTGCGCGCGACGGTCGAAGAAATGACGTCAATGGAGTGTGAGCAGCACCGCATCGTGTCGTTGAACGGCAACATCTCGCCGGACGGGTCTGCCAGTTATTACGACGTGATCATGCGCATCGCCGACCGCGTGCGCGCGCCACATTATCCGATGCCGATGCCGGTTATTGCGCAAAGCCCTGAAGAGCGTGATTTGTTCCATTCGCTGAAACCGATCCAGTCGGTGCTGCGGCTGGCGCGGATGGCGGATGTCACCTTTGTGGGCGTGGGCCAGATGGGCAATGACGCGCCGTTGTTGAAAGACCGCTTCATCACACCCGAGGAATTGTTGGAGATGCAGGCGCAGGGGGCGGCGGGCGAAGTGGCCGGTTGGGTATACGATTCGAACGGCCACTATCTTGAAACCAGCGTCAATCAGCGCGTGGCAGGCGTGCGCGTCGCCGCCGAAGAGGGCCGCATGGCCATCGCCATCGCCGGTGGGCCCGGCAAGTTGGTGGCCCTGATTGCCGGGTTGAAGGGCCGCATTTTCAACGGCTTGATTACGGATGAGCTGACCGCCCGTAAGCTGCTTGCCGCCTCTCTTAAATAAAACCTGCCAAAGTGTCGCACAAGACCGTTGACAGACTCATCGCCATTTGTGAGTAATTGCCCACTAATTGATTTAATGCTCAATCAAGGGCACAGGGAGGAAACTGATGACTTATCGTGTTCGCGCGCTTCTTGGCGCGTGCGCAGTGGCAGCGCTATCGACTGCCGCCATTGCCGAAACCACCATCACCGTCGCAACCGTCAACAACGGCGACATGGTCCGTATGCAAGGGCTGATGGACGATTTTTATGCCAAAAATCCCGACATCAAAGTTGAATGGGTGACCTTGGAAGAAAACGTTCTTCGCCAGAACGTTACGGCTGATATCGCCACCGGTGGCGGCCAGTATGACGTCGTGACAATTGGCACTTACGAAGTGCCGATCTGGGGCAAGCAAGGCTGGCTTGAAAGCCTGAACGATCTGCCCGCCGACTATGACGTGGACGATCTTCTGCCCGCCATCCGTGGCGGCCTGACCGTTGACGGCAATCTTTATGCCTCGCCCTTCTATGGCGAATCGTCGTTTGTAAACTACCGCAAGGATCTGGCTGAAAAGGCCGGGATCACCATTCCGGATGCGCCAACCTGGACTGACATCAAAGCTGCAGCAGCCGCGATGACCGATGCCGATGCTGGCATCTATGGCATCTGCCTGCGTGGCAAGGCCGGCTGGGGCGAGAACATGGCGTTCCTGACCTCGATGGCCAACTCTTATGGTGCGCGCTGGTTTGATGAAAACTGGAAGCCTCAGTTCGACAGCCCGGAATGGAAGGCCGTGTTGACCGACTATGTCGAACTGCTGACCAAATACGGCCCACCCGGTGCGTCGAACAACGGCTATAACGAAAACCTGACACTGTCGTTGCAGGGTAAATGCGCGATGCGCATGGATGCCACCGTATCGGCCGGCTCGCTGGTTGATCCAAAGCAGTCCGAGTTCGCGGATCAGGTCGGCTTTGCTTTGGCCCCCGATATGGGTCTTGGCAAGCGGGCAAACTGGCTTTGGGCGTGGTCGTTGGCCATCCCAGCGTCGTCTGATGCCAAAGAAGCCTCTAAGGCATTCGTGAACTGGGCAACCAACAAGGACTATATCGCGCTGGTTGCGTCCAAAGAAGGTTGGGCAGCAGCCCCTCCGGGAACGCGTACTTCGCTTTACGCCAACCCGGAATATGCAGCACTGTCCTTTGCAAAGCTGACGATCGACTCGATTAACGCCGCTGACCCGACCAACCCGACTGTAAAGCCGGTGCCTTATGTTGGTGTGCAGTTCGCAGCGATCCCCGAGTTTGCGGGTCTTGCAACCAGCGTCGGCGAAATCTTCTCGGCTGCCTTGGCCGGTCAGAAAACCGTTGATGATGCGCTTGCCGAAGCCCAGGCTTTGGCGACCGAGGAAATGACCTCGGCTGGCTACATCAAGTAAGCGCGAAACCCGGCCTGTAACAGGGCCGGGTTTTCTCTTGTCCCCCCCAATCTTCCAAGGTGCGGGGCATCCCGGCCCGGCTTTGGCCCTGGCATCATACCCAGACTCACATGAGAATCGGAGACACCCGTGGCCACGCAATCCTCACGCTTTGCTGCCCGCCTGATGGTCGCACCTTCCGTCATCTTGCTGTTCATCTGGATGATCGTGCCGCTTGTGATGACGATCTGGTATTCGTTCCGCGTTTACCGCCTGTTGTCGCCTGAACGGAATGGTTGGGCGGGTGTCAATAACTATACGTGGTTCTTCAATTCTGCGGATTTCTGGCTGGCTATTTCGAACACGCTGCTTCTTGTCGGTGGCGTTCTGGCGATCACCATTATCCTTGGCATCCTGATCGCCTTGTTGATCGACCAACCCGTTTGGGGGCAGGGCCCTTTGCGTATTTTGGTGATTTCGCCGTTTTTCGTCATGCCGCCCGTTGCTGCATCAATCTGGGAAAACCTGTTCATGCATCCGCAAAACGGCATGTTTGCAGCCGCAGCCCAAGGCTTGGGCATGCAGCCTATCCTGTTCATGGAAAGTTATCCGATGTCGTCGGTGATTTTCATCGTCGCGTGGGAATGGCTGCCGTTTGCGACGCTGATTTTGCTAACCGCCCTGCAATCGCTGTCATCCGAGCAGCTTGAAGCCGCGGAAATGGACGGGGCCGGTGCGGTCAGCCGTTTCCGTTATATCGTGCTGCCGCACATGACCCGCGCGATCACCGTGGTAATCCTGATCCAGACGATTTTCCTGTTGGGGATATTTGGTGAGATTTTCACCACCACCCAAGGCGGGCCGGGGTCGGCCTCTACCACGCTACCTTATATGATCTATAAGCAAGCCGTCATAGCCAAGGATATCGGGCGTGCTGCGGCAGGCGGGATCATTGCTGTCATTCTTGCCAACATCGTTGCCTACTTCCTCATGCGCAGCATGGGAAAGAACCTAGACGCCTGAAGATCGGAGAACCCCATGGCCCGCTCAGTTACCCCCCGTCGCAAGGTGTTGTTTACCATCGCGGCATGGTCGGTTGCCCTGCTGATTTTCTTTCCGGTTTTCTGGACGATCCTGACCAGCTTTAAGACCGAAGCCAGCGCCGTCGCCTCGCCACCGCAATTGTTTACGGCGGATTGGACACTAGACAACTATGCCGAGGTTTGGAACCGGTCTGACTATCCGCGTTTTTTCTGGAACTCGGTCGTCATTTCGGTCGGGTCCACCCTGCTGGGACTGGCCATTGCCATTCCAGCGGCGTGGTCGATGGCCTTTGTGCCCGGCAACAAGACCAAAGATCTGTTGATGTGGATGCTGTCGACCAAGATGATGCCTGCAGCGGCGGTGCTGATCCCGATGTATCTGATCTTTCAGCGCACCGGATTGTTTGACACCCGTATCGGTTTGGTTCTGGCGTTGATGTTGATGAACCTGCCGGTCATCGTGTGGATGCTTTATACCTATTTCAAAGAAATTCCCGCCGAAATTCTTGAAGCGGCCCGGATGGACGGTGCCTCTTTGGGTAAGGAAATTCTGTATGTCCTGACGCCGATGGCCATCCCTGGCATTGCATCAACCATGCTGTTGAATATCATCCTGGCCTGGAATGAGGCATTCTGGACGATTACGCTGACCACCGTTAACGCCGCCCCGCTGTCGGCGTTCATCGCCAGCTTTTCTGCGCCGCAAGGGTTGTTTTACGCAAAACTGTCGGCGGCCAGTACGATGGCCATCATGCCGATCCTGATCATGGGCTGGTTCAGCCAAAAGCAACTTGTTCGCGGCCTAACTTTTGGCGCTGTGAAATAATTACCGGGAAGGTAGACCCAAATGGGCAAGATTACCCTGCGCAGCGTCAGCAAAAAATTCGGCGAAGTGGCCGTGATCCCGTCGCTGGATCTGGATATTGAAGATGGTGAGTTTGTGGTGTTTGTCGGCCCGTCGGGGTGCGGCAAGTCCACGCTGTTGCGCCTGATCGCGGGGTTGGAAGACACCAGCGCCGGGGTGATTTCCATCGACGGCGTCGATGCCACCGCTTTGCCCCCCGCCAAGCGCGGCCTTGCGATGGTGTTTCAATCCTATGCGCTTTACCCGCACATGTCAGTGCGCAAAAACATCGCGTTCCCGCTGAAAATGGCAGGCATGTCGGTGGCCGATATTGACCGCAAGGTTGACGGGGCGGCACGCGTTCTGAACCTGACCAGCTATCTTGATCGCAAGCCGGGGCAATTGTCGGGCGGTCAGCGTCAGCGTGTGGCCATTGGCCGGGCCATCGTGCGAGAGCCTAAGGCGTTCTTGTTTGATGAGCCGCTGTCGAACCTTGATGCAGCCCTGCGTGGCAACATGCGGTTGGAAATCACCGAACTGCACCAGACTTTGAAAACCACGATGATTTATGTGACCCATGATCAGGTCGAAGCAATGACCATGGCAGACAAAATCGTTGTGTTGCAGGCCGGACATATCGAACAGGTCGGCAGTCCGCTTGATCTGTATCATCACCCGACAAATCTGTTCGTTGCCGGCTTTATCGGCAGCCCCCGGATGAATTTTGTTGAAGGGCCCGATGCCGCTGCATTGGCGGCGAAAACCATTGGCGTTCGCCCCGAACATGTTGATATTTCCATGACATCGGGCAAATGGAAAGGCCGGGTGTCGGTAACCGAACGGTTGGGATCGGACACGTTTCTGCATGTCGCGGTGGATGGTTTGGGGTCGATGACCGTGCGCGGCGGCGGTGATATTGCAGCCAGTCACGGCGATACGATTTACCTGACGCCAATGGCCGATAAGATCCACCGCTTTGGCGCTGACGGGGTGACTTTGTAATGCGCCTGCGTCGGAAATCAGCGATTGTTACCGGGGCCGCGCGCGGTATCGGCATGGCGTTTGCCACCGCTTACGTGCGCGAAGGCGCAACCGTTGCTGTGGCAGACATCAACTTTGAAGCGGCGCATGCGGCAGCCGAGGCGATAGGCCCCGGTGCCTATGCGGTGCACCTGGATGTCACCGATCAGACCAGCATTGACGATTGCGTTGAGGCGGTTGTGGCAAAGGCGGGCGGCGTCGATATTCTGATCAACAATGCCGCCCTTTTCGATTTGTCCCCAATCGTGGAAATCACCCGTGCCAGCTATGACCGTCTGTTTTCGATCAATGTGTCGGGCACGTTGTTCATGATGCAGGCCGTGGCCAACCAGATGATCGCCCAAGGCCGGGGCGGCAAGATCATCAATATGGCCAGCCAAGCCGGGCGGCGCGGCGAATCCCTTGTGGCAGTGTATTGCGCCACCAAGGCCGCCGTGATCAGCCTGACGCAAAGCGCTGGTTTGAACCTGATCGCACATGGCATCAACGTCAATGCCATCGCCCCCGGCGTGGTGGACGGCGATCATTGGGATCATGTGGACGCGCTTTTTGCCCGCCACGAAGGCCTGCAACCGGGCGAGAAAAAACGTGTTGTCGGGGCCGCCGTGCCGTTTGGCCGCATGGCCACCCCCGCCGATCTGACCGGAATGGCGATCTTTCTGGCCAGCCCCGAAGCCGATTACATCGTGGCGCAAACCTATAACGTCGATGGCGGAAACTGGATGAGCTGACACCTCACTTGTCCCAAAACCACGCCCACCAAGGTAATGAAATGACTGATAAAGCTGCCCATCCAACCTATGATCGCGCAACGTTGACCGCTGGTATTGTCCATATCGGGGTTGGAAATTTTCATCGTGCCCATCAGGCGGTATATCTGGACGATCTGTTTGCCTTGGGCCTTGATCATGATTGGGCAATTTTGGGCGCGGGCGTGCGCGCAGGCGATGCCCGGATGCGGGATGCTATGGCGGCACAAGACTATCTTTCGACAGTGATAGAGTTGGCGCCCGGACACCCGTCTGCGCGCAGGATTGGTGCCATGATCGGTTTTGTTCCGGTCGAATCTGACAACGCCGCCCTGATTTCTGCAATGGCTGAACCCACCATTCGCATCGTGTCCCTGACGGTGACAGAAGGCGGCTATTACATCAACGCGGCAGGTGCATTCGATGCAACCCATCCCGATATTGTCGCCGATGCTGCGCATCCTGCGCATCCCGCGACAGCCTTTGGCGCAATCATCGCGGCGTTAAAGCAGCGACGTGCGACAGGCACCCCCGCCTTTACGGTGATGTCCTGCGACAACCTGCCGGGCAATGGCCACGTGACCCGCGCCGCCGTTTTGGGGCTGGCACGGCTGTCTGACCCTGCGTTTGCCGATTGGATCGCCGCCAATGTGGCCTTCCCGAACGGCATGGTTGACCGCATCACCCCCGCCACCGGGCCGCGTGAACGCAGTTTGGCCGCGCAGTTTGGCCTGAATGATCCGGTGCCGGTGACATGCGAGCCGTTTCGCCAATGGGTGCTGGAAGATAATTTCCCCGCCGGCCGCCCGGCGCTTGAACGGGTAGGCGTGACGTTTACCGATGACGTTCACGGCTATGAGGCGATGAAAATCCGCATGCTCAACGGCGGGCATGCGATTATTGCCTACCCTTCGGCGCTGATGGACCTGACGCTGGTGCATGAGGCGATGGCCGACCCGCTGATCGCGGCGTTTCTGGAAAAGCTGGAAAGGACCGAGATTATTCCGCATGTGGCCCCGGTGCCGGGGTTAAGCCCCGCCGAATATCTTGATCTGATCATGGGCCGCTTTGCCAACCCTGAGATTGCCGATACCACCGCGCGGTTGTGCCTTGACGGATCAAACCGCCAGCCAAAGTTCATCGTGCCGTCTTTGCGTGATACGCTGTCTGCTGGCGGCAGTGGCGATGGGTTGCTGTTGTTGTCGGCGTTCTGGTGCCGCTACTGCGCGGGGCAAACCGACAGCGGTGTCGACATTCCGCCGAATGATCCCGATTGGGATGCGCTGCAGGCCTGTGCCAAGGCGGCAAAGACCGACCCGGCCCAATGGCTGGGGATGACGCATATCTACGGCGATCTGGGCCAGAACGCAGACGCAGTCGCCCGCTTTGGTGCGCATCTGACCGCCATTTGGGCGGATGGCACTAAAGCCGTGTTGTGCAGGTTCTTAGGCCTGCCCGTCTAGCCAATCGCCAAATTGGGCCACGACATCAGGATCGCTGTCCACCACAAAGGGCTGCGAAGGATAAGCCCCGCCGTGTACGTCGTTGGCAAATGCCGTCATCGCCGCCACGCGCATTTCCTGCAGTCGCGCATATTCGGCGGCAAAGTTGGCATAGGCGCGGGCATGACGCGGCACATGGCCGGCGTTCTGGCCCAAAACATCATCTGAGAACAGATATTGCGCATGACCACCGGGGCCCGCGCCCATGGATATCAGGAATAGGTCGGTTTTGGCGGCGATCAGATCAGTGATGGCTTGTGGGACGACTTCGATTTCCACCGCAAAGGCGCCGGCATCTTCCAGCGCCTTGCACTGTTGCCAGACCAATTTGGCTGACTCCAGTGTTTTACCAACCGCTTTGAAGCCGCCCGTCCATGTGCGTTTTGACGGGATCAACCCCACGTGCCCGCACACTGCAATGCCATGATCGGCAAGGGCGCGCACGGTTTGCAAAGACCCTGAACAATAAACCGCATCGGCACCGTGTGCCATCAACGGAAACGCCCATTTCAGGAAATCGGCGGTATCGCCAATGGCATAGTAATTGTCCCCCGGAAAGGCAAAGGCGTTTGGGGCGACTTGGCGAAAGCGCGGATCAAAGATCATCGACGCGGGCACTGACAGCAGTTCGACCCCGGCTATCTCGGCGGCCTGCGCCTCATCCAAAGTTTCCACCCGCAGCTTCGCCAGTTGGCGTTTGCCGCGAAAGCTGCGCAGATCGGCGACGGTTAAACGTTTGGCCATCATGGCACCTCAATCATAACGCGGTCATTTTCGACTTTGACGGCAAAGGTTTTCAGGTTGATGCAAACCGGCGCGCGTTTGGCCTCGCCGGTTCGATAGTCAAACTGGCCGTTGTGTTTGGGGCATTCGATCAGATGGCCCATCACCAGCCCGTCGCACAGATGCACGGATTCGTGGCTGCACAATCCGGCGGTGGCGTAAAACTTGCCATCGGGCGAATGATAAATCGCATAGGTCGCATTGCCATGATCGAACCGGATCAGGTCTTCGGCGTCGATATCATCGGTGGCGCAGGCATCAATCCATTGGGGCATCTTATCGTCCTATTCAGCGGCCCCAAGGGCTGCAATGTGGAAATCGTCGCGGTAAGGCTTGGCCGTGGCGGGCAAATCGCGCCGCACATAGTAGTCCTCGTTCGCCAGTTGCCGGCGCAATGCCGGCCACATCTCGGCAAAGGCCGCCGCAATCGACGGGTTCGCATCGGGCAGATCGTGTTTGATCAGCGCATGCAACCGGGGCAGGGCGTGGTAAGGCACCATTGGGAACATGTGGTGTTCGACGTGATAGTTCATGTTCCAATAGATGAACCGCGACACCGGGTTCATCAACACGGTGCGCGCGTTTAGACGGTGGTCGGTGACATTGTCGGCCAGCCCGCCGTGCTGTAACAGCCCGCACATGATGTGGTGCCACGCACCATAAAGCCGGGGCAGCCCGATCACCATCAGCGGCAGGATCGACCCCATCCAAACGGCAAGCCCGATGGTGGCCGCATAAATCACCACCCAAATCCGCGCCACACGCACGATTTTTGCGCTGTCCGACGCCAGGACAAAAGTGGCCTCTTCGGGGTGCAGGCGGCCTGTGGCGTTCAGGATCATCCGGCTCCACCCGACATAGCCGTCAAAAATACCAAAGAAATTGCCGATCAGTTTGTAAAACGCCGGGGGCCGCATCACCGCAATTTCGGGATCACGGCCAACGATGTAGGTATCAGTGTGGTGGCGCGCATGGCTCCACCGCCAGGTTGCCGGATTGCGCACGATCATGAAACACGCAATCTGATAGACCACTTCGTTCATCCAAGGCGTCTTGAACGCGGTGCCGTGTTGGCATTCGTGCCAGCGGCTATCGGACGCTGACCCGTAAAGAACGCCGTAAATCAGCCAGAACGGGGCCGATATCCACGATGGCCACAGATAAATGCCTATTCCTGCGCTTAGGATCATCGCTGCGTATAGAATGACGGTATCGCGCATGGCCGGGGCATCAGACCGCTGCATCAGATCCTTCATCACGCGGCGCGGCACGTCGGTGTGATACCAATCCGCCGCCGCCAGCCCGGTTTCCACCGCGCGCGCGCCATCGGGGCCAAGCAAGCTGTAATCGCGGTGCGCCATGGTATCCCCCGTGTGATCTGCCCCTTGGGTGCGGCAAATCTTCGTCTTTTGCAACAGGGTGGCTTGGCAACTCGTCAGAAATCATCATAGTGATGTCGTATATTGACGAAAAATCGTCAGAAAAAGGCAGCAAATGGCGAAACGTCCTGGAATGGCAGAACTGGCAGCGGCGGCAGGTGTTTCGGTGGCCACCGTTGACAGGGCGTTGAATGGGCGTGAGGCCGTGCATGTCGAAACCAGAACGCGTTTGGCGCAGGTGGCGCGGCAGATCGGGCATCCGCTGGCGGTAAGGCTGGCGGGGGAAACGGTTGACGGGCCAGTGCTGCGAATCGGGGTGATCTTGCACAAAGCGGGCCAGGAGTTTTACCAGAATTTCGCCCGCGCACTGACCCAAGCGGTGGCAAATTACCCCGGTGCCCGCGCGCAATTGGTGCTGGAATTCGCCGCCTCGCAATCACCTGATGAAGTGGCCGCAGCACTGCGCCGGATGAAAGGGCGCTGCGATGTGATGGCGGCAACGGCGGTCAATCACCCTGAAATCACCGCCGCAGTGGCCGAATTGCGCGACGCCAACGTGCAGGTTTTCGCATTGCTTTCGGATTTTGCCCAAGGGCTGCGCGCCGGGTATTTTGGGATAAACAACCTGAAAGCGGGCCGTATTGCGGGGTGGATCACTACCTTGTCCGTGAAAAACCCCGGAAATCTGGCGATTTTTGTGGGTGGTCATCGCTGGCATGGCCATGATCTGCGTGAAATCGGGTTCAGATCTTACATGCGCGAATATGCGCCGGGGTTAACGGTTCTGGATACGCTGGTGAACCTTGAAACCCGGTCGTTAACCTATGAAGCCACGCGCACGCTGTTGGCCCGCCAACCCGATCTTCGCGGCATTTATGTGGCGGGGGGCGGGATGGAAGGTGCAATCGCTGCCTTGCGAGAGTTGCGCAGCCCAGGTGAAGTGGCGCTGGTGGTGAACGAGTTAACATCTGAGTCGCGTGCAGGCCTGACCGAAGGTCTGGTCACATTGGTCACCGCGACGCCCTTAGAAATGCTTACCCAAGATCTGGTTGCTGCAATGGCGCGTGCCGCACTTGGCGGTTGGGGGGCGGATGGCACCCAACATTTTCTGCCGCCGGTGCTGCATGTGCCAGAGATGCTATAGCTTTCGGCAAAAACTTTTACGTTTTGTGGAATTTGTCGGTTGATTTAGTTTTGTATTGGAATATTAATTCCATAGATTTCACCGCGCCGACCCTATAGGAGATTCGCCCCCGATGGTGCCCTTTGCCCTGAACCACATGACCGCGCCAAATCTTGATTGGCGGGCATTTGTTGATCTGACGGCCGATCTGGGCTGCGTTGGCGTTGAATTTCGCAATGATCTGGCGGGGCCTTTGTTTGGCGGGGCCAATCCTGCCGATGTGGGCGCTGCCGTTCGGGCCCGTGGCTTGCGGTTTCTGGCGCTGGCCGAAGTGAAGATGTTCAACGATTGGTCGGATTCCAAACGCGCAGAGGCCGAGGCTTTGATGAAAATCGCGGTGGCCGCCGGGGCCGAAGCAATCAGCCTGATCCCGCGCAATGACAACGTCGCCACGACCCGCGCCGATAGCCGCCGGGTAACCGAACTCGCGCTGCGCGAATTGCTGCCGATGCTAAAAACCCATCGCTTGAAAGCCATGGTAGAACCGCTGGGGTTTGAGGTTTGCTCGCTGCGTTACAAAGACATTCTGGCCGATGCGATTGCGGCAGTCGGCGGGCAAGGCACGTATTTCATGGTGCATGACACGTTCCATCACACGCTTGCGGGCGGCGGGCCGATTTATCCGGCTTTAACCGGGATCGTCCATGTCTCGGGCGTTAAAGAGCAGATCCATGTCAACGAAATGCGTGATGGCCACCGTGTGCTGGTAGATGCCGATGATCTTCTGGGCAATGTCGGGCAAATCCGCGCCTTGTTGGCGGGGGGCTATACTGGGCCGATCTCATACGAACCTTTTGCCGCATCGGTTCACGCGCTGCGCGATCCAAAACCGGCGCTGGCCGCGTCTATGACATTCATCCGTGCGGGCGTTGCTGCCTGGGCGTAAGAATACCGCCCCCAAAAAGGCGGTCCGGCGGGGAGATATAGGTGTGCCGGACACCATCAGTGGAGGAGAGACCATGAAAAAGACCCTTATGACGGCTGGTTTTATTGCTCTTATGGGCACATCAGCAATGGCTGACGGCATCGGCGTGTCGATGGCGCTGTTTGACGACAACTTTCTGACAGTTCTGCGCAATGGCATGGATGCCAAGGGCAAGGAATTGGGCGTTTCGCTGCAAATCGAAGATGCGCAAAACGATGTGGCCAAGCAGTTGGACCAGATCAACAACTTCATTGCCAGCGGCGTGACTGCGATCATCGTGAACCCGGTTGATACTTCGGCCACCCAAGCAATGTCGGATGCGGCGGCTGCTGCCAACATCCCATTGGTTTACGTGAACCGCCAACCGGTAAACGTCGACACGATGCCGGACAATCAGGCGTTCGTGGCATCAAACGAAGTGGACAGCGGCACGCTGGAAACCATCGCGCTGTGCGATAACTGGGCAGCCGAAGGCAAGACCGAAGTGAACGTTTATGTCATGCAAGGCGAACTTTCCAATCAGGCCGCCGTGCAGCGCACCGCCGATATCTATGACGTGATCGCGGCTGGTAAGTGCAAGGTCAAGGTCAACGTGATTGATCAGCAGTCCGCAAACTGGAGCCGTGATCAGGCCACAAGCTTGATGACCAACTGGTTGTCAACCGGTGCGGCATTTGATGGTGTGATCGCCAACAACGACGAAATGGCGATCGGTGCCATTCAGGCGATGAAAGCGGCGGGCATTGACATGGCGACGGTGCAGGTCGGCGGCGTGGATGCAACACAGGATGCCTTGGCTGCCATGCAGGCGGGCGATCTGGACGTGACGGTGTTTCAGGATGCGGCTGGTCAAGGTGCCGGTGCGCTGGATGCGGCGATCAAGCTGAGCAAGGGCGAAGCGGTTGAGCAGAAGGTCTATATCGCGTTCCAGCTGGTGACTCCGGCCAATGTGGCCGATTACCTCACCAAGAACTGATCAAAACGATACGTAAAGGGCGGCGCGGATGTGCCGCCCTTTTTCCTCTTGCCGGGTGATCCGCAAAGGGCAAAAGATGACGACGCGGGCAATTTGGGAGGACGCAACGTGACTCAGACTTCGCAAGGCCTTGGCGGATTGAAATATGATCCGACGAAACGCGCCCGCCCGCCGGAACTGAATATCTTTCTGGCTTTGGTTACCATTGTGGTTGTCTTCGAAGTCCTTGGCCGCATCCTTATCGGCGACAGTTTTTTGTTCAACACGCGCGAAAATGTTGACACGATCTTTAACAACCAGCGCCTGACCATCATCATCTTGCAAGTGGCAACCGTCGGCATCATCGCTATCGGCGTGACGCAGGTCATCATCTTGGGCGGCATTGATTTGTCATCGGGCAGTGTTGTCGGGGCGACAGCGATGGTCGCGATGAGTTTCGCGCAAACCGCCCTTGTGAACGGAAACCCCAATCCCAAGGCGATCTTTGGCGAATGGGCAATGGATTTGCCGGTGTTGATCCCGATTGTCATTGGCCTTTGTTGCGGTCTGGTGGCAGGTCTGATCAATGGTGCGTTGATTGCCTATACCAAAATCCCGCCCTTTATCGCCACATTGGGTATGATGGTAACCGCGCGCGGCTTTGCGCGCTGGTGGTCTACCGGCAACCCGATTTCGTTTCCGACCGAAAGCTATGCCGCGATTTCCAACGGTGATTTCATCGGTTGGCTGACGTTCGGGCTGTTTTCGTGGAAAGGGATCAACCCGGTGCTGATCTTCGTGGGGTTGGCGGTCTTGTTCCATTTCATCATGCATTACACCAAATACGGCAAGCACAGCTATGCCATCGGATCGAACGAGGCTGCCGCCCGGATGTCGGGCATCAATGTTGATCGCCACAAAGTGCTGGTCTACACGATTGCCGCGATGCTGGCAGCTTTGGCGGCGATTGTCGTGTCCTCGAAAAATGTCACAGCCCAGGCCGCGATGGGCGTGATGTATGAACTTGATGCCATCGCAATGGCGGTGATCGGCGGCGTTGCTTTGTCGGGCGGGCGCGGATCCATTATTGGCACTGTGCTGGGGGCCCTGATCTTTGGCGTCATCATCTCGGGTTTCACCTTCCTGAAACTTGATGCCTATTATCAGGAAATGGTCAAAGGCGTGATCATCGTCGCCGCCGTGGTGCTGGACCAATGGCGTCAGCGCAGCCGGGCAAGGGGATAAAACCATGAGCGATATCGTCCTTGAAACCCGCGGCCTGACCAAACGTTACGGCGGCGTGCATGCGCTGGAAGAGGCGGATTTTATCTTGCGCGCGGGCGAACATGTGGCCGTGGTCGGCGATAACGGGGCGGGGAAATCCACCTTTGTGCGGCAAGTCACAGCGGTGGAACAAAAATCAGCCGGCCAGATCCTTTTTTACGGCGCCGAGGTAAATTTCGCCAACCCATTGGCCGCGCGCGAGGCCGGCATTGAAACGGTGTTTCAGACCTTGGCGCTGGCCGATGATCTGGATGTGCCGTCAAACCTGTTTTTGGGGCGAGAGCTGTTCAAGTTCAAGCTGGGGCCGTTTTCGATCCTTGACCGCAAAACCATGCGCGAACGCACGCTTGAGGCGCTGAAGAAAACCGCTGTCAAAATTCCAAATGTCGACAACCCGATCCGCAACATGTCGGGCGGACAGCGGCAATGCGTATCCATCGCCCGCACCGCCGCCTTTGCCAGCAAATTGGTGATCATGGATGAGCCGACTGCGGCGCTGGGCGTGCAGGAAACTGCACAGGTTGAAAACATCATTCGCGGTCTGAAAGACCGGGGTGTGCCGTTGATTTTGGTCAGCCATAATCTGCGGCAGGTGTTTGATCTGGTTGACCGGATCGTGGTGTTTCGCCGGGGCCGTATCGTCGCCAACCTGACGCGCGATGAAACCGATGGCAATGACATCGTAAGCTATATCACAGGTGTAAAGGGTGGCGCGGACGCCGTGACTGCCTGAAGAAAGGACTATGACATGACGGTAAGATTTGGCCTGCTGGGCGCGGGGCGTATTGGTAAGGTTCACGCCAAGGCGATATCCGCCGATGGCAATGCCACTTTGGTGGCGGTGGCGGATGCCTATCCGCAGGCGGCATCGGCAATTGCGGCGCAATACGGCTGCGATATCCGCAGCATTGATGCGATTTTGGCGGCAAGCGATATCGACGCGGTGGTGATTTGCACGCCCACCGATACGCACGCCGATCTGATTGAGGCATTTGCCAAGGCCGGAAAGGCGATTTTTTGCGAAAAGCCGATTGATCTGTCGCTGGCACGGGTCAAGGCCTGTCTGAAGGTCGTGCGTGACACCAAGGCGGTGCTGATGGTGGGCTTTAACCGCCGGTTTGATCCGCATTTCGCTGCCGTGCGCGCCACGATTGACGCGGGCACTTTGGGCGATGTGGAAATGATCACGATCACTTCGCGCGATCCGGGGGCACCGCCCTTGGATTACATCGCGCGGTCGGGCGGGATTTTCCGCGACATGACGATCCATGATTTTGACATGGCGCGGTATCTGCTGGGCGAAGAAGTATCCGAGGTTTCGGCGATGGCTGCCGTTCTGACCGATCCGGCCATCGGCCGCGCGGGTGATTTTGATTCAGTGCAGGTGATGCTGAAAACCGCGACCGGCAAACAGGCAATGATTTCGAACTCGCGTCGTGCGACCTACGGCTATGATCAGCGTATTGAAGTGCACGGATCGCTGGGGGCCGCCACCGCAGAAAATCAGCGCCCCTTTATGATCGAAGTGGCAACCTCTGCCGGATACACCCGCCCGCCGCTGCATGATTTCTTCATGACCCGTTATACCGAAGCTTACGCTGCCGAAATTGCCGCGTTCATCGCGGCTGTTGGTGGCGCAGGGGCGGCGTCGCCATCAGGTGAAGACGGATTGGCCGCTTTGGCATTGGCCGAGGCTGCGTTGAAGTCGGTGGCCGAGGGCCGGGTGGTATCCGTGGCCGAGGTGGTGGCGTAACATCCCGAAAAGGGGCGCGCGGACCGCTTAAGCGG